>NZ_CALIXW010000037.1 GCF_938046015.1 uncultured Porphyromonas sp. | reverse complement strand
GTTTTGGACCTTTAGCGCGCGTGCTACCTTCTGCTGTCATATCAATGTTCTCACCCATCCGAGGAGGCGATGATTAGCTGCTGCTAGTTATCGCCTTTCTTGCTTTTGTACCCCTCGCCTCGGGGCTGGAGCTACCTTGCACTAGGCTCGCTTCCGATCCGGGATGCTGCTCTGAGTATGGCCTCGGCTTTTTGGGCAAAGGCTTTTAGTGGAGCCTCGGTGCAGTGGAGCGGAGCTCTTAGCTAGTTCTCTGGACAGTGAGTGAAGGCTGCGGACAAGCCGGCTGCCTAGGCGGCTCGTGCGGCTGCCTGCTCTTCGACGAGGTTTGAGCTCGCTTGCGGGACTGCCTTTAGCTCGCGTGCTTGGCTCTCTTGGGCTAGCTTGTGGGGCTGTCTTGGGTACTTGGGCAGGCTTGCGGAGTAGCCTTGGCTTCGCTTGAGGACTAGGCTCTTGGGCTGCAGGGCTCTACCCTTGGCCTGCGGTGCCCACAGCGCTGCGGGTTGCTTACTACTCGCGTGGGGCAACTCGCGGATTTCCTTGCGCCGCCTCTGGAGGCGGTGGACGAGGGTGCTTTCCTCCCGTGGATCCTAGACTCGGGAAGGAGTGCTGCCGTCAGCGGAGCCCGCTGGCGGGGACTTAAACAAACGATGATGAGCTACATTACAACTAACTATCTAGGGCGTCGCGTGCGGCTGGCTCTCCTTTCGTCCCTTCTTGCGCTACCGCTCTCGGCACAGCTGCTGCAGCCCCGTCAGCTGGGCTACGCAGTCAATCCCCTCATCGGGACCGACTGGGTAGGGAACGTCTACCCTGGGCCCTCGGCACCCTTCGGGATGGTGCAGCTGAGCCCTGACAATGGTATCGGAGGCTGGGACCGCATCGCGGGTTACTTCTACCCAGACAGTACGATCGCGGGCTTCAGCCATACGCACCTGAGTGGGACGGGCGCGGGCGACCTCTATGACATCTCCTTCTTACCCGTGCTGCTGCCCGCGCTGGACGATAGTCGGGAGGCGAAGGAAGAGCATCTCGGGGTGCACGCACGCTTCAGCCACAGCAGCGAGCAGGCGCGGGCGGGTTACTACGCCGTGACGCTCCAGCCCTACCAGATCCGAGTCGAGCTGACGGCACTGCCCCGTGTGGGCGTGCAGCGCTATACCTTCGAGCGGGGGAGCGACTCGGCCTGCATCATCCTCAACCTCACCAAGGCGATGAACTGGGACCGTACGACGGCCAGCCAGATCCGCGTCACCGAGGGAGGGCGTAGGCTCGCGGGCTATCGCTTCTCCGACGGCTGGGCACGTGATCAGCGCGTCTTCTTCGCCTCGCGTCTCTCGCGTCAGCCGCAGCACTGGGAGCTGAAGACCGACACGCTGCGCCATGAGGGCAAGGTCGTCGGGCTGAGCCACCGCGCCTATCTCTATTATAAGGTTAAGGCGGGCGAGCAGATCACGGTGACGACCGCCCTTTCTGGGGTGAGCGAGGCGGGAGCCCGTGCCAACCTCGCGGCCGAAGCACCGCGGGATAACTTCGACGGCTACCGCAGGCAGAGCGAAGCTGCGTGGGCGGCGCGCCTCGGGCAGATCGAGATCGCCTCGTCTACGCCTGACAGCCTCCGTACGACCTTCTATACGGCGCTCTACCGCGCGCAGATCTGCCCCACGCTGAGCTCGGATGTCTCGGGCGCCTACCTCGGGGCCGATCGTAAGGTGCATCGCCTGCCGAAGGGACAGGCCGCCTACTCGACCTTCTCCCTCTGGGACACCTACCGCACCGCGCATCCGCTGTACAACCTCCTTGACCCGAAGACAAGCCGCGACCTCGTGCGCTCGCTCGTCGACTTCGGCCGTGAAAACGGTGGCCACCTGCCCGTATGGTCGATGTTCGCCTCCGAGACGGATATGATGATCGGCTACCACTCGGTGCCCGTCATCGTGGAGGCGGTGCTGAAGGGCATCTATAAGCCCCGTGATAAGGCGGCGCTGCTGGCGCTGCTGCGCTCTACGGCCGAGCGTCGTGGCTACCGCGGGCTGGACGAATACCAGCGCCTCGGCTACGTGCCCTACGACACCGAGGAGGAGAGCGTATCCAAGACGCTGGAGTATGCCTACGATGATGCCGCCATCGCCGCCTATGCCCGCTGGATGGGGGATGAGGCTGCGGCGAAGCGCTACGAGGCACGTGCCCAGAGCTACCGCAAGCTCTGGGACGCTGAGCGCGGCTTCTTCCGTGCCCGCAGTGCCTCGGGCGTGTGGCGTGCGGACTTCAATCCCTTCGCCTACACCAAGGACTATACCGAGAGCAATGCCTATCAGTACCTCTTCAGCGTGCAGCACGATGTTGAGGGGATGATGCAGCTGATGGGCGGTGCCGAGGGCCTGGCGCGTCGTCTCGATGAGTACTTCACCAGCCCGACGCCGCAGGAGATCGAGCTACCTATCTTCTCCACGGGGATGATCGGGCAGTACGCCCATGGCAATGAGCCCGGGCACCACAACAGCTTCCTCTACAACGCGGCACGCCAGCCCTGGCGCACCGCCGAGATCAACCTCCATATCCTCACTCAGCTCTATAACGATCGCCCCAGCGGGCTCTGCGGTAATGAGGACTGTGGGCAGATGTCGGCCTGGTACGTCATGACGGCCCTCGGCTTCTACCCCCTCGATCCGCTGTCGGGGCGCTATGAGCTGACGACGCCGCTCTTCGAGGAGGCGCGCCTGCGCCTAGGCTCGGGGGCAGTGCTGCGCATCAAGGCTGAGGGACGTCAGCAGGACAAGCGCTATATCAAGTCTGTGCGCCTCAACGGCCAGCTCCTACGCCGCTCCTACATCAGCTGGGAGGAGCTGCAGCGTGGTGGGGAGCTGAGCTTCGAGCTGACGAGCGAGCGCGGGCACATCTGGTACTAAGCCACTGAGCTCAGTGGAGGCCTGCCCCAGCGCAGCCCGCGGCATAGGACGGGCACGCTGGATAACTCAAGCCGATAGGATAAGTAAATGATATACGATACGTGATGAACAAGCGATCACATCTCGGCGCCCTCGTGGCCGCGGCAAGCCTCTTCACACGGCTGCCCTTCTGGCGCCTACGCAGCCTCACCAAGGAGGACTATGAGGACGCCCTCAGCTGGTGGCCCGTCGTGGGCGTCCTCACGGCGCTGACGCTGGCGGGGAGCTACTGGCTCCTGGCGCAGCTCTTCTCCATGCAGGTAGCGCTGGTGCTGGCCCTCGGCTGCAGGATGATCCTGACGGGCGCCTTCCATGAGGACGGGCTGGGGGACTTCTTCGACGGCTTTGGCGGGGGGCGCGATCGCGAGCGGGTGCTGGCGATCATGAAGGACAGCCATGTGGGCAGCTATGCCGTCCTCGGCTTTGTCCTCTACTACCTCTGCTATGTGGGTATGGCGCAGACGCTGCTGCTCTATGATGAGATCAGCACCGCCCTTGAGGGCGGGGTTCCCTTCCCCTGGGTGCTGGTGGCGGCGGATCTGATGGGTAAGTTCGCCGCGCAGCTCCAGGTGCAGCTGCTGCCCTATGCGCGGCGCGAGGAGCAGAGCAAGACGCAGGTCGTCTACCGACGGACGAGCGCGGTGCCGCTGCTCCTGGGATTGGTTGTGAGCCTCGGCGCTGTGCTGCTTAGCCTGCCCGAGGAGTTCGGCTGGCTGCGCCTCCTAGCCTTGGCTCCCCTTGGGCTAAGTCTCCTCCTCATCGCCTATCTGCGCCGCCGCATCGGGGGCTATACGGGCGATACCTGCGGGGCGCTCTGCCTCCTCTCTGAGCTCTGCTACCTCGCCGCCGTCCTCGCTATGTATGCACTCCTTAACCGCTATGCACTCTAAGGATCAAAGGCCGCCTACGCTGCGCCTACACCTCATCCGCCATACCTCGGTCGACGTCCCCGCGGGCGTCTGCTATGGGCGTACGGACGTGCCGCTGCGCCCGACCTTCATGGACGAGGCGCATGCCGTGCGTCAGCGCCTCGGGCTGCTGCTCGAGGGCCAAGCGCCGCACGCCGTCTACAGCAGTCCGCTGAGCCGTAGCCGTCGGCTGGCGCGCTACTGTGGCTATGAGCCCGAGCTGGACGAGCGCCTCCTGGAGCTGAATTTCGGTGACTGGGAGCTGCAGCGCTTCGACGACATCCGCGACCCACAGCTGGAGCGCTGGTATGCCGACTACCTGCACGTAGCCCCTCCCGGGGGCGAGTCCTTCGTGGAGCAGGTGGAGCGTGTCGGGGACTTCGTCCGCGGCCTCGCGGCGCGGAAGGAAGCGCTGGGTGCGGGGACGCATGAGGTGCTGGCCTTCGCCCACGGCGGGGTGCTGGTGGCGGCACGTGTCGCCCTCGGCCTCTGCCCGCTGGAGGAGGCCTTCGCCAGTCTTGACCCCTACGGAGCGATCTGCACGCTGGAGCTCTAAGGGGCAGGGTGCGCGAGCCTTCCCTCACGCCTAAGTAAGTAATAAAGCCCTCGGGGCACCCCAGCAGCGCATGCTACTGGGGTGCCCCGAGGGCTTTATTGTAGGTAGGGGACGGCGCCTACTCGTCGAGGAAGTGGCTGATGGCTGCGTAGAAGCGCTCGTAGCACTCCTCGAGGTCAGAGTTGACCAGCTGTAGATCGAACTCCCCCGCGTGCTGCAGCTCCAGCTCGGCCTTGGCGATACGCTCCTCGATGACCTCGGGGCTGTCGGTAGAGCGCCCGACGAGGCGATGGCGGAGCTCCTCGATGCTCGGCGGAAGGATGAAGATGCTGAGGGCCTCGGAGCCGTAGGTGCGCTTGATGTTGAGCCCCCCGACGTAGTCCACGTCGAAGATCACGCGCCCGCCCTCCGAGAGGCGTGCATCCACCTCACTGCGTAGCGTGCCGTAGTAGCGGCCGCTATAGACCTCCTCGTACTCGAGGAACTCACCGCGGGCGATACGCTGCTCGAATTCCTCTGGGCTGAAGAAGTGGTACTCCACCCCGTCGCGCTCGGCGCCGCGAGGCGCTCGGCTGGTGGCCGAGACGGAGAAGCGCAGCTGGAGCTCGGGGTGCTCGCTCATCAGGCGAGTGATGAGTGTGCTCTTGCCCGTACCTGAGGGAGCGGAGATGATGATGAGCTTTCCCATGCGGCTAGGCTTCGTCGTCCTCGTCTTCGTCCTTGCTTCTCTTTTTCTTCTTGCCCGCGGCGATGCTGTTGCCCTTGAGGCCTTCGTTGATCTTGGCCGTCAGCTCCTCCATCAGCTCGGGGTTGTCGAGCAGCGTCGTCTTGGCTGCCTCGCGTCCCTGCCCGAGCTTTGTAGCGCCGTAGCTGTACCAGGCGCCGCTCTTCTTGATGATGTCGGCGCTCTCTGCCAGGTCGATGATCTCACCCGTGCGGGAGATACCCTCGCCGTAGATGATGTCGAAGGTAGCGCTGCGGAAGGGCGGTGCGACCTTGTTCTTCACGACCTTGACGGTGGTCTGGTTCCCCAGCACCTCGTCGCCGTCCTTGATCTGCGAGCGGCGGCGGATGTCTAGGCGCACGGAGGCGTAGAACTTGAGGGCGTTCCCCCCCGTGGTCGTCTCGCTCGGGCCGTACATATTGCCCCCGATCTTCTCACGCAGCTGGTTGATGAAGATGCAGGCGGTATTCGACTTGCTGATGGCACCCGTGATCTTGCGTAGGGCCTGGGACATGAGGCGAGCCTGCAGCCCTACCTTGGCCTCGCCCATATCGCCCTCGATCTCGCTCTTGGGGACAAGGGCGGCGACGGAGTCGATGATCACCAGGTCCATCGTGCCCGAGCGGATGAGGCGCTCGGCGATGTCGAGGGCCTGCTCGCCGTTGTCGGGCTGGGAGATGTAGAGGTCCTCCATGTTCACGCCGAGGGCCTCGGCATAAGTGGGGTCGAAGGCGTGCTCGGCGTCGATGATCGCTGCCATGCCGCCCGCCTTCTGCACCTCTGCGATGGCGTGGATGGCGAGCGTCGTCTTACCCGAGGACTCGGGGCCGAAGATCTCGATGATACGGCCACGGGGGTAGCCACCGATGCCGAGGGCATTGTCTAGGGTGATGGAGCCGGTGGGGATCTTGTCCACCTGCTCGGTGGGGCGGGCGGCCATGTTGATGATGGCGCCCTTGCCGTAGGCCTTGTCGATGCCTGCGAGGGTCGTCTCGAGGGCCTGCCGGCGGCGCTCCTCGGGGCTGAGCTCCTTGTCCTTAGACTTGAGCCCGCGTACCTTTATGTCTTTTACTTCTTCGCTCATGATGCTATTGGGGTGTGTGATTGACTACTGATGCTGGAGCAGCTGCTGGGCGTGCTCCTTGGTGGAGATCTCCTTGCCGCGCAGGATGCGCTCGATGCGTCCCTCTTCGTCGAGGACGAAGGTCGTACGCTCGGTACCCATGTACTTGCGCCCGTACATGCTCTTCTCGATCCAGGTGCCGAAGAGCTCGTTGAGCTGGACGTCGCTATCGACGATGAGGCGGAAGGGCAGCTCGTGCTGGGTGATGAACTTCTGGTGGCTCTTGGCCGAGTCACGGCTGACGCCGATGATCTCGTAGCCTGCGGCGCGCAGCTCGCTGTAGCCGTCGCGTAGCGAGCAGGCCTGAGCGGTGCAGCCCGAGGTATTGTCCTTGGGGTAGAAGTAGAGGATGATCTTGCGCCCGGGGTAGTCCGAGCGGCGTACCTCACGACCGTCTTGGTCCGTCCCCAGGAGGTCGGGGACTAGGTCTCCTAGTGTGAATGCCATAATGCACTTAATATATTGAATCTATACAAATATACAATTAAGGGGGGAATAGGCTGTGCCTCAGCTGGACGCGCTCGGTGGGGCGGGGCTAAGGTGCTCTGTAGGGCGTCCCGCTGCGGGCGCTGTGAAGCTCTCTCGGTCGCTTAGTCGCAAGCACGATTAAGGGCGCATGCAAGGCCGCTGAAGCCTCGGGCTGCGGGTCGGCTAAGCCTCCTGCTGCTCCTCGTCCTCCTCCTCGTGCTCGTCCTCTGAGCTACGTAGGGCAGCCGTCAGCTTGCGCTTGGGATTGAGGCCCAGCTTGCGGAGCTTCTCGAACTGCGAGACGAGGTTGCCACGGCCCGAGTCAAGGGACTTCTTCGCCCCCTCGTAGCTCTCGAGGGCCTTCTGGAGGCGGTCACCGAGGGTGACGAACTGGTCGCCGAAGGCCACGACCTTGTCGTAGAGCTTATTCGCCCGCTCGAGGATCTGCTCCACGTTGCGGTCCTGACGCTCGCGCTGCCACATGTCCTGCGCCAGGCGGAGGCTAGCGATGAGGTTGGTGCCGTTGATGAGGATGACGTTCTTGCGGTAGGCGTACTCCCAGAGCTGCTTGTCGCGGCTGAGGGCGAGCATGTAGGCGGGCTCGTTGGGGACGAAGAGCATGACGAAGTTCGGTGAGCCTGCCGTATGCGTCTCGTAGCGCTTGGCAGCGAGCTCGTCGATGTGGTGGCGTACGCTCAGCAGATGCGCGGCGGCGGCCTGCTCGCGCTGCTCCTCGGTCTCGGCCGATAGGTAGCTGAGGTAGGCCGTGAGGCTGACCTTGCTGTCGATGACCAGCGTCCCGCCGTTGGGGTACTTCACCAGCACGTCGGGGCGCAGGCCGCCCTTGTTGTCCTCTGTGGTGATGAGGCGCCCTTCGGCATCGCGCAGGGTCTGCTGGACGAAGTACTCCTCGTCGCGCCGTAGGCCACTCTGCTCGAGGATACGCTCCAGGATCATCTCGCCCCAGTCGCCCTGTACCTTGCTGTCGCCCTTGAGTGCCTGCGTTAGCTGCGTGGTCTCCTGGCTCAGCTCCTGGCTGCGCTCGACGAGCTTCATGATCTCTCGCTGCAGGGAGAAGCGCTCGCGGGCCTCCTCATTATAGACCTTGCCGACCTGCTCGCTGAAGCGCTGGAGCTCCTCCTTGAGCGGGGCGAGCTGCTCGAGATTGCGCGTGCTGAGCTCGGCGCGCTGACCCTGCAGTACTTCGGTGGCGAGGTTGCGGAAGCTCTCGCGTAGCGTCTGGCTGATCTCGCCCTGCTCGGCACGGGAGGCGGCGAGCTGCTCGCGTAGCTGTCGCAGCTCCTGGCTCTGCGCGCTGAGGCTGGTCTGACTCTGGAGGTAGTCCTGCTGGAGGCTCGCGAACTCAGCCTTGAGGGCCTCCTGCTGCTGGGTCTGCTCCTCGAGGCGCGCCAGCTGCTGCAGGCGCTGGCTATGCTCCTGCCGCAGCTGCTCGAGCTGGGTCGCGCGCTCGGCGAGTTCGCCTCTCAGGCGCTGGCACTCGAGGTCAAGGCGCTGGAGCTGCTCGTCCTTGGGCTCGAGCGCCTGACGGATGGCCGCCTGACGCTGGTAGAGGAGGACGAAGATGATGAGGCTGAGACAGACGAGGAGGATGGATAGGTAGAGCATGGGCTGCAGGGCTATTGGTTTGCTTAAATAAAGGTACGAAATATCTCGCTACCTACCTCGCCCTGCCTTGCCTCGCTTCTCCTAGGGCTGCACGCAGGGCGGCGGAGCGTAGCGATGACCTTGTCTCGCCTCCGTGAGGGGTATCCCTCAGTGCTCCCATGGATACCCCTCAGCAGGCTGATGGACGTCCCTCAGCCGTCTCACTGATATCCCTCGTGAGGCCTCCCCCTTAGCTGGCTCTTCGTCGGAGCGCGCCCCGCCCTGCCTTAGCCCCCAGCTGAGGCAGGGCGCAAGGAATAAGAGAAAGCCCCTGCCGCGCTCGACGTTGTGCGAGGCGGCAGGGGCTGGAGGATGATCTAGCCCTGGGGGCAGGGGCTCAGCGTTGGATACGCTGCAGGCGCATGCCGAGGCTGTCGACGAGGAGCAGGCTGTCGGCGAGCGTCGTTGGGAGCCCGAGGAGGTACTTGAGCGCCTCGGTGGCGGCCAGCGAAGCGATGAGGGCGGGCGTCGTCGCCAGCACAGGGATGGGGTGGCCGCCCTCGGCTGTGGCGGGTGCGGTAGAGCCCTGGGGCACCTCGCTCGGGGCGGGTGCTGGCGCCTCGGGGAAGAGCTCGGCGTAGCCTGGACGACCAGGGAGGAAGAGCGCCAGCTGCCCGCCCCAGCCCTCGGCCGAGGCATAGAGCCAAGGGATCGCAGCGGCGCGGCTGTAGGCGTCGAGGCAGCGGCGGGCGGGCTCATTGTCCGTGGCGTCGAGGATGAGATCGACCCCGCCGAGGAGGCGCGGGGCATTCTCGGGGCTGAGGTATTCGGCCGAGGCGATGAGCTGGCAGTGGGGGTTGAGGGCGCGGAGCCGCTCGGCAGCCAGCTGCGCCTTGCTGCCGCCGAGCTCGTCCGTGCGGTAGAGCGTCTGGCGGGGGAGGTTGCTGCGGGTGACGATATCCCCATCGCAGAGGCGCAGCTGCCCGACGCCTGCCCCCACCAGCAGCGGCAGGAGGGTGGAGCCCAGTCCGCC
>NZ_CALIXW010000036.1 GCF_938046015.1 uncultured Porphyromonas sp. | reverse complement strand
CCTGACTGATATCCCTCGCGAAGCTGAGACTAAGCTGTCATCTTGCTGAGGCTTCTAGCTCCCTTTGCTCGAGTCCCCAGCAGATCTCTGCCCCCTGACTGCTTGCTCCTCCTCTATACTTGGGCTAGGTCACCTTTGCCCTCATGCGGCAGCACACTAAGCAAGGAAGAAAAGCTGCGGTTTAGATTGCTGTAGAATTACTACATTTACAGCACGGAATACACTCATTCTAAAAGGAAACACTATGTACATCACACGTCTACGCCGCACGGCATGCACCCTAGGCCTAGGTATCCTCCTCCTAGCGAGTTGCAGCAAGTCCAATTCCTACGAGCAGGCCATCCCTCGAGATGCTGAGCTCGTCACCGCCATCCACCTCGACCAGCTAGCGCAGAAGGCAGGCCTAGAGGACAAGGCACGCAAGGCCAAGATCCAGCAAGCACTGGAGAAAGGCCTCGTATCGCCCGATACCAAGCCCTTCCTACAGAGCCTCCTCTCTGAGCCTCAGAAGCTAGGGATCGACCTCCGCTCCCCCATCTACTTCTATCATAGCCCTCGCGCCAAGGCAGCACTCCTAATGCGCGTGAGCGACCGTGGCGATCTCGAGAAGCAGCTCAAGAAGCTCTTCAGCAGCACAGAGTTCAAGCAGACAGAGGAGCAGGGCTACACCCTACTTAGCCCCAAATCGGGTCCTGAGGGGCAAGAGATCGTAGCCTACGACAAGAAGACACTCCTCATCGCCGTCCCTGAGGTCGGCACGCAGATCAAGCAACTCCTCCAGGAGACAATGCAGCCGAAGAAAGGGCAGTCCTTCGCCGAGACGAAGTACTTCGAGCAGTTCCAGCAGGCCAAGGGCGATATCCGTGCCTACCTAGACTTAAAGAGCCTCGACAAGAGCTCGACGCTGCCAGCCTACGCCACCACAGAGGTGAGCAAGATCGTCTTCGGAGCGAACTTTGAATCGGGACGACTGCGTATCACAGTACAGCCCGTCTACAAAGACAAGGTAGAGCAGCAAAAGGTCGAGAATAGGATGAAGCTCATCTACGCCCAAAGCATCACGGGCACCCTCGACAAGTATCTCCCCAAGTCCCCCGACCTAGTAATCGGCATCAATAGTAACATGGCAGCAGCTATGAAGAAGCTAGGCCTAGCCGCGACATCTAATGCAGAAGAGGCCCGCATGACGATGCTCCTCAACTCCCTCATCAGTGGAGAGGGTGTCTTAGCCATCTCCGAGCTTGGGTCTAGCAATAATGCCTATGCCTATGCAGAGAGTACACAGCCCGACGCCATAGATAGCGTAGCCAAGTGGATCGGGTCGGAAGGATTCGCTGCAGTAGACTCTACGGGAGCACATCAGTACCGTATACAGCATGATGGGATGACCTTCGACATAGGGCATCGCAATGGGATCAATTACCTGATCAGCAGTGCACGCGTCGGCGAGCTCCTGCAGCCGCAGGCTGGCCGCCCTACCCCTGTCTACGCCGAGCAGATCAAGGGCAAGTATGTCTACCTCTTCTTCGACCTCGAGCAGTTTATACAGCGCTCCTTCCTCACCCCACTGATCCAGGCTATGACCAAGCCTGCAGTCTACCAGCGCCTACAGCAGCTACAGTACGTCCTCATGGTGTCGGATAGGACGCAGGGCGAGCTCACCCTACAGCTCTCGACTAAGGACAACCTGCTCCAGTTCTTTGTAGACACCATTCTTGACGCACTCTAGCGCACCCCTTCTTATTATTATCGGCACCCTTCTATGACAGCTCCCAGCCTCCTAGAGATCGACATGGTATCGAAGCACTACGATACCAAGGTCGCCCTCGATCAGGTATCGCTCAGCGCGCGCCAAGGGCGTATCCTAGGCCTTCTAGGGCCCAATGGCGCGGGCAAGAGCAGTCTGATACGCATCATCAACCGGATCACCGCGCCCGACCGCGGCGAGGTCTTCTTCGACGGCCACCTCCTGCAGCAGCAGGATCTCAGCCGCATCGGCTACCTCCCCGAGGAACGCGGACTCTACCCCAAGATGAAGGTCGGGGAGCAGATCGTCTACCTGGCTAGGCTCAAGGGGATGAGTCGTAGCCAAGCCGAGCGAGGAGCCCGCGAGCTCCTCGCTCGGCTCGAGGGGGCCGACTGGTGGGGCAAGCGCGTCAATGAGCTCTCCAAGGGGATGCAGCAGAAGGTGCAGGTCGTCTGCACGCTGCTCCACGACCCCGAGCTCCTCATCATGGACGAGCCCTTCAGCGGATTCGACCCCATCAACGCCGAGCTCCTCAAGCAGGAGCTCCTCCGCCTCAAGGCTGAGGGCAAGACCATCATCCTCTCGACGCACAATATGCAGAGTGTCGAGGAGCTCTGTGACGACATCGTCCTCATCAATCAGGGGCATATCATCCTCAGAGGGCAGACCGAGGAGGTGCGTCGCAGCTACAGCACAGGACGCGTACGCCTCGCCTACGACGGCGAGCTCCCCCCTTCGCTGGCCTCCGACCTGCGTATCGTAGAGCGCCAAGCCACCAGCATGGGCGGCCTCCTATGGCTAGATGCCGAGGGCCTCTCCCTGCGTGAGCTCGTGGCGAGCCTCCCTGCAGAGCTCGATCTGCGCAGCCTCGAGCGCGAGCTCCCCTCCATGCACGAGATCTTCCTCAGTGCCGTCAGTCAGTCCCTCAGCAGTACTCACGCTCATGAATAAGCTATACCTCATCATCGAGCGGGAGTTTCGCTCGCGCATCCGCATGAGATCCTTCTGGGTCATGAGCCTACTTTTCCCCATCCTCATGCTGGGGATCGGGGCTACTCCTATCTGGCTCAGCAAGGCGAACAAGGAGCGGCAGGAGATCATCATCCTCGATGCTACGGGGCAGTACGCCCCCCTCTTCCAGAGCGACGAGACCTACCAGTTCATCCCTGGGGACAAGCCGCTCGACAGCTACAAGACCGAGGGAGGGAGTTCTGCTCCAGCCATCCTTGCCATCACAGATGACCTCAGTGTACACCCCGAGGCGGTACAGCTCTTCTCGCACCAGCAGCTGCCGCTCGGACTGGAGCGCATGCTGAGTGCCCGACTCTCGGAGTATGTGACGCAGCAGCGCATCGCCTCCTATCACATCCCCGAGCTCAGTGAGGCTATTGCCAAGACGCAGGCGCACATCCAGGTACGCACCTATCGCTGGGATGAGATTGAGCCCGCTGATGGCGGCGGGGACGAAGGTGGAGAGGAGCTCTCCGCAGCTGGGAAGCAGCTTCCCCGAGGAAGCCAGGAGACCAAGAGTGATGTCATCAGCATCGTGGGCATCGTCTTGACCTTCCTCAGCTACCTCTTCATCATGACCTACGGCGGTATGGTGCTGCAGGGCGTGCAAGAGGAGAAGAAAAGCCGTATCGTCGAGATCATGGTCTCCTCCGTGAGTCCGCAGCAGCTCATGATGGGCAAGATCATCGGGATCGGACTCGTCGGCATCCTCCAGCTCCTCATCTGGGCGCTGCTCATCCTCGTAGGTGCGGGAGTAGCGACACACGCTCTAGGGATATCGCTCGACCCCAAGCTGGCTGCGGCGGCCTCTACCGAGGGCTGGAGCGCTGCCCTTAGCCAACTGGCCCGTCTGAACTATGTCGGCATCCTCGTCTCCTTCCTCCTCTACTTCGTCGGGGGCTATCTCTTCTTTGCCTCTATCCTGGCGGCGATGAGCGCGACGGTCTCCTCAGACGAAGAGGCAGGCCAGCTGATGATGCCTCTGGTACTACTGCTGGTCTTCTCCATGTATGCGGGGATGGCTGGGGCAGAGAACCCCAACGGGTCGCTGGCCTTCTGGACCTCGATGTGCCCACTTACCTCTCCCGTCGTGATGATGGTACGCCTCCCCTTCGGGGTACCCCTCTGGCAGCTGGCCCTGAGCCTCTCGCTGCTCTTCGCCTCCTTCGTCGGCACGAGCTACCTCGGAGGGCGGATCTACCGCACGGGCATCCTCCTCTACGGCAAGCGCCCCAACCTCAAGGAGCTCTGGCACTGGCTCCGCTACCACTAGCCCCCCCCTAAGCGGCCAAGGCTACGCCTTGCCTCCTCCGCCCTTAGCTCCACTACGAAGCCCCGAGTACAGTACGCTACTCGGGGCTTCGGCCGTACTTAGGGGTGAGCGGACAAGAGGCTAAAGTCTAAGTCTATCAGTCTAGTCAAGGCGAAGCGGCAGCTCCTAAGCCGTGTCCCTCCTTCGGCTACAAGCCAGCTATCCAGGCAGCTGCTCTAAGACGCCTCCAGGCTTGCTCGTTCTAAAGCAGCACCTTATGCTCAGGCGCGGTGCGATAAAGGAGGAGGGCTGCTGAGGGATATCAGTGAGGCAGCTGAGGGACGCCCATCACGGGCGTGAGGGATAGCAGTCAGAGCACTGAGGGATAGCCCTCACAAGGCTGAGGCGCGGCAGTCGCTTCGCTCCCGCGTCACACCCCCTTTGCTGAGAAGGCTTAGGGCTGCTCGCTTAGTTTGTCTTTCGGCTTGCTCTTAGTCCTTGGTACGAAGTCTACAGCGGAGCTGAGCACGCTATCACCCCGAGGAGGGGTGGGCGGACTGGAACTTGGTCAAGGAGCACTTTCTGCACTTTGAGCTCGAGCCCTCGACTAAGTCTCCGAGGGGCTAGGATAATTAAGGAGGTATCCTTATCTTTGTCCTAGCCTCTCCCGAGGGGCTAGGTGAGGACATTACCCCCACCTCTATACATCATCAACAACTAAGGGAACTATGAACGACTCAGCAATCTTCAAGCTCATCGAAGAGGAGCACCAACGCCAGCTCAAGGGCATTGAGCTCATCGCCTCGGAGAACTTCGTCAGCGATGAGGTCATGCAGGCCATGGGTAGCTGCATGACGAACAAGTACGCCGAAGGCTACCCCGGCAAGCGCTACTACGGTGGCTGCGAGGTGGTCGACCAGTCCGAGCAGCTCGCCATCGACCGCATCAAGGAGCTCTTCGGCGCCGAGTGGGCCAACGTGCAGCCGCACTCGGGGGCTCAGGCCAATATGGCTGTGCTCCTGGCATGCCTCAACCCCGGGGACACCTTCATGGGGCTCAACCTCGCTCACGGCGGGCACCTCTCTCACGGCTCGCCCGTCAATAGCTCGGGGCTCCTCTACAAGGCTATAGACTACAACGTCCGCGAGGATACGGGCTACGTAGACTACGAGCAGATGGAGCAGCGCGCCCTGGAGCACAAGCCCAAGCTGATCATCGCTGGGGGCTCGGCCTATTCACGCGAATGGGACTACGCCCGCATCCGTGCTCTGGCGGATAAGATCGGGGCGATCTTCCTCGTCGATATGGCGCACCCCGCAGGGCTCATCGCAGCAGGCCTGCTGGAGAATCCCGTGAAGTATGCCCACATCGTGACCTCCACGACCCACAAGACGCTGCGCGGTCCTCGTGGGGGCATCATCCTCATGGGTAAGGACTTCGACAACCCCTGGGGCAAGACCACGCCCAAGGGCGAGATCAAGAAGATGTCTGCCCTACTCGACTCTGCCGTCTTCCCAGGCGTACAGGGTGGCCCGCTGGAGCACGTCATCGCAGCTAAAGCCGTAGCCTTCTACGAAGCCCTCCAGCCCTCCTTCAAGGAATACGGCCGTCAGGTCAAGCTCAATGCCCAGGTCATGGGTGAGGCCTTCGTACGTCGTGGCTATGGCGTCGTCTCGGGCGGCACGGACAACCACTGCCTGCTGATCGACCTGCGCAGCAAGTTCCCTGAGCTTACCGGTAAGGTCGCTGAGAAGGCACTGGTAGCTGCCGACATCACGGTGAACAAGAATATGGTCCCCTACGACTCCCGCTCGGCCTTCCAGACCTCGGGCATCCGTGTCGGCACGCCTGCTATCACCACGCGCGGCGTCAAGGAGGACAAGATGGACTACATCGTATCGCTCATCGACCGTGTGCTCTCCGCACCTGAGGATGAGGCCGTCATCGCTGCCGTACGCCGCGAGGTCAACGAGCTGATGGTCACCTACCCCATGTTCGCCTACTAGCAGTACTGCTGATTCGTCGAGGACTCAGAGAGCTCCAGCCACACTTAGGCTGGGCTCTCTGAGCCTTCCCCATTATAGACACTCAAGACCACGATCAATGAACAAGCTCTTCGTCAGCCTAGCCTGCGCCCTTAGCCTGGGCTACCTCGCTACGGCTGCACCCATGAAGACCACCCTTGCCTCCTACAACCAAGGGATCAACATCATCCCACAGCCCAAGGAACTCGTCCAGGGCAAGGGGAGCTTCGCCCTCACGGCCAAGACTCCGCTGCTGGCCCAGGGGGACTCCGCCTACATCATCGCGCGCTTCTTCGCCGAGAAGCTCCAGCGCTCCACGGGCTACCAGCTCCCAGTCCGTTCCTCCTCTAGCGCTCAGCCTGGCGCGATCTACCTTCGCATCGATCCCAGCCTACAGCTCGGGCACGAGGGCTACCAGCTCAAGAGCAGCCCCCGCGGGGTCGAGGTCGTAGGCCGCACGGGCGCAGGCCTTTACTATGGGATGCAGACCCTACTGCAGCTCCTGCCTGCCGAGGTCGAGTCCCCTAGCCTCGTGAAGATGGCACGCTGGAACATCCCTGCCGTCACGATCGAGGACGAGCCCCGCTTCGAGTACCGCGGTGCACTGGTCGACGTCTGCCGTCACTTCCTCACCGTCGAGGATATGAAGCAGCACATCGACCTCTTGAGCATGTTCAAGATCAACCGTCTGCACTGGCACCTCACGGAGGATCAGGGCTGGCGCATCGAGATCAAGAAGTACCCTCGCCTGACGAGTGTCGGCTCCAAGCGTATCGAGGGCGACGGTAAGGAGTATGGTGGCTACTATACTCAGGAGCAGATCAAGGAGATCGTCAAGTACGCCTCCGACCGCTTCGTCACCATCGTTCCCGAGGTCGAGCTCCCAGGCCATGCGATGGGTGCCATCGCCTCGTACCCCGAGCTGACCTGCTTCCCCTACCGCCGTGTCTACCAGGTGCGCAACATCTGGGGTGTAGAGCAGGACGTCTTCTGCGCGGGTAAGGAATCGACCTTCCAGTTCATCCAGGACGTCCTCGACGAGGTAGTCCCCCTCTTCCCTGGCCAGTACTTCCACATCGGCGGGGACGAATGCCCCAAGATCCGCTGGAAGGAGTGCCCCAACTGCCAGAAGCGCATCAAGGACGAAGGGCTCAAGGATGAGCACGAGCTCCAGAGCTATGTCATCCGTCGTGCCGAGAAGATGCTGGCCAAGTACGGCAAGAAGCTGATCGGCTGGGATGAGATCCTCGAGGGCGGCCTAGCCCCCACGGCTACTGTCATGAGCTGGCAGGGAGAGAAGGGCGGCATCCAGGCGGCCAACATGGGACACGACGTCATCATGACTCCCGGTAGCGGCGGTCTCTACATCGACCACTACCAGGGCGACTCCAAGATCGAGCCCGTAGCCATCTGCTGCTACTCTACCCTCGAGAAGGTCTACTCCTACAATCCCATCCCCGAGGCCATAGCCCCAGACAAGCGCCACCACATCAAGGGCGCTCAGGCCAACCTCTGGGCGGAGTATCTCTACACGACGCCGCTGATGCAGTACCGTGCCTTCCCCCGCGAGATTGCCCTGGCGGAAGCCGTATGGACGCCGCTGGAGAAGAAGAACTACAAGGACTTCGAGCGTCGCCTGGACAATGCCTACGTGCGCCTCGACCAGCATAAGGTCAACTACCACATCCCGCTGCCCGAGCAGCCCCTGCCCGGTAGCCGCCAGAGCGCCTCGCTGAACTACGTCGCCTTCACCGATACGACCAGCCTCACGCTCCAGACCACGCGCCCCATCCGCATCGTCTACACGACGGACGGCAGCGAGCCTACGGCCAAGTCCCAGACCTACACCCAGCCCCTGCACATCTCCAAGAGCCAGGTTGTGAAGGTCGCCTCGGTGCTCCCCTCGGGCAAGCTGAGCCGCGTACGCGCCATCACCTTCGACAAGCAGAGCCTCTCGCCCGCCGTCGAACTCGCCACGCCTACGCCTGGCCTGCGCACCAAGACCTCCGTGGGCAACTACTACAGTGCGGCTGACTTCGCCTCCGCGACCAACTGGACGGAGGGCGTCGTCAAGACCACGCAGGAGCTGCGTCCCGATAGGCTGAACAACCACATGGACGAGATCAAGCGCAAGGCCGTCGTCGGCGAGGGCTATATCAAGATCCCCGCAGATGGTAGCTATGTCTTCTCCACCAACCTTGATCAGATGTACCTCGACGGGGAGCTCTTCATCGACAACTCAGGCGAGACGTCCAAGTTCAGCCGTCATGACAAAAGCCGCGCCCTCAAGGCAGGCTGGCACCGCGTGAAGTTCGTCTTCGTCGGTGCCGTACGTGGCGGTTTCCCCACCTACTGGGAGGACACCAAGGTCGAGTACCGCAAGCTGGAGGACGCCAAGTTCAGCACCGTCACCGCTGAGATGCTGGCCTACTAAGCACTCCCCCACTCCCCGAGCTCTAGCCCCACTGCTGAGCTAGTGCGATCACACTAAGGGTGGCGACCGACCTGCACTCCAGCGTGCTGCGTCTGTCGCCATCTTTACTTAGCCTCCTACCATGATCACCCTTGACCCTAAGCTACGCTATGCCCTCGCGCTGGCACTCATGCCCGGCATGGGGCCGCAGCATGTGCGCACCCTCGGAGCGACCTTCGAGGACATCAGCCAGCCCTTCCGCGAGCCGCAGCTCCTAGACCAGCACTTCCCGCGCATGCAGCACAGAGTGCGTGTGCTCTTCGAGTCGTCCCAGCTCCTCTGTGAGGCAGACAGACTCCTCGAGCGCTGCCAGCAGCTGGCTCTGACGCCGCTCTTTCTTCTAGATCCCGACTACCCTCAGGCTCTGGCCGAATGCCCTGACGCCCCCCTCATCCTCTATACGCGTGGGGCGAGTGAGGTGCTGCAGCAGGCACCGCTGATCAGCATCGTAGGCACAAGGCAAGCCAGTAGCTACGGCCTGCAGATGACGGGACGTATCGTCACCGAGCTCAGCAAACTCCTCCCAGAGAGCCCTATCGTCAGCGGCCTAGCCTATGGCATCGACATCGAGGCGCATCGGAGGGCGCTGCAGCTGGGGACGCCCTGCGTCGCCGTCCTCGCCCACGGGCTGGATCGCCTCTATCCCAGCGTGCACCGCCCCGAGGCCGAGCGCATCCTCTCGAGCGGCGGAGTGCTGGTCAGTGAGTATCCGCCGGGCACGCCGACGCAGCGCAAGCAGTTCGTCGCGCGCAATAGGATCATCGCAGGGCTTAGTGTCGCGACGATCCTCCCCGAGGCAGGACTCAGCAGCGGTTCGCTCTCCACAGCACGGCTTGCCCTCAACTATGGGCGCGAAGTCTTTGCCCTCCCAGGGCGCATCACGGATGAGCAGAGCGCAGGCTGCCTCGAGCTGCTGAAGCGCGGCGAGGCCCAACTCCTGAGCACGGCGAGCGACCTCCTCAACGCCCTCAGTTGGCTGGGGACAAGCACTCCCAGCACGAGGACGCAACCCGAGCAAGCAAAGGCTACAGCGCCAGCCCCTCGCCCGAGCTATGACGATCCGCTCCTGCAGCTGCTCGCCGAGCAAGGATCACTTAGCCTCGACGACTTAGCCCGTACGCTTGGCCGCCCGATGTCACAGCTGAGCGAGGAGCTGCTTGACTTCGAACTCGAGGGGCATATCGTCGCGCTTCCTGGAGATAGCTACCGCCTTGCCTAGTCCTAGAACGAGCAGCCGAGGGGGCAGTGCATCCGCCCTCACGACAGCGCAGTAAGCGCACCAGGATACAAAGGCAGCGCCCCGTGTGACGAGATCACACGGGGCGCTGTACTTTCGACGAGAGCGGTGAGAGGCTGAGAGGCCGCAGCTCCGAGCTTGCGCTTAGTGAGGTGCAAGCCTAGGGGGCGGGGCTCTGAGGGATACCAGTCAGGCGACTGAGGGGCGCCCATCATGAGCGTGAGGGATAGCAGTCAGCGAGCTGAGGGATATCCCTCGCAGAGCTGAGAAGAGGCGGCCACCTTGCGCTGCGCCCTTAGGGCGTATCTAGAGGGGCTTGAGCTAGGGCAAGGCTCCCCGCACTTAGTCTCGTGGACATCTCTGTCCTAAGGCTCGTGCTGCGACTGCGGGAGCGGAGGGCTTAGCGGCGGAAGAGGTGCTTGAACTCATCGGCGTAGAGGCGCGAGAGTCCCTTGCGGTTGTCGATGGCTTCACCGACGACGATCATCGTCGTGAGCGTCAGCTTGTGCTCATGCACGATCTTCGCCAGATCCTTGAGCACGCCGCGGTAGATCGCTTGGTCGGGCCAAGTGAGGTGATAGCAGGCTGCCACGGGCGTATCCTCGGGGTAGTGCTCCAGCAGCTGCGCCTGCACGTCATCGACGATCCCCGCGCTGAGGAAGATGCACATCGTGCTCTGGCTACGCGCCAGTAGGTGCAGCTTCTCCTTCTCGGGCATCACCGTACGCCCCTCACCGCGTGTGAGGATGATGGTCTGCGTCTTCTCGGGGATGGTGAACTGTGAGCGGAGCTCTGCCGCTGCCGCCTGGAAGGAGGAGATCCCTGGAGTGATGTGGTAGCTCATCCCATACTCGTCGAAGAAGGCCATCTGCTCCTGGATCGCCCCGTAGATACAAGGGTCGCCCGTATGCAGACGCGCGACCAAGAGCCCCTTATCATAGAACTCCTTCATCAGGGCGAACTGCTCCTCGAGGTTCATGTCCGCCGAGCTGCGTACGACGGCGCCTGCCTTGGCACAGAGCGTCAGCGCCTTCGGCACGAGGCTCCCCGCGTAGAGGATGAGGTCGGCATGCTCCAGCCACTGACGTCCGCGGATGGAGATGAGGTCGGGGTCGCCAGGCCCTGCACCGACGATCTCGATGTGCCCACGGCGCTCGGCAGCACGGTCGAGCGCTAGGGCGAAGGTGAAGTCATTACCATTATGGAGCATGCCCTTCTGCTTCTCGATGACCAGCGGGCCGAGGTCGGCAGCGTAGCGAGCACAGCTCTCCGAGACGCCCCAGACGCCCGTCACCTTGCGTACGTACTCCGAGGGATTGGCCACCTCGACGGGCGCCAGTTCCTTGGACGTATAGATCTGTGCCGTGAGCCCCAGGGTCGCCTCCAGCTCCTTCAGCAGCGGCTCATCCTTCTTCAGGTCGATCGTCGAGAGCTGGCCGATAGCCTCGGGGTAATAGCCCAGTCGGCGCACCTCACTGAGGATGTAGGCGACGATGTCTGTAGGCTCGCACTGATAGCGGCAGCCCATCCCGAGGGAGAGCACACGCGGCACGTACTGGATCCAGGGACGCGAGGTCTCGTAGTGGCGTGGAGAGACGACGATGATGAGGGCATAGTCCTCCTCGCGTAGCTCCGTACGGTCGTAGTAGACATCGACGTGGGGGGCCTTGGTACGCTCGAGGTAGAAGGTGCCCTTATCCTTGACCTCCAGCAGCAGCGCCGTACGCTCGCCGTTGGTGTAGTGGGCTATGGGACGATTGAGTCCGCCCTCGTGTGTGAACTGCTGCCAGCCGTATTTCTTCGCCAGCAGGTCTAGGGCCCAGAGGCCCGTATTGTCGGTCTGGGTACTGACGACAGCCTCGCCGCCCAGCAGTCCCGCCAGCTCGTGCGTCAGCTCGTTCGCCCCACCGACGTGCCCCGAGAGGACGGAGACGACGAAGCGCCCCGTGCTGTCGATGCTGATGACGGCGGGGTCGCTGTACTTATGCCCGATGAGGGGAGCGATGCTACGGACGCAGATGCCCATAGCTCCGATGAAGATCCAGCCCTCGTACTCAGCGAAGTGCTCGGAGACGAAGCTCTGTATATGATCGATCTGCGTCACCCCTGCTCCCTGATGTGTGGAGAAGAGGCGCGCCTGGGGGTAGGCAGCGAGGATAGGCTGTGCCGTCTGTATGCCCTGAGGCGAGACAGCGAGGATAGCAAGGTTTGTCATTAGAGTTCCTGTAGTTAATATGGGTCGTGCGACGCTGCTAGGGCATCACCTTATAGACATACTGATGGATATCACGGCGTATTTGCTCGTAGGTCTCGAGCTCAAGCCTACGGTCAGAGAGCAGGTGCAGAGGCACCCAGGGCAGGCCCTCGCCGTAGGGGGGCTGCACGTAGTCGTAGGGCTGTGGGTCGAGCCCCAAACGGGCGTAGAAGGCTAGGCGCCGCTCGGCCTCAGGACTGTAGCCCCTAGGCTCGCACTCCAGGACGAAGGGGCGAGCGGCACGATTGCGCCCTTGCAGGAGGCGTACCACCTCAGCTCCTAGCCCCTGCCCACGATAGGTGGGGTCGATGAGCAGATACTCGTAGTAGCAGGCGCTCGGGAGATCCCAGCCGACGGCCAGTCCTATCGTCTGCCCTGCCTGCTGCACGAGGCAGACGTGGTGCCGCGAGCCCTCGAGGGCGAAGAGCTCCTCCCAGGGACGGCGCTCCTCAGGCGGGAAGGCGGCCTCGTAGGCGGCACGCAGATGCTCGGGCGTCCTATCGTCGAGGCCGAGGAGCTGTAGCTGGATGGTAGACATGGGGCTAGGGGGCTAAGAGTAGCGACGGGGGTAGCGCAGCAGGATGGAGAGCAGCGCCATGCCGCCCATGATGAAGGGGTAGTAGAGGTGCGGGATGATGGCGATGGGCGAGACGCCCGTGAGCTTGGAGGCCAGGAGCAGCTGTGCACCGTAGGGGATGAGCCCCTGGACGAAGCAGGAGAAGGTATCGAGGATGCTGGCCGTCTTGCGCGGGTCGAGCTGGTAGCGCTCAGTGATCTCTCGGGAGACCTCGCCCGTGGTGAGGATAGCTATGGTGTTATTGGCCGTACAGAGGTTGGCCACGGAGACGAGGGCGGCGATGGTGAGCTCTGCCCCACGCTTGCCATTGATGCGGTGTGTGAGCTTGGAGAGCAGGTAGTCGATACCGCCGTTGTAGCGGATCAGCTCCAGCATGCCCCCCGCCAGCAGGGTGACGATGATGAGCTCGCCCATGCCGCTTATCCCTTCACCTAGCGCGGCGACCCAGCCCCAGGGAGCGATGGCCCCTGTCAGCACGCCGATGAGCCCGCTGGAGAGGATGCCGATGCCGAGTACCACGAGCACGTTCACTCCAGCCAGCGCCGAGATGAGCACCAGCAGGTAGGGTAGCATGAGCCAGAAGGAGCCCGGCTCGACGAACTTCGGTTCGGGCAAGTCTATGCCGCGCAGTAGGTAGACCACGAGGGCGATGAGGGCTGCGGGCAGGACGATCCCGAGGTTGACGCGGAACTTATCCCGCATGCTGCAGCCCTGCGTCCGCGTCGCGGCGATCGTCGTGTCCGAGATGAAGGAGAGGTTGTCCCCGAAGAAGGCTCCGCCCGTCACGATGGCTGCGACGTAGGCGTCCGAGAGGCCGAGGCTATCCGCCACCCCGAGCGCGATGGGCACCAGCGCCACCACCGTGCCGACGCTCGTCCCGATGGAGAGGGAGATGAAGCAGGAGGCGATGAAGAGCCCCGGCAGCAGGAAGGAGGAGGGCAGGAAGCTCAGGATGGTATTGACCGTCGCGTCGATCGCGCCCATGCTCTTAGCCCCTTGGGCGAAGGCCCCCGCCAGTACGAAGATCCATATCATCAGGAGGATATTGCTGTCGGCCGCCCCGTGGGAGAACTGGCGGATACGCTCCTCCAGACGCACCCCGCGGGTAATCAGCAGTGCGTAGCCCGAGGCCACGAGGAAGGCCACCGCAATGGGCATGCGGTAGAAGTCCACCGAGAGCAGCGACCTCAGGAAATACACGGGGTCGAAGTCCCCCGAGAGCAGCGGCCTCAGGAGATACACGGCGCGGTAGAAGTCCACCGAGAGCAGCGAGCTCAGGAGATACACGGCGAGGAAGACAAAGAGCGGACTCAGACCGAGCCAACCCAGCGATCGGGGCGAAGTATTGGGGTGATGCGACATAGGCCTTGGACGAAGGGGAAGACTAAGCTAATAGAGCTACGGAGCGAGTGCGGACTCAAGCACGCACCTCCTCGAAGCAATCGTCCACAAAGGTACAGCTTTTGGCGAGGAGCCCCCCAAATACCCTACGCAGCAAGGGCTCGGCGAGGACACAGCGAGCTGCGAGCCTAGCCTCAGCTCCGTGAGGGATAGCCCTCGGCCTCCCGACAGATATCCATGAGCGGCCTGACTGACGTCCCTCAGCCGTCTCACTGATATCCCTCACGCCTCTCCCCCACCGCCCGCATCCCGACGAGGCTCATCCCGCCCTGCGCTGTACCCAAGACGAGGGTGAAGTCCGCAACCTCCTCGTGCCCCAGCCCCAGCCTAGAGCACAGCGCATCCCGCACAGCCCCGAAGCGGGACGGGGTGCGCAGGGCGGGAAATTTTTGTGCGGAAGAAAATAAATTTTCGTGCGCACAGAAATTTATTTTCTTCCGCACAAAAATTCGGCGCCTTGCGGACAGAAATTTTGCCCCCTGCGGAGAGAGCCTTCTTACACCCCTAGGGAAAGGGGGGGCTTTCTGCCTAAAGCGTATTTCCTCCGCCTCTAGCCGCTCAAGGCTGCGACGCCCCTAGGGCGGACTTATAGAGCGCCTCACAGCCCCTCGAGGGGCAGCCCTTAGTAGACCGCTCTCACCCAAGGCAAGGGTCGAGAGGCGCAGCCTTGCTAGCCGCTGCCCCTAGAGGGGAGCATCCGCGCCGCGCTTAGGCCCGAGGAGCTCTGCGAAATAGCGTATCTTTGCAGGCAAACCAACACAAGCAACACGATACATTATATATGGCTAAGGTCGCACTGATCACGGGCGTGACGGGGCAGGACGGGTCCTACCTCGCCGAGCTACTCATCGAGAAGGGCTACGAGGTACACGGCATCATCCGCCGCTCGTCCTCCTTCAACACCGAGCGCATCGAGCATCTCTACTTCGACCAGTGGGTGCGCGACATGAAGCAGCGGCGCGCGCTCAACCTCCATTACGGGGACTTGACCGACTCCAGTTCGCTCATCCGCATCATCCAGCAGATCCAGCCCGACGAGATCTACAACCTTGCCGCGCAGAGCCACGTCAAGGTCTCCTTCGACGTCCCTGAGTACACCGCCGAGGTGGATGCTACGGGCACGCTGCGCCTACTGGAGGCCGTGCGTATCCTCGGCCTCGAGCAGCGCACACGCATCTATCAGGCCTCGACCTCGGAGCTCTACGGCCTCGTCCAGGAGATTCCTCAGCGCGAGACGACGCCCTTCTATCCCCGCTCACCCTACGGCGTGGCCAAGCTCTACGGCTACTGGATCACGAAGAACTACAGAGAGAGCTACGGGATGTTCGCCGTCAATGGCATCCTCTTCAACCACGAGAGTGAGCGCCGCGGCGAGACCTTCGTCACGCGCAAGATCACCCTGGCGGCAGCACGCATCGCCCAGGGCATGCAGGACAAGCTCTATCTGGGCAACCTCGACGCCCTACGAGACTGGGGCTACGCTCGTGACTACGTGGAGTGCATGTGGCTGATGCTGCAGCACGACCAGCCCGAGGACTTCGTCATCGCCACGGGCGAGCAGCACTCGGTCCGTGAGTTCACAGAGAAGGCCTTCCGTGAGGCGGGCATAGAGCTTCGCTGGGAGGGCTCGGGCATCGAGGAGCGCGGCATCGACCAGGCTACGGGACGCGTGCTGGTGGAGGTCGATCCCCAGTACTTCCGCCCTGCAGAGGTAGAGACGCTGCTCGGCGACCCCAGCAAGGCCAAGCAGCTGCTAGGCTGGAACCCACAGAAGACCAGCTTCGACGAACTCGTCCGCCTCATGGTCACCCACGACATGGACTACGTCCGCAAGGGCCAAAGAGCACTGTAAAGATGAAGACCAAGCTAAACCCTAGTACCAAGATCTACGTCGCGGGACATCGCGGCCTCGTAGGCTCAGCGATCTGGCGCCAGCTTGAGGCCCGTGGCTTCACCCAGCTCATCGGGCGCACACATGCCGAGCTCGACCTGCTAGATCCCGTGGCCGTCCGTGAGTTCTTCGACAGCGAGCAGCCCGAGGTCGTCATCCTCGCTGCCGCCCACGTCGGGGGCATCCTCGCCAACAACACCTACCGCGGGGACTTCATCTATCAGAACCTCCAGATCCAGCAGAACGTCATCGGCGAGAGCTTCCGCCACGGCGTGCAGGACCTGCTCTTCTTGGGCAGCAGCTGCATCTATCCGCGTGAGGCCAAGCAGCCCATCCCCGAGGACGAGCTCCTCACGGGCCCGCTGGAGTACACCAATGAGCCCTACGCCATCGCCAAGATCGCGGGGCTCAAGCTCTGCGAGAGCCTCAACCTGCAGTACGGCACCAACTACATCGCCGTCATGCCGACCAATCTCTACGGGCCCAACGACAACTTCCACCTCGAGAATAGCCACGTCCTGCCCGCCATGATACGCAAGATCTACCTCTCCAAGTGCCTCGACCTCGGAGACTGGGCTGCCGTGCGCGCCGACCTCCAGAAGCGTCCCGTAGCAGGCGAATCGGGGACAGGGAGCGAGGCTGAGCTCTCAGCGCTGCTCGCGCGCTTCGGCATCCACCCCGACCGCATCGAGCTCTGGGGCTCGGGCAAGCCGCTGCGTGAGTTCCTCTGGAGTGAGGACATGGCCGCCGCTTCGCTCTATGTGCTGGAGCATGTAGACTTTGCCGACCTCTATCCCGAGGGGAGCAAGGAGATCCGCAACTGCCACATCAACATCGGCAGCGGCCACGAGCTCTCGATACGCGCACTGGCCGAGCTCATCGCCCGTACCATAGGCTACGAGGGCGAGATCCGCTGGGACAGCACTAAGCCCGACGGCACCATGCGCAAGCTCTGCTCCGTCGACAAGCTCCACGCCCTAGGCTGGCAGCACAGCGTGGAGATCGAGGAGGGCGTCGTGCGGCTCTACGACTGGTACCTGACGCACTAGCCTTCACACTTCCCCCCATAGCCTCCACCGCTCTTCATCTATATACGCTCCGATAGGATGCAGTACTCGCCCCGCTTCGTCAAGCGCTTGGTGCTAGGGATACTCCTAGCACCTTTTGCGCTTATTATACTCCTCATAGTCGCCCTCTACGTCCCGCCCATCCAGCGCTTCGTCGTCGGGCAGGCGACGGCCTTGCTGTCCAAGCAGCTCGGGATGCAGGTAGAGCTGGACGAGCTCCACCTAGGCTTCCCCCTAGACCTGAGCGTAAAGGGCTTCCGCATGGTGCAGGCTCCTGGCGACACGCTGCTCTCCGTAGGCTCCCTTAGCCTCTCACCTTCGTGGCGCTCGCTGCTCGATGAGCGGCTCGAGGTACCCCGAGTAGCGCTGGAGCGCGTCGCCTATCAGACGACCGACAGCACGGGCCTGACCTATACCTCAGTTGCCCTCGCTGCCGCTGCCGCCGAGGGGCTTAGGCTCGACTGGGGACAGCAGGACGTACAGCTCGACCGCCTCCTCACCCGAGGCGGCCGCGTGGTCTATCACTCCAGCGACACGACGAAGAGCGAGAAGACGCCCCCCGTCCAGTGGCGCATCAAGGCTGGTGCTGTGTCCCTCTCCTCGACGGAGCTCGACATCCGCCTTCCCCACGATTCACTCTACCTCGCGGGGCTGGTAAAGCAGCTCAGTGCCGAGCGCATACAGTCCGACCTCGAGCACCTGCGCTTCGAGATCGGCCACGCGCAGCTCGAGGCCCCCAGCCTCCGCTACGCCGTAGACACGACCCAGGCACGGACGCCCCACTTCGATCCCCAGCACATAGAGCTACGCGAGGCGCTGCTGGAGGCTTCGTCTATCTATTCCGAGGGGCGCGTGCTGAGGCTGCAGCTCCTACGTACCGCCTTCGATGAGCGCTCGGGGCTAAGCCTCCGCCAGCTCTCGGGGAGCTATCGTATGGATAGCCTTGCGATGCAGCTGGAGGACCTCGAGCTGAGGACCTCCGAGTCCCACATCCAGGGGCAGCTCAGCATGCCCTGGAGCCTACTGAAGCAGGACAAGCGCGCCGCCCTTGACTTCGACCTGAAGGCGAGCCTAGGCACAGCCGACATCCTAAACCTCTCGGGCCAAGCACTGGAGCAGGTCGAGACCGAGACCCAGCTCGTCGGCCGCATGCGCCACCGCCAGCTCCTAGCTCCGCTCAAGCTCGACCTCGCCCTCAAGGGTACGCTCTCCGAGCTGCAGACTAGGCTCGAGCTCAGCTGGCCCGACGTCCTTAGCCTCTCCTTAGGCGGGCCCCTCTACGCGCTCACCGATGACGCCCAGCGCTCGGGGCACCTCCAGCTGGAGACCGAGCTCGGAGCCAAGGCAACCTCCCTCCTTTCCTTAGTCTCGCCCGAACTCACGAGGGAGTACAGGCTCCCCAAGGGGCTTAGCCTCAAGGGGCAGGTCAAGATCAAGCGGGGAGACTACGCCCTACAGCTGCAGCTCAAGGAGAGCACGGGAGGAGCTCAGCTCGAGGCAAGCTACCTCGACCGCGCCAAGCGCTACGAGGCCAAGCTCCGCACGACGAGGCTCGACCTGGCTCACTTTGCCCCCAAGCTCGGCCTCGGGGCTATGTCACTCGAGCTCGCAGCTCAGGGGCAGGGCTTCGACATCCTCAGCCCGCACACCTGGACCAAGATCACAGGGCGTCTAGAGGCTCTAGACTACGGGACGCTGCCGCTGCACGATATCACACTCGACGCGGATCTCAAGGGCGGCTACCTAGGCCTCGCCCTCAACAGCGCCAATAGAGGGGCGAACCTCTCTCTCCTCCTAGACGGCATCCTCTCGCGCAAGGGCATCACCACGGCACTGGCACTGGACCTCTTCGATCTAGACCTACAGCGCCTCGGCCTCAGTGAGACAGGACTCTCTGGCCGCCTCCGCCTAGAGGGCGAGCTACGCAGTGACCTCAAGGAGACGCACGACCTGACGGCGAGCATCGACAGCGCTGTCCTCGTCTTCCAAGGCGATACCCTCCAGCCACCTCGCTTCGACCTCCTCGTCTCAACCAACGCCCACAGCATCCTCGGAAATGTGAGCTCGGGCGACATGAAGGGGCAGCTACAGCTCTCGGCAGGGCCCACGGAGCTTCAGAAGAGCCTCGGCAAGCTGCTCGACCAGGCGACAGCGCAGTGGCAGCTCATCGCCTCGGGCAAGTCCGCACGCCGTCAGCTGGAGGACCTCGTCCCGCTACTCCCCTCCGCGCAGCTTAGCCTCACGATGGGCAACAACAATCCCCTACGCTACTATCTAGCCAATCAGCAGATCGCCCTCGGAGGGCTCAGCGCCAGCTGGCATACCGATCCCTACAAGGGCATATCAGGGAGCATGCATATCTCCGATCTACGTATAGATACCCTTAGGCTCAAGGAGGTACACCTAGCGGCAGAGACCGAGCGTACCGCGCGCCCAGCTCAGCCCGACAGCCTCACCCTCCACCTCAAGGGCATGGTCAACAAGCAGCGCTTCCGTGGCCAAGCGGGCTTCAACATCGAGGCACAGCTACAAACGACCCTCCAGGCAGGCGCCTTGGGTTTCGCCTGGCGTGATGAGTCAGGGACGCTCGTCCACGGTACGCACCTCAGCGGGGTGTGGGGAGGCGATGCCTATCAGCTGCGCTTCGACCAGGAACGCCTACGCATCGCCTACAAGGACTTCAGCATCAACCCCGACAACCACCTGAGCCTGCGCAAGCGGGACTACCTGCTCTTAGGCTCGCTACGACTACAGGGAGCAGAGCGAGGCCTACTATCGCTGGAGGCCAAGGACGAGCCACTCGGGACGCAGGACGTGATGCTGAGCATACAGAACCTCTACCTGGAGGACTTCCGTGCGCTTGGCCTCCCCGATGTCGCTGGGGTCTTCTTTGGGGACATACACTATCAGCGTCAGGGCAAGCTCTCGGCTCAGCCCACCATCTCGGGAGACCTATCGCTGACGAACTTCCGCTACGAGGATAAGAAGTTCGGCCACTTCACGACCTCCCTCTTCTACGAGCCTCGTACCGATGATTCCCACTACATCACGGCGGATGTAGGCTACAATGGGCGCTCGGCGATGTCCATCGACGGGATCTATTACCCCAAGCGGCGCGTCTCGCCGCTCTCGGGGACGCTCCAGCTGAACTCCTTCCCCTTGGAGCTGGCGAACCCCTTCCTCAGCGCCTCGGGTAGCTCCATCGAGGGGGCCGCCGAGGGCTCTATACACCTCTCAGGCTCACTGACAGAACCCATCCTCAGTGGTCAAGTAGCGCTCTCGAAGACGCTTCTCCACCTCAGCACCTACGGCATGCACCTGCAGCTCGACAGTATTCCAGTGCGTCTGGAGGGCTCTACGATACACTTCGACCACTATGCCATCCACCCCTCGGTAGACCCGAAGAAGGCCATCTACATCGATGGGAAGATCGAGCAAAGCACCTCGCCCAAGGCCAAGGCCTCCCTACGCATCACCTCCGATGAGCTGACGCTGCTCAATGATCTCCGCCCCAAGCGCGAGGACCAGCTCCTCTATGGCCGCATCGTCGCCTCGACCAACATGCAGGTGACGGGCCCAATGACGGGGCTGCGTGTACGCGGGGCACTCAATGTACTGAGCGGCACCAACTGCACCTACATCATGCGTGAGGATCCGCTCGAGACCTCGCAGGGGACCAACGGCCTGGTGAGCTTCGTGGACTTCGCCGACACGCTCTTCACCAAGCGCGTCGAGCCCATCAGCCCCAGCTTCGGCGGGCTGGACGTCAACCTCTCCATCCATATCGATCCCTCAGTGCGTGTAGGCGCTGACCTCACGGCCGACGGTCAGGACTACGCCCACGCTCAGGGTGGCGGGACGCTCCACTTCACCTACCCTCCCTTCGGGCAGATGAGCCTCAGGGGACGCTATGAGATGAGCGGAGGCGGTGACCTGAGCTATACCCTACCCGTGGTGGGGAACAAGAAGTTCTCCATCGACCCCACAAGCACGCTCTCCTGGAACGGACCTGTATCCAACCCCTACCTTAACTTCTCCGCGACCCAAAGCGTCAAGGCGACCGTCAACGAGTCGGGGAGCAGCGCCCAGCGCGTGACCTTCAACGTCAGCATCAAGGTCAGCGACTACGTCAACCGTATGAACCTGAGCTTCGGCCTAAGTGCCCCCGACAACCTCAGCATGCAGAACAGCCTCGCAACGATGACGACCGAGGAGCAAGGCAAGCAGGCCATCGCCCTGATGGCCACGGGCGTGTACCTCGGTAGTGGCAGCGGCACAGGGAACCTCGACCTAAACAACGCCCTCACCTCCCTCCTGCAGTCGCAGATCAATAAGACCGCGGGCAAGCTCCTCCAGGGCACTGACCTCAGTCTCGGGGTAGACCGCTACGATGGCTCGAGCGGCGAGGCAGCGCGCACGGACTATACCTATAGCTTTAGCCGCCGCTTCTACAACGACCGTATACGCATCGTCGTGGGGGGCAAGGTGCAGAGCGGGGCTAACTCCTCGAGCCAGGGGCAGAACTTCCTCGACAACGTCTCCCTCCAGTACCAGCTGGACAAGACTGGGGAGCAGTACTTCAGCCTCTACCACAAGCGCGTCACGGATAACATCCTCGAGGGCGAGTACTCCGAGACTGGGGTGGGCTATGTACTCCGTCGCAAGCTCTACAGCCTCTGGGATCTCTTCCGCCCGAAGGCCAAGACCAAGGCGGGACAGCAGAAGGCTCAGCCGCTCTTCTTCACGCCAGGCGTCTATGATAGCACCCCGTCCAGCACCCGCTCTCAGACGAGTGCCGACACGCTGCGCCACGATAGCGTCCCCCTCATACGTCGCACCCAAGGGGCGCATAGCTCCTCCACCCACTAAGCTCAGCCCACCATGCAGCCTATACGGACACCCTACCTCCTGCTCGGAGCCCTCACACTGACCACACTCGCTAGCTGCTCTCTGCACCGCTATCAGGGGCCCGATGACCAGCTCTACATCGGCGTCAAGTCCATTGATGTCGTCGGCAAAGCCAAAGGGGGTTACCTCGGGGATGCGCTGGCGGAGGCGGAGGCCAAGCTAAGCTACGCTCCCAATGGAGCCATCCTGGGGAGTAACTCCCTGCGCTTCCCCTTCCCGCTGGTGAGCCCCTACCTTTATATGAGCCTCTCGTCGCATCCCACCTGGCTCACCAAGGGACTGCGCCGCCTGACCTCCCGCCCCGTATGGATGCGCGATGTCAGCCCTGCGCTACGCGCCAAGGTCGCCCAGCAGGCCCTACGCGACCGCGGCTACCTATCGGCTCAGGTACGTGCCTCCATTCACCCCATGCCGAGCGACTCCCTACAGGCCAAGGTGAGCTATGAGATCACCCCTGGGGCGCTCTACCTACTGGATAGCGTCAGCTACTTCCCCCCTGTGCCTATCCGTAAGGACCGCTTCTTCCGCCACGAACGCCTGAGCTATCTACACCGCGGGGGTCCCTTCTCCATGCAGGCCCTACAGGCCGACCGAGACATCGCGACGGCCTTCCTCCGAGAGCACGGCTACTACTACCTCAAGAGCGACTACATCACCTACGAGGCGGACACCTTACAGAAGCCCGGGCACGTAGCTCTGCGCACGCGCCTAGCCCCTGATACGCCCTCCGAAGCCCTAAGGCAGTGGCGCGTCGGAGATATCCAGCTACGCCTACTGCCCGATGACAATGAGCGTCTCGGCTCACTTGCTACCGATAGCGTAGACCTAGGGCCAGGGCTGAAGTTCTACTACACGGACAAGCCCCTCGTACGTCCTCGGATGCTTGCCTCTCGTATCCGCATGACGCCCCAGGCGATCTATAAAAGCAGCGAGGAGGCGAGCACCCTAGCGGCGCTCAATAACCTCGGGGCCTTCTCCTCGGTTGAGTTCTACTTCTCCAAGCGGGAGGAGACGAAGGGTAATGCTAGTGCCGATAGCACTGCGAGCGACAGCCTACGCCGTAGCTTCCCCTCGGTGATGGATAGTATAGGCGACCTTGATCTCATGGTCCTCCTACGCCCCAGCCGCCCCTGGTCCGCCTATATCGGGGCGGCGATGATGAAGAAGTCCAACAACTATATGGGCCCTGGGGTATCCCTCTCACTCGATCGCAACAACCTCTTCGGTGGCGGGGAACGCCTCTCGGCGAACCTCTACGGCTCCTATGAGTGGCAGACGGGACGTAGCCCATCCGACGGGAGCTCCGTCTCCATCAATAGCTATCAGCTCGGCGGCGACCTTAGCCTCGTCTTCCCGACGATTCTCTTCCCCAGCATGCTGGACAGCTACTACAAGTACCCCACCAGCACGAGCTTCAAGCTCGGGGCGCAGGCCATCAACCATGCCCGCTACTATACGCTGCGCTCGCTCTCCCTATCGATGGAGTACAGCTTCCAGCCCTCGGAGCGCTGGAGCCATAGGCTGGTTCCCCTGAGCCTAAGCTATACCCAGCTGTCACATACGACGGCACGCTTCGACAAGCTCCTCGAGGAGAATCCCGCCCTCGGCCTCTCGCTGCGCAATCAGTTCATCCCCAAGCTCGCCTACTACTTCACCTACACGCATCAGCCCGAGCAGAGCCCGCACTTCCTGCAGCTCTTCGGCGAGGTCAGCGAGGCAGGAAACGTCGTCAATGCCCTAGAGAGCCTCTCTGGCCGCCCTTACGGCGAGACGAAGAAGCTTTTCGGTGTGCCCTTCGCTCAGTTCGTCAAGGCAGCGCTGGATATGCGCTACTCCTGGCGTATCGATCGCAATCAGACGATCGCCACACGTCTAGCTACGGGCGCGCTCTATGCCTATGGCAATGCGACGACGGCACCCTACATCGAGCAGTTCTACGTCGGAGGGGCCAACAGCATACGTGCCTTCACCGTGCGCAGCATCGGCCCAGGGCGCTTCCGCACGGAGGATGAGAATGCCTACTCCTTCATGGATCGCGTCGGGGAGTTCAAGTTCGAGGCGAACCTCGAGTACCGCGGCCGTCTCTTCGGCGACTGCCACGCCGCGGTCTTCCTCGACGCGGGCAACGTATGGCTCCTACGCCCCGACGCCTCGCGCCCTGGGGCTGCGCTCTCCGAGGCGGGTTCGCTGCCCCGCCTGCTGGATCAGATCGCCGTGGGTACGGGGGCAGGGCTGCGCTACGATCTATCCTTCCTCGTCGTGCGCTTCGACGTCGGCATAGGGCTGCATCTACCCTATGCTACCGAGCGCAGGGGCTGGTACAATATCCCGCGCTTCAAGGACGCCATCGGCTACCACCTAGCCATCGGCTATCCCTTCTAAGCCCCCAGCCGCACGATGTATCAGGCAGAGCTCATCATCCCCCTAGCCGTAGAGGGTAGCTACAGCTACCTTGTCTCCGACGAACTGCTGGCGCGCTATCCGCAGCTCGCCCCTGGCTGTCGTGTCGTCGTCCCCTTCGGTACCAAGCGTTACTACACGGCCGTCATCCTTCGCCTACAGCCTTTGGCCGAGGAGGAGGCTGGGGGGCAGAGGCTCCGCCCCATCGAGCAGGTCCTTGACGCTGAGCCGCTGGTGCCTGCCGATCAGCTACGGCAGTGGCAATGGATGAGCTACTACTACTGCTGCCCCCTGGGCTCCGTCCTGCGTGTAGCCCTGCCCTCGGCGCTCCTGCCCGAGAGTAAGACGATGCTCCTCCTCAATGAGGACTTCACAGCGGAGACAGCCCTCAGCGAGCTCGAGTGTCGCCTCCTCGACCTGCTGTCTGCTGCCGCACGTCCCCTCTCCATACAGCAGCTGGAGCTCCAGCTCGGGCGTAGGCTGACGCAGCCTATACTCCACCTGCTGAGCCTCGGAGCCCTCACCACGGAGGAACAGCTGCAGACGAAGTATAAGCCGAGACTAGAGCGCTACCTCCGCCTCGCCGAGCCCTACCGTCAGGACGAAGGGCTACTCGCCGAGGCCTATGACGCACTACGGCGTGCCCCACGCCAAGCTCAGCTGCTGGAGCGCTTCCTCGAGCTGCACCAGCAGGCAGGCTCGTCCCTAGAGGAGCCCCTACACCGAGCGCTGCTCCTAGAGCACCTCCCCCAGGGCAATGCACCCCTCAAGGCGCTTGTCGATAAGGGAATCCTTGAGCTCCTCGAGCTCCCGAAAAGTCGCCTCAGGCAGCAGCTGCACGCCGAGGACGAAGCCCCCATGACGGCGACTAATGTCCCTCCCCTCACAACCCCGGTGACGCTCTACTGGGGGAATAGCCGCCAGGGGACAGAGGACTTCATCGTCGCCCAGGCACAGCAGGCCCTAGCGGCAGGGCAGCAGGTGCTCATCCTAAGTGCGGCCGCAGGCTCCATAGGGGCGCACTTCGGGCTACAGCAGCGCCTGGAGCGCCTCCTCCCCGACGCCTACTACCCCTACCATAGCCTCCTCTCCGAGGCACTGCGCGTGGAGACCTACCAGCGCCTGGCCTCTCTAGAGGAGCCCACCGTCGTCCTCGGCACACGTAGCGCGATCTTCCTCCCCCTGCCCCGCCTCGGGCTCATCATCGTCGACGAGGAGCACGAATACCTCTACAAGCAGCAGCTCACAGCCCCCCGCTACCACGCTCGAGATGTGGCGCTATGGCGCGCCCACGAGCTCGGAGCTAAGGTGCTGCTGACCTCGGAGACCCCTTCGGCCGAAGTCCTCTTCCACGCCCTCCGCGGTAAGTATCAGCTGCTGCGCCCCGAGCCCGAGGCTACCCTTGCCCCCCTACCCCAGCTCGGGGTCATCGATCTGTCGGGCCTCAGGCGGAGCCATGATATGCCCTATGGCTCGATGATCTCGCCGCCGCTCTACGCTGAGATCCAGCGGCAGCTCGGCCTTGGACGCCCTGTGCTGCTGGTACAGAATAGACGAGGCTACGCCCCCTACATCCTCTGCGACAGCTGTGGCTCACGCATCCTCTGCCCCAACTGTGACGTCAGCCTCACCTACCACCGAGCGCGCCACGCCCTACTCTGCCACTACTGCGGCCATAGCGAGGCGCTACCCGAGTGCTGCCCCAGCTGTGGCACCGACAGCATCACGACCAGACGCGGGGAGACACGCCCCGCCCTGCGCCAGGTAGGCTACGGCATCGAGCGCGTGGAGGAGGAGCTGCAGCGGCTCTTCCCCGAGCGCCAGATCCTGCGTATAGATAGCGATACCCTCTCCTCGCGTCGCCGCCAGCTGGAGATACAGCAGCAGCTGGAGCGGGGCGATGTAGACATCCTCATCGGTACGCAGCTCATCAAGGGGCAGGACGTGTGGCGCGACCTCGGGCTCGTGGCCGTCATCCAGCTCGATGCCATCCTAGGCTACCCCGACTTCCGCTCTGAGGAGCGCGCCTTCCAGCTGCTCTACCAGCTACGCCTGCGCACGGCGCAGGGTGCCCACACCGAGCCCACGGACTTCCTCCTACAGACTTCCTCCCCCGATAGCCCCTTCCTCTCGGAGCTGCGTAGCGACGACTATGAGCGCTTCATCCGCAAGACACTCGTCGAGCGACAGGAGCTCCACTACCCGCCCTTCTGGCGTATCACCTACGTCCAGCTACGGGCACGGGATGCTGAGCTCTTGGCGCGGGTCGGGCTCATCCTACACCAGTCGCTCAGAGCCCTCCTACCTCAGGGCGAAGTCAGTGAAGCCCTCGTCCCCTCCGTCGGACGCGTCGAGGGCTTCTACCAGCGTCAGATCACCGTACGCCGTCCCTTCGGCTGCAGCTATAGTGAGGAGCGTGTCGCCTTCACCACCGCCCGCGCTCATCTCTACAGCAGCTACCCAGAAAGCCGCCGCGTACAGATCACCTATGACGTGGACCCCCTCTAGTTCCTCCCGCTACATCTGCCCCTAGACCTCATCCAGCGCCTTGGCGCAGGAGGACGAGCTATACCCCTTCCGAACGGGGCAACACGGGGAGCACGCACTTCCTCCCTTAGGGAAGCGCACTTCCCTGCCCAAGTGGAGGCATCCCGCTCCCCCTTGTCCCTTCCCCTCAGCTTACTTCCAGCGAAGTACCCACTAAGCTCCCCATACTCCTCAGGCACAAGGAGCAGCGCGCTGAGGGATATCAGTCAGCGCACTGAGGGACGTCCGTGACGTGTGTGAGGGATAGCCATCAGGAGGCTGAGGGGTATCCCTCACGAGGGGCGGCAGGGGGGGCTAAGGCCTCGCGCGGCCCCTTAGCCTCGCGACAAGTGCTCGGCGGGGCTGCCCCTAACGGGGTGACAGGGCAGAGGCCTCAGCCACGCCTAGCGAGCGGTGACGCTTGAGGGATAGAGCGATATGTACTACCTTTGTGGCGAATAAAGCGCACCACATGAGCACCCAAGAACAAGATAAACTCAAGCCCACAGCCTCTATTGCCCGCGACGGGCTCAAGCTCGGCAGCGTCCTCTGCTTGACCTACCTTGCCCGCATCCTAGGCCTCGGCTACCCCTTCTTCAGCCTCATCTACTTTGCTGGGCTCATCCTCATACCCTATACCGCCTATCGCCTCACCAAGGCTTACCGCGATCAGGTAGCCACGCCCAGCACGGGCTTCAGCTGGCTCCAGGGGCTGAGCTATACCCTGCGCCAGCACGTCTTCGGGGGGATCCTCGCCTTGATCCCGCAGTACTTCTACTTCCGCTACTTCATCCCCGAGATCCTCGATCAGCTCCACGAGATGCTGAGCAATCAGCCTCAGGCGCTAGGGCAGCAGCTACAGGAGTCGCTGGCTAGCCTCGAGGCGACTCCGCTATGGCAGTGGCTCTGGGTAGACTACTGCTTCACCCTCTTCCTGGGCCTCGTATGGGGAGCCCTTGTAGGGCTTGCCCTACGACAGCGCCCCTTCTACCAATAGCGCCCTTATCTCCACCAGCATACCACTATGGATATATCCATCGTCATCCCTCTATACAACGAAGCCGAATCACTCCCCGAGCTCGAGGCCTGGATACGCCGGGTCATGGAGGCACACGGCTACAGCTACGAGATCATCTTCGTCAATGACGGCAGCACGGACTCCTCCTGGGAGGTGATCAAGCAGCTGCAGGCGGCTAACCCTGCCGTGCGTGGCATCAAGTTCCGCCGCAACTATGGGAAGTCCCCTGGGCTGCAGTGCGGCTTCGAGCGCACCAAGGGCGATGTCGTCATCACCATGGATGCCGACCTGCAGGACAGCCCTGACGAGCTCCCCGAGCTCTATCGTATGATACGCGAGGAGGGCTACGACCTCGTGAGCGGCTGGAAGCAGAAGCGCTACGACCCCGTGCTGAGCAAGAATCTCCCCTCCAAGCTCTTCAACGCTACGGCCCGTCATCTCTCGGGCATACATAACCTACACGACTTCAACTGCGGGCTCAAGGCCTATCGCGCTGAGGTGGTCAAGAGCATCGAGATCTACAACGACATGCACCGCTACATCCCCTACATGGCGAAGGTAGCGGGCTTCTCCCGCATCGGCGAGAAGGTCGTCCAGCACCAGGCACGTAAGTATGGCGAGAGCAAGTTCGGGCTCAGCCGCTTCGTCAACGGCTACCTCGACCTCATCACCCTTTGGTTTACCTCCACCTTCGGCCGTAAGCCGATGCACTTCTTCGGCCTCGGGGGAAGCCTGATGTTCGTCATTGGCTTCATCGCCCTCTTGGTAGTACTGGGGAGCAAGCTCTTCCACATCTGGACGAATACCCCTGCGCCGCTCGTCACGAGCCGTCCCTACTTCTTCATCGCCCTTACCGCAATGATCATCGGGACGCAGCTCTTCCTAGCGGGCTTCATCGCTGAGCTGCTCGCCCGCCAGTCTCAGGACCGCAACGACTATAAGATCGAGGAGGAGCTCTAGCCCCTCCCACAGCAGCTGACATCCCTATACCTCACATCATAGACCATATCGTCATGAATCAGCTACGTCGTAGTATCAGTATCTATGGGCTCGGGCTCTTGGCGCTACTCAGCGCCTGCTCGGGCAGCACCAAGCGCAGTCAGTACACGAAGCTCACAGGCGAAGTCTTCCACACCTACTTCTCCATCCAGTACGATCTAGGCACGGACTACAGCAAGGCGATCGACTCGACCTTTCACTCCTTCAGCCACTCGCTGAACCCCTTCGACTCCACCAGTCTCATCGCTGCGATCAATCGCAACGAATCCTCCGAGACGGACTCGATGCTCCGCGAAGTCTTCCTACAGTCGGTCGAGATCTCGCGTCACACGGAGGGCAGCTATGATGTGACCTGCGCGCCGCTGATCAATCTCTGGGGCTTCGGCTTCGAGAAGAAGGGCGACAGCATCACCTCGCACATCGTCGACAGCGTACGTCAGCTGGTCGGCTACCAAAAGGTGCAGCTCAATGGAGCACAGATGCTGAAGGCTGATCCACGTATGAAGATCGACTTCTCCTCCATCTCCAAGGGCTACTGCGCCGACCTTGTGGGGCGCCTCCTCAAGGAGCGAGGAGCCAGCAACTACCTCGTCGAGCTGGGCGGAGAGATCGCCTTCCAGGGGAAGAACCCCCAGGGCGAACGCTGGGTCATCGGTATCGATAAGCCCATAGACGACCCCTCAGGGAGCGTCAATGACTACGAGCTACGCATCCGTCTTCCCCAGGATGCAGGAGGTCTGGCGACCTCGGGTAACTACCGCAACTACAAGATCATCAAGGGGAAGAAGTACGCCCACACCATCGACCCCAAGAGTGGCTACCCCATGCAGACCGACGTGCTGAGCGCGACGATCATCGCCCCGAGCTGCATGCTCGCCGATGGTCTGGCCACCGCCTGTATGACGCGTCAGGCCAGCGAGGTGCCTGCACTCATCCGCCACTTCCCTGGTGTGGAGTATATGCTCATCCTCGGCAACCCCGAGGGAGGCTACCATACGGTGATGAGCCCAGGCTTCGAGCAGCTCGTCATCAAGTAATGTACAGCAGCCGTCACAGGCTGCTCCCCACTCCTAGCACAGCAGCGCGGGGCGGCAACTGGATATCAGCCTGCCGCCCCGCGTGCTATCCTATCACCCAGCCAATAGACGAATGATACGCATGAGCCCCACGACTCAGAGACGCGGCCTCCTCCAGCAGGGCTTCCTCCTCTACCTAGGCGGGACGCTGCTCCTAGCCCTGCAGTTCCTCCTCCAGCTCCTAGGCAGCACGACGATGGAGCTGATGGATGCGCTCGGCTACACCTTCTATCTAGCCTCCTGCCTCTCCCATGCGGGCTGTCTGATGCTCCCTGCCTACCTCATCGCGAGCCTCCTCATCGCCCTACGGCCAGGCCGCTATGCGCTCTGGGTACAGACGCTGCTCACGGGCCTGATGAGTATCCTCTGCCAGCTCGATGCTCAGGTCTACGCGATCTACCGCTTCCACATCAATGGCTTCATCCTCAATATGGTCTTCGGCCCAGGAGCGGGTGAGGTCTTCAACTTCGATACCGCGCTCTACCTGCGCGAGGGGATGCTACTCCTCGGGATAGGCCTACTGAGCCTCGGCATCTATCTCCTGGCGAGCTGGCTGTGGCGCCGTCATGGGCGTGCCTATTGGGGCTGGGGGCTAGGACTGATCCTGGGTGCGACGCTGCTGGCCCATCTGATGCACATCTACGGCGCCTTCGTCTCGCGCCCCTCCATCGTACGCAGCGCCAAGCTCCTCCCCTACTACTTCCCCACGACCTCCTACAGTCTGATGCTGCGCCTAGGCTTCCACTCGCCCAGTGACCTAGAGGCGCTCCAGCGCGGTGGCTCTGGGCTGGTGAACTATCCTCGCCGTCCGCTAGTGAAGGAGCAGCCCAAGCAGCTGCCCAACATCCTCATCATCCTCCTCGACTCGTGGAATAAGCGTGCGCTCACCCCCGAGACCATGCCCGCGACCTACGCCTTTGCTCAGCGTAGCCAGTGGTACACCGATCACAAGAGTGCCAGCAATGGCACCCGTAGCGGAGTCTATGGGCTCTTCTTCGGCCTCAGCTGCTACTACTGGGAGGAGTTCGAGGCCTCGCACGTACAGCCGCTACTCATCAGCCGGCTCAGCGAGCTCGGGTACGATATGCGTGCCTATCCCAGCGCGACACTGGAGAACCCCAACTTCGCCAGCGTCCTCTTCAAGCAGATCCCTGGGCTGCGTACCTCCACCCCCGGCGCCAGCTCGCTCGAGCGTGATAGACGCCTCACCGAGGATTACCTCTCCGAGCTCCCCCAGCGCCAGGCCTCGGGGCGCCCGCTCTTCTCCTTCCTCTTCTTCGACCTGCCTCACAGCTTCGAGCTGCCCAAGGAGCTCAACCAGCGCTTCTCTCCCGCCTGGGAATTCGCCGACTACACCCGCCTCAGCAAGGACAGCGATCCCACGCCGATGTGGAACCTCTACCGCAACACCTGCTACCAGGATGACCTGCTGCTCGGGCGCATCTTCGGCTCGCTCCAGAGCTCGGGCGCGCTGGAGAATACTATCGTCATCCTCACGGGAGACCACGGGCAGGAGTTCAACGAGAGCGGCCGCAACTACTGGGGACACAACAGCAACTTCGCTGACCCGCAGCTCGGCGTACCCTTCATCTGCCATTTCCCTGGGCAGGCGCCGGGGCACATCGACTACCGCACCACGCACTACGACCTCGTGGCGACCCTGATGCACGACTGGCTGGGCGTGAAGAACGACCCAAGCGACTACAGCATGGGACGCCTACTCAGCGACCCCACGCCACGCACTTGGCACATCGTCGGCAGTAACCTCAACTACGCCTTCATCATCGAGGGAGACACCATCCTCGAGAAGACCGCCGAGGGCGCTCTAGAGGTCTACGACCCTAAGATGAAGCCCATCCTAGACTACAAGATCGACAGTCGACGCTTCAACGAGGCCGTGCAGCGCCTCAATAGCTTCTTCCGTCAGTAGGCCTCTCGCCCACTCCTCCGCGGCCAAAAGACCATAGTCTCACTCCTCCCCCACCTTGTCTCAGATCGAAGGGAGAAAGGCCTCCCAGCGTACTATGAGCTAGGGGAAGGGAGTCCTGAGGGATATCAGTCAGAGGGCTGAGAGATATCCCTCAGAGAGCTAAGTGAAGACTGTTGGCTTGCTCCACCCCTCCTCCTACTACGGGGCGGCTTTGGACAAGGCCTTGCAGTCTTTCCTGTAGGGCTAGCCTTAGGATGGAAAAGCAAGACACGATACCCAGCGCTTGATCCCTACGCGGCTTGTCCTACGCGGGTGCTACTGGAGCGCTTAGCCCCCACCTACCTAAAAGCAAAAGACTAGGCCCCGCGAGCTACTCGAGCTCGCGGGGCCTAGTCCTTTGAGGGACAGCAAGCGGCTGTCCGCTCCTTGCTAAGCCTTACTTAGCGTAGTACAGCTGGAGACCCTTGAGGCGATTCCACGCACCGCGCGTGAAGTCAGGCACTGCTACGGGAGCGGAGTGGTGATTCAGCGAGATTTCCGTGAGCTCACCGATAGAAGACCATTCGGCTAGGTCATAGACGTCCATATCGAGGGGTAGGCCATGGTGCAGGCAATAGATGAGGCGATAGTCCATGATGAAGTCCATACCACCGTGACCACCGACCTTCTTCGCCTTCTCAGCGATCTCAGCGTGGATGGGGTGCTGGTACTTCTTCATCAGCGCATCACGCGTAGCATCGCTGACGTAGTCGTGGCTCTTGAGGTCCTCGTGGTTGGGGACGGCAGACTTAGACTCCTCGGTAGGACGGAGGCAATAGCCCTGCTTGGGGTACTTGTTAGCGAAGCCGTCCGAGCCGATAACCTGGTAGTAGCGGTTGTAGGGCTGGTAGGAGGTGACGTTGTGCTCGAGATAGATGGTCTTGCCCTTGACAGTCTTGATGAGCGTCTGCGTCATCTCGCCGTTCTTGACCTGGGGGTTCTCGATCTTCATCTCTTCACGCATGAAGCGGGGAAGGGTCGTAGCGGGGACGTCCATGCTGATGAGGTAGTCCATGCGGTCGCCGCGGTGGATGTTGAGCACCCAGCAGGCGGGGCCAAGGCCATGCGTAGCGTAGATGTCGCCACGGAAGCCGATGTTGGCCTCCAGACGCCAGTTGGCATCGTAGTACTTCCAGAAGGGCTCGAGGTTGTGAACATAGCCGCCCTTAGCGCTCAGCACTTCGCCGAAGAGGCCATGCTGAGCCATGTTGAGCGTCGTGAGCTCGAAGAAGTCGTAGACACAGTTCTCCAGCATCATGCAGTGACGCTGGGTGCGCTCGGCTGTGTTGACGACGTCCCAAGCCTCCTTGAGGGTCATGACGGCGGGCACCTCACAGGCGACGTGCTTGCCCTTGTTCATGGCGTAGATCATCATCTCTGCGTGGTGCTGCCACCCAGTGGCGATATAGACGAGGTCGATATCATCGCGGTCACAGAGCTTCTTCCAGGCATCCTCGCTACCACTGTACTCGGTGGCTGCAGGCAGGCCTGCCTTCTCGAGGTACTTCTGGCTCTTGGCCACGCGCTCGGGATGGAGGTCGCAGAGGGCCTTGATCTGGACGCCATCAAGGTGTGTGAAGCGCTCGACAGCGCCGGGACCGCGCATCCCGAGGCCGATGAAGCCTACACGCACCACGGGCATGGGGGCAAGGCGCAGCCCCAGGACGTCCTTCTGCCCAGCGGGACGCTTAGGCACGACCGTCTCGATGATGTGTGTCTTGGTGTTTTTCTTCAGCTTCACGGTTCCGCAGGCGCAGACCGTGAGCGCCACCGTCGCCGCAAGCGCCACGACGGAGAGCAACTTTCTTGTCTTCATGAGAGAAGGGTGTTAGTGAATATTACGTGTTGGGTGGGTATTAAACGTCAGCACCTCCGAACTCCGAGGTGAAGTGGAAGCGGATCTTGGGGAAGTCCTGCTGGGCCATCGTCAGCACATAGCCCGAGTCGGCCAGATAGACGTCACGGCCAGCGAGGTCCTTAGCCATGTACTGGGCCTTACGGCGCTTGAAGTTCTCGAGCTCGGCAGGGTCGTCGGACTCGATCCAGCAGGCCTTGTAGAGATTGACGGGCTCCCAGCGACAGGCAGCCCCATACTCGTGCAATAGGCGGTACTGGATGACCTCGAACTGCAGCTGCCCTACGGTGCCGATGATCTTGCGCCCGTTGAACTGATTGGTGAAGAGCTGTGCGACACCCTCTCCCATCAGCTGGTCGATGCCCTTGGCGAGCTGCTTGGTCTTCATCGGATCCTGGTTCTCGATGTACTTGAAGAGCTCGGGGGAGAAGCTGGGCAGGCCGCGGAAGTGCAGCTCCTCGCCTGCAGTGAGCGTGTCGCCGATACGGAAGTTGCCCGTATCAGGCAGGCCGATGATATCACCCGCATAGGCCTCCTCTACCGTCTCCTTGCGCTGGGCCATGAAGGCTGTGGGACTACTGAACTTAAACTGCTTGCCTAGGCGCACGTGCTTGTAGCTAGCGTTGCGCTCGAAGCGCCCCGAGCAGATCTTGACGAAGGCGATACAGCTGCGGTGATTGGGATCCATGTTGGCGTGGATCTTGAAGACGAAGCCGGTGAAGGCAGGCTCGTAAGGGGACACCTCGCGCTCCTCGGCACGGACGGGGCGCGGCGAGGGGGCGATCTCGACGAAGCAGTCCAACAGCTCCTGCACTCCAAAGTTATTCAGCGCCGAGCCGAAGAAGACAGGAGCGAGATCGCCCGCTAGGTACTCCGTCCGATCGAACTCTGGGTACACGCCATCCACTAGCTCCAGGTCGGCGCGCAGACGCTCGGCCTGCTCTGCCGTGATGTGCTGCTCCAGCTCAGGAGAATGGATATCCGCGATGGAGACGCTCTCGGTGATGCGCTGCTTGTCGGGCGTGAAGAGGTTCAGCCCCTGCTGGTAGATATTGTAGACCCCACGGAAGCGCTGCCCCATATCTATGGGCCAGGAGAGGGGACGGACGCGTATCTGCAGCTCCTGCTCGATCTCGTCCAGGAGGTCGAAGGGGTCCTGACACTCGCGGTCCATCTTGTTGATGAAGACCATGACGGGCGTCTTGCGCATACGGCAGACCTCCATCAGGCGACGGGTCTGTGCCTCTACCCCCTTGGCTCCATCTATGACGATGATGACGCTGTCTACGGCTGTGAGCGTACGGAAGGTATCCTCAGCAAAGTCCTGGTGCCCTGGGGTGTCGAGGATATTGATCTTATGCCCCGCGTACTCGAAGCCCATGACGGACGTCGCCACAGAGATCCCACGCTGCTTCTCGATCTCCATCCAGTCACTGGTGGCCGTCTTCTTGATCTTGTTGCTCTTGACGGCTCCTGCTACGTGGATAGCCCCCCCGAAGAGCAGGAGCTTCTCGGTTAGGGTCGTCTTCCCGGCGTCCGGGTGGCTGATGATGGCGAAGGTTCGCCGCTGGTCTATTTCGTCCTTATACTCGTTCATTACGATTCTTGTGTCTATTCTGAGTGGGGGCAAGACTAGGCCTGAGGCTCTAGATCACTGCCCGTCTGCTCCATCTGGTAGCGGTGGGCCAGCAGGGCGAGGAAGGAGCTGATCTGCTTCATCGACTGCCGTGTCTCCTCGGAGATCTCCTGCCCCTTGAGCGTCAGGGTAAGGTAGCCATAGACGGCACTGAGCGCCGTCTCCAGCTCGCTCTCCTCCTTGGCACCCTTGGCGCGTAGCTGGATGAGGGCAGGGAGGATCTGCAGGTGCATCCCCGAGTAGACGTAGTCCTCACTATTGGCCAGCAGACGGCGATGGAGCTCCTCCAGCTGCAGCAGCACGATGCGATGGACGTCCAGGTGGCCACTTTGCTGCTTGCCCTCGGCGCGCATCATGTCCACCAGCTCGGAGTACCAGCGGTAGAGCTCACGGCGCTCAGCTTCACTGCGCTCGCCATAGCGGGGCAAGATGAGCCGCTCCACGCCCTCCATGTCTACACCTGCAGCACGGATGAGGTCCTCCACCTGCCACATGTAGAGCAGGTATTCGACGATGTTCTCCTTGCGCTTGGCCTGGGCTACGTACATGGTAGTCTTACTTCTTGATGAGGCGCTCGGCGAGCTTCGGATCAGCGTCGTGCTTCCCCGGAGTGATCCCGAGGAGACGGCAGACCAATGGATAGAGCGTGATGTTGGGGATAGGCTGAGCGATACGACGCCCCGCCTCGAAGTCTGGCCCAACGGCCTTGAAGACCGCCAGCATCTCCTCGTGCTTGTTGTCGAAGCCATGCCCTGCCGCTAAGCTCTGGGCAGGGATACCCCGAGGACTGAAGTAGATCTGCGTCCCGAGATCGGCCTTGACGACCAGCTCCCCGATACGAGGGCTGGAGCCGAAGTGTAGGCTCTGAGGCAGCTCCCCCTTGCGATAGACCTCTACATGAGGCACACGCTTGAGGATGCGGTAGGCCGTCTCGGTGTAGCCCTTCTTCGGATAGAGGTGGGTGAAGGGACCCGTGGCGACGTGCTCGAAGCTATCCAAGGGGAGGTAGTCCGCCAGGTTCACCGCCTTGCTCTTGTCGAAGCTCGCCATCCCGTGATCCGACACGAGGATGAAGTCCACCTTGTGTGCGAGCGGTAGCTGGGCTAGGCGCTGACGGAAGTAGCCGACGACGGAGTCCATCTTCTCTACCATGCGTAGCGTCTTCGGCGACTCGGGACTCTCGTGATGTCCCGTATGGTCGGGCTCCTCGATGTACCACATCAGGAGACGGGGGCGCTCCGCCTCGGGGAGCTGGAGCCAAGCCAGCACCGAGTCAGCGCGGTCGGTATAGGGTACCTTGTCGTCGAACTTCTTCCAGCGATCGGGCTGATGCCCGCCGACGGTGGTCTCACTCCCGACCCAGTAGAAGCTCGCGGACTTCATCCCGTGGCGACGGACTACATTCCACAGAGGCTCGCCCTTGTAGAAGGCTGGGTCGGCGACAGCGGCGCGATCCCCCAGCTTATAGTGCGCACCACGCTCGTCCCAGAACTCATTGCCCACGAGCCCATGGTTATTCGGGTACAGCCCCGTGGCCATCGCATAGTGATTGGGGAAGGTAAGGGTAGGATAGGACGGACGGAAGCGACCCGACAGCCCTTCGGCATCCATACGATCAAGGTTCGGTGTATGTGCCCGCCCCTGATAGTCGGCACGGAAGCCATCAAGTGAGAGTACGACGACGTAGCGGTCGCTAGCCTCTGCTAGCCCAGCCGGAGTGTGTTGCTTAGATACGCCACAGCTGCCCAGCCCAAGGCTAAGCAGTCCCGCCCCCATCAGGAGCGGAAGGAGCAGTGAGTTAATCCTTCTCATTCTTAGATAAGTGTAGGACTTAGTCTCCCAAGTCCGTAGCGGATCATCCTGATCTCGCTCTATTTGCAGGAGCAAAGGTAGCAAAAAAGCCGCGCCTATGCCAGTCCGAGCGGTACGAGCTCAGCGCTGAGGCCTGATGATTCCCTTGGCTCCTCCTCTACATTATATAGACAGCACAGGGGGGGGACAAGACGCAGCGATGCTGCGAGCTAAGGGGGAGGCCTCCCGAAGGATATCAGTGAGGCGACTGAGGGACGTCAGTCACGCAGCTCAGGGATATCGGTCAGCGAGGCTCAGGGGTATCCCTCACCGAGCTAGGACTGAGCTGCCGCCCTACTCCACCTCCCGAGGCACTCCGCTGGGAGGGCATGGGCGAGGCTATGCTCGGAGCTACGCAGCTCAGCCCAAAGCGGAAGAGACAAGCCATCCAGCTCTGCTTGTAGCGATGCTGTCTCTAGAGGGACGAATGCGGGCTCAAGACAAAGCGTACGCCCTGCCAAGAGCTATTCGGATAATTGTCGTACCTTTGTTTATGAACCCTACGACGGCTAACTGGCTGGAGTAGGGTTCGCTATTGTAATCATCCCGAGTAATCACAACGAACGGAGTCGATAGGAACTCCCTCCCTTCTATGGCATACAACTATATGACCAAGGCGGGCTATGACAAGCTCGTCGCCGAGATCAACGAGCTGGAGACCATCCAGCGCCCCGAGATCTCCCGCCAGATCGCAGAGGCCCGAGATAAGGGCGACCTCTCTGAGAACGCCGAGTACGACGCGGCCAAGGAAGCCCAAGGGCTCCTCGAGGCCAAGATCTCACAGCTCAAGGCCACGCTAGCCAACACCCGCATCATCGACGAATCACGCCTCGGCACCGAGGCCGTGCAGATCCTCAACAAGGTGCGCATCCGCAACACCAAGACCAAGGCAGAGCTCGTCTACACACTCGTCTCGGACTCTGAGGCCAACCTCAAGGAGAAGAAGATCTCCGTCAATACCCCCATTGCCAAGGGCCTCATGGGACGCAAGGTCGGGGATGTCGTCGAGGTACAGACCCCTGGCGGACTGCTCTCTCTCGAGATCCTCGAGATCAGCTTCTAGTACCCTCCACACAGACCGTACACACTATGCCTAGCCTATTCACCCGCATTATAGAGGGGGAGATCCCCTCGCATCGCGTCGCTGAGAGCGAGGAGTTCTATGCCTTCCTCGACATCGCCCCCCTGAAGATGGGGCATACGCTCGTCATCCCTCGCCTAGAGGAGGACTACCTCTTCGACCTCGAGGACGAGCTCCTCGGGCGTATGATGATCTTCGCCAAGCAGGTCGCAGCCCAGATCAAGGCCGTGACCCAGTGCCGCAAGGTGGCTGTCCTCGTCCTTGGCCTAGAGGTCAATCATGCCCACATCCACCTGGTCCCCATTAACACCGAGGGGGACATCGACCTCAAGAAGAAGCTACAGCCGAGCCAGGATGAGCTCGCCGACATGGCCGCCCGCCTGCGTGCAGCGGCGCTAGTCTAGCTATCCCCTCGAGGCCGCCTCACCCCGCCCTGCGGCACGATCCCCGCAGACCTTTACTACCCATATATTCTATATGATATCTGTCGATGGGCTCACCGTTGAGATCGGTGGCGCTCCCCTATTCTCCAACATCTCTTTCGTCATCAACCCCAAGGACCGTATAGCCCTGATGGGTAAGAACGGCGCGGGGAAGTCCACGCTACTGAAGATCCTCAGCGGCACCCGCGAGGCTACCCGAGGGAAGGTCAACGTACCCTCGGGGGTCAAGGTAGCCTATCTGCCCCAGCACCTACTGACGGAGGATGGGCGCACCGTCTTCGAGGAGACAGAGCAGGCCTTCAGCCATATACACGCTATGGCGGCACGCATGGAGGAGCTCAACGAGCAGCTGACGACACGTACCGACTACGACAGACCCGAGTATATGGCTATCATCGAGGAGGTCTCTACCCTCGGGGAGAAGTACTATGCCATCGAGGAGATCAACTACGACAAGGCCGTAGAGCTGACGCTACTGGGCTTGGGCTTCAAGCGTAGCGACTTCGACCGACAGACCTCAGAGTTCAGTGGCGGCTGGCGTATGCGTATTGAGCTGGCGAAGCTCCTGCTGCAGAAGCCCGACGTCCTCCTCCTGGACGAGCCGACCAACCACCTAGACATCGAGTCCATCCAGTGGCTGGAGGACTTCCTCATCGAGACGGGGCAGACCGTCGTCGTGATCAGCCACGACCGCGCCTTCGTAGACCACATCACGGCGCGCACCCTAGAGATCACCATGGGGCGCATCTATGACTACAAGGTCAACTACAGCGAGTACCAGCGCCTACGCGCTGAGCGCCGCGAGCAGCAGCAGAAGGCCTATGAGGAGCAGCAGAAGTTCATCGCAGAGACCCAGGACTTCATCGAGCGCTTCAAGGGCACCTACTCCAAGACCAACCAGGTGCAGAGCCGTGTGCGCATGCTAGAGAAGCTAGAGCTCGTCGAGGTCGATGAGATAGACAGCTCCGCCATCCGTCTCCGCTTCCCACCAGCCCCTCGCTCGGGCACCTACCCCGTACAAATGGAGGGCGTCGGCAAGGCCTTCGAGGACAAGCGCATCTTCTCTGGGGTCGACCTGATGATCGAGCGTGGAGACAAGATCGCCTTCGTCGGGAAGAACGGCGAGGGGAAGAGTACGCTGGTACGCTGTATCATGAAGGAGCTCGAGCACGAGGGTACCCTGACGCTCGGGCATAACGTCTCGATCGGTTACTTCGCCCAGAACCAAGCGGCCATAGAGGACGAGACACGCACCGTCTTCCAGACGATAGACGACATCGCTGAGGGGGAGATACGCACCAAGATCAAGGACCTACTGGGGGCCTTCATGTTCGGTGGAGAGGCCTCGGCCAAGAAGGTCAAGGTACTCTCTGGCGGAGAGCGCACACGTCTGGCGCTACTCAAGCTGCTCCTCGAGCCCTACAATCTCCTCATCCTCGACGAGCCCACTAACCACCTCGACATGAAGACTAAGGAGGTCCTCAAGCAAGCCCTCCTAGCCTACGACGGGACGCTCATCCTCGTCTCGCACGACCGTGACTTCCTCGACGGGCTCGTCAGCAAGGTCTACGAGTTCGGCGGCGGCAAGGTCACAGAGCACCTCGAGGGGATCTACGAATTCATGCAACGAAAGAAGATGGAGAACCTCCGCGAGCTGGAGCGTACCCAAGGATAATCACGAACACTTACTGATAGCAACACTTATAGACCTATGGCACAGCAGACACTATACCCTCTGACCTTCGCCCCCCTACTCAAGGAAGTCATCTGGGGAGGCCAAGACATCCGCCCCTTCAAGGGACTCGAGCCCGATGACAAGAAGGTGGGCGAGAGCTGGGAGATCTCTCACGTCGATGACAACTACAGCATCGTAGCCGAGGGCGCCCTCAAGGGGCAGAACCTCGACGAGCTGCTCCGCACCTATGGCGACCGCCTCGTCGGGGCACGCGTGAAGGCGCGCTTCGGTGACCGCTTCCCACTGCTCATCAAGTTCATCGACGCACGTGACTACCTCTCCATACAGGTGCACCCCGATGACGCACTGGGCATGAAGCGCCACAACTCCTTCGGCAAGACGGAGATGTGGTACGTCATCTCCGCCGCTGAGGGAGCTAAGCTCTACAGCGGCTTCGCCGTCCAGTCCTCACCCGAGGACTACGTGAAGCGCATCGCCGAGGGTACGATCGTAGAGGCTCTAGCCGAGTACGAGGTCAAGCCTGGCGACGTCTTCTTCCTCCCCGCAGGGCGCGTCCACGCCATCGGTGCAGGCTGCTTCATCGCCGAGATCCAGCAGACCTCCAACATCACCTACCGCATCTACGACTACGATCGCACCGACGCAGCGGGCAACAAGCGTGAGCTGCACACCGAGCTCGCCAAGGATGCCATCGACTACCAGCTACAGGACGACTACCGCACGGCCTATACGCCCGCCAAGGATCAGCCCGTCGACCTCGTCTCCTGTCCTTACTTCGAGACCAAGCTCCTCGACCTCGACGCTCCACTCCACCGCGACTGGAGCGCCCTGGATAGCTTCGTCATCTACATTTGTATGGAGGGTGCACTGACGCTGCGTGACGCCGCAGGCTACGAGGTCAAGCTCCATCAGGGACAGAGTGCGCTGGTCCCTGCTGAGAATAGCGAACTGACGCTCCTGCCCAGCCCCAGCTGCAAGCTGCTCGAGACCTACATCCCCGAGCTGTAGTCTCCCTACTGTAGTCAGACTTCCCCTATGGCTGGCTCCAAGCTCTACTACCGCATCAAGGAGGTCGCCCATCTCCTCGGGGAGCAGGTCTCTACCCTGCGCCACTGGGAGTCGGAGTTCCCGCACCTCGCCCCCGCGCACTGCGACAAGGGAGCCAGGCGCTATACCCAGCAGGATATAGAGAACATACGTACCGTGCAGTATCTACTGCGCGTACGTAAGTTCACCATCGAGGGTGCGCAGGACGAACTGAAGCGTACCAAGAAGCGTCTGGATACGCAGCTCGATACGCTCACACGGCTACGCCAGATCCGTGAGCGTCTACTTGAGCTCAGGGCACAGCTAGAGTCCTAGCGAGCGGACGCACTATTCGCATTAAGGATTCGTGGGGCTCCTGCGCAAGCCCCACAGATACCTTGGAGCCAGCTCGAGGGCAGGTAGCACCGTCCCTATCTTGGGGCGGGTAGCAAGCCAAGGGTCAGCGACCAGAGACTTGCCCGAGACCTTCTAGCAAGGGGCATAGGGAGCGAGGACGAGGCCGGCGCCTTACCCCCCAGCTCCGCGAGGGATATCCCTCAGCCTCCTCACTGACACCCATCAGGCTCGTGACTGACGTCCCTCAAGGAGCTGACTGATATCCCTCAGAAGCTCCCTCCGCATAGCCGCGCTACACTAGGACTTGGCTGTCCCTTCGCTCTTAGCCCAAGGCAAGGGGCACGCTGGAGGCATTCTAACACCGCTACCCTAAGCAAGCGAGCGAAAGGATGGATATAGCCTAGCAAATATGACTATATTTGTAGCACCACTCATTGGGCTGGTGCACCAATGCTAGGCGAACTGACTCACCGTAAGCGAACGAATCACAGATACACACTCGATACTATAATGAAGAAAGTTGATGTCCTGCTCGGACTGCAATGGGGCGACGAAGGCAAAGGCAAGATCGTCGATGTCCTGACCCCCTCCTATGACCTCATAGCTCGCTTCCAGGGTGGGCCCAACGCAGGGCACACCCTAGAGTTCGAGGGCAAGAAGTACATCCTGCGCTCCATCCCCTCGGGGATCTTCCAGGGGGACAAGCTCAATGTCATAGGCAATGGTGTAGTACTCGACCCCATCCTCTTCGCCGAGGAGGCTCGTGCGCTCTCGCGTAGCGGGCACGACCTCCGCAAGCGTCTCCTTATCTCGCGCAAGGCCCATCTGATCCTCCCCACGCACCGCTACATCGACGCAGCGCAGGAGGCACTCAAGGGTTCGGCCAAGATCGGCACCACAGGCAAGGGCATCGGTCCCACCTATACGGACAAGATCGGGCGCACGGGACTGCGTGTAGGCGACATCGAGCACCAGCTGGAGGAGCGCTATCAGGCAGCCAAGGAGCGACACCTGGCGCTACTGCGTGCCTGGAACTACCCCGTAGAGGGGCTTGAGGAGCTGGAGCAGCAGTGGATGGAGGGCATACGCTACCTACAGGAGTTCACCTTCGTAGACAGCGAGCACTTCGTCAACGAGTCGCTACACCGCGGGCAGAGCGTCCTAGCGGAGGGAGCCCAGGGCTCACTGCTGGACATCGACTTCGGCTCCTATCCCTTCGTCACCTCGAGCAGCACCATCAGCGCAGGCTGCTGCACCGGCCTAGGCGTAGCACCACGGCATATCGGTGAGGTCTACGGCATCTTCAAGGCCTATTGCACCCGAGTCGGTTCGGGGCCCTTCCCCACCGAGCTCTTTGATGAGACGGGCGAGCGCCTCTGCTCGCTGGGGCATGAGTTCGGCTCTGTCACGGGGCGCCGCCGTCGCTGCGGCTGGCTCGACCTGGTAGCTCTGCGCTACACGGTGATGCTCAATGGCGCCACGCGCCTCATCATGATGAAGAGCGACGTGCTGGATAGCTTTGACACGATCCGCGTCTGTACCGACTACGAGATCAAGGGCGAGCTGACGCGCAGCTTCCCCTACGAGCTCAGCGACGAGGTCAAGCCGCACTACACCGAACTCAAGGGCTGGAAGTGCGACACCACGCAGCTGACGCGCTACGAGGACTTCCCCCAGGAGCTGCGGGACTACATCGCCTTCATCGAGGAGCAGATCGGGGTGCCCATCGCCGTAGTATCTGTCGGCCCTGACCGAGCGCAGACCATCGCGCTACATCCCGAGCTACTTCCCTAGCAGAGGGGAGTCTGCTGCTACATGACCTATACCGAAGCACTCCAATATCTATATGCCGCTACCCCTGCCTTCCAAGAGGTGGGGGCTAGCGCTTATAAGCCTGGGCTGGATACGACGCGCGAGCTGGATGCACACTACGGGCACCCTCACCGCGCCTTCCCCTCCATCCACGTAGCTGGTACCAATGGCAAGGGCTCTACCTCCCATAGTCTCGCGGCGATCCTACAGTCTGCGGGCTACCGTGTAGGCCTCTTCACCTCGCCTCACCTCCTAGACTTCAGCGAGCGCATACGCGTCAATGGCCAGCCTATTGACCAGGACTACGTCGTGCGCTTCACCGAGGGCGCCCGAGCGCAGATCACGGAGCTACGGCCCTCCTTCTTCGAGCTCACGACGCTCATGGCCTTCTGCTACTTCCGCGACCAGCAGGTAGACTACGCCATCATCGAGGTAGGGATGGGCGGCCGACTGGATAGTACCAACATCATCTCCCCTATCCTCTCGATCATCACGGGCATTAGCCTCGACCACACTCAGTACCTAGGGGACACGCTGGCGAAGATCGCCCATGAGAAGGCGGGCATCATCAAGCCCCAGACGCCCGTCATCATCGGGCGCGCTGAGGAGCCCGAGGTGCTGGAGACCTTCCGAAGGCGTGCAGAGGAGGAAGCAGCCCCACTACGGCTCGCTGCCACAGAATTCCGCTTTGTCCGCTCCCAGCCCGAGGCCATAGGGCAGACCCTCTATCTCCGTCCTCAGGGGCAAAGAGAAACGGAGCGCGCCGTATACTTCGAGCTCGGTGGCGCAGCGCAGCGCTACAACCTCCCGACCATCCTCACTGCCGTCGAGGAGCTGCGCCGCCTAGGTCTGGAGCTCTCTGACGAAGCCGTCAGCAAAGGTCTTGCCGAAGTCTGCGCCCTCACGGGACTGCGCGGCCGCTGGGAGACGCTAAGCTGCTCCCCTTGGGTCATCTGCGACACGGGGCATAATGAGGACGGCATCCGCTACGTGGTCGAGCAGCTACGCTCTCTAGGCTGTCCGCTGCACATCATTTTCGGCATGGTGAGCGACAAGGACGTCCGCCACGTCCTCGCACTATTGCCGCCCGAGGCTCGTTATTACTTCACGGCCGCACGTGTCGCACGGGCGCTGCCAGCTAGAGAGCTGCAGGGGCTCGCTGCGGACTACGGCCTCCGAGGCGAGGCCTACCCTGATATCAGCGCTGCGCTAGAGGCTGCGAAGGCGTCAGCAGCAGCGGGTGAGCTCATCTTCGTCGGGGGGAGCAACTTCCTCGTGGCGGACCTCATCAGCATCTATCACAACACTAAATAACTACTCACTATGGAACAAGTACAATCACCGGCCAAGGTGCTGCTGCGTGACAAGCCAGCGGCACGCTGGGGAGCGCTAGTGATCCTCTCGCTCACGATGTTCTTCGCCTATATGTTCGTCGACGTGCTCTCGCCCGTCAAGACAATGGTGGAGACGGAGCTCGGGTGGGACTCTACGGTTTTCGGCCTCTATGGGGGGAGCGAGTTCTTCCTCAATGTCTTCGTTGGCTTCCTCATCCTCGCAGGGATCATCCTCGACCGCATGGGCGTGCGCTTCACGGCGCTGCTCTCGGGCTCGCTGATGGTCATCGGCGCACTCCTCAAGGTCTATGCCCTCAGCGCGACCTTCAAGAACGGAGGCCTCGGCTATGAGGCGATGAATAGCTTCTCAGGCTTTCTCAAGGATCTAGCAGGCTGGAATCTCCCCCCCACAGCCCTCTGTGCGAGCCTCGGCTTCATGCTCTTCGGCTGCGGCACCGAGATGGCGGGCGTCACTGTGTCCCGCGCCATCGTCAAGTGGTTCAAGGGTAAGGAAATGGCGCTAGCTATGGGTATCGAGATGGCCGTGGCACGCTTCGGCGTCTTCTCCATCTTCCGTCTCTCGCCCAAGATCGCGGCCGAATGGGGCAGCGTGCAGGCTCCCGTCATCTTCTGCGCAGCGCTGCTCTGCATCGGTCTGCTGCTGTACATCGTCTACGGCTTCATGGACAAGGCGCTGGATAAGGAGCTCGACGGTGAGGAGAGCGAAGAGGAAGAGCCCTTCAAGTTCAGCGACCTCAAGCTGGTCTTCGGTAAGGGGATCTTCTGGGTGGTAGCTCTGCTCTGCGTCCTCTACTACTCGGCGATCTTCCCCTTCCAGAAGTTCGCCACCGAGATGCTCAATGCCAAGGTAGGGCTCTCACTCGAGGAGGCAGCCAACCTCTTTAGCTACTTCCCTATTGGGGCTATGATCATCACGCCCTTCCTCGGCTTCTTCCTCGACCGCAAGGGTAAGGGCGCGACGATGCTCATCGCAGGCTCCGTGCTCATGGTCGCCTGTCACCTCATCTTCGCCATCTACCCCTTCGAGGTCGGTAGCAGCAGTAGCTCTACGGTGGCCTTCCTTGCAATCGTCCTGCTCGGGATCTCCTTCTCGTTGGTTCCAGCCACCCTCTGGCCCAGCGTCCCCAAGCTCATCGACAGCAAGGTACTAGGCTCTGCGTACTCCGCTATCTTCTGGATACAGAACGTCGGTCTGATGTCCGTGCCTGTGGTCATCGGCGGCGTACTGGACAGCGTGAACAAGGATATCCCTGCGGGCCAGCCTAAGGACTACACGCTGGCGATGCTCATCTTCGCTAGCTTCGGCGTCGTTGCCTTCGTCCTCAGCGCCTTCCTCAAGGCTGTCGACAGCAAGAAGGGCTACGGTCTCGAGCTGCCCAACGTGACCGAGTCCAAGTAAGCTCACCTCGCTCGCTCCTTAGCAAGCCCACATTACGAAGCCCCGAGTGCAGTCCTGCGCTCGGGGCTTCGTCTTTTTCAGCTCCTAGGCTAAAGACTAAAAGGCCCTATATCCTGGGGAAGGAGAGCTGCGTTTAAGCAAAGCGGGGAGATCGCTCTAAGCTCCTGCCCGACAAAGCGAAGGCACAGCCAAGACGTAGCCTACACTTCACCTCCAGCCTAGGCCGAGCCAAGGGAGGCCAAGCGACAGCGCGGCGACAGCCTCATCCCAGCTCCGTGAGGGATAGCCCTCAGCCTCCTGACGGGTATCCATCAGAGGTGTGACGGACGTTCCTCAGCGGACTGACTGATATCCCTCACGAGCCCTCCCCCATAGCTATGCTGCATCGCAGGATAAGGGAGCGGGCTAACCCCAGCCTATAGGAGCTAAGCTAAGGAGTAAGGCAAGTAGCCCTCGGAGGTGAACGAGGGACAGGCGAGCCCCTGCGACAGCTCGCACGGATTACACCGAGGGAGCTTCATCCCCCTTTGGACTTCGGCAGAGGCCAAAGAGCGCCCGAGCGCCTTATGAGGCCGCTTGACGGAGCGTCCATGTGGCGAAGCGCAGAATTAGCGGTATTTTTGCAGCGCAAGCGGATGTTACATCCAGAACCATCACCACAAATATCCTAGCTCAATGAAGCATCACGATAGCGGGCTCTCCTTCATCGTCCTCGGCATGAACGACGAGGAGGCCCCCCAGTTCAGCCCAGACCTTCAGGCCCTCATCGCCCAGCACCGCATCTTCTCAGGGGGACGCCGTCACCGCGAGCTCGTCGCGGCCTTACTCCCCGAGGATGCCCTCTGGATCGACATCACCGTACCGCTGGAGGACGTCTACGCTCAATACCGCCAGCACGATGCGCCCGTCGTGGTCTTCGCCTCAGGCGACCCGCTCTTCTTCGGCTTCACCACGACACTGATGCGCGAGTTCCCTGGGCGTGTCGAGCGCACCGTACCCAGCTTCAGCTCGCTGCAGATGCTGGCGCATGCGCTGCGCCTGCCCTACCACGATATGTATGTCGTCTCGCTGACGGGACGCCCTTGGCACGAGTTCGACCGTGCCCTCATCGAGCGCAGGGCTAAGGTCGGGGTACTGACCGACAAGAAGCATACGCCGAGCGTCATCGCCCAGCGCATGCTCGACTACGGCTACGAGGGCTACACGATGCACATCGGGGTGCTGCTCGGGGGCGAGCGACAGGAGACCTACAGCCTCCCCCTAGAGGAGGTACCTGGGCGCGACTTTGCCCACCCCAATTGCCTCATCCTCGAGTATAAGGCCCCCACGCAGTACGCCGCCCCGCTTGGCCTCAAGGAGCTCGACTTCTTCCCCCTCAATGGCCGAGTGAACATGATCACCAAGATGCCCATCCGCCTAGTGAGCCTCAGCCTCCTCGAGCTAGAGCAGCGCCGCTGCCTCTGGGATGTGGGCTTCTGTACGGGGAGTGTCTCTATCGAGGCGAAGCTCCGCTATCCGCACCTGCAGATACAGTCCTTCGAGATACGCCCCGAGGGAGACGAACTGATGCAGACCAATAGCCACCGCTTCCACGCCCCTGGGATCGACTACCTCATCGGCGACTTCCTGCAGCAGGATCTGGAGCAGCTACCGCGCCCCGAGGCTGCCTTCATCGGCGGTCATGGCGGACACCTGCAGGAGTTCGTCGAGCGCCTGACCACGCTGATGGGCGAGCGCGGCGTGCTGGTATTCAACTCCGTCTCCACTGAGACGCTAGACAACTTCCGCGCTTCGGTAGCCTCCGTAGGCTGGCACATCAGCTACGAGACGCTGCTGGCGGTAGACCAGCACAACCCCATCACCATACTCCAGGCCAAGCCAGGCCGAGGCTAAGCAGCGAGGCGATGAAGGCTAAGCTATACGGGCTCATAGGACGCAAGCTCTCCCACAGCTTCTCCCCTGCGTACTTCCGCGAGCGCTTCGAGCGCGAAGGGATAGCTGCGGACTACAGGCTCTTTCATCTGGAGCGCATCGAGGAGCTCGAGGCACTGCTGCGTGAGCAGCCCGAGCTGGTTGGGCTCAACATCACGCTACCCTACAAGGAGCAGGTGCTGCGCTACGCCCAGCAGCTCAGTCCCGAGGTCGAGGCTATAGGCTCGGCCAATGTCCTCGCCATACATCGCCGCACGGACGAGGCGCTGGAGATCAAGGCCTACAATACGGATCACCTCGGCTTCGGTCTTAGCCTCGATGGCTGGCTTGGGGAGGTGAAGCTCGATCGAGCCCTGGTACTCGGGACGGGAGGTGCAGCTCGCGCCGTAGTCCATGCCCTGACGGAGCGCGGCATCAGCCCAACCCTCGTCAGCCGACAGCCCCGTGCGGGACAGCTCAGCTACGAGGAGCTAAGCCCAGAGCTGGCCGCTCGCTACCCGCTCTGGGTCAATACAACGCCCGTCGGCCTCCAGCTCGGGGAGACGCTACAGGTACCCTACGAGGCGCTGACACCCGCACACTACTGCTACGACCTCATCTACAATCCCTCGCCCACCCGCTTCCTCGAGCTGGCTGCAGCCCGAGGTACCCAGACCAAGGACGGGCTCGAGATGCTCCACCTCCAGGCCGATGCCGCCTGGCATATATGGACCAGCCATGACTAGAAGACGGCACCTCCTCTACGGTCTCACGGGACTCCTCCTGCTGAGTGCCTGCAATACGACACGCCACGTACAGCCCGGGCAGTACCTCCTGCGTAGTGTCAAGATCCAGGTGGACTCGCTGAGCCCGAGCGAGCAGCGGGAGCTGGGCGAGCTGAGGAACTACCTCCCGCTGCAGCCCAATGCACGTCTGCTCGGCATCTTCGACTGGACGCTGGGCATCTACAACCTAAGTAAGCCAGGCAGCAACAGCTTCATCAACCGCCTGCTACGCCGTATCGGCAGCGCCCCCGTACTCTACAATGAGCAGGAGGCAGAGTTCGGTCAGGCGAACCTCACCGCCGCGCTCTACAACCTCGGCTACCTCAATGCCGAGACCCAGCTGCAGGTCGATACCGCGGGGCGCAAGGCGCGTCTCCTATACCACATCATCCCAGGGCCACGCTTCACCATAGGCCATCACGAAGAGGCAATCAGCGACAGCACCCTCCGCCCCCTGCTTCACCCCACAGACACGCTCCTACAGCGACGACTCTACTACGGGGAGCAGTACAGCAGCCTCCTCCGTCCTGGGCAGAAGCTCTCGCCCAGGGCCATGCGCGCCGAGCAGGAGCGTATCGCCCTCATCCTACGCAATCGCGGCTACTACACCTTCACGGGGGACAGCATTCGCTTCGACGTCGACACGCTGGCCCATCAGGACGTCTGGGTACGCAGCCGTATCAATAGCAGCCAGTCCGTCTACCGTATCGGACGGGTGCGCCTGCTGCATCAGGGGCGCAGCGAGCCAAGTGACAGCACGCTCTACCGCGACACCACGCACAATGGCATCGACTACCGCCTGGAGCGCCTGCACTACCTGCGCCCCTCGGAGCTCGACCACCGCATCTGGATACGCCCAGGGGATCTCTATTCCCAGCAGAGTACGGCACGCACCTACTCCAGCCTCAGCGACCTGGCGAGCCTACGCTCCGTCTCCATACGCTACCAGCCAGACTCACTGTCTAAGGAGCCCGTGCTGAATGCCGACATCCTGACCACGGCCGAGCGCAGCAAGAGCCTCAGCGGCGATATCGTCGGTACCAATTCCTCGGGCAGCCTAGGGGCGAGCGCCTCCCTGACCTTCATGCACAATAATCTCTTCGCTGGGGGCGAGCAGTGGCGCCTGCAGCTACGCGGCGGCTACGAGAGCTTCCGCGGCAAGGCTAGCGACCACCGCAGCTACGGGCTGGAGACCTCGCTGAGCTTCCCCAAGCTCCTCATCCCCTTCCTCCACACCAGTGGGCCATCGACGATACGCTCCACTACGGACCTACAGCTCAGCTACGACCACCACAGCCGTCCCGAGTTCAGCCGCAACATCCTCTCCTTTGACTGGGGCTATAGCTGGTACAGCCACTACAGTAGCGCCTACCGCCATCAGCTCAAGGTGGTGGACCTGGACTACCTCCACTTCGGCTACATCAACGAGGACTTCCGTAGGCTCCTACCGCTGATCACACAGATCCTCAACTACCGTGACCAGTTTGTCTTCGGCGCCTCCTACCTCTTCCGCTACAACTCGCTCAACGACTACCGCCTCAATACCAGCCCCTGGGTGCACAACCTCCGCCTCTACCTCCAGTCGGCGGGCAACGTCCTCTACGGGCTCTCCCATCTCCTGAAACGGGGAAAGGCAGGGAGTGGCGAGTACGAGCTCTTTGGCACGAACTACGCGCAGTTCGTCAAGGCCGAGATCGACTACAGCGGCCTGCGTCGCCTCGGTGAGGGCAATGCCTTCGCCTATCGCCTCGGGCTAGGCGCTGCTATCCCCTACGGCAATAGCCGCTTCGTCCCCGTGGACTTGCGCTACTTCGTCGGGGGGGCCAATAGCATACGCGGCTGGAGTGCCCGCAGCCTCGGCCCAGGGAGCATGCCTCGCTCGGCGAGCCGTACGATCTTCGACCAGGTGGGAGACCTCAAGCTGGAGCTCAGTGCCGAGTATCGGATGCGCGCCATCGGGGACATCCAGCTGGCCTTCTTCGCCGACGCGGGAAATATCTGGGCCATCCGTGACTACGAGAACCAGCCACAGGGCGTCTTTGACGTCAAGCGCTTCTACCGCGAGATCGCACTCTCCTCTGGGATGGGGCTGCGCTGGGATTTCAACTACTTCGTCCTACGCTTCGACGCAGGGCTCAAGGTCTATGACCCGCAGGTCGAGAATGGCCGCCCCTGGGTCATCGGCTATCAGAGCCCGCAGGAGCTCCTGGCCTTCCACTTCGCCATCGGCTACCCCTTCTAAGGCACACGAGGCCCATCCCATACACGAGGCCGCAGCGCTTCACCTTGGTCCTAAATAGCACGAGCCCAGCCCTCCCCGACGGCTGGGCTCGTGCTGTATCGAGGCGCCCCCAAGGCCAAGCGTCGCTGACTGATATCCCTCACAGCGCTGACCGATATCCCTCAGCATAGCTCACCGATACCCCTCAGATAGCTGACAGATAGCCCTCGGCTCCGTGACGGATATCCCTCGTGTAGCTAGCACTTCGCCCAGGCCGCTTCACCCTAGGGGAGGGAAGAAAGTCGTATATTTGTCGCACGCAAATGCGGGTCTGGCACCCCCAGCCCGCACGCACACACATCAAGGATAAGAGATACAACTATGGGGATTAAAAAGACTATTATCACCCTAGGCCTCGGGGCACTCATCGCCCAGGGCCTCACGACGGCCAGCGCTCAGGCACCCAAGGGCAAGGGCAAGCCCGCCATCGACTTTGCAGACATGGATCTCAAGGTGCGCCCGCAGACCGACTTCTACCACTACGTCAATGGCGGCTGGATCAAGAAGAATCCCCTGAAGCCTGCCTACAGCCGCTTCGGCACCTTCGACGTCCTCCAGGACTCCTCCACGGCGCAGATCCGTCAGATCGTCGAGGAGCTCTCCCATAGCCAGCAGGTCAAGGGGAGCAATGAATACCGCATCGCCACACTCTACACCCAGGCACTAGATAGCGTCACGCGCAATGCTCAGGGCGCTCAGCCCATCAAGCGACAGCTCGCGCGCATCGAGGCCCTCCAGTCCAAGGCTGAGCTCCTCGACCTCATCGCAGCCGAGGACCAGAAGTACGGCGAGGGACTCCTCTTCCGCTCGGGGGTGGGTGCTGACGAGAAGAACAGCACGATGAACATCTTTGCCCTCTTCCAGCCCAGCCTCGGTCTGGGCCCCCGCGACTACTACGTCGAGCAGGGTGCCGAGATGAAGCAGGTGCGCCAGGGCTACGAGGCCTACCTCGTGCGCGTCCTGCAGCTAGCAGGCTACAGCGCTACGGATGCCGCGCGCATCGCTCGCAATACGCTCAAGGTAGAGACCGAGCTGGCACAGTTCGCCTACGCACAGACCGAGCTGCGCGACTCGCAGAAGAACTACAACATCGTACGTATCGCGGACTTCGCTGCCGAGCACAAGGGCTTCGACTGGCTGGGCTACTTCCAGAAGCGCGGGCTGAAGCTGGAGACGGCGAACTTCTCCCAGATCAACTTCTTCAAGGCCTTCGACAAGTGGTATGCTGGTGCTTCGCTCGCCGAGCTCAAGGACTTCTATCTCGCCCATACCGTCAATGGCGCGGCCGAGGCGCTGAGCGATGCCTTCGCCGAGGCTAAGTTCGACTTCTACGGCAAGCAGCTGAGCGGGCGCAAAGAGATGCACCCGCGCTGGCGCCGCAGCCTCAGCGTCGTGCAAAGCGTGCTGGGTGAGCCCCTGGGGCAGGAGTACGTCAAGCGTCACTTCTCCCCCGAGGCCAAGGAGCGCATGCTCCAGCTGGTCGAGAACCTACAGAAGGCCCTCTCCCAGCGCGTCAATGCCCTCAGCTGGATGAGTGCCGAGACCAAGCAGAAGGCTCAGGAGAAGCTCAGTAGCTTCGTCATTAAGATCGGCTACCCTGACAAGTGGCAGGACTTCAGCAGCCTCGATATCGACGCCAGCAAGAGCTACTACGAGAACCTCGAGGCAGCCTCTGCCTTCGCTCAGGCCGACAACCTCAAGGACCTCGGTCAGCCCGTAGACCGTGCCAAGTGGCTGATGAATCCCCAGGAGGTGAATGCCTACTACATGCCCACGACCAATGAGATCTGCTTCCCCGCAGGGATCCTCCAGCCGCCCTTCTTCAATATGGCGGCCGACGACGCGGTGAACTACGGAGCGATCGGAGTCGTCATCGGGCACGAGATGACGCACGGCTTCGACGACGAGGGCTCCAACTTCGACAAGGATGGCAATATGAACAACTGGTGGACGGAGTCCGACCGTAAAAAGTTCGAGGCTACGACCGAGCGTCTGGCCAAGCAGTTCTCCGCCGTCACGGTAGCCCCAGGGCTCAAGGCTAATGGTGCCCTGACGCTCGGGGAGAACATCGCCGACCAGGGCGGGCTGACCATCGCCCACCTGGCGCTGCAGATCGCCCAGCAGGGGCAGAAGACGCCTAAGATCGACGGCCTGACGCCCGAGCAGCGCTTCTACATCGCCTATGCACGCCTCTGGGGACAGAATATCACCGAGGCTGAGATCCGCCGCTTGACCAAGATCGACCCCCACAGCCTCGGGCTGCTGCGTGTCAATCAGGCGCTCAAGAACATCGACCCCTTCTACAAGGCCTTCCAGATCAAGCCGAGCGACAAGATGTACCTGGCACCCAGCCAGCGCGTCCTCGTCTGGTAGTCCACTCCCCTTCCCAAGGCAAGCGAGCAAGTACCTAGCCCTACAGCAGGGTACTTGCTCGCCCTTTCTTTAGGCTCAGGAGCAGTCCTCCCTCTACTCTACCCAATGACACGCCAAGAGCAGCGACAACTCTTCAGCATCTTCTTCAAGATCGGCGTCACGACCATCGGCGGCGGCTATGCCATGATCCCGATGATGGAGCGTGAGATCGTCGATAAGGCAGGCTGGCTCAGCAAGCAGGAGTTCCTCGACATCCTCGCCGTAGCCCAGGCCACCCCGGGCATCTTCGCCGTCGACATGGCTGGGCACATCGGATACAAGCTCGGCGGGGTACGTATGGCTCTGCTGGCAGCTGGGGCCAACGTACTCCCCTCCTTCGTCATCATCCTGCTACTGGCGGCCTTCTTCCATGAGTACAAGGATATCCAGCTCGTGGAGTACGCCTTCCGAGCCATACGCCCCGTAGTCGTAGCGATGATCGCGGCTCCCGTCTTCTCCATGGCGCGCACGGCACAGCTGACGCGCTACACCTTCTGGATCCCTATCCTTGCGGCAGGCCTCATCTATCTGCTCGGGGTCTCTCCCGTGTACGTGATCCTCGTGGCGGGGCTTTGCGGCTGGGTCTATGGCCTACTCACTTCACGTCGCCCCTAGTGCTATGATCTTCCTACAGCTCTTCCTCGTCTTCTCCAAAATCGGTATCGTAGGCTTCGGCGGCGGCTACGCGATGCTCTCGCTCATTCAGGGCGAGGTGGTCACGAAGCATCACTGGCTGAGCTCGGCAGAGTTCACCGACATCATCGCCGTGAGCCAGATGACGCCTGGCCCCCTCGGGATCAACATGGCTACCTACGTGGGCTACACCTCGGTGCTCAACGCGGGCTACCCGCCCTCGATGGCTATGCTGGGTTCTCTGATCACGACCCTCTCCATCCTTTGGCTCCCCTTCATCCTTATGCTCGCCGTCAGTCGCATCTTGGTACGGCACAAGGATAGCCCCATCCTAAAGGGGATCTTCGCTGTCCTACGCCCGACCATCGTCGGCCTCATAGCAGCGGCAGCGCTGGTGCTGATGAATGCCGAGACCTTCGGCGCCCCAGAGACGGAGCGCGTGCAGTTCGGCCTCAGCCTCGTCCTCTTCGCCGCTGCCTTCATCGCCGTCTACCGCTTCCGCGTCAGCCCCATCCTTATACTCGGGCTGGCGGGCGTCTTCGGCATGCTCTTCTACAGTATCATCCCAGCCTAGGCTATGCGCTCCCCTATTGGCATCTTCGACTCAGGCTACGGAGGCCTGACCATCCTCTCCGCGATCCGCAAGCAGCTCCCCCAGTACGACTATATCTACCTCGGGGACAACGCACGTGCGCCCTACGGCACGCGCTCCTTCGAGGTGATCAATGACTTCACCCTGCAGGCCGTCGAGTACCTCTTCGCTGAGGGCTGCCCACTGGTGATCCTTGCCTGTAATACCGCCTCGGCCAAGGCGCTGCGTGCGATCCAGCAGCACTACCTCCCCTTCAGCGAAGACCCTAGCCGCCGTGTGCTAGGCGTCATCCGCCCGACAGTGGAGGCCATCGAGGGCTTCACCGAGACAGGTCACGTAGGCGTCGTCGCCACCCCGGGGACGATCTCCTCGCACTCCTACGAGCACGAGATCGCCAAGCTCTTCCCCCACGTGCGGGTGACGGGGCAGGCCTGCCCCATGTGGGTGCCCCTAGTGGAGTACGGCGAGAGCCAAAGCCCAGGGGCGGACTACTTCGTACGGCACTACCTAGAGCAGCTGCTAGCCCGGGACGCCGATATCGACACCCTCATCCTAGCCTGCACCCACTACCCGCTGCTGCGTCCCAAGATAGAGGCAGCCCTGCCCGAGCATATCAAGATCATCTCTCAGGGCGAGCTGGTAGCCGCCTCACTGGAGGACTACCTACATCGCCACCCCGAGATGGAGCAGCGACTCAGCCAAGGCGGAGGCATCTCCTACCGCACGACGGAGTGCTCCGACAAGTTCGCCGAGCTGGCGAGCATCTTCACTGGCACCGAGGTCGATGCCGTGCGTGTCCGCATCGCCCCTTAGTCTCTATTCCACGCCATAGTCCCTAGAGTAAGCCCACAGCATAAGTCGGATGCAGCAGGCCCTAGTGCCTCGCCTCTGCAGCAACCCCACACACGATCATGATCTCTGGTGTCCTCCTGACCTTCGTCCTATACCTCCTCTTCCTCTTCTTCATTACCTGGCTCACGCGTAGACGCTCGAGCAATGCCGAGTTCTTCCTCGCGGGGCGCACCAGCCCCTGGTGGGTCGTCGCCATCGGGATGCTCGGGGACTCCATCTCGGGCGTGACCTTCGTCTCCGTCCCGGGGATGGTCGGAAGTGCGGACATGAGCTACATGCAGCTCGTCTTCGGCTTCTTCCTCGGCTACCTCATCGTCTGCTACGTACTGCTCCCGCTGTACTACAGGTTGCGGCTCGTCTCCATCTACAGCTACCTCGAGCAGCGCTTCGGCCGCTGGAGCTACAGGACGGGGGCACTCTTCTTCCTTATCTCGAAGCTCTTCGGCGCCGCGGCCAAGCTCTACCTGATCACGATGATCCTGCAGTCTCTGGTCTTTGCCCCTATGGGCGTGCCCTATAGTCTGACTGTCGTCGGGGTCGTCGGGATCATCTGGCTCTACACCCAGCGCGGAGGGATGGGCACCATCATCTGGACGGATGTCCTACAGACGATCTGCCTCGTCCTAGCCCTCATCTTCACCATCTACGAGGTCTCGACGCAGATGCAGCTCGACCTCGGCGGCATCGTGGAGCTCGTACGACAGTCTCCCCACAGCCGCATCTTCGTCCTCGATGATGTCGCCAGTCCGCTCTATCTATGGAAGCAGCTGATCAGTGGGGCCTTCATCGTCGTGGTGATGACGGGGCTGGATCAGAACATGATGCAGAAGAACCTCAGCTGCCGCAGCCTCCCCGAGGCGCAGCGCAATATGCTCAGCTATGGCTTCGGCTTCATCCCGCTGAACTACCTCTTCCTCGTCCTAGGTATCCTCCTCCTGGGCTATGCCTCTGCCCGCGGCATCACGCTCCCCGAGCGGGGTGATGAGATCCTGCCCTTTCTTGCCTCGGGCTACCTAGGCAGCGGAGTGATGATCTGCTTCACCCTCGGGATCACGGCGGCGTCCTTCTCCAATGCCGACTCCGCCCTCACCTCGCTGACCACCTCGGTCTGTACCGACTTCCTCGGCATGAACCTCGAGGACGAAGCGCAGACGGCTCGCCGCCGCTGGTGGATACATCTGGCGATGTGCGTGGCCTTCGCCCTGATGGTACTCTTCATCGGGGGGATACAGCAGGGCTCGCTACTGACGACCATCTTCACCGCCGTATCCTACACCTACGGGCCGCTGCTGGGGCTCTATGCCTTCGGCCTCTTGACGCACTACGCCGTGCGGGATCGCTACACTCCCTATGTGTGTCTCCTCTCGCCCTTCGTCAGCTACGCCCTGGCCTATAGCTGCGAACTGCTGTGGGGCTACAAGGTAGGCTACGAGATCCTCCTCTTCAATGGACTCTTTACCTTCGTCGGGCTCTGGCTGCTCCGTCAGCCTCGTGCGGCGAAGGTCTACGTATAATCCTCTAATTATTCACCTATGACCAAGCAAAGCAATTTGCAGCAGGCTCCCACGCTCCGCTTCCGACGGATGACCCGCAAGGGTTACGGAGCCTTCAACACGATGCACCGTGTCGTCACCATCGGCACGCTCTGCTCGCTGGCTCTGGCGTGCGCCTACAGCAGCACCGCTAGCGCGCAGAATGTCTCGGGGCGCGACCCACGCACCTCGCCCGACAGAGAGCGTGAGTACGAGATCGAGGCCGTCACCGTCACCGCCTCCAAGCTCGCTACACCCCTCGGTGAGGCCACGAAGCTCGTCACTGTCCTCACAGCTAAGGATATCGCTGCGGCGCCGGTGCGCAGTATCCAGGATCTCCTCATCTACGTCGCTGGGGTCGATGTCTCCCAGCGCGGCGCCCATGGCGTACAGTCCGACATCTCCATACGTGGCGGCCATCAGGACCAGACCCTCGTCCTGCTGAACGGCGTGAACCTCACCAGCGCGCAGACCGGCCACCTCAGCTTCGACCTCCCCGTGAACCTCTCCGACATTGAGCGCATCGAGGTGCTACGTGGCCCCGCAGCACTCATCTACGGCTCGGGAGCCTTCTCTGGGGCCATCAATATCATCACAAGACACGACCAGCGCGACGGCTTCTCCGCTACGATCTCGGGGGGCCAGCACCGCCTCTTCGGCGTCGAGGCACGCGGTACGACCAAGTGGGGACGCAGCATCAATAGCCTCTCCGCCAGCAGCCGCTCCAGTGCAGGCTACATCGACAACACCGACTACCTCATCAACCGCGCCCTCTGGCAGACCCAGTACCAGCTCAGCCCCGCGGACAAGATGACCCTACAGGTAGGGATGCTCGACAAGCAGTTCGGTGCCAATAGCTTCTACTCCGTGCGCTACCCCATGCAGTACGAGTACTCTCGTCGCTACTTCTCCTCCCTACGTGGCGAGCTAGGCAGCGGACGCCTACGCATCATCCCCACGCTCGCCTGGGACAGGGGTTACGACCAGTTTGACCTGACGAAGGGCTCCCCCCAGTACCGCAATTACCACCGAAGCAATAACTACAGCGCCAGCCTTGCGCTCAACTACAGCAGCGTCCTGGGGCTGACAACGCTCGCAGGTGAGCTGCGCCACGAAGAAATCGTCAGCAGCAACCTAGGCCGCCTACGTGCTCGCGCCGAGGAGCACTACACCAAGTACGATGGTCGTACCAATAGCAGCCTTGCCCTAGAGCACAGCCTGCGCCTCGAGCAGTGGACGCTCTCGGCGGGAGCTCTCCTACAGGCTACGAGCCTCGAGGGTATCAAGACGCGCCTGCTACCCTCGGCGAGCATCAGCTATCGCCCCACGGGGGCACTGAGCCTCTCGGCCAGCTGGAGCCGCAGCATGCGCCTCCCCTCCTTCACCGACCTCTGGTATTCCTCGCCCATACAGCAGGCAGGTACGGGCCTCCGTGAGGAGCAGTCTGAGGGTGTCGAGCTCTCGGCGCGCTACACGACGAGCCTCCTGCAGGGCTACGTCTCGGGCTTCTTCTCCCACGGCACCAACCTACTGGACTGGACGAAGACCGCAGCTAGCGACACCAAGTGGGTCTCGCGCAACATAGGGAAGACCGAAAACCGTGGCCTCGAGCTCGGCCTAAGCCTCCGCTACGGGGAGTACCTGCCCTTCCTAGGGCTCGGTAGCCGCCTGCAGCTCGACTACCTCTACATGACGCAGGAGCACGATGCAGGACAGATCATCTCGATGTACGCCCTCAACTACCTCAAGCATAAGTTCACCGCACGCCTCGGCTACCAGATCGGCCCCCGCCTAGAGGGCAGCTGGGCGCTGCGCGTGCAGAAGCGCGTCTCCCAGAGCGAAGCCTATGCGACGCTGGATGCTAAGCTGGACTACCGCTACAGCTCCCGCGTGAAGCTCGGCCTCGAGGTAAGCAACCTCACGGCGACGAAGTACAATGACTTCTCAGGCGTCGAGCAGCCAAGGCGCTGGGTCGCCGCTCAGCTCAGCTACAGCCTCTAGCGGACTTCGCTTAGACGGCTAAGTAGCCTCCTAAGGACAAGCCTCCTCGATCCCGCACGCTCGGGATCGAGGAGGCTTCCTGCATATAGAGGACGGCGGAGGGGGCAAGTACGGCTGCGACGAACTTCGCCGCTCGGCGCACCCCGACTAAGGCCGCAACGCTTTTAGGGATATCAGTCAGCCTCCCGATGGGTAGCAGTCAGCGTGCTGAGGGATAGCAGTCAGCCCCTTGAGGGATATCAGTCAGCGCAGCCCGACCAGACTCCTAGAGAGGGGCGTGCAGAGCGAGCATGAGGCCTCTCCCTGCAGGAGCATGCGTCCGCCCCACAGAGCTACTGCAGGCAGGCAAGGGATAGGGCGAATTATCGTATCTTTGGACTAGTCAAACGGCAGCCCTTGGAGGAGCATCCGCCCCCAGCTGCCTGAGAGACGACACGATACAAAAGGCTGAACTTAATCATAATCACACAGCTCATGAACGACAAGCAGCTAATGACGCGGGCAGCGGACAACATCCGCATCCTCTCCGCCGCTATGGTGGAGCGCGCTAAGAGTGGTCACCCTGGTGGAGCTATGGGTGGAGCAGACTTCATCAACACGCTCTACTCCGAGTTCCTCATCTTCGATCCTGACAGACCTACTTGGTCGGGGCGTGACCGCTTCTTCCTCGACCCCGGACACATGTCCCCTATGCTCTACGCACAGCTGGCACTGGTCGGCAAGTTCGATATGGAGGAGCTCAAGCAGCTCCGCCAGTGGGGCAGCCCCACGCCTGGGCATCCTGAGGTAGATGTAGAGCGCGGCATCGAGAACACCTCGGGGCCCCTCGGTCAGGGGCATACCTTCGCTGTCGGTGCAGCCATCACAGCCAAGTTCCTCGCCGAGCGTCTCGGCTGGGTCATGAGCCAGACGATCTATGCCTACATCTCCGACGGGGGGATCCAGGAGGAGATCTCGCAGGGCGCTGGACGTGTCGCGGGACACCTCGGGCTAGACAACCTCATCATGTACTACGATGCCAATAACATCCAGCTCTCGACCAAGGTAGACGAAGTCGATAGCGAGGATGTAGCGGCAAAGTACCGCGCCTGGGGCTGGAAGGTCCTCTCTATCGACGGCTGCGACAGCGACGCGATCCGAGCAGCCCTCACCGAGGCCAAGGCTACCGTCGGGCAGCCTACACTCATCATCGGCCGCACCATCATGGGCCGCGGTGCTGTAGCTGCCGACGGCTCGAGCTTCGAGGACAAGGTGAGCACGCACGGCCAGCCACTCTCGGCTGCAGGGGCTGACTTCGCCGCTACGGTACGCCATCTGGGGGGTGATCCCGAGGATCCCTTCCGCATCTTCCCCGACGTCCAGGCCCTCTACAACGCACGCCTCTCCGAGCTCCGTCAGCTAGCAGCTGCACGCCGTGAGGAAGAGGCACGCTGGGCTGTGGAGAACCCTGACCGTGCGGCCAAGCTAGAGCGCTGGTTCGGAGGCGCGGCCCCCAGCATCGACTGGAGCCAGGTAGAGCAGAAGCCCAATCAGGCCACGCGTGCTGCCTCCGCTACGGTACTCAGCGCCCTGGCCACGCAGGTAGAGAATATGATCGTGGCCTCGGCCGACCTCTCGAATTCTGATAAGACCGATGGCTTCCTCAAGAAGACGCGTGCTCTCTCCCGTGGGGACTTCGGCGGTGCCTTCCTCCAGCCTGGCGTGGCTGAACTAACGATGGCCTGCCTCTGCATCGGTATGGCGCTGCACGGTGGGGTCATCCCTGCCTGCGGTACCTTCTTCGTCTTCTCGGACTACATGAAGCCCGCCGTCCGTATGGCTGCTCTGATGGAGCTGCCCGTCAAGTTCATCTGGACGCACGACGCCTTCCGCGTCGGCGAGGATGGCCCGACGCACGAGCCCGTAGAGCAGGAGGCACAGATCCGTCTGATGGAGAAGCTGCAGAACCACAGCGGCAGAGACAGCGTCCTCGTCCTGCGCCCCTGCGACGTCGAGGAGACGACCGTAGCCTGGCGCATGGCGATGGAGAACACGCATACGCCTACAGCGCTGATCCTCTCGCGACAGAACATCAACGACCTCCCCGCTCCCGAGGGACAGACGCGCCGCGAGGCTGCCGAGGCAGCTACACGCGGGGGCTATGTCGTCCTAGCCGACGCACAGCCCGAGGTCGTCCTCATCGCTAACGGCAGCGAGGTCTCCACACTCGTAGAGGCTGCACCTCTGCTGCGCGCCGAGGGCATACGCCTACAGATCTCGGCCGTACCTAGCGAAGGACTCTTCCGCCAGCAGCCCAAGGAATATCAGGACGAGGTACTGCCCCAGGGAATCAAGCGCTTCGGACTCACCGCAGGGCTCCCCGTCAACCTCCTCGGACTCGTAGGGGACAACGGCAGCATCTGGGGGCTTAACTCCTTCGGCTTCTCTGCACCCTACAAGGTACTGGACGAGAAGCTCGGCTTCACCGCCCAGAACGTCTGCACGCAGGTCAAACAGCTCCTAGGCCGATAGCCTCGCGAGCACAGACACACTACTATGCCTTACTCCAACAAGATTGGTATCTGCTCCGACCACGCAGGCTACGAGGTCAAGGAGCATATCAAGGCTCAGCTGGTCGCCCGAGGTCTTCAGGTCGAGGACTTCGGGTGCCCCTCGGCTGATCGCTGTGACTACCCCGACTACGCCCACCCTATGGGGCAGGCGCTGCAGTCGGGTGCCCTAGAGCGCGGCATCTCGGTCTGCGGATCGGGCAACGGCATCTCTATGGTGATGAATAAGTATCCTCGGGTGCGCGCTGCCCTCTGCTGGACCAAGGAGCTCGCCGAGCTCGCACGTCAGCACAACGACGCCAACGTGCTCTCCATCCCCGCCCGCTTCGTCAGTCTCGAGACAGCTGAGACGATGGTCTCTGCCTTCCTCGACACGGACTTCGAGGGCGGACGTCACACCGCTCGTGTAGCCAAGATCCCCATTCAGGACTAGCCCTACTCCCCCCCTAGGTCTATGCGCTCTAGCCTCCTTGCCCTGCTCGCCACGGGACTATGCTCTATAGGGAGCTCTGCCCAGACGCTGCTCCCGAGTGTGCAGCAGGACAGCCTCCTCGGGTCAGAGCGCTTCGTCGCGCGCTCCGTGCAGCTGGTAGCGAGCCTCGAGCTTAGTCGGCGCTTCGCCCCGCTCGTTGGCGAGCAGCTCGGGCTTACCCTAGATCGGCGAGCTAGGCAGCGGCTGGAGCTACGTCTCGACAGCAGCCTCCACTTCCCCCAGGGGGATGAGGAAGGCTATCGCCTACGCATCACGCAGCAGGCGATCACGCTGGAGGCTCAGCAGCCCACAGGCCTCTATCGGGGACTTCAGACGCTGGTGCAGCTCCGCGAGGGGCGAGGCTGGCGCAGCAGGCAGATCACGGACTGGCCTGCCTTCCGCTGGCGTGGCTTCATGATGGACACGGGGCGTAGCTACATCCCTCTGGCGAAGCTCAAGGAGCTGGTGGCACGACTAGCGCCCTTCAAGGTCAATGTCTTCCACTGGCACCTGACGGAGAACGAAGCCTGGCGCATCGAGTCGAAGCGCTTCCCGCAGCTCAATGCCGCGAGCAGTATGACACGAGACGCGGGGAAGTACTACACGCTCGCCGAGGCACGGGAGCTTGCCGACTTCTGCCGTCAGCGGCATGTGCTGCTGATCCCAGAGCTCGATATGCCTGGGCATAGTGCCGCCTTCGAGCGTGCGCTCGGCTACGGTATGCAGACGCCCGAGGGTAAGGCGACGCTCAGGGAGCTCATCAAGGAGCTCACCAAGGCGCTAGACGTCCCCTACATCCATATAGGGACGGACGAGGTGCAGTTCACGGATCCGAACTTCGGCCCTGAGATGACGAGCTACATCCATAGCCTCGGACGCAAGGCCATCTCGTGGAACCCAGGCTGGCACTACAAGCCTGGGGAGGTCGACGTGCTCCAGCTATGGAGCTCCCGTGGCAAGGCGCAGGAGGGGATTCCAGCGGTAGACAGCCGCTACCACTACCTCAATCACTTCGACTACTTCGCGGACATCGCTCAGCTCTACAGCAGCACGATCTACGGCAGACCCACGGAGGACTCCACCCTCTGGGGTGCTATCCTAGGCATCTGGACAGATAGGGTACCGAGGGACACGAAGCAGGTCATACAGGAGAATAGCCTCTATCCAGCGATGCTGGCACTGGCCGAGCGTGCTTGGCGCGGCGGGGGGCAGGGTTACTTCACCGATAGGCATAGCCTTTGCTATGACCCTAAGAGTGTCGCCTTCGAAGCCTTCCGCGAGTTCGAGCAGCGACTGCTACGCTACAAGGGGCACTTCCCTCCCGAGGAGTTCCCCTACGTCCAGCAGACGCAGGCACGCTGGCTGCTGAGCGCTCCCTTCCCCAATGGGGGAGACCTCGGCCGCCGCTTCCCGCCCGAGGAGGGTCTAGGACGGACGACACCACCCACCGAGCTCCCCAGCTACAGCTACGAGGGGAAGCAGTACCCCAGCCAGCAAGTAGCGGGCTCAGGCATCTACCTGCGCCACGTCTGGGGCGACCTCTGCCCCGGAGTACTGCTCAACCCGCAGCCGCAGCATACCGTCTACGCCACTGCCTGGGTCTACAGCGAGCAGGCGCAGCGCGTCGGGCTCTTCTTCGAGACGCAGAACTACAGCCGCTCCGAGCAGGATCTAGCACCGCCTCAGGGCGCCTGGGACTGGCGGGGCAGCCGCATCTGGGTCGGGGGACGTGAGCTCCTCCCCCCTCGCTGGGCCAACCAGCACCAGCAGAAGGACAAAGAGCTGCCCCTGCAGAACGAGAATGCCAGTGCCCGCCCCCTTATCCCCCTACAGCTCCCCAAGGGCTGGACGCAGATCTGCATCAAGCTCCCCATCGACCGCTTCACCTCCCGCGAGGTACGCCTGGTCAAGTGGATGTTCACCGCCGCACTACTCACCCCCGACGGACGCCGCGCTGCGCCCGTCCGCTATCTAGCCTTCTAGCACAAGCTATACCTCAATGATACGCAAAGCAAGCCTCCTCGTACTCGCCTCTGCCACCAGCCTAACGGCCCAGATCAAGCGCCCTCTGCCCAATGTCGTCTTCATCCTCGCCGATGACCTCGGCTACGGCGATGTGGGCTTCAATGGACAGCGCCACGTCCGCACCCCAAATATCGACGACCTAGCACGCCGAGGGCTGCAGATGACGGACTTCTATGCTGGCTGCTCGGTCAGCGCGCCCTCCCGTGCCTCACTGATGACAGGTATGCACACGGGGCACACCCAGGTGCGCGGCAACCACGAGATACAGCCCGAGGGGCAGGCTCCTATGGCCGATCGTATGACCCTCGGACGCCTCTTCCAGCGTGCGGGCTACCGCACGGGGATCTTCGGCAAATGGGGGCTAGGCTATCCCGGATCAGGTGCTGAGGCCACAGATAGAGGCTTCGACGAGTTCTTCGGCTACAACTGCCAGCGCCTAGCACACTCCTACTACCCCGACCACCTGTGGCGTGGCAAGGAGCGCGTAGACTTTGCTGCCAACAAGGATGGAGGCAAGGGCGTCTACTCAGCAGACACCATCCACCGCGAGGCGCTACGCTTCATCGAGCAGTCGGCAGGCAGTGGCAAGCCCTTCTTCGCCCTCCTCACCTACACGCTCCCACATGCCGAGCTCAACCTCCCCCACGACGCCGTCTACGAGTACTACGAGGGGAAGCTGACGCCTCGCGAGTATAAGCAGCGCGCCTCCTGGGACTACGAGTCCTCCCCCAACGCTCACGCCTCCTTTGCCGCCATGGTAGAGCGCCTAGACAGATACACGGGGGAGGTCACGGCGCTGATCCGTCGCCTCGGCATCGAGGACAACACCATCATCATCTTCACCAGTGACAACGGGCCCCATCGTGAGGGCGGTGCCAACCCTGAGTACTTCGACAGCAACGGCATCTTCCGCGGTATCAAGCGCGATGTCTACGAGGGTGGGATACGCGTCCCCATGGCTATTGCGTGGAAGGGGCAGATCGCTGCAGGGCGACGCAGTGACGCGCCCTTCGCCTTCTGGGACTTCCTCCCGACCTTCGCTGAGCTGATCGGTCAGCGTAGGGCAGCCCAGGGCAGTGACGGCCAGAGCTTCGCTAGCTTCCTCAAGGGTCAGCCCTTGACCAAGCGCAGCCTAGAGCGTCCCCTCTACTGGGAGTTCCACGAGGATGGGGGCAAGATGGCCCTACGTCAAGGCCCGTGGAAGCTCGTTGCCCTGCAGGTCGATGGCGGACAACCCAAGCTCGAGCTCTACAACCTCAAGGAGGACCCCAGCGAGACGAAGGACCTCAGCCAGGAGCAGCCCGAGCGCGTCGAGCGGCTCTACAAGCAGATGCACTCCATGCGTACGCCCTCCACGGCCTTCCCCTTCAAGTACGAGCGCACCGCCGAGGCTCGTCCTAGATAGCTCCCCGTACTCCTATGAAGCAGTACCTCTCAAGACCCTTCACACACGATCGCACGGTGAGGATGCTCCTCCTCATCCTGCTCCTTGTATTACTCATCTGGGGGCTGAGCGCCATCTGGAGCGTCATCCTACCCTTCCTCCTAGCGGGGATCTTTGCCTACCTGATGATGCCCATAGTGCGCTTCTTCCAGTATCGGCTGCGGCTACGCTATCGTGGGCTGGCCGTACTACTGACCTTCGTGCTGCTGGGCGGACTGATCTGGCTAGGCCTCATCTATATCGTCCCCTCGGTGCGCGAGGAGGTAGAGAAGACCCTAAGCTCCATCTCCTCCTACAACGGCGGGCAGGACATCCTCAAGCGGATACTACCGCCCGAGCTGCGGCGCTACTTCGAGGGGAACTTCAACTTCGGCCGCCTCTCGCGCGGCGTCTCCTTCCAGCAGATCATTGAGAATACCAAGATCGTCATCGACCAAGCTGGGAGCATCATCTCAGGGACGCTCTCGGTCTTCTCCTGGGGCTTCGTCTTCCTGGTGGGCCTCATGTACTTCATCTTCATCCTGCTGGACTTCGAGGGCCTTGCCCGTGGGCTCGTCAGCCTCTTTCCCCAGAGCATCCGCCCCACAGCCTACAGCATCTTCAAGGATCTAGACTACTACATGAATAGCTACTTCCGCGGCCAGGCGCTCGTAGCGCTAAGCGTGGGGGTACTGCTCTCCATAGGCTTCAACATCATTGGGCTCCCGCTGGCCACAGCGATGGGGATCTTCATCGGGCTTCTCAACTTTATCCCCTACATGCAGGCGCTAGGCGTCATCCCGCTCGGACTGACTTGCCTGCTGATGGCAGCACAGACGGGGGAGAACGCCTTCATCTGCCTGCTGCTGGGCTTCGGCGTACTGCTGCTGGTGCAGATCCTACAGGATATGTTCATCGTCCCGCGCATCATGGGGCATTCGATGGGCATGCGTCCCTCGCTGATCCTGCTTGTGCTCACTGTGTGGGGCTCGCTCTTCGGCTTCTTCGGCATGCTGATTGCCCTGCCCGTGACGATGTTCGGCTACAACCTCTATATGCGCTACGTGCTGCAGGACGAAGCCTACATCGCTGAGGCGGATGCCCTGCGGGGACGCAAGAGCAAGCGAGCTAAGCAGCCCAAGCCGGCTAAGAGCGAAGACTAGGCTATGCGACTGCTCCAGCATCCCAGCATCTTCCTCGCCCGAGGCCTTGCCCGCAGCTCGCGCGGTGGGGAGTCGGGATTTGCCCGTACGCTGAGCTTGACGACGCTCAGCATCACCCTCTCGCTGGCGGTGATGCTGCTAGCCGTGAGCATCATCCTCGGCTTCCGTGGCCAGGTGCGCTCCTTTGCCTTCAGCCAGACGGGGCACATCAGTCTCTCGGGCTATGGCGCTAGCTGGCGCGACAGCAACAGCCCGCTCTACATCTCCGACCCCTTCCTCCAGTACCTGCGCCATAGCCCTGGCGTGCGCTCGGTCATGCCCTTGATCCAAGAGGCAGGGCTTATCAAGACCGAGGAGAGCTTCGACGGTATCTCGCTCTATGGGGTCGATAGCAGCTTCCACAGCTCTTACTTCGACGAGCAGCTACGCCAAGGGCGCCTGCCGAAGCTCCAGGGCTCGGAGCAGCCCGAGATCGCCCTCCCCTCCCATCTGGCTAGTAGCCTCGGCTACAAGTTAGGCGACAAGGTACGCATCTACTTCATGGGGGATAAGATGCGCGTGCGGGCCTTCCAGCTCGTCGGCATCTACGAGTCGGCGGGGCTAGAGCTCTCCCCCGCCCTCTGCCCCCTGGTGACGCTACAGCGCCTGCGCAAGTGGGACGAGCACAGCTATAGCCGTCTACTGATCATGCTAGAGCGGCCAGACGAAGCTCCCGAAGTCCTCGATCGTCTCGTGCGCGAACTGGAGCAGCGCCCCGAGCTCATCGGTGGCGAGCGCTATGGGCTCAACCTCGGGCAAGAGCTCCAGCCCGAGCTCTTCAGCTGGCTTGCTGTCCTCGACACCAATGTCTATGCCCTGCTGGCGCTGATGCTACTCGTCGGCGGCTTCTCCATGATCACGGGGCTCGTCATCCTTGTACTTGACAAGAGCCGCCAGATAGGCATCCTCAAGGCACTCGGTAGCAAGGACAGCACGCTGCGCCTCAGCCTTCTGCTTCTCTCGGGGCGTATCATCGTCAAGGGGCTCTTCTGGGGCAACCTCCTCGCCCTTAGCCTCTGCCTTCTGCAGCAGCACTACCACATCATCCGGCTCAACCCAGCCAACTACTTCACCGATGCCGTACCCATACAGCTAGACCTACTGTTGTGGCTGGGCATCAACCTTGGCACGCTCGTACTGATCCTGGCGATGATCCTCATCCCTACACGCCTGGTAGGTCGCATCCGTCCCGCCGAGAGCATGCGCATAGACTAGGAGAAGCCCTCCCGAAGGATATCAGTCAGCCCGCTGAGGGACATCAGTCACGAAGCTCAGGGATAGCAGTCACGAGGCTGAAGGATATCCCTCACGGAGCTCAACCTAGGCTGTCCCCTTACGGCATCGCTTCCCCTCCTCTACTGATACGGTCTCGACGAGACCACGCAAGCTGTATGTGGGTTGGTCTTTGGTAGGCTAAGGAACAGGCTCTACCCTCCTTTGCAGCTCCACTTGATGCAGATCGTTATGGTCGCCTACTAGCCTCTCGTATGAGGCGACAAGCTATATCAGACAAACATTAAGCCCAAGGAGAGAGCAAGACATAAATAAAGCGCGAGGTCAGCAGCCTGAGTGGCTACTGACCTCGCGCTTTATTATTTGGCTAAGCGAAGGAGGCTACTTGCTGTGGGTGATGAGCTGCATGAACTCCTCGCGCGTCTTGGCCTCACGGAAGGCCCCCGTAAAGTCGCTGGTCGTGGTGTAAGAGTTCTGCTTCTCTACCCCACGCATCTGCATGCACATGTGCTGTGCCTCGATGACGACGATGACCCCGAGGGGATTGAGTGCCGACTGGATGCAGTCCTTGATCTGCATCGTGAGGCGCTCCTGCACCTGCAGACGACGAGCGAAGACGTCCACGACACGTGGCAGCTTGCTCAGCCCCGTGATGTAGCCATTCGGGATATAGCCGATATGTACCTTACCGAAGAAGGGGAGCATGTGGTGCTCACAGAGGGAGTAGAAGTCAATGTCCTTGACGATGACCATCTGGCGATAGTCCTCCTTGAACATCGCCGAGCGAAGGATCTCCTCCGGGGACTGCGTCATACCCTGCGTCAGGAAGCGCATCGCCTTGCTCACCCGTTCGGGGGTCTTGACGAGACCTTCTCGCTCGGGATCTTCGCCCAGCAGCTGGAGGATCTGCGTGTAGTGATGACGCAGCGCCTCATCACGCTCCTGAGCGCTCATAGTGGGGATATACTTACTGGCTGACATTGGGATCGGTATAGTTAAGGATACGCACCTTATCGCGCACGACATAGGACTCGCGCATCCAGCTAGGCAGGGTACGGACGAGGCTCGTGCGGGTCTGGCTGGCCTCCTCTCGGGTAAGGAAGTTGCCGATCGTGAGCTTCCAGAAGGGAGGCTTATAAGTGATGTAGCTGCTCATCGAGGGGGCTAAGCGCTTCAGCTGCTCCGCACGGCTATAGGCCTCAGCTTTGGCATTGGGTAGGTTGCTATTGAAGACCTGGATGCGATAGCCCATGAGTAGGGTATAGTTGCCATCACGTCCCAGCGTCGCAGTACGTCCACCAGCGACAGAGCCGACGAGTGTGCGCAGCTCGGACGACTGGATGATGGTGATGAGCCCTTCGCCCGAGGAAGGCTCCTCGAGGGCCTCAAAGATATTGCGCGGGCGGCTCTTCTCGGGCAGCGTCTGAGCGGCAAGGCTACCCGACACAAGGGCACAGAGGAGCAGGCCGAGAGTCAGTCGATATCGTCTTAGCATGAATCGCGTGCAGCTAAATGAATGAAGCCACTTCCCCAGCTGAGACTAGGCGCCGTCAGCGGAGGAAGTGGTCGAGGAGATAAGGCCTACTTGTTGAAGGCCTCGATGATGGGGAGGAACTTCTCTACCGAGAGCGAAGCACCACCGATCAGACCGCCGTCGATGTCGGGCTGGCCGAAGAGTTCCTTGGCGTTGCTTGCATTGCAGCTACCGCCGTAGAGGATCGTGCAGTCCTCAGCGATCTGAGCGTTGTACTTGCTAGCGATGAGCTGACGCACGTGGGCATGTACCTCCTGTGCCTGAGCCGAGCTTGCAGTCAGACCCGTACCGATGGCCCATACAGGCTCGTAGGCCAGGACGACCTTGGAGAAGTCCTCAGCAGAAAGCCCGAAGACCGTGCCCTCGAGCTGCTGCGCTACGACCTCAAAGTGCTTGCCAGCCTCACGCTCTTCCTTGACCTCACCGATGCAGAAGATGGGGGTCAGGCCATTGGCCAGCGCGAGCGCAAGCTTCTCGCTCAGGATAGCATCGTTCTCACCGTAGTAGGCACGACGCTCCGAGTGGCCGAGGATGACGTAGCGAGCACCCGTCGAGGCTACCATAGCAGCCGATACCTCACCTGTATAAGCGCCTTCAGCCTTGTCAGCACAGTTCTCAGCAGCGATACCGATTGCGCTGCCCTTAGCCTGCTCAGCGATGGTAGCAAGGTGGATGAAGGGAGCGCCGATGACGACGTCACAGCCCAGGCTCTTGCCTGCGAGCGTCTGCTTGAGCTCAGCGATGAAGGCCGTACCCTCCTGAAGGGTCTTGTTCATCTTCCAGTTACCGGCGACGATGTTCTTTCTCATTGTCTATTTCCTTTATATGTGAATAATGTATACGTCTCTTGAGGTAGAGGGTAAGGTGGAGCTTCCTGGCCCAGAAGCGTAGGAAGGCCAGCACCAGGACAAGTGCCCAGAGGAGCAGCGGATAGGTGCGGACGTAGCTGGGCGTGGGGAGCGGGTGCTTGGGATCGCCGAGCTCCTTGAGGTAGGCGGTGACCTCCTCCACCTTGGGGAAGTCAGAGTAAGCTCGCTTGTCAATGATCTGACCACCGCGCAGTACGAGGAGCCCTGGATAGGCACGTATCATCGTGCGTATGGGCGTAGGGTCCATCTGCAGCATCGGGTAGGTCGCACCCGTTTGGTAGCGCCAGCGGGCGATCTCCTCGGCCCCCGAAGCTGTGAGGCCGTAGAAGCGGTAGCCTAGGCTAGCCGCCTGCGTGGCGAGCTCGCCCACCTCGTCGATGACACTCTGATTCGCCGCATCCCAGCTGGGAGCCAGCAGCAGGAGCGTAACTCCGGGATCAGTGAGTAGCTCCTCAGCCATGGGATATCCTAGGCTATCGACGGGAGCAAAGTCGTACTTAGGCTTGAAGGCCTTCAGAGCTAGGCTATCCTGCACCCGGACGAAGGTCCAGCTACTATCGGGCAAGGCCTCGGGAGAGAAACTGCGCTGCTCCCCTGCCTTCTCGTAGATATAGCTCGTGCTCTGCAGTGCGGCACGCTGGAACTGCTCCTCCTCGGCGATGATGGCCTCATCGAGCTTGAGTCCCACCGTATAAGGTCTAAAGTCGAAGAGCGGCAGGTGACGGTAGTTCTCGACAAGGAAGAAGATAATTCCCCCAAGTGCAAGGATCGTAGGTACCCAGCGCTCCCGAAGGCTGAAGAGGTGCCTTAGCGCTGAGGCGTCCCGTAGGACGAGGTAGCTCAGCGGCAGGAGGACAAGGTTCTTCAGGAAGGTCTGAAGGTTAGTCAAGTGCAGCGCGTCCCCAAAGCAGCCGCAGTCACTGACTGGATCTGCAATCAGGATGTAGCCCGTCACCAAGGTCATCAAGATCATGAAGACAAAGGCGAAGCGAGCACAGACACGGCGGTAGGAGCCAGCCAGGAGGAAGGCGCCGAGGATGAACTCCCCTGCACATAGGACAAAGGATAGCGCCAGCGCAAGACTATGGCTATGGCCCGTGAAGGCAAAGACGGGTGCCAGGTACTCCGTGATCTTGAGCGCCGTACCCACGGGATCCACTGCCTTCAGTAGCCCCGAGGCTACAAAGGTCAACCCTACGATGAGGCGGGCACATTCAGCGATCGTATGGCGTAGATGTATCACGGCTTAGGCTTCGGCAAGCTTGATGAGGCTGAAGAGCGCGTAGTTGACCATATCCTTGTAGTTGGCATCGATACCTTCGGAGACCAGTGTCTGCCCCTTGAGGTCCTCGATCTGCTTAGTGCGGTAGACCTTGGAGAGGATCATGTCGACCATGGAGGAGATGCGCATATTACGCCAGGCCTCGCCATAGTCATGGTTCTTGGCTAGCATCAGCTGCAGCGTATCCTCAGCGAAGCGATCATAGAGCTCCAGGGCTACCTCAGGTGAGATATCGGGGGAGGATACTGCCCCGAGCTGGAGCTGTATCATCCCGATGAGGCCATAGTTCACGATCGCTACGAGCTCCACATCTATCCCTTCGTTGACCTGGGCGTAGCCCTTAGTCTGCAGGCTGCGGATGCGCTCCGCCTTGATGTAGATCTGATCCGTAAGCGACTCCGGACGAAGGATACGCCACGAGGCTCCGTAGTCGTGGAGCTTCTGCACAAAGAGCCTGCGACAGATCTGCAAGATCTGCCGACAGGCCTCCTCCGTGTTTAGTTGGCTAGGGTTCATCGCTGCAAAGTTACTTATTTACTTCGTCTGCGCGCTCCTCAAGGAGAGCGTAGTCAAGCACTTGGCCTATCTCGTCCACGTAGTGGAAGCTAAGGCCATCTAGGTAGCGCTCGTTGATCTCCTCGATGTCACGCTCGTTCTCGCGGCAGAGGATGATGTCCTGAATACCCGATCGCTTAGCGGCGAGGATCTTCTCCTTGATACCACCGACGGGCAGCACCTTGCCACGCAGGGTGATCTCGCCCGTCATCGCTAGACGTGGGCGTACCTTACGGCGGGTGAGTGCCGAGACGATGGAGGTGACCATCGTGATCCCTGCACTGGGGCCATCCTTAGGGATGGCACCCTCGGGCACATGGATGTGGAGCTCCTTGTCCTTGAGCTGCTCGAGGTCTATGCCCAGCTCCTCGGCGTGGGCACGGACGTAGCTGAGGGCGATCGTCGCAGACTCCTTCATCACATCGCCGAGGCTCCCGGTAAGTATCAGACGGCCATTCTGCCCCGCCTGTAGACTGCTCTCGATGAAGAGGATCTCCCCACCGACACTCGTCCAAGCAAGGCCAACGACCACGCCTGGGAGCTCATTGCCTTGATACTTATCGCGCGAATATACGGTCTTGCCAAGGTACTGACGCACCAGCTCGGGCGTCACCTCCTCGGGTAGGCCCTCCTCTGAGGCTAGCGCCCAGGCGAGCTTGCGCAGCACGGCGGCGATACGCTTGGTGAGGCCACGTACCCCACTCTCGCGGGTGTACTCCTCGATGATCAGCTCCAGTGCCTCGCGGCTGAAGGGTGGGATGCGCTCTGCCAGGCCGTGCGACTTAGCCTCACGAGGCAGGAGGTGCTGCTGAGCGATCTGCAGCTTCTCCTCAGCGATGTAGCCCGAGACCTCGATGAGCTCCATACGGTCACGGAGTGCCTGAGGAATGCTGGAGACATCGTTGGCCGTAGCGATGAAGAGCACCTTCGAGAGGTCGTAGTCTATATCTAGATAGTTGTCGTGGAAGGTCGTATTCTGCTCCGGATCTAGGACCTCTAGGAGTGCCGATGCGGGATCACCCTTGTAGTCGCTGGAGAGCTTGTCGATCTCGTCGAGGACGAAGACGGGATTGGACGTCCCGGCCTTCTGCAGGCTCTGGATGATACGCCCACTCATAGCGCCGATGTAGGTACGGCGGTGGCCTCGTATCTCAGCCTCATCATGGACACCCCCGAGGGAGATACGGACGTACTTACGCCCGAGGCTCTCGGCGATGCTACGCCCCAGGGAGGTCTTCCCTACCCCTGGAGGACCATAGAGGCAGATGATGGGGGACTTCATATCCCCCTTGAGCTTCAGTACTGCCAGATGCTCCAGGATACGCTCCTTGACACGCTCCAGACCATAGTGCTCGCGGTCGAGGAGCTCGGCTGCCTTCTTGAGGTCGAAGTGATCCTTGCTATAGATGCCCCAGGGCAGATCTACGATCGTGCGCAGGTACTGCATCTGGACGGAGTAGTCGGGGCTCTGCGGGTTGAGCTGCTTGGCCTTGCGTAGCTCCTTGGCGAAGGTCTCCGCGACTGCCTTGCTCCATTTCTTCTTCTTCCCCTTGGCGCGTAGCTCCTCGATCTCGTCCTCGGTAGAATCCTCGTGTCCGAGCTCGCTCTGGATGGCACGCATCTGCTGCTGGAGGAAGTACTCACGCTGCTGCTGATCCATCTCCAGCTTGGTCTTGGCGAGAATCTCGTCACGCAGCTCGGCCTCCCTGATCTGACGCTGGATGAGCGGCAGGACAAGCATTGCCCGCGCACCGAGGTCCTCGGCACTGAGCAGCTCCTGACGCACCTCGATCGGCACGTCCACGACTGAGGAGGCGAGGTTCACGAGGTAAGCACGATTACGTATGCCTCGGATCGTATCCATGAAGCCCTTGGGCGCGCCAGGGGTAAGGCGCTCCAGCAGCGTGATGAGGCGCTCGTGGAGCATACCGACCAGTACGTCGAAGTCCTCACTCACCTCCAGCTCCTGAGATGTATCGGGGAGGGTATGATAGCTCCCCTTGAGGTAAGGGGTCGTCGTCTTCAGTTCGTCAAGGACGAAGCGCTGGCGTCCACGCAGGATAGCAGAGAACTCTCCCGAGGGGAGCTCTATGATCTGCGTCACCTCGACGAGCGTCCCTAGGGGGTAGAGATCAGCCTCCTTGGGGTTCTCCACGAGGGCGTCGCGCTGTGCCAGCACCCCGATGAGGAGCTGCTCGCGCTCAGCCTTGCGGATGACCTGCATAGACTTCTTGCGCCCGATCAGGATAGGCGCTAGCGTGCCTGGGAAGACCGCCATATTGCGCAGAGCGATGATGGGGAGCTCCTCTAGGAGCTCGCTTGCCTCGGGGGCGAAGCCCTCCTGCTCCTCATAGTTAGCCAGTACAGGTATCGCGAGGAAGGGGCGCTGCTCTTCAGCGCCTGCCACTTCGTCAGTATTCTTTTTCTTCTTACTCATACATTCATATCCATGCTAGCAGGGAGATGGGATAGGCATACCGCAGCGTCCTCTGCCAGCTGTAGAGGCACTCAATCCTCTACACTCAAATTAGTTAGCCCGAGGCTCTACCCTAGGCTGCACATAGATCCCGACCCCAGCGACACCCGCTATAGGGTGAGCGTCTAGGTGGCGTAGGCGCAGCTGATAGAGCCCTGTCGCCCTAATCTGCAAAGCCCGTGCCAAAGGGAGCCTATACTCATGATAATGCACCCCAGCCTGGGACCACTCGCCCCGAGGGTCAGCTACGCTCAGACGCAGTGTATCGCTGGTGAGCGTACGCCCCCCTCGCTGCAGCTCCAGTATCAGGCGATGATCGGACTGCCTCATACGGCTATCTAGACGTAGCAGCAGCTCCACATGATGCTGCCGCTCCGAATGCGTGACCAGCAGCGGATAGAGGATGCACATTCGCTCCCCCCACAAGCCTTGCTGGGGCACATAGTAGCTGTAGTACTCCTTAGGCAATGGGCTACAGCCAGTGGTCAGCAGCCCTAGGAGCAGCGACAGGACGAAGGGACGAAGGCGAGTACCTAGCAGCATCGCGTGTCGAGCTTGGTCGTTTAATGACGCTCCTCTGTCTTGGCTCCCTCACGTGCGGGACGCTCGGCAGCTCCTCTGGAGGAAGGACTTCCCTGCTGCCCTCCTCGAGGGCTACGGAACTGGCGTACCTGGCCACGATCAGTCCGCTGCTCGCCCTGCTCTGGACGCTCCTGACGGTGTCCGCTGGGGGCTGCGTCGCGACGACGCGGACGAGCGCCAGCCCGTCCACCGCGGCCTGCCTTGTCAAAGCGCGTCAGACTGTTGTCGGCAAGGATATCATGGTTGCGCTCCCTGCGCCCCTTAGGCGCAAGCTCCTCTAAGCTCTCGGGCTGCTGCCCTTCCTTATTGAGGGCAATCACCTCGAAGGCGCGCTCCGAGGAGATCGTCACTAGGTGTACGGGTGCATGGCGCGAGGTGCTGTAGGTGATCTGACGCTGGAAGTGGTCGGTCTTGAAGTGGTAGTAGCTCCCGGCCGTAGTCTCGAGCACGATCTCCTTGTCAGGGAGGGAGCGCTGCGCCTCGGCGTAGGCGTTGACCTCGAAGTTCATGCAGCACTTGATCTTGCCGCACATACCGGTCAGCTTCTGCGGGTTCATCGTGACGTCCTGCACGCGTGCGGCATTGGTGCTGACCGAGGAGAAACCCGACATCCAGGACGCACAGCAGAGCTCACGTCCACAGGGGCCTATCCCCCCGATGCGGCCAGCCTCCTGGCGTGCCCCGATCTGCTTCATCTCGATGCGCACGTGGAAGGTATCGGCCAGCACACGGATCAGCTGGCGGAAGTCTACACGTCCATCTGCGATGTAGTAGAAGATAGCCTTATTCCCGTCCCCCTGATACTCGACGTCCCCGATCTTCATGTCGAGGCCAAGGCCAGCAGCGATCTGGCGCGACTGGATCATCGTGGGCTCCTCCCTACGCTTGGCCTCCTCCCAGCGCTCGATATCGTTGGGGCGCGCTAGGCGATAGACCTGGAGGAACTCCCCCTTATCGGGGCGGTAGCGATGCGACTTCATCGACAGCTCTGCCATCTTCCCCAGGAGGGTCACATAGCCTATGTCGTGCCCTGTCGTGGACTCGACGGCGACGAGGTCGCCCTTGGAGAGATCGAGCTGCTCCTTATTTATATAGTAGCCCTTGCGGGTATTCTTGAATTGTACCTCTACGAGGTCGGAGCTGCGCAAGGCCTCGGGGATGTCACTGAGCCAGTCGTAAGAGCTCATCTGAGCCTTACTACAGCCCTCACACCCACCAGCGGTCATAGCACAGCAGCCGACGTTAGCCCGTGTGGTCTTATAGTCCATAGTGTATCTTGCTTGGGGGGTCTGCGTCACCACGCAAACCCTATATGATATTTCGGCGAAGCGCTGAGGGAGCTATTCCCACACGCCCCTCGCCTACCGAAGGTGCCGTAGAGTGCCACACTTAGCGACCTCTGAGCCTCCCACATCAGCAAGATGCGGGAGTAATACGGCATTGTACAAAGATACGGAATTTGAGGCTATAGCCACGACCTGCCTTATAGGGGGAGAAACGAGCTGACTCAAGGGGCAGGCACCCTCCTCTAGATCTCAAAGCGCTGAGAGATAAGCTGCACGGCGTTGAGGGCTATCAGTCAGCCCTCTGAGGGATATCCTTCGGCCCTCTGACTGATACCCTTCACCAGCCTGAGTGGTACCTCTCGTCCCCTCCGCCACAAGGTCACGAACTCGGCCGAAGGGCTCCAAACAAACACAACGGCAGTCCCCAGCAAAGCACATAGACCTTGCTGGGGACTGCCGTAGCGGAGTAAAACGAGACAGCCGCAGGGAACTTAGCTCTGTTCCCTACGGCTGTCGCCTGTGTGCTTAGCTTAGGCTTTGCGCGTCTCTTACTGCTTCTTCAGGATGTACTGAGCAGCGAGTTCGCCCGTAGGAGCCTGCTTCGTAGCCTGATCGAGGAGCGTGAGGGTACCCTCTGCTACCTTGAAGTAGCGCTCGTTCCCAGAGGAGGGAGTGATCAGCGTCACGAGGCCGTCAGCACCCAGCGTGTAGGTGCCGTTCTCCTCGATGGGCTCCTGACCAGCCTTGGAGAACTCTTCGCGAGAGCTGTAGGTGCCATCAGCGTTGAGCGTGATGGTGGTCTTGACAGAGCCGTCCCCACCAGGGATCGTACCTACGTAGGTACCGAGGTGTGCTTCAGCCTGGGGAGCTGCCTCTGCTACGGTAGCCGTCACGGAGTCCTGGGCTAGGCTGTCTGCCTGGTTAGCCTCCTGATTGCTCTGGCCGCAAGATGCGAGGGCCATAGCAAGAACTGCAAAAGAAACAAATACTTTCTTCATAATTCCTTTAAGTTAATTCCTATACGGGTCCTTCGTGATTCAGCCACTCTGTAGCCCGTTGCTGGTGCAAACGTACAAAAAAAACAGGATATACCACCAAGCCCTGCTAAAGATTAGCTGGGGCGCAGCGAATCAAGCTCGCGTAGCCAGGCCGTAGGGGCTACATCGCTAGGGACACGCCAGTCGCCACGAGGCGAGAGACTCACGCGGCTGACCTTAGGGCCATCGGGCATACAGGTGCGCTTGTACTGCTGCGTGAAGAAGCGGTAGTAGAAGGTACGTAGCCAGCGATAGATGGACTCCTCATCGTACTTATCCTTGAAGGCGAGGCAAGCTAGGTAGTAGATCTTGCTCGGCTCGTAGCCGAAGCCTAGGAAGTTATAGAGGAAGAAGTCGTGCAGCTCGTAGGGGCCGACGACGTCCTCGGTCTTCTGCTGGATCGCGCCCGAGGCATCCACGGGCTTCAGCTCGGGAGAGATGGGCGTCTCGACGATGGAGCGCAGCACCTCACGCAGCTCATAGCCGAAGCGCTCCGAGCGCCCCAGATAGTCCACGACGAGCTGTACCCCCGTCTTCGGCAAGCCAGCATTGACCGAATACATAGACATGTGGTCGCCGTTGTAGGTGCACCAGCCGAGGGCGAGCTCCGAGAGGTCGCCCGTCCCGATCACGGGTGCGTTGTAGGCATTGGCCAGGTCCATCAAGATCTGTGTACGCTCGCGCGCCTGGGCATTCTCATAGACGACGTCCTGCACAGCAGGGTCGTGACCGATGGCCTCGAAGTGGCGTAGGCAGGCATCCTTGATGTCGATGGTGCGCTGCGTGACCCCCAGCAGCTCCATCAGACGCAGGGCATTGCCCTTGGTGTGGCTACTCGTGCCGAGGCCAGGCATAGTCACGCCGATGATGCCCTTGCGATCCAGGCCCAGGAAGTCAAAGGCGCCCACCGTCACGAGCAGCGCCAGCGTAGAGTCTAGTCCGCCCGAGATACCCAGGACAGCATGCTCGGCACCCATGTAACGCAGGCGCTGCACGAGGGCGCTGACCTGGATGTCGAAGGTCTCCTCAGCACGCTCATCACGCGTCCCATTATCTGGGTAGAAGGGGTTCTGATCAATCGTGCGGTCGATGTCATGTGAGGCCTCCTCGCTGCGCAGACGGAAGGGGATCTCCGTCAGTAGCCCGCGCTCCGTATGGTCCGCCACTGAGGCGTTGAAGCTATTGCTACTCATGCGATCGTAGTCAATACGGCTGATGTCGATATCACTGATGATCATGCGCTCCTCGTAGACGAAGCGGGGCATCTCCACCAGCAGCTTACCGACCTCGGCGATGAAGGCCTTGCCCGTGAGCACGGTGTCGGTGCTGCTCTCGCCGTAGCCGCAGGAGGCGTAGACATAGCCACAGAGGTTCTGCGAGGAGAGCCCGCTGATGAGGCTACGCAGATAGGTGTTCTTCCCCACTAGCTCATTGCTCGCCGAGAGGTTGAAGATGATCTGTGCGCCGTAAAGCGTGAGGCGCGTCCCAGGGGTATAAGGCGTCCACATATCCTCGCAGATCTCAATGCCAATGGCTACCCCACCCGAGCGGAAGAGGACATTATGGCCTATGGGCACCTGCTGCTCCCCTATCTGTATGGTCGCTAGCTGCAGGTCCTTGGCAGGCGAGAACCAGCGTGCCTCCTGGAACTCGCGATAGTTCGGCAGGTAGGTCTTAGGGATAGCGCCGAGGATGCGCCCACTCTGTAGGGCGACGGCCGCATTGAAGAGCTGCGACTCGATGAGTATAGGCATCCCGACGATGAAGAGCACCTCCGTATCCGCCGTACGATGCGCCAGCTCGAGGAGCGACTCCTGAGCCTGGCGGATCAAGAAGGGCTTGAGGAAGAGGTCCCCACAGGTGTAGCCCGTGATACAGAGCTCGGGGAAGGTCATGATCTCTACTCCCTGAGCGTCGGCCTGGCGCACCTGCGCCTCGATATGCTCTATGTTGTACTGGCAGTCAGCGACGCGGACGAAGGGTACCGCCGCTGCTACCTTGATGAATCCATGCTTCATATATATGATGTATACGTAGTATCAGCTACTGAGCGCCCAGCGCAGCCACTCCGTGCTGCACCATGGCGATGACGTCTATGAGGTTCTTGGTGATGAACTTCACCGATATGGCCAGGAGCACGACCCCGAAGAACTTGCGCAGGATGTACACCCCATTAGCCCCGAGCAGACGGTCTAGGATGGAGACGTAGCGGAGGACTAGGTAGACGAGGATCATATTGACGACGATGCTCAACGCGAGGTTGATCATCGCCATCCCATCCGAGCGCAGCGTGAGGAGCGTGGTGAAGGAGGCAGCCCCGGCAAAGAGGGGGAAGACCAGCGGTACGAAGGTGGAGTTGCCATTGTCATCCTCCTCGCTCTTGAAGATCTCGAGCCCGAAGATCATCTCCACGGCCATCACGAAGAGGACGATCCCCCCCGCCACGCCGAAGGTCGAGATATCGGCACCGAAGGACTGCAGGAGGCGCTCCCCGACGAAGAGGAAGACCAGCAGGATGAGTCCCGAGTAGACACCGACCTGCGTGGCATTATACACCTTGCCCTTGGACTTCAGTGAGAGAATGATGGGGATAGCCCCGATGATATCTATCGTGACGAAGAGCGTAAGGAAGCTCTTGTAGAGCTGATCGAGATCGAAGAGGCTGAGTTCGTGTGCTAGCTTGGCGAAGATGCCTTCGCTAGCTGCAACCAGTAGAGGTAAACCGGGCATAGGCGTGTAATCTGTACTTGGGTAGTGACAGCAAAAAGGGATACCTCTCATGAGAAAGGTACCCCTCCATCAGAGCGGTAGGCGAGGCTCGAACTCGTGACCCTCAGCTTGGGAAGCTGATGCTCTACCAACTGAGCTACTACCGCGATCTTGATACCCCTTAGGGCTTGCTGCTGCAAAGGTAATAAGAATATCCATTCGCTGCAAGTAGCCTAGCAAAGTGGCTCTGCAGCATCGGCTTCGACCCTATGCCGCCTACTCGGCGAGCCCACACAGGGGCCGCGCCCAGCTAGAGCTTAGTTCGGCAGCCCCATAGGCTGAGGCTGCACCGGTTCCAGCTTATAGCCTAGGATCCGCAGCCCGGCGGAGACCCCGAGCTTATAGAGGGCGAAGACCGTGGCCCCATAGAGCTGGAAGGCCGCAGGTGTCCCGGGCTCGATACGCTCGTGGCGCAGCGTCGTATAGCAGAGCTCGACAGCGCTTTTGAAGAAGTTCGTCAGCGCCTTTGCCTCCTCGCTCTCTAGCCTCCACCCCAGCACCTCCTCCAGGACGTACTCGTCCAGCTCATCCCAGCCGCGCGCATCGCGTATCATCGGGTAGAGCTGCTCGGGAGCCGCCCCATACTTCTCCCAGTCGCTGTCCCATAGGACCGCGAGCGCGACGCCGAGGAAGCAGCTCCAGCCTAGCGAGACTGCAGGGTACTGGGCAAAGTCGGGTACGGAGTCAGCGAAATAAGCCTGGAGCAAGACTGGGGCGATCTCGTCTAGGTCATCGGTCTCTAGGAGGCGAACACTGCCATAGCCCTTCTCCCGAGCGTAGTCCGTCAGCTGCTGAAGCACCTTAGCCCGATACTCGGACTGGTATTCCTGTATATCCATATCGTCTGCACTTATCTGTGTGATCTATCGTGCTGCAAAGATACAGCTCTTAGGTCAAGACTCCTCAGCAGGCGGCAGAAAAGGCTGCAGCGAGCGGACCGCCTACCTCTAGGCTCCGCAAGGGATACCCATCAGCGTGCTGAGGGATATCCCTCACACTCCCCACACACGGCACTCAGCCTCGTGACTGATATCCCTCACGAGCCCTCCCCCGCTGCTCGCGTAGCGCTGCAGCAAGGACGTCAGCATCACTCCAAGCCAAAGCGCAGCGGTCTTGGCCGCTTCGCCTTGGGCGACTTCCAAGGCTGCTGCACCTACTTGCCCTACAGCTTCGTAGCGAGTGCACAAGGGGGCTAGCCGCTATAGACCGCCCCAAGCGGCTAACCTTGTCCAAGAGTAGACATAGCAAAGCCCCCTACCCTGCAGCGCCCTAAGGCAACTGGAGGATAGGGGGCTCAAAGCGTCGTGGACGGGGATCGTCCTAGCGCGGCCTAGAGATTGGGGTTAACCTTGCTCCAATCAGCCACAGCAGGGATGACGCCCATGCCGATGACCTCGTCGCGCATCTTCACCAGATGCTCGTAGCTCTTCTTGAGGGCAGCCTTCTCGGCTTCGCTCCCCTTGAGCTCGTGGCTGTAGTGTACGCCATCCTTGTCAATCACCGTCTCCATGCCCATGACGACATGGTCCATACCGTCGATATTGACATAGCAGCCAGCGGGCCAACGGAAGGGAGCGCCACCCATAGCAGCACGGATCATCTCGATGGAGACATAGGCAGGGCTCTGGAAGGAGGAGCGACCACGGAGCTTGATGATGTTGGCACCGCCCTTGGTGACACGTTCCTTGATCTCAGCCCAGGTAGCCTCGGGGAGCGCCTCGGTACCGATGAGCGAGGAAAGCGGCTTGCCAGCGACGGTAGCGCCGCTCGAGAAGACAGCCATAGCCTCACCGTGGCCACCGTAGGTACGAGCCCCTACGACTTCGCTCTGTGCTACGCCGAAGTGCTTGGCGAGCTCGCTCTGCAGACGCGTAGAGTCGAGGGCAGCGAGGGTCGTGACCTGCTCGGGACGCAGCCCGGAGTGGATGAGGGTGACGAGCCCCGTGATGTCAGCGGGGTTGAAGATAATGACTACGTGGCGGACATCGGGGCAGTAGGCCTTGATATCCTTACCCAGCTGGGCAGCGATCTCAGCGTTCCCCTTGAGCAGATCCTCACGGGTCATGCCGTCCTTACGAGGAGCGCCACCCGAGGATACTACGTACTTGGCCCCGGTGAGTGCCTCCTTGATATCAGAGGTAAAGGTAAGGTTCAGCCCCTCGAAGCCGCAGTGGCGGATTTCCTCGGCGACACCCTCGAGTCCCGTGGGGAAGGGATCATAGAGACAGATGTTAGGCGTCAGAGCCATCATGGCAGCAGTCTGTGCCATGTTCGACCCGATCATACCAGCAGCGCCTACGATGGTAAGCTTGTCTTGTGTTAGGTAGCTCATAATATTTGCACTTAATGTGATGGTTGTTCCTTTGGCACAAATGTACGCTTTTTCGCTTGCTTACGCGACAGTAGCTCGGAGAAGGAGTCAAAGCGCCGCTGGAACATGACGCCTATCCCCTGCGTCGTCAGTGACTGACGGAGGTACTGGTACATATTGTTGTAGTGGTTGTATCCCTTCAAGCGGAGGGTCCCCTCGGGGTTGAGCTTATACTCAAGGTCGAACTCTCCGATGTACTTCCCTTGGAGGAAGGGATTATTGTGGTAGCCCACGTTGCCATTGATGGAGAGACGGTTATTGAACCAGCTCCCCGAGAACTGCAGCTCGACGTCCGTATCCTCGAAGGCAGTATTGCTCGTGCGGATGTTGGTACCGAACTGGATGTCCTTCGACAGGTTGCCCAGGAGGTTGGTCAGCTGCTCCGAGATCGTCGAGGAGGCCAGCGAGGCCCAGCCATCAGACACCGAGGTCGTGCTAGTCTGGCGGGTCTCGGGCGTGTAGAACTTCCCGAGCGTCATCAGGTAGAGCACCTGTCGATTGCGCTCATCGCGGGTATTGATCAGCGACTGCAGGCGGCGCTCGATCTCGGGCTCAGCGCCTGGGAGCTCAAGTCCAAGGTTGATGCTGGGCTGCGTGATCACACCACCCAGCTGCAGGATGCAGTTCACTGGGACGGTATTGCGCCTAGCCTCTGCAGCCAGCGTGGCGTCTAGGTCAGAGATGCTCGCCGTGAGGCTGTAGCTGGCCTTGAGGTCAATCTCCGCAGCCATAGGATCACCGCGGAAATCCAGTGACCCGCCCTCACGCAGGGTAAAGCGGCGGCGGGTGAGCTGCTCGAAGTTGAAGACATAGGAGCCCTCGACAAGGCGCAGCGAGCCGTAGGTCTTAGGCGAACCGATGTGCGGGACGTCGATCGTCAAGGCCCCCTCACAGCGCGCCTTCACCTCATTGGGGATCTCGCCCGAGCCTAGGCGAAGCGTCAGCTGCGCAGCAGGCGTCACACGTAGGCTCATCTGCATATTGAGCTCCGTCCCCTGAGCCTCCTCGGGCGGGGGTAGGGGCAGATACAGGAGGCTATCCCGCTCGGAGCGCGGACGCAAGGGCTTGAAGGTAAAGAGGCGGTCCTCCTTGCGCACATCCGTCTGATTGAAGTCCAGCGTCACATCCGTACCCTGCTGTGCCGTCATCTCGACGCCCAGCTGCAGGCGGGGGAGCTTGCCCCTCAGCATAGCCCGCCCCGAGCCATAGGCCGTCCCGAAGAAGGGCAGGCTCTGCTTGCTCTGCGTCTGCAGCACCTTCATACGGTCCAGCCCATCGGCGTGCAGGTCGAGGTCGAAGTGATCAAAGAAGCGGTGGCGGATGCTGCCATCTAGGCGCCCCGTATGCCCCTCGTCGTCTCGGACGGGGATCTTGTCAAAGAGGATACTCTCGGGAGTAAAGCGCAGCGGCCCCTCGAAGAGGTAGCGTGTCCCCAGCAGACGCACCCCGACACTTCCCTCCGTCACGTCGGCAAGGCCCTCGACGGTCACCCCTTCCTCGAAGCGACCGAAGAGGCGCATCTTCCCCGTAGCTCGTCCTCGGACTTCGTCGAAGAGTGTATCCATGAACTTAGCGATGAAGTCCGTGCGTAGGCGCTCTGCATCGAAGCTGAGGTCAATGCCTGCTCCTCCCGCAGGACGGATATAGCCCGCAACAGCCGAGTGCCCGCCCTCAGACTGCTGCACCTCACCGTCAATATGGATGAGGCCCTCGGAGCTGTTGAAGTGCAGCGCTGCTCGGAGCGCACCGACATCCACGCCCTTGACGTGGAAGGAGGAGCTCGAGACATCAGCCGAGGCCGAGACAACGCCAGCACGCAGGCTAGCAGTACCCGTGCCCGTCAGGTCGGCATCCAGCATATTGAAGCCTACCCCGATCGACTCGAGGATATAGAGTAGGTTGATCCGCTGCAGGGCTACGGAGAGGCGGTCCCCAGCATGCTCGCTGAGGCGTCCCGAGACACTGACACGGCGGTCCGCACTCGAAAGGTCAAGCCCATCGACGGAGAGCAAGCCTGGCTGCCAGCGTAGCGTAGCCGGTGCGATACGCCAGGCCTCGCTATGAATACGGAGGCGGGAGGAGTCCAGCCGCAGCTGGATCCCAAGATGACGCTCGGGGGTACGGAGGAAGCGTGCCGCCAGTCCCAGCGTGCCATTCGAGACGCCCTTCTCATCCTCCCCGAGGTTGAGCTGAGTATAGACACTATCCTGACTGAGCTGGCTTCGAAGGAGGAGCCCCTTGAGGAGGGCACCCTTGGCAAGCCTTAGATCGGAGCTTAGCTCCAGCGTCTCGCCGTCAAAGTCGAGCTTAGCCGAGCGCAGCTGATTCGCCCCCAAGCGTAGCTGCGGGAAGCTAGCATGGCACTGGATGCGCCGCGCGTCGCCCTCGAGTGTAGCCCAGAGGCGTGCTCCCTGATCTAGGCCAAGGGGGAGGTGCAGGTATTCGGCCCATACCTCAGGGATCTGCTTCAGCTCTAGGCGCAGCTCATAGCTCGCCTGGGCAGCTCGGCGAGCCCACAGAGGATTGGGCGGGAAGAGGGAGGGGAGGTGGTGGCTCAGCGTCTGCTGCGCGTCGGGGAGCAGGGAGGCAAGGGTATAGTTCCCCGTCAGTTCCACCGAGAGATAAGGGGAAGTCAAGCGCAACAAGCGGCCACGCTCGGGGCTCCCATGCAGGCGCAGGCGTAGCTCATCCAGCTGCTTGAGGCCTGTGCTTCCCTGGAGCTGGAGCCCCTCTAGGGCTATATGCCCCTGCATCCGATCTAGGTCGATGCAGTCTAGCGAGACGGAGGCCTGCAGGCTTAGGTCCTCATGAAGATTCGGGAGTAGGTGCAGCTGGTCGGCCCGCACGTGCTGGAGGTCGAGGCGTGCCTCTAGGTCACGCAGCCCCTCAGTACTGAGGCGAGCCGAGCCCTCGAGGTGCAGGTCGGCATTGGGATCATCCAGCCTTAGGTCTACGAGATGGCGCTGCCCCTGCTGTGGCTGTAGGCTGAGCTGCACGCCCTGATACCGATAGCCACGGAAGTCCAGGTCACGCAGCGTCGCGAGGGCATTCATGCTCCATTCCTCTAGCCCTTGCCCCTCGTGCTTGGCATCAAGCGTCACCTGGCCTGCCAGCGACCCGAGCCCCGTCTTAGGGCCAAGAAGCGCTCCGAGGTCAAACTGCTCGGTACGGACGAAGCCCGTGACGCGCTCCGCCTGCTGCCCCCTTAGTACCGCCGCGAGCTCGTACTCTAGACGTCCTTGGTCTGAGGCCAGCTGCCCCGTCCCCTTGATCGCCTGGGAGGGGGCATAACTCAGCTCGCCCTGATAGCGGAGGTTGCCGAGGCGCGTGATGAGTTCCTCGGGGAGAGTCTGCTGCCCGAGGAGCGGGCGTATGAGTGCGAGGAGTGAGCTACGGAGCTGCAGCGTCGGGATCTTGAGCGTCAACTGCTGGAGGCGCGCCTCCGCATCCCATGAGAGCTGGAAGCTCTGCTCTAGAGCCAGCTGCCCTGCGAGCTCTGCGCTGAGCTGCCCGACACCCCGCCCCTTTGGCTCCTGCTGATAGCTAGCCGAGAGCTGCAGCTCCTCGCTGCGTCCACGCCAAGCAGGAGCGAGGAAGGCGAGATCCGTGAGGGACAGGCTGGAGTTACCCAAGCGCAGGGCCTGTACTATAGGTAGCCCACGCTTAGTAAGGTCGAGCTGAAGGAGGGGGATAGAGAGCTGGCTCTTGGGTAAGGCCAGCTGGAGGTTCAGCAGCGTGAGCTGCTGCTGGCGTAGCTCGACCTGCCCGGTAAGGTCGGTGACCTCAAGGCCGAGGCTCGACGTGAAGGAGAGCTCATCGAGCGCCCCACCCACATACTGCGGCGCGAAGCGTAGGCGTCGGATGCGCGTCGAGATACGATCGAGGCGAAGTCGCTGCCGTCCCTCCTCCTCGAGCGTCAAGCGCATATCGCGGATGATGATGCTATTGATGTCGACGGGGATCGAGGAGCTGTCCTTCTTGGGACGGGCGAGGTGGTCGATCACGTGTTGGATGTTCAGCCGCCCCGTACGAGGATCCCGCACCAGCGCTAGGTGCGCCGAGAAGAGGCGCGCCGACGTGATCCGTACCTCTTGGTCCGTGATGAGATCTAGGAGACTGATGCCACCCACGAGTCGGCTGGCCGTGAGCATAGGTCGGTCGAGGCTATCCCGCACCAGCACCTGGTGCAGCTCGAGGTCCGTCCAGCGCAGGAGGTCGACGCGCGCCAGACTCACTGGTGCGTCGAAGAGCTTCGTCAGCTCCTTGCTCACCCGACTAGCTACACTACGCTGTACCGCAGGGATGCGGAAGAGCAATAAGGGCAGGACGTAGAGGCATAGGAAAAGCCCGAGCGCGATCCTCACGACCACCCTCAGCACTCGCAGCACGTGCTTATTTACTTGCCAGTAGCGCATGCCTGCCCTATCCTACTCTATATATATGTATGACACGAACGTCCTCCCTTAGCCTAGCCGCTCCTCAGCTAGGCTAAGGATAAGCCAAGACTAGAGCTAGGCCTTCCCCTAGCCTCTAGATGAGTAACGAAGCACTACCCTCGACCCGTATGCCCGAAGCCGCCTGCGCCTCGCTCAGTCTCCCCAAGCTCCTCGACGGGCAGCCATGTGACCTCCTCATGACGGGCGACGACGAGCTGTGCGATGCGCTCCCCGTCCTGTATTTCGAAGGGCTCGGCTGAGAGGTTGACCAGCGCGACCTTGATCTCGCCGCGGTAGTCCGCGTCTATCGTCCCCGGGCTATTCAGGATAGTAAGCCCGTGCTTGATCGCCAGCCCACTACGGGGACGGACCTGCGCCTCGTAGCCCTGAGGCAATTCGATGAATAGTCCCGTCGGTACGAGCGCGCGCCCGAGCGGAGGCAAGGTGATGGGAGCCTCTAGCTGAGCCCTGAGATCCATCCCAGCTGCCCCTGCCGTGGCGTAAGCGGGTAGAGCATGGCGCGAGCGGTTGACTATCTTGACCTCTAGCATATCTGTAGCGCTTTACTCGGGGTCCTTCCAGTCCCCGCCGTCCTTGATGAGCTTGATGAGGTGCTCCACGGCCTGCGCCTGTGGGACCCCCTTCTGGATGCACTCCTGCCCCTTGTAGAGGTCGATCTTGCCAGGGGCGGCACCGACATAGCCGTAGTCCGCGTCCGCCATCTCTCCTGGGCCGTTGACGATACAGCCCATGATGCCGATCTTGAGCCCCTTGAGGTGCGAGGTGGCAGCCTTGATCTCTGCGATGGTATGCTGTAGGTTGTAGAGCGTGCGGCCGCAGCCAGGGCAACTGATGAACTCCGTCTTGCTCATCCTGAGGCGCGTCGCCTGCAGGATGCTGAGCTGCGTCTTGACGAGCTCATCGGGGGCAATCCCTTCGGCCGAGAGGCAGAGACCATTGGCCCAGCCATCGAGAAGGATGCTCCCGCAGTCGGCGGCGGCGTAGAGTCTGAAGGCGTCCAGCTCTGCCACATCATAGTGACGGCATAGGATGATGGGCGCCTCGACGCCTGCTCGCCGTAGCTGGGCGAAGCCCCAACGCCACTCAGCGACGGGATTAGCCCCCGTGCTGCGTAGTAGGACCAGCGCCTCTACATCCTGCCGGATCTGCTCGAGGAGCGTCGCATCAAGCTCAGTCCCTGCCTCGAGCTCGTAGACACGTACCCCCACTATGGGCGTACCCCCTGGGAGCAGGAGCCGCTCGCCTGAGCGCAGCACATCGGGGCGGAGCTCGGCGAAGGACTCAGTCCCCAGCTCCGAGAGGACGATGGGGAGATTAGCTCCACCGACTAGGCGGCCTATGGCACGCGACTCACGGCGTGCATCACGGGCCAAGGTGCGGTACTTAGCCCAAGACAAGCTATAGGAGGGCGCAGGGAGCTCGGCACGGGCACTGATGTAGTCGACCAAGGCACGCGCCACGGGGATCTCGCACTCGGGCTCCTCGCTGAGGGAGACGCGTATCGTATCGCCTATACCATCGGCCAGGAGCGAGCCTATGCCCACGGCGCTCTTGATGCGACCGTCCTCGCCCTCACCTGCCTCAGTCACCCCGAGGTGCAGCGGATAGGCAGGGTAACCCAGCTCATCGAGGCGCTGTACCAGCAGACGCACGGCAGCCGTCATGACGAGCGTATTGGAGCTCTTCATCGAGATGACGATATCGTGGAAGTCGTGTGCGCGGCAGACGTCGAGGTACTCGAGGCAGCTCTGCACCATCCCCTCGGGCGTGTCCCCGTAGAGCATGACCATACGCTCGGAGAGCGAACCATGATTGACCCCGATACGTATCGCACGTCGCAGTTCCTTAGCTCGCTTGACAAAGGCACCGAAGCGCTCCTCGACACGGGCGTGCATAGAGGCGAAGACCTCCTCCGTCCACTCCTTGACTCCCTTCGTATCAACATAGTTCCCTGGGTTGACACGTACCTTCTCTACGTACTCCAGTGCGGTGTCTGCCGCCGTGGGGTTGAAGTGGATGTCCGCCACCAGCGGCGTCGTGATCCCCTCAGCACGTAGCGCAGCGTGTATAGGGCCAAGGCTCAGGGCGACGCGCTTGTCCTGCGCCGTATAGCGCAGGTACTCTGCGCCTGCACCGATGATGCGCTTGGCCTGAGCTACGGAGGCCTCCGTATCTAGGGTAGAGGTCGTGGCCATAGACTGGACACGTACGGGATAGTCTGCCCCCAGCGGTGTCGTACCTATAGATACGGCTACCGATCGACGGCGGGCGTAGTGGCAGGGCTCGGAGAGGAGCGAGGAGCTATGTTGGTCTGTCATATTGCTTGTGAACGTAGTAAACCCAAGCGCAGCACACGATGAGCTGCACCTGGGTTTACAACAGCGTGCTGGGAGGATTAGTTCGTCTTATAGCGGTACTTGAGCTCAGCGAGCTCAGCGTTGGCCTTGACGACCTTATCCTTAAGTGAAGCCTTGTATTCCTCAAGGCGCTGGTAGAGCTCGGGGTCACCCGTAGCCATCATCTGCACGGCCAGGAGCGCCGCATTCTCTGCGGCGTTGATCCCGACAGTCGCGACGGGGATGCCTGGAGGCATCTGCACGATGGAGTAGAGTGCATCGACACCCTCGAGGCTAGCCTTGATGGGCACGCCGATGACGGGTACCGAGGTCATCGAGGCGATGACTCCACAGAGGTGCGCCGCCATGCCAGCGGCACCGATGATCACCTTGATCCCGCGCTCATGGGCACTGGAGGCGAAGGCCTCTACCTCGCGAGGCGTGCGGTGTGCCGAGAGGGCAAGGATCTCGAAGGGTACGCCGAGGGCATCCAGGCGTGCTGCAGCCTTCTCCATGACGGGGAGGTCCGAGGTACTCCCCATGATGATGCTGACCTGTGGCTTTAGGCTCATCCTGCGATCAGAGCCTTGTAGTCATCGGCCGAGAGCAGGCCATCGAGGTCCTCTGCATTGGCAGGCTTGACCTTGACGATCCAACCCTTACCATAGGGGTCGCTATTGACGAGCTCGGGGGACTCCTCTAGCTCGGGATTGAGCTCAAGGATCTCTCCCTCGATGGGCAGCATGAGGTCGGAGACGGTCTTCACGGCTTCGATCGAGCCAAAGACTTCCTCGGCCTCTAGGCTATCGCCCTCCGTGTCTACATCGACGAAGACGATCTCACCGAGCTCGCCCTGAGCGTAGTCCGTGATCCCGACATAGACGACATCGCCCTCGAGGCGAGCCCATTCGTGCTCCTTGGTGTAGCGTAGTTCTTGAGGAATGTTCATGTTCGTAATGGGGTTATAAGTTAGGTAAATGTGATCTGCTTACATACTCTTTATAGAGCAAATATAAGCAACATCTCGCAACTAAGGAAAAGGGAGCGCCCCGATGCCCCTAGCCACGCCCCATCCTTGCCCCAACAGCATCAGCTCCCCTCCCCACAGCCTCCCCATTCAAGCGGACTAAGCGATCCCCCCGACAAAGCCCTAGAGCTAGCCTCTTTAGCCTCCCGTCCCTTGACAGCGAGCAAGGAAGCCAAGCGGGCTAAGTGCCTGCCGCTAGCTCCGCGAGGGGTATCCCTCAGCCTCCTGACGGACGTCCCTCACGCTCGTCACTGACGGCAGTCAGCCCCGTGACTGATATCCCTCGGAAGGCCTTCCCCTAGCCGAGAGCTAAACGAGCGCCCGTGCATCCCTTCGACTCACCCAAAGGCGAAAGGTAGGAAGGAGGCTACGCTAAATCGCCCCGAATCCCTTCCCCACCCCACAGACTCTGCCATCAAGAGCCATAAAAAGAGCGTGCGGCAAAGCTCCGAGGCTTTACCGCACGCTCCTTATATATAGGGGCTTCTCGACGAAGGCCCTGAGTCACTAGAACTCTGCGCTACGTGGCGTACGTGGGAAGGGGATGACGTCGCGGATATTGGCCATACCCGTGACAAAGAGCAGCAGACGCTCGAAGCCTAGGCCGAAGCCCGAGTGGGGCGCCGTGCCATAGCGGCGAGAGTCGAGATACCACCAGATGTCCTTCTCGGGCACACCGACCTCCTGAGCGCGCTGGAGCAGCTTGTCGTAGTCGGCCTCACGCTCCGATCCGCCGATGATCTCCCCGATTTTGGGGAAGAGTACGTCCATACCGCGCACCGTCTTGCCATCCTCGTTGAGCTTCATGTAGAAGCTCTTGATCTCCTTGGGGTAGTCGGTGACGATGACGGGACGCTGGAAGTGCTCCTCGACGAGGTAGCGCTCATGCTCGCTGGCCATATCTGCGCCCCAGTAGATGGGGAACTCGAACTTGTGCCCAGCGGCTACTGCTGCCTCGAGGATCTCTATACCCTCGGTATAGGTCATGCGCTTGAAGGGCTGTGCCAGGACGAAGCGCAGACGCTCGATGAGCTCCTTGTCGTAGTGCTCGGAGAGGAAGGTGAGATCCTCCATGCAGTGATCCAGAGCCCACTGCACACAGTACTTGATGAAGTCCTCCGCCAGGTCCATATTCTCCTCGATCTCAAGGAAGGCGACCTCGGGCTCGATCATCCAGAACTCTGCCAGGTGACGAGGCGTATTGGAGTTCTCAGCGCGGAAGGTAGGGCCGAAGGTATAGATCGCCCCGAGCGCCATAGCCGCCATCTCCCCCTCGAGCTGGCCCGAGACGGTGAGCGAGGTAGGACGAGCGAAGAAGTCTTCTTTATAGTCTACAGCACCCTCCTCGGTGCGGGGGAGATTCTCTAGGTCCAGTGTCGTGACCTGGAACATCTGCCCAGCCCCCTCGGCATCACTGGCGGTGATGAGCGGCGTGTGGACGTAGAAGAAGCCACGCTCGTGGAAGAAGCTATGGATGGCCATAGCCATGTGGTGGCGCATGCGGTAGATAGCGCCGAAGGTATTGGTACGCGGACGCAGGTGCGCGATCTCGCGGAGGAACTCGAGACTATGCCCCTTCTTCTGCAGCGGGTAGGTCGTGGGGTCGGCTGCACCGAGCACCTCGACGCGCTCTGCCTGGAGCTCTACCGTCTGCCCCTGCCCCTGTGAGGCGACCAAAGTACCGACGACACTGAGGCTGGCACCCGTGGTGATCTGCGTGAGCTCCTCGGGGGCGAACTTGGTCAGATCAAGGACGATCTGCAGGTTATGGATGATCGATCCGTCATTGAGGGCAACGAAGCTAACGGCCTTGTTACCACGGCGCGTACGCACCCAGCCCTTGACGAGGACTTGCTGCCCGACGAGCTCGCCGCGCAGGAGATCGATGATTTTAGTACGTTTCATTATGTATATGAGGTATGTAGATTGCTATTCGAAGGCGCCCATACGCAGGTTGTTGACCTCCTGCTCGGTCAGGTAGCGCCAGCGTCCTCGTGGGAGGTTCTTCTTCGTCAGACCAGCGAAGTAGACGCGGTCCAGCTTATGCACGTGGTAGCCCAGATGCTCGAAGATACGACGCACGATACGGTTGCGACCGGAGTGGATCTCTATCCCGACCTGGCTGAGATCATCCTCCTTGACGTAGCTCAGCGCGTCTGCGTGGATCTCGCCATCCTCGAGCTCGATGCCCTCAGCGATACGCTGCATGTCCTCGATGGATACGGGCTTGTCGAGCCAAACGTGGTAGATCTTCTTCTTCATGAAGGAGGGGTGCGTCAGCTTGGACGAGAGATCACCGTCATTGGTGATCAGGATGACCCCCGTCGTATTACGGTCGAGACGGCCTACAGGATAGATACGCTCCTCACAAGCACCCTTGACGAGGTCCATGACCGTCTGGCGGCACTCGGGGTCATCCGAGGTGGTGACGCAGTTCTTAGGCTTATTGAGGAGGATGTAGACCTTGCTCTGCGTGGATACGGGCTCGCCCTTGTAGCGGACATCGTCCAGGCGCGTGACACGCGAGCCCAGCTCGGTGACGACCTGCCCGTTGACCGTGATCTCCCCTGCGAGGATGAGCTGGTCGGCCTCACGGCGAGAGCAGACCCCGGCGTTGGCGAGGAACTTATTGAGGCGCAGATCCTGTGCGGGGTCTACGGCCTCGGCATACTTGACGGGTACGGGCGGGGTGAAGGGGCGCTGCTTCTTACCCTTGGGGGCATTCTTGGCCTTCTTCTTGCCGCCTGGACGTGGGCCTGCGGCATGAGGGCCAGGGCGCTGGGGGCGCTCACTGCGATTATAGTTGTAGCTGTAGTTGCCACTGGTACGCTCGGCCTGGTAGCGCTCATCGTAGCGCGAGCGCTGCTCGCCAGCACGCTGCTGCGCATCGTCGAAGCCGCGATTCGAGGGATAGGAAGGACGGGGCGTGTGTGCTGGTCGTGGCGTGTCGTGGCCTAGGTCGTCCGAAGCGATGTACACACGGCGACGGCGTGAGGGTGTCGTCCCATGCGAGCTGGCCTGTAGGCCATCGGTCGAGGCTGTAGGGATACGACGGGTGCGTACTCGGGGCTTAGCCGATGGGGTACGCTGCTGATCAGGACGAGATAGCTTCTCTTTGTCTTCAGCCATGTTTAGGTGTTGTTAAGCTTGTTTTTAAGATGATCTGGAGGACAGCCTCTCGGCTCCCCTTCGGTCAATGTAGGGACGAGGTCCTCTGGGGACGGTATGTCATATATATGCGTTGGTCGTGGCATCGCTACTCCCTCCTAAGAGTGGAGGCTGGTCCGAGTGCGGAGCGATGCCTTCATTGGCACAAAGATACTAAGATTTTGGCGTATCTCGCTCATCTATCCCGACCAAGCTGTCTGACCAAGCCCTCCTTTAGCAACTTTTAGTCCCCTTCAGGGAAGCCGAAAGGGTCGAAGGAAGCTTGGCGGAGCTAAAGGACAAGGGGGAGGCCTCCTGAAGGATATCAGTCAGCGAGCTGAGAGACGCCAGTCAGCCGCGTGAGAGGCGCCCATCAGGAGGCTGAGGGATATCCCTCAATGCACGGGCTGCAGGCGATTGCCTCGCTCCGTATCCTTAGGCCTCTTACGCGGAGGCGTGGCAGCAGGGCAGCGTCCCGAGTACTTCGTCCTAGTGATGCACGGGGTCCTCGTCAGCCAAGAGCTGCCCTAGGCGGGCACGCAGCAGTTCGGTCGCACGCGGATCCTCGAGCACCTGACTCAGCCCTCTGAGGAAGTGGCTCACCTTGGCCTCAGGGGTCTGCAGCTGGGGTGCGGGGCTCGGGCTAGCTGGCGCAGGCATATCGCCCGCGGTCGGGAGCTGGGGGGCCGAGACGAAGAGGCGTGTGGTGAAGAAGGTGAAGGGGCGTATCTCCTCGGGCAGGCGCTCCTCCTGCTCCACCAAGGGGAAGTAGGGGCGGTAGGTATGGATAAACTTGTAGAAGGGCCCGATGAGGAAGGGATTGATATGCTGCAGGATGGAGGACAGCTGTACGGGCGTATAGTGCTGTAGGTTCTCCACGTGGAGGTAGAGGTGGCGTATCTCGAGCTTCTTTACCGCCAGGGATAGGGGGTTCTTCCACTCCTTGAGGCAGTCGGCCTCGTGGATGTAGACGAAGGTCGCGCGCTGACCCAGCTGCGCCTCCTGCTGCTGAATGAAGTGCTCCTGGGTCGTCACCTGCACGGGTAGCGTGATGTACTCTCTGTACTGCAGCATGACCGACTGCCAGGCCATCATATCAGCATCAGTGGCGACGACGATGTAGCCCCGTTCCCTGTGCTCCTCGCCCTGGTAGATCTCCTCGACGAGGCGCGCTACCAGGTGCATGTAGAAGGCGTGGTGATCCCCCACGAGGAAGCCATGACTCTGGAAGCAGAGGGCGTAGAGGAGCTGCTCGACGGTGGCGTAGCGGCTGCTCAGCTCCTGCTTGTCCCAGGGGATGGCCTTGTCGGGATAGGCTGAGTCTAGCTCCACCTGCCACTGATCATAGTGCACTACCTCGCGGGCGAAGTCCTGGACGTCGTCGTAGCAGCGGAAGGAGGGCGAGATCTCCCGAGCTCTGCGGCAGATCTCATCCAGCTGGTAGTAGGCCGTCCTCGGCAGTACCCCCGTACGGTCGAAGTACTCCGCGAAGAGCTGCTCGAACTCTGCTCGATGAGACGAGCCGATACGCACACGGATGCTACGCCCCCCCTTGTAGCTGACGAAAATAGAGGTGTATTCGGCGGCGTAGCTTAACCCTGCCCAGGGGTAGCCAGGCACGTGGTCCTGCAAGTAGAGCGCTACGGCCTCGAGGTGCTTGCAGGTCCCCAGCCCGTTGGTACGGAAGTCTAGGCAGGAGCAGAAGTTGCGGTCGCTCTGTACACCACGGAAGGCGACCTTGTAGCGACCCGTCACTCCAGAGACCAGATAGTCGCCCCAGATGCGGTTGCGATCCAGGTGCTCGACCTTGAAGTTGCTCAGCTGCGCCGTCTCGCGGCGTAGGGCTACCTGCCACTCCTCGATGGTCATATCATCGGGGCAGATCTTGTTGGAGAGGCGATTCCCTAGTTTCATAAGGTGTGTTCTTCTTGTGTGATGTAGTCCTACTTAGCCTTCTTGGAGCTCTTCATCTCCTCCTTGAGGTAGGGCGCGGTGGGGCTGTCCTTGCGCTTGATGAGCTCCTCGGGGCTCCCTGCGAAGACGAGCTCTCCCCCACTCCGCCCCCCGTCGGGGCCGATCTCGATGATGTAGTCCGCGCTCCTCAGCACATCGAGGTTGTGCTCGATGACGATGACCGTATTCCCGCGATCCACAAGGCGGCGCAGGATACCTAGCAGGACGCGGATATCCTCGAAGTGCAGGCCTGTGGTCGGCTCATCTAGGATGTAGACGGTACGCCCCGTATCGCGCTTGGAGAGCTCAGAGGCGAGCTTGATACGCTGGCTCTCCCCACCCGAGAGGGTCGTGGAGGACTGCCCCAGCTTGATATAGCCTAGGCCTACCTCCTGTAGCACCTGCAGCTTCTTGAGTATGGGAGGCACGTGGGCAAAGAACTCCACCGCGGCATTGATCGTCATATCGAGGACGTCGGCGATGGACTTCCCCTTGAAGCGCACCTCGAGCGTCTCTCTATTGTAGCGGCGTCCGTGGCAGACCTCGCAGGGGGCATAGACGTCGGGGAGGAAGTTCATCGCTATGGTCTTATAGCCGTTCCCCGAGCAGGTCTCGCAGCGCCCACCCGAGACGTTGAAGGAGAAGCGCCCAGGCTTGTAGCCGCGCATCTTACTCTCGGGGAGCCCTACGAAGAGGTTGCGGATGTCGGTGAAGACGCCCGTATAGGTGGCGGGATTACTGCGCGGCGTGCGTCCGATCGGCGCCTGATCCACCGCCACGACTTTGTCGACGAGCTCCAGCCCCTCTATGGAGTCATAGGCGAGGGGCTCCTGCAGCGATCCGTAGAGCCGCTGGCTGAGGATGGGGTATAGAGTGTCGTTGATGAGCGTACTCTTGCCGCTACCCGAGACCCCAGCCACACAGATGAGGTTACCGAGGGGGAAGCTGACGTCGATACCCTTGAGATTGTTCCCGCGTGCGCCCTTGAGGAGCAGTCTCTCGGGGCTGATCGGCTTGTGCTGCTCGACGTCCACCTCTTCCTCTCCACGCAAATAGCGTGCCGTGAGCGTCTCGGTCTTCATCATGTCAGCAGGGCTGCCCATGAATACGACCTCGCCGCCGAGGCGTCCCGCACGGGGCCCCATGTCGATGATATGGTCGGCCTCGAGCATCATGTCCTTATCGTGCTCGACGACGATGACCGTGTTGCCGAGGTCGCGCAGCTTCTGCAGCGAATGGATGAGGCGTAGGTTGTCCCGCTGGTGCAGGCCGATGCTGGGCTCGTCGAGGATGTAGAGTACCTCGACGAGCTGCGTCCCTATCTGCGTAGCCAGACGTATGCGCTGGCTCTCACCGCCCGAGAGGGTGGAGGACACGCGGTTCATGGAGAGGTAGCCGAGCCCGACATCGAGGAGGAAGGAGAGACGCGTGCGTATCTCCTTGAGCACCTCGGTGGCGATCTGTCGCTGGGACTCCGAGAGCTGCGTCACTACCTCGTCGATCCAGGCCGTGAGCTGCGTCAGCTCCATCATCCCTACCTCGCCGAGGTTCTTGTCCCCTATATAATAATGTAAGGCCTCCTGATTCAGTCGCCCGCCGTGGCACTCGGGGCAGACCTCGCCCTTGGTGAACTGGCTCATCCAGCGCTCGCTCTCCCGACTGCTCTCGACCTCCTCGACCTGACTCATCAGGTAGGCACCGAGACCATCGTAGCTCAGGGGGATGCCCTTCAGCTCGGGCATACGCTCGTCGGCCAGCGTGATAGGCTCCGAGCTCCCCTCTAGGATCTCGGTGAGGAGATCCTCGGGTAGGCTCTTGATCGGCGTCTTGAGGCTAAGCTCATAGCGCTCGCACAGCGCCTCGATCTGGGCAAAGACAAGATTGCGCTTATACTTCCCCAGCGGGATGATCCCACCCTGATAGATACTCTTGCTTGGGTCGGGGATGATGCTGGCAGGGTCTATAACGCGGATCTCCCCCATCCCCTTGCATCGGGGGCAAGCTCCGTTGGGCGAATTGAAGGAGAAGTTGTGCGGCGCGGGTTCGCTGTAGGAGAGCCCCGTCTCGGGGTCCATCAGATGACGGCTGTAGTAGGCGATGGTATTGTGCTCGAGCTCCTGCACCATCATCACGCCATCCCCCTCGCGCAGCGTCAGCCTCAGGCTAGCCAGCAGGCGGTCCTTATTCTTGGCCGTGATGGTCAGCTTGTCGGTCTGCACCTCTACACTATGGATCTTGTAGCGGTCGAGCTTCATCCCGTAGGTCAGCTCACGCAGCTCGCCATCGACGCGTACCGTGAGGTAGCTCTTCTTGCGCAGCTGCTCGAAGAGCTCCTTGTAGTGGCCTTTACGCTGCTTGACCACGGGCGCCAAGAGGAGTACCCGCTTGCCCTCGTAGCGCTCCAAGAGCAGCTCTAGGATCTGCTCCTCGGTATAGCGTACCATAGGACGCCCCGTGAGGTAGGAGCGTGCCTCACCAGCACGGGCGTAGAGCAGACGGAAGAAGTCGTAGATCTCCGTCACGGTACCGACCGTGGAGCGAGGGTTGCGGTTCGTCGTCTTCTGCTCGATGGAGATCACGGGCCCGAGGCCATCGATCTGCTCCACGTCGGGGCGCTCCATACCGCCGCCGAGGAAGCCGCGGGCATAGGAGCTAAAGGTCTCTATGTAGCGGCGCTGGCCCTCGGCATAGATCGTATCGAAGGCGAGGGACGACTTACCACTACCGCTCAGCCCGGTGAATACCGTGAGCGAATAGCGGGGTATGTGGGCATCTATGTTCTTGAGGTTGTGCACGCGCGCTCCCCGTATCTCTAAGTCCTGCATCTACAGCTGATATATCAAATAAAACAAGGCTGTCCCTTAGCTCAAGGACTGCCATACATACAAATATAAGTAAAAAGCGTCGTAGCTCGCTGCCCCCAAAGTCCTTTCCCGAGCACATAACTCCCCGCCCAGAGCGCAGGGATAGCCTCCACAAGGCATCGCGCCTAGAGCTAAGGAGCATCATCCCTTAGTCTCAAGCAAGCCCTCCCCCTCCCTCAGCAAGCCTCGCCCAAGCCCTCCACGCAGCAGCCCCTTAGGGGGAAGCTCGCTGACTGATATCCCTCACGAGGCTGACTGACACCCCTCAGCACCGTGACTGATATCCCTCAGCGCGCCGAGGGATATCCCTAAAGTTCGTCCCCTCGGGAGGGAGCATAGCGCGGCATACAAAGGGGAGGAAGATCCCAGCGAGACGCCGACGCATCCAGCAGCACGAGACTGGAGCGAGAAAAGCCGTATCTTTGCACTATCCTAGCCCTACTATGAGCGCTAGGGTCTCCGATCTATGAACAATCGCTTAGCAGAGCAAATATCCTACCTCCTCCTTCGGCATAGCTATGTCGTAGTGCCACAGCTCGGGGGCTTCATCCGCGAAGCACTCCCCGCCAGCTACCAGCACGAGCAGCACCTAGCCTATCCGCCGAGTGCAGAGCTCCACTTCAGCCAGGAGCTGCAGCACAGCGATGGGCTGCTGGAGGCACGCTATGCGCTCCTCCTGGGGATCTCGCTGCGCCGCGCGCGCCTTATCCTCGAGGAGGAGGTCAAGCAGCTGCGGCACATCCTCATACAGCGCGGGCAGTACCAGCTGCCCCTACTCGGCACCCTCGAGCTGACGGGAGCGGGCAAGATCAACTTTGTCCCCTACAGCAGCTCCAAGCTTCTTCAGGGGATCGCCTATGGGCTCAGTCCGCTCTCCCTCCCCCTACTCCAGCAGGAGATGGCAGCGGGGAGCAGCGAGCCTCTAAGCGCCCAGAGCGAAGCACCCGAGGCCGAGCGCCGCAACCGCGACTATATACAGCTGCGCATCCCCAAGCGCGTTGCTGCCTACGCCGCCTCCATCATCATCCTCATCCTGAGCCTCATCCCCTGGCAGCAGAGCCCCGTGACGGAGCAGTACTTCCAGGCAGGCTTCACCCCGACACCCGAGGCGGCACAGAGCCTTTGGGGGCATAGCAGCCTCACGCCGCAGTCCAAGGAGGAGGCACCTGCCGCGCCTGCTGACAGTGGTCTCCGCTGGGGCAGCTCGGGCGACGGACGCTACTATGTGATCATCGCTACCGAGCGCAGCGAGGAGCGTCTACTGAGCTACTACGAGGAGGCGCGCCACCAGATCGAGGAACCCGAGGCCATCGTCGCCCTGCGCTCACGCCACAGCGCCACACTCCGCCTAGCCGCGGCCTCCTTCGACGACGCAGCTGCGGCCTACAACTACCTCAATCGGCTGGTGAAGGCACACCGTGCCTACAGCTCCTCCTGGGTCTTCCACAACAAGTAGTGCCCGACTCGCCTCCATCAGCATACGGCGAGGATAGGGAACTCTCCTCAGCCCAAGCGCTGGCCGATGCGATCAAGCAGGAGGCTCGGCGCCTAGGCTTCGCAGCCTGTGGCATCGCCCGAGCCGAGGCCGTCCCCGAGGAGATCCTCGCGGGCTACGACCAGTGGATTGACGAGGGGCACCACGGCACCATGGAGTACCTGCAGCGCAACCGAGAGCTGCGGGCCGATCCCCGCCTCCTCCTACCTGGGACACGCTCGCTGATCATGGTCGCCATGAACTATTACCCCGAGCGCAAGCAGGATCCCGAGGCACCCCAATTCGCCTACTACGCCTACGGGCGCGACTACCACAAGGTCGTCAAGAAGCGCCTCGACCAGCTGCTCCACTACATGCGTGAGGGGCTGGGGCTCGAGGTCGAGGGGCGTGCCTTCTCCGACTCAGCGCCCATCATGGAGCGCTACTGGGCCGAGCGCGCAGGACTGGGGTGGCGGGGCAAGAACAGCCTCTTGATCATCCCCCGCGCAGGCAGCTACTTCTTCCTCGGCGAGCTGCTGGTCTCAATCGACCTGCCTCCCGACAGCCCGATGAAGTCCCTCTGCGGACGCTGCACCCGCTGCCTCCAGAGCTGCCCCACCGAGGCCATCACCCACCCCGGCAAGATCGACGCCCGCCGCTGCATCAGCTACCTCACGATCGAGTCCAAGGCAGAGATCCCGCCCGAGCTCAGGGAGCGTATCGGCCGCCGCGTCTATGGCTGCGATGCCTGCCAGCAGTGCTGTCCCTGGAATCGCTTTGCCCGCCCCACGACGATCGCCGACTACGCTCCGCGCGAGGCGCTCCTAGCGCTCACCGCAGAGCAGCTCGATCAGCTGAGCGAGGAGGAGTACCTCGCCCTCTTCGCAGGCACAGCCGTCAAGCGCGCTGGTCTCAGTGGCCTACAGCGTACGATGCGCGGACTGCGCACCAACTTTGAGGACTAAGCCGACGGACATCCTTGCACGGCGGCAATTTGTGCAGACAGACACCTTTACATATCTTTGTCTTAGACGGGAGACCGCCTGTAGAGCCCTCCTATTAGCAAACCTATAACTCAATGAGTAGCGACCAAGCAAACTTTTTCGTCCGCGCCTTCCAGCTCTACCGAGATGGCTTCCGCGGCCTCACACCGACGAGCAAGAAGCTCTGGCTCATCATCGCCATCAAGCTCTTCATCATGTTCGCCGTGCTGCGAGCCTTCTTCTTCCCCAACTTCGTCAAGCAACAGGCCTCCGAGCGCCACGTAGAGAAGTCCGAAGTCGTCGGGGACGAATTGATCCAGCGCCGTGCTGTGGACAGCGTCTCTAGACACGAAGCAGGCCGCCTCTAGTACCCGCATCGAGAGAATAGAACCAACCCAATACGCTAATCACTATTTACAATGGATGTAACATCATTAATCGCATGGTCACGTGCACAGTTTGCTCTGACGGCTATGTACCACTGGCTGTTCGTGCCGCTGACGCTCGGGCTCGGGGTCATCATGTCCCTGGCTGAGACCCAGTACTACCGTACCGGTGACCCCTTCTGGAAGAAGTCAGCACAGTTCTGGCAGAAGCTCTTCGGGATCAACTTCGCTATCGGCGTCGCCACGGGGATTATCCTTGAGTTCCAGTTCGGGACGAACTGGTCCAACTATAGCTGGTTCGTCGGAGACATCTTCGGCGCGCCTCTCGCCATCGAGGGCATCCTGGCCTTCTTCATGGAGTCGACCTTCATCGCCGTGATGTTCTTCGGCTGGGGCAAGGTCAGCAAGGGCTTCCACCTAGCCTCCTCCTGGCTCACCGTCGTCGGTGCGACCATCTCGGCCGTATGGATCCTCATAGCCAATGCCTGGATGCAGAACCCCCAGGGGATGGTCTTCAACCCAGAGACGATGCGCAACGAGATGCATGACTTCTGGGCCGTAGCCCTATCTCCGACGGCGATCATCAAGTTCCTCCACACCGTCACGACCTCGTGGACGCTGGGGACCTTCTTTGCCCTTGGGATATGCGTCCTCTATCTGCTACGTGGCCACCACACGGACTTCGCCCGCCGCAACCTCAAGATCATCGCTCCCTTCGGCCTGCTGGCAGCCATTCTCTCTGCGGAGACGGGACACCTCTCTGCCGTGGACGTAGCGAAGAATCAGCCTATGAAGCTCGCCGCCATGGAGGCCATCTACGACACAGGCAAGAGCACGCCAGACGGCCACACCGCTGATGGCGAAGGCGTAGGCCTCGGTATCATCGGCGTCCTCAACCCCTCCAAGCAGCAGCCCGACGACGCCACACCCTCGCACCTCTTTAGCATCGAGGCGCCCCGCCTCCTCTCCTTCATGGTCGCGGGCAATGGGACGCACTACGTACCTGGTATCAACAACATCCTCGAGGGCGGCTATCACCTCCCCGATGGGACGGTAGCCCTCTCGGCAGAGGAGAAGATGCAGCGCGGCCGCCAGGCTATCGACGCGCTCAACGCCTTCCGTGCGGCGCGCAAGGCGGGCGACAGCGTAGCGGCCCAGGCCCAGCGTCAGATCCTCGAGAAGCACTTCCCTTACTACGGCTACGGCTACTTCGACAGCAAGTACGAGACGGTACCCAATGTACCTCTGACCTACTACTCTTTCCGTGCTATGGTCGGTCTGGGCGGCGCCTTCCTGCTGCTCTACCTACTGCTGACCTGGTATGCCTACAAGCGCAACGACAAGCTCCAGTCCACCCGCTGGCTGCTATGGATAAGCCTTATCTTGACCCCCATGGCTTGGATCGCTACTGAGGCAGGCTGGGTCGTAGCCGAGGTAGGACGTCAGCCCTGGACCATTCAGAACCTCCTACCCGTGCAGGCAGCTATCTCCAAGATCGAGGCGAGCTCCGTGATCATCACCTTCACGCTCTTCACCCTGCTCTTCACCATCATGCTCGTAGCTGAGGTGAACATCATGCGCAAGGCCATCAAGTCGGGCCCCGAGCAGCACTAAAGTCGAATCCTCTAGCAAGACAGCATACAATGGATTACGCATTCTTCCAATCCTATTGGTGGCTCCTGATCTCGGTCCTCGGGGCACTCCTCGTCTTCCTCCTCTTCGTCCAGGGAGGCCAGTCCCTCTTCTTCAGCCTCGGCAAGGAGCAGCTCGAGCGTAAGCTCCTAGTGAACTCCGTAGGGCGCAAGTGGGAATTCACCTTCACCACACTGGTGGTCTTCGGCGGTGGCTTCTTCGCCTCCTTCCCCCTCTTCTACTCCACCAGCTTCGGCGGTGCCTACTGGGTGTGGATGCTCATTCTCTTCTGCTTCATCATCCAGGCCGTGTCCTATGAGTATCAGAATAAGAATGGGAACGTCCTCGGGAGCCGCACCTACCAGACCTTCCTCTTCATCAACGGGCTGCTGGCACCTATCCTCCTCGGGGCTGCGGTGTCGACCTTCTTCACTGGATCTACCTTCCAGGTGAACAAGGAGGCTATCGCTGACCTCTCGGGCGCCAGTCAGGTGATCTCGGGGTGGCTCCCCTATAAGGGGCTGCAGCTGCACGGTCTAGAGGCGGTGCTCAACGTGTGGAACGTCATCTTCGGCCTGGCGGTCTTCTTCCTCTCGCGCACCACGGCGCTGCTCTTCTTCATCAATAACATCGATGACGAGACCATCTATCGCCGCTCACGCGCTGCGCTGGCCTGGAATGCCGCTGCCTTCCTACTGCTCTTCCTCGGCTACCTCTTCTTCCTGCTGACCAAGCAGGGCTTCGCCTATGACCCAGCGAACCCCAACGTCACCTTCCTCGTGGACTACAAGTACTGGCTCAATCTCGTCGAGATGCCTGCCGTCTTCGCGATCTTCGTCCTCGGGGTGGTCCTCGTGCTGGCTGGTATCCTGCTGACCCTGCTCAAGGAGGGCTTCCGCAAGGGGATCTGGTACGAAGGCATCGGCGTGGTACTGACCGCTCTGGCACTCTTCCTCATCGCAGGCTGGAACAACACCTCCTACTACCCTGCCTACAGCCCTGAGATGCCCGAGATCATCAACAACTCGCTGAACATCCGCAACAGCTCCTCGAGTCCCTTCACGCTCAAGACGATGAGCTTCGTCTCGCTGCTCATCCCCTTCGTCCTGGCATACATCATCTACGCTTGGCGCGCCCTCGATCTTCACAAGATCACGCGTAAGGAGATGGAGGATCCCCACGGGCACAACTACTAGTAGGCTGCCTCAGCCCTAGCCCTCTATAAGCGGAGCGGCTGCAAGATCTAGATGCTAGATCCTTGCAGCCGCTCCCGCATTTAAGGCGCTCCCCAATCACCGCGGCTTCTCCCCACACCCCCGCGTACGTTCCTATACCATCTATTCTTAGCTCAAGGCCCTCCTCACTGCAATACGTAGAAAAGCGAAGCGAAGCCCCTGCTTAGTCTAAGCTCCAGGACTGATACCTTTCAGCTCGCTGACTGGCATCCCTCACGAGGCTGACTGACGTCCCTCAGCACGCTGACCGATATCCCTCAGGGGTCCTCCCCCTATAGGCACGATCTGCCGAGGCCTAGCTGCCCCGAGCTTAGCTGCAGAGGAGGGGTGGAAGTCAAAGGAAGCATGAGCCCTCGTCAGGAAGCAGCCAGCCCCCGCTATTGTGTATACGGCAGAATTGGGCTACCTTTGCGCCAGCATGCCCAGATGGTGAAATGGTAGACACGAGGGACTTAAACTCCCTTAGCCAATTAGGCTGTGCCGGTTCGAGCCCGGCTCTGGGTACAGCGACACAAGCCCTATCAAGGATAAGCCCCGAGCGCCCTGTGGCACTCGGGGCTCTTTGTATCAGCTAGTCCTCAGAGCTGCTCCTGGACGGGCATTTGCCAAAGTCCTCAATTATTGATACCTTTGCCGTGCAATTGGGAGGCATCGCTCCTCCCGCTCCCACCTCTCCTTGTGTCCTCAGTTCTACAATACAGCACAGCGAGAGATATGATGGTTGGGTAGCTCAGCTGGATAGAGCAATAGCCTTCTAAGCTATCGGTCCTGGGTTCGAATCCCAGCCCAATCACCCGATGGATACGCATCCCTCCCCCCTTTCCCCTCCCGCTTATACATCCTCAACTATCGTCTCCAAAGAGCAATGGGAGGCCTTGGGCTAGGGATCCTAGAGCCGCGTGACCGTGCCTATCCCACAGGCGACTGGCCCCTCTAGTCTCATCCCATCGTCAAGCACAGACGTTATATTCACATATATGCAACGATACAACATCACTGAGCTGCTCTCCAAAAGCCAAGAGGAGCTCAATAGCATCGCCGAAGAGCTGAGCATGAAGCTCGGGGACTACACCGATAAGCAAGCGCTCATCTACGGCATCCTCGACCAGCAGGCTACCTCCATCGCGGAGACCCAGACGGTCAAGCGCAGCTCCGAGCGCCCCAAGAGCCGAACTAAATCTAAGAATCCAATGCCCAAAGAACAAGCCGAGAGCGCAGCCGTAGCCCCTACTACTGAAGCTCAATCCCCCGAAGAAGAGAGCGCACCCAAGCAGCGCAAGCGTGGACGCCCCACCAAGGCCGAGCTCGCTGCACGTGCCGAGCAGGAGCGCAACCAGGCCCTCGAGGCCGTAGCTAAGGCCTCCGAGGAGGAAGCTACCCCCGAGAGCGTCGCAGCCCCTCAGCCCGAGGAAGCCAGCAGCGCACAGCCAGCCCCTAAGGCTAGCCAGAGCCGAAGCCGCGGCCAGCGTAGCCAGCGTGCTGCAGCCGCGAGCGCCGAGCCCAGCGAGCAGGCAGAGAGCCCTAAGGAGCCCAGCACAAGCGAGCCCGAGGCAGCGGCCAGCCCCAGCCCCGCGCAGATGGTCTTCCGCCACAAGGACAGCAAGTCCGTACTCGACCAGGTGCTCCCTGCCTTTAACACCCCCACCAAGCCCCAGCGTCCCGAGCCCAAGGCAAGCAACAACGCAGGCCCTGCACAGCGGCCCAATGCTCCTCGCACGCAGCCCGTACAGCAGCCCGAGTTCAACTTCGAGGGTATCCTCGAGTGCAGCGGCGTCCTCGAGATCCTGCCCGACGGCTACGGCTTCCTACGCTCGGCGGACTACAACTACCTCCCTTCACCCGACGATATCTACCTCTCGGCCGCCCAGGTCAAGCAGTGGAGCCTCCGTCCAGGTGACCTCGTCGAGGGCTTCATCCGTCCTCCTCAGGAGGGGGACAAGTACTTCCCCTTCGACAAGATCACCCGTGTCAACGGCCGTACACCCGCCGAGATGCGTGACCGCGTACCCTTTGACCACCTGACGCCCATCTTCCCAGAGGAGAAGTTCAACCTCGCTGCAGGCAATAGCCCCGCAGTCCAGGACAAGACGGCTATGCGTATCGTCGACCTCTTCGCCCCCATCGGTAAGGGACAGCGCGGCCTCATCGTAGCGCAGCCCAAGACGGGTAAGACGATGCTGCTGAAGAATATCGCCAACGCCATCGCCGCCAATCACCCCGAGGTCTACATGATCATCCTGCTCATCGACGAGCGTCCCGAGGAAGTCACCGACATGGCCACGAGCGTCAATGCCGAGGTCATCGCCTCGACCTTTGACGAGCCCGCAGAGCGCCACGTCAAGATCGCCGAGATCGTCCTCAACAAGGCCAAGCGCATGGTCGAGAGTGGTCAGGATGTCGTCATCCTCCTCGACTCCATCACCCGCCTGGCACGCGCCTACAATACGGTACAGCCTGCCTCGGGTAAGGTGCTCTCGGGTGGGGTCGATGCCAATGCGCTGCAGAAGCCTAAGCGCTTCTTCGGTGCTGCGCGCAACATCCGCGGCGGCGGTAGCCTCACCATCCTCGCCACAGCGCTGCAGGAGACGGGCTCCAAGATGGATGACGTCATCTTCGAGGAATTCAAGGGGACGGGCAACATGGAGCTGCAGCTCGACCGTCGCCTGGCGAACAAGCGCATCTTCCCCGCCATCGACCTTGTGGCCAGCAGCACGCGTCGCGACGACCTCCTGCTGGGCGACAAGACGGGCACCCTCATGTGGGGCGTACGCAAGGTACTCTCCGAGATGAACCCCATCGAGGCCCTCGAGCGTGTCAAGGGGCTTATGCTCCGTACCAAGAACAACGAGGAGTTCTTCGCCGAAGCAAACAGCTAGGCCTTCGACACCTCTTCCCCCTACCCAGCAGGGCGGCATACGCAGCGAGCGTATGCCGCCCTGCTCGCTTTTGTCCCGCCCTCTCCCTTCTTAGAGCTAAGGAGGCTAAGTCCCCCCGAGCGCTTTCCCCACTCCGAGCCTAGGCAATGCGGGGCATAAGGGAGCTTGCTCCTTAGGGATATCAGTCAGCGCACTGAGTGCCGCCAGTCAGGAGGCTGAGGGACATCAGTCAGCACGCTGAGGTATACCCCTCAGAGCGCTCGGGCAAGGAGGTCAGCTTGCTGCAGTCCCGCATACCAATAGGCTACTAGCGGCTGCGCAAGCCCCTGCGGGGCAACCCATCTAAAGCCCAGGGTGCGGGAAGGCTGTAAGCCTGACGGAACCCTGGGTCAAAGAGCCCCATACATGGAGAGCCCTACAGGGGCGGCCCTCCAAACGAAGCAAAGTGAGATCGGAGCCGTACCGCTACGACGCTACAACTGTTTTGGGGATCGCCCTTGTAGGGCTCTATACTTTTTGATGAAGGCTACCCAGGGTTTGGTCACCCTTACAGGGCTACGCACCCTGGGCTCTGGAGGGATTGCCCCTATAGGGGCTTAGCTCCATCTGACAGCAGTTCTCTGAGAATTTAGTGAGCCCCACTCTATACAATCATAAGTGAGAGCCCAATGACAAGCTAGGCATCTAGCACTTACTCTGCTGACACGTCGGTACTGGAACTTAGCCGAGCTCTCACCAAGATTAAGTACCTTTGAATACCATCAAACATCTTAGTACATCATGAGTAAGTCTACACCTCGAGGCCGCAAGGCACGCAGCCTACTCCTGGCAGCAGCACTCGGCGTCTCTTTCCTCGGCCATGCCCAAAGCAACTATCAGCCTAGCCAAAGTAATCTAGAGGCACGCAAAGCCTTCCGTGACCACGGCTTCGGCATCTTCCTCCACTGGGGGCTCTACAGCACCTTCGCTCAGGGCGAGTGGTACATGACCGTTGCGAATATCAACCATGCCGAGTACGCCAAGGCCGCTGCGGGCTTCTATCCCAGCCGCTTCGACGCCGACGCTTGGGTAAAGGCGATCAAGGCCTCGGGCGCAGGCTACCTGACCATCACCTCACGCCATCACGACAGCTTCTCCCTCTGGGACACGAAGCAGAGCGACTATAATATGGTGCGCGCCACACCCTTCCGCCGTGATGTACTACGCGAGCTGCACGATGCCTGCCGCCGCCATGGACTTGGCTTCCATATCTACTACTCCCTACTCGACTGGAGCCGTGAGGACTACTACCCCCTCGGCCGCACGGGACGAGGCACTGGCCGCACCAAGCACGGCCAGTGGTCGAGCTACGATGCCTTCATGAAGGCACAGCTCACCGAGCTCGTCCGTGACTACGATGCCGACGCGATCTGGCTGGACGGAGAATGGGACCATGACCAGAACCCCAGCTTCGACTGGGGCTTCCCCGCTCTATACAGCCTCATCCATCAGCTCAAGCCAAGCTGCCTCATCGGAAACAACCACCACGGCACGCCGCACGCAGGGGAGGACTTCCAGATGTTCGAGCGCGATGTCCCCGGCGCTAATACCGCAGGACTCTCAGGCCAAGCCATCAGCAAGCTCCCACTGGAGACCTGCCAGACGATGAACGGGATGTGGGGCTACAAGATCGCCGACCAGAACTACAAGAGCGACACGACGCTCATCCGCCTGCTCGTATCCACTGCGGGCCGTGACGCCAACCTCCTGCTGAACATCGGCCCCGAGCCCTCGGGCGCCCTACCTGCGCTTGCCCTCGACCGCCTGAGTAAGATCGGCGCCTGGATGCAGCGCTACGGAGCGACCGTCCGCGGCGTGCGCGCTGGACTACTCCCCCCACAGGAATGGGGCGTGACGACGCAGCGAGGCAAGACCCTCTACCTGCACATCCTCGACTGGAGTAGCCGCCTGCTCTCGCTCCCCCTCACCACGCCTGTCAAGCGCGTCATCAGCTACGACACGCAGCGCCCCATACGCTACCAGCAGTCCAAGGATGGGTTGACCCTGAGCTTCGACCAGGCCCCCTCCGCAGCCAACGCCGTCGACTACATCGTCCAGGTAGAGCTACGCTGATGAAGTACCTGATCGAGAACTGCGCTGGCAGCGCCCTCAGCGCCCTACGCGCCCAGGAGGGCGGCGCCCAGCGTGTCGAGCTCTGCGCTGCCCTGAGCGAAGGCGGACTCAGCCCCTCCTATGGTGAGGTCAAGCTGGCACGTCGCCTCATCGACATCAAGCTCCACGTGCTGGTACGCCCACGCTCGGGCGACTTCCTCTACAGCCCACTGGAGGAGGAACTGATGCTGGAGGACATCCGCCAGTATCTAGCCCTCGGCGTGGATGGCTTCGTCCTCGGCGCCTTGACGCCCGAGGGGGATGTTGACTGCCCGCTGATGGAGCGCCTCATCCGAGCTACCGAGGGACGTCCCGTGACCTTCCACCGTGCCATCGATATGTGCCGTGACCCGCTCGAGGCGCTCGAGGACATCATCGCCCTCGGCTGCCAGCGCGTCCTCAGCTCGGGGGCAGCCCTCACAGCCCTCGAGGGTGCGCCGCTGCTGCGTCAGCTCGTGGAGCGCTCCGCAGGGCGCATCCATGTCATGCCCGGCGGCGGCATCACGCCCGAGAACATCCAGCAGGTGGCCCTCGAGACAGGCGCCCACGAGCTACACCTCTCGGCGCGCAGCCCCGTAGCCAGCGCCATGCGCTACCGCAACCCTCGGGTCAGCATGGGCGGCGGGGACAGCGTAGACGAATATGCCCAGCTCCTCACCGACCCGAGCAAAATACGCGCTGCCCGCCTCGCACTCGAGCAGCTTCCCTAAGATCATCCCTCACCCCTACACTATGAAAGCTCTTCTCCTTAGCCTCGGGCTCCTCAGCCTGCCGCTAGCTGCCGGTGCCCAGACGCCGAAGGCGCGCACGACGCAGCTGCAGCAGGACTTCACCTTCAAGCAGCGCAGCTTCCCTCGAGGCGGCTTCTTCGATATCTTCCAGCAGCAGCTCCAGCCCGCCGAGCGCTCGGCTCTAGAGTTCCTCTACGCCTATATGCCCTCCAGTGACCTGCTGAACCGCAGCGGGGACTACTATCTGGCCAACGTCCGCACGACCTTGCGGGCACGCCAAGAGCTGCCCTGGGGCAAGGCGATCCCCGAGCGCGAGTGGCGGCACTTCGTCCTGCCCCTGCGCGTCAATAATGAGGCGCTCGACGACTTCCGCACTGCTCGCTACGCCGAGCTGCGGGATCGTGTGCGCGGGCTTAGCCTACGTGAGGCCATCCTTGAGGTCAACCACTGGTGCCACGAGCACGTGACCTACAACCCCAGCGACGCGCGTACCTCTTCGCCGCTCTGTACCCTTGCCTCGGCGACGGGACGCTGTGGGGAGGAGTCGACACTCTTGGTGGCTGCCCTGCGCACCATAGGCATCCCTGCCCGCCAGGTCTATACGCCACGCTGGGCGCATACGGATGACAACCATGCCTGGGTAGAGGCCTGGGTCGATGGCCGCTGGCACTTCCTCGGTGCTTGTGAGCCTGAGCCGGTGCTGGATCTGGCGTGGTTCAATGCCCCCGTGTCCCGCGCGATGCTCGTCCATACCAAGGCCTTCGGGCGCTACGATGGGCCCGAGCCCGTCATCAGCCGCACGCCGACCTACACCGAGATCAATGTCATCGAGGGCTATGCCCATGCGGCGACCTGCCTCGTAGAGGTACGGGATACGAAGGGCCGACCCGTGCCGCACGCCGAGGTGGAGTTCAAGCTGTACAACTACGGTGAGCTCTACACCGTGGCGCGCCAGCGCTGTGACGCCCAGGGACGCACGCGCTTCACCTCGGGGCAGGGCGACCTCATCGCCTACGCCAGCCAGCCTAAGGGCAGCAGCTACGTCTATGGGCTGAAGCAGGTGCGCTTCGGTCAGGATAAGTCCGTGCGCCTGGTGCTGGATCGTCAGGCAGGCGAGCGGCTGCAGCTCGACCTCAAGCTGACGCCTCCGAGCGAGGCAGCACGCTATCCCGAGGTCAGCGCCGAGGCACGCCAGCGCAATACCCAGCGCTTCGCCTGGGAGGACAGTCTACGTACCCACTACCTGGACAGCCTACATGCCGAGCAGGTCTTCGGTCTCGACGCCCGAGCCAATGCAGGCGTTCTGCGCCAGTTCGTCGAGGAGTCATCAGACAAGGCTAAGGCCCACGCCCTGCTTGCTGTGCTCTCGGCCAAGGACCTCCGCGACGTGCCTCTCGCCGTGCTGCGTGACCACCTCCAGCATAGCCAGTCCCAGCCCAGCATCGCGGCCGACAGCGCCCTCTGCATGCGCTACGTCTACAACCCACGCTTTGCCCACGAGGCACTGACGCCCTACAAGGCGGCGCTACGGCAGGCACTCCCGAGCGAGCTGAGGCAGCAGTTCGACCGCAGCCCCGAGGCGATCGTCGCTTGGTGCCGCAAGGAGATCAGCCTGGACAAGGACTTCAACCCGCTCGGCTACCCTACCGAGCCGCTGCAGGTATGGCGTAGTCGCCGCGCCGACAGCCACTCGCGGACGCTGCTCTGCCTCTCGCTCCTGCGTAGCTGCGGCTGGGCGGCGCGCCTCGAGCCCGTCACAGGTAAGGCGCAGTATTACCACGGGGGGCAGTGGCAGGACTTCGCCCTCGAGGAGGTAGCCGCCCCTAGCTCCGTCAGCCCGCAGGGGACGCTTCGCCTGGCCTACCAGGACAACGGCATCCTAGACAACCCGAAGTACTACTACCACTTCACCTTGAGCCGCTTCGACCGATCGGGGCGTCTGCACCTACTGAGCTACGACGAGGATGCCAACGGTCTGGAGCAAGGCAGCGCGTGGCGTCCTACCTTTGAGCGCGGCACCAAGCTCGACGCGGGGCAGTACCTCCTCGTCTCGGGTTCACGCCTAGCGGACGGCAGCGTACTGGCACAGCTGCGTAGCCTCGACATCAAGGCCGGGCAGGAGCATAGCGACAGCCTCGTGATGCGCCGCGACAGCACCGCCATCGCTGTGCTGGGCAACTTCAGCTCCGAGAGCCGCTACCGTCCCCTTAGCCTTGGCGAGGATAAGAAGCTAAGCCCCGCCGCCGAAGAGCGTAGCCTGCTGAGCAGCACGGGGCGCGGCTACTACGTGCTCTGCCTCATGGATGCGGGCAGCGAGCCGACCAAGCACGCCCTCCGCGATCTCATCGCCGAGGCTCCCGCACTGGAGCAGCTCGGCCGTCCCATCGCACTCCTCTTCCCCGACAGCACCGCAGCGGCAGGCTACCGCCCCGAGGATCGCGCTGGGCTGCCGCAGCAGACCTTCTTCGGCCTCGACACTGAGGGACTGGCCAAGCAGCTGACCGAGCGCTTCAAGCTACGCGCAGGGCTCTACCCCATCATCGTCGTGGCCGACACCTTCGACCGCGTGGTCTTCGTCTCGCAGGGCTATACGATCGGCCTCGGACGCCAGCTGAGGGAGACGCTCACGCGCCTGACCCAGGCCAGCTCTGCCTGCGAGCGCGGCGGCTGCACCAAGGACTAAGCACCCCCGTCGAAGGCTTGCAGCACGCGCTCGCTTAGCCTTCGGCAAAAAGTGGCTAATCTTTTGACAAAAAGTGGCTAATCTTTCCGCAGAAAGATTAGCCACTTTTCTTATGCCCTTAGGAGAGCTCGGGAGGCGCCAGCACCTAGGGCTCGATGCCGTTAGGACAAGCTCGGGGAGGAAGTCTCCTTAGATGGGGCGCACGCGCTAGGGCTTGACGTCGAAGGTACGACGGCGGAGCTGGAAGTCCTTACCGAGGTACTTCTCGCGGACGACTTCGTTCTCCGCGAGCTGCTCGGCCGTGCCCTCGTAGAGCACCTTACCCTCGAAGAGGAGGTAAGCCCTATCGGTGATACTCAGCGTCTCGTAGACGTTGTGGTCGGTGATGAGGATGCCGATGTTCTTATGCTTGAGCTGCGCCACGATGCTCTGGATGTCCTGCACCGCGATGGGGTCTACCCCAGCGAAAGGCTCGTCCAGCATGATGAACTTAGGGTCAATGGCCAGGCAGCGCGCGATCTCGGCACGGCGGCGCTCGCCCCCAGAGAGGCGATTACCTTGGTTGGTGCGTACCTTCTCTAGGCGAAACTCCGCGATGAGCTCCTCCAGACGCGCCTGCTGCTCGGCCTTCGTGCGGTCGGTGAACTCCAGTACCGAGAGGATATTGTCCTCCACCGACATACGGCGGTAGACGGAGGCCTCCTGCGCTAGGTAGCCGATGCCTGCGCGGGCACGCTGATAGACGGGATACTTCGTGATGTCCTCATCGTCGAGGAAGATGCGCCCCTCGTTGGGCACGACGAGTCCCACGGTCATGTAGAAGGTCGTCGTCTTGCCCGCCCCATTGGGACCAAGGAGCCCGACGATCTCCCCTTGCCCTACTTGGATGGACACGTGATTGACCACGGTACGTGTGCGGTAGCGCTTGACGAGGTTCTCTGTACGTAGTATCATATAGCGAGCATGGATAAGGCAAAGCGCCTCCGTCAGTCTACGCGTGAGACCGGCGGAGGCGCTAAGCGTGTAGCCTATTTACTTAGCCTGACGAGCGGCACGACCCTCAGCGAAGACCTCAATGGCATCGAGGCTCATCCCCATGGAGCTGAAGCCCCCGTCGTTGAAGAGGTTCTGCATCGTGACCTTGCGCGTCAGGTCGCTGAAGAGCGTGATGCAGTAGTCAGCGCAGTCGTTGGCGTCGGCATTGCCCAGGGGCGAGAGGTCCTGAGCGAAGTCCAGCAGGTCGCTCATGCCCTTGACCCCACTACCTGCGGTCGTGACCGTAGGCGACTGAGAGACGGTGTTGATACGCACGCCCTTCTCACGACCATAGATGTAGCCGAAGCTACGAGCGATGGACTCGAGCAGGCTCTTGGCATCGGCCATATCGCCATAGCCTACGAAGGTACGCTGTGCCGCTACGTAGGTCAGTGCGACCACCGAGCCACCCTCGGCGATAGCGTCCAGCTTCTTCGCCACCTGGAGCATCTTGTGGAAGGAGACGGCCGAGATGTCGAGGGTCGTCTGGAGCATCTTGTAGTCGAGGTCATCGTAGGAGCGGCCCTTACGTACGTTGGGGCTCATGCCGATGGAGTGCAGGACGAAGTCTACCTTACCGAAGGACTTGATCGCCTCCTGGAAGACGACCTCGAGTTCTTCCTCCTTGGTAGCGTCTGCGGGGACGACCTTAGCGCCGAGCTTCTCACCCAGTTCGTTGAGCTGTCCCATACGGACGGCTACAGCGGTATTGGTCAGGATGATCTCAGCACCCTCCTCTACGGCACGCTCTGCGACGCGCCATGCAATGGACTGTTCGTTGAGGGCACCGAAGATGATCCCCTTCTTACCTGCTAGCAGATTGTAGCTCATAAGTAGCTTGTATTTTGTTATTGAATGATCGTAATGACTATAGCACAAAGATACAAAAAATGTGCAAGCCCGCTAGGACAAGGCTGCCGAGGCCGTCTGCCCTTAGCCCTGAGCATAGGTTTTTATAAGGAAGAATCCACCTTCCTGCGCCTCGCTACAGCACGGAGGTCCAAGGCCAAGTGCCAAGCGAATAACGCGCCGAAACCCTTAGGAGCAAGCGCCAAGAAGCGCCGCCTCCCGCAGGAGGCCAGCCCCGAGCTATCAGTGACGCCTTCTGAGGGATATCCCTCAGCTCCTTGAAGGGTATCAGTCACGCCTCTGATTCCTATCAGTCAGCACGCTGAGGGATATCAGTCAGGAGGGGCGGACATAAGGGAGACAAAGCTCCCCCACTATACACGCCACGCGCACACGTCCAAGGCGAGCGATACAAGGGGCTGAATGCAAGAGTATAGTCGTAAAGGGAGAGCAGCAAACCCAAGCAAGAAGGAGCAAAGGCGGCCTTAGATTTTGAAAAGTCGAAATATATGCTTTAATTTGTGCTCAGTGTAGGGTCACAACTACACAATATAAGTCTTACCCCAGTAACAAGAAGGAACTGCCTATAGAAGCAACTGTACATATCTAAAGCAAATAAGTAAGTCGGACTCACCCGGTTCTAATGCGCCCCGCGGTGCAAGAGGGCTGGGACAAATACCCAGACGACAATGAGAAGATATGCAAGTCAGAGCGACGACCAGCTGGTACAGCTCTACGCTACAGGATGCAACGAGGCGTTCAACGAACTACTCCACCGATACGACTCCTACGTCCACACCTACATCCGCTACTCGGTGCAGGACGAGGACCTAGCCGAAGATATCTTCCAGGATACCTTCATCAAGGTCATGACGACCATCCGTCAGGGGCGCTATTCGGCTGAGGGGAAGTTCAAGAGCTGGATCTCCCGCATAGCCCATAACCTCATCATCGACCACTACCGTCGCCTCAAGACGCGCGGACAGGAGCAGATGATCGAGGACACGCAGAGTGCCGACGAAGCGCTCTTCACGCTACAGCTACCCGCAGACGAGCTGTCGGCGGAGGAGCAGCTGATCCGCCATGAGCATATCAGCGAGCTCTCCAGAGGACTGGCGAAGCTCTCCCCCGAGCAGCGCGAGGTCATCCGCCTGCGCTACTGGGAGGAACTGAGCTTCAAGGAAATCGCCGAGAAGACCAACGTCAGTATCAACACCGCCCTGGGGCGCATGCGCTATGCACTAGCACATCTGCGCCGTCATATCCAGGCCTAAGCCCGCTCCCCTACCCCGTGCTCCGCTCCCTACTCCTCGGCTGCCTCGCAGCACTGCCCCTCCTCGGGGCTGGCGCCCTCTCGGCGCAGGAGCTCACGCGCCACGTCCAGCATCAGCCCTACCTCGACCTACGCAGGTATTATCTCGGGCTGAGGATAGGGCTACACAGCAGGGATCTACAGCTGCGCCCCTCGGGGCTGAGTGATCACGAGGGCCGGGTACTCATTCCGCAGAGTCCCGACTATCAGCCAGGCTTCAGCATCGGGGTCATCGGCGGATTGACGCTCACACCTGGGCTGGAGCTTCGCCTCGTGCCGACACTACACCTAGGGAGTGTCTCCGTCAGCTACACCGATGGCCTCAGCGAGCTGCTACGTACCGATCCTCGGAGCTCCTCGCTCCAGCTCCCGCTCGAGCTGAAGTGGGGGCTACGGCGCGGGAATATCCGCCCCTTCCTCCTCACGGGGCTCTACACGGACATCGAGCTCGGGGGACGGCAGAGTGACCTTCTGCGCCTTCGCCCGCTGAGCTACGGCTGGAGCTCGGGGCTAGGCTGTGACCTCTACTTCAGCCGCTTCAAGCTCTCGCCCCAGCTTAGCCTACACTATGGCCTAGGAGATGCGCTCCTGCGCGACCGCCCCGAGCAGGAGGGAGACCGCCGCCGCTACTACACCGAGGCTATAGCGCACGCACGGGCACGAATGCTCCTCTTCAGCCTCAGCATCGAGTAAGCAAGCAGGAGCAAACAGCAAAGGCAGCGCCCAGCTTAGCCCCATGAGGGACTGAGCTGGGCGCTGCCTTTGATCGTATAGTGAGACTAGAGTCGAAGAGGCTCCGAGGAGTGACGAAGTGCTAGCCGCGAGGAGCTAAGGGAGCGGGGCCTTAGACCTCCCTCCCCTCGGGGGCTGCACTATAGTCGCGCGTACAGAGCTCCCAGCTGAGCTGGAGCCAGACAATAGTCGGGAAGAGCGCCTTGAGGGCGTAGGGCTGGATCAGCTCGGTGCGCAGCGCGCGCGGGAAGAGATCCGAGGGCGAGAGACTGCTGAAGACAAAGACCAGCAGCATCAGCAGCTGCTCCCAGCGCCCGCGCCGCCAGGGGGCGGTGGTATACCACAGCACAATCCCCACGAAGGGGATGATGTAGGTACTCGACTCGCTCCCCGTACTGAAGAGCACGAGGAAGAGGAGCGCCGAGGAGAGGATGCCGTAGCGGAAGGCGAGGTGTCGATACTGCCCGATACGTAGGTAGGGCAGGCCGAAGACGACAAGCCCAGGCAGGATCAGCCAGAGGTCAGAATAGCTGGCGATGCCCGTCACCTTGCGCACCATGCCCAGCAGGGAGACGTTCTGCATCAGGGAGAAGAGGTTCTCCCCATTCTTGACCGCTAGGCGCTCCGCCCACTCCTGATACTGCCCCAGCACGTAGTCGGGCGAACTGAGGAGCATGGGGCTGACGAGGCAGACCACCGACCACAGGGCGAGCCAAAGGATGAAGCGCGGCTTGCGCTGCACAAAGAAGAAGAGCGCCAGCCCTACGATCCCGTAGAGCTTGACAAAGGTGCCCACCACGATGAGCAGTGCTGCGAGCCACTCCTGCCTGCGCTCGATGGCTGCGAAGGAGCCCACGAGGATGGCGGCGATGGCGATGTTGAACTGCTGCATCTGCAGCGCCGTGAGCAGCTCATGGGCGCAGAACCAGTAGACGAAGGCCTGCTTGCCCTCCGCCAGCGGCAGGTAGCGCACCGCGCAGTAGAGGCCTAGCGAGAGCACGACGAGCCAGAGCAGCAGCCCCAGCACATCGGGCACGACGGCAAAGGGAGCGATGACGAGCGAGAAGAAGGGACCGTAGTGATTGTGGTCGAAGTACTCCTCGGGGTACTCGGCATAGAGCGAAAGCTGCTGCGTGAGGTGGTCGAAGACGCCTCGGAAGATGAGGAAGTTGTTGTGCCGCGCAGGGGACATCTTCGTCAGCCCAGCCACGAGTGCGAGCAGCGTCCACAGCCCGAGGAGGGTGCGTGGGCTGCGGAGGAAGGGCTGGGCCAGCAGTCGCTGAAGGCGCTGCAGTGCGCTAGGCTTAGTGCTCTGTAGGTCGGTCATGATGCTTGAGCTGCTTGGCGATGTGATAGCGAGGGCGTGCCTTCACCTCCATATAGATCTTGCCGATGTACTGCCCCACGACCCCGAGGGAGAAGAGGAGCATACTCCCGATGAACCACAGCGAGAGCATGAGTGAGGCCCAGCCCGGCACGGAGCGGTGCTCGACATAGGAGACTAGCACGTACACTGCCATAGCTACGCTGATGAGGAGGCTCAGGAAGCCCATAGCGATGATCCAGCTGATGGGGCGCGTCGTGAAGGAGGTGATGCCATCCATGGCAAGGATCAGCATCTTGCGCACCGTGTACTTGGAGCTACCTGCCACGCGGGCGCTGATGTGGTCATCGACCTCCGTGGCGGGGAAGCCCAGCTGCGCGATGAGTCCGCGCAGATAGAGGTTGCGCTCGGGATAGGCCGCTAGGGCACGGAGGGCGGCCTGGCTCAGCAGGCGGAAGTCGGCATGGTTGTACACCGCTCGTATCCCCATCGCACTCTGCAGGCGATAGAAGGCCAGCGCGGTCGTACGCTTCAGCCAGGGATCAGCCTCACGGGTCTTCTTCACCCCGTAGACGACGTCGTAGCCCTCCCGATAGCGGTCGATCATCGTCTCGATAGCCGCGAGGTCATCCTGCAGATCGGCATCGATCGTGATGACGGCATCCGCCTCCTCCACGGCCTCGAGCATCCCCGCCATGATCGCGGACTGGTGGCCTACGTTGCCCGCCAGGCAAAGTCCGTTCACCTCCTCATAGCGCTGGTGCAGCTCCTCGATGAGCTCCCAGGTGCGGTCTCGGCTGCCATCATTGACGTAGAGGATATAGCTCTCGGAGGCTATCTTAGCCTGCTGGACGAGCTGCCGCAGGAGGCTCGTGAGGCGCTCGGCTGAATAAGCAAGGATCGCCTCCTCGTTGTAGCACGGGGAGACGATCACGAGCTTGGGTACGATGGGTCTATTCACTACTTGATCGCGAAGGTAGAGCTGACGGTGATGCTAGCGGTCTTGACCTTCGAGCTGGTATTGAAGGAGCCGCCCCAGCTGAAGTCCTCGTCGCTATTCTCACCGACGATCTGGAAGACGCCCATAGAGGAGCGCTCTAGGCTCCCAAGCTGACTGTCGCTACCCTCGGCCACGACCTTAGCGCGGTTACGTGCGTCCTCAGCCGCCTCCTTGAGCATCTGGATCTTCAGCTCGTTGAGCTTTGTGTAGTAGTAGCGAGGAGCACCAGACTCGATCTCTATCCCTTGGTTGATGAGCTCAGAGATCTGTCGCGACACGGCCTCGATAGAGTGGATGTCTTTGGAGGAGATGGTGACAGTCTGCTTCAGCAGGTAGCCACGGAAGGTCGAGACCACGCGGCTACCCTCAGAGTCATAGAAGCTATCATGCTGCTTGGTGATGTCCACACTGCTGTAGGTGATGGCATCAGCAGGGATCTGCTTGGACTTGAGGTAGTCGGCGACGGCCTTCTGCCTCTCCTTGAGCTCGGAGTAAGCCGTCGAGAGGGTAAGCGACTCGCTGTTGATGGTTGCCGTCCAGACAATCAGGTCCGAGGTGAAGGTACGCTCAGCCTTACCCGTCACAGCGATGGTCTTAGCGCTGCGGCTACGGAAGCCCTTCATGCCCCCCGCCAGAAGGAAGACCGAGAGGACGAGTGCCACAGCGGCGATGGCGCTAGCGGCAATGAGGTTACGATTGATCTGCATAGGATGATAGTGTAAGGATTATAGTGTGTCGACGAACTCAGAGAAGGTCACGAATCTCGCGCCCTCAGCCAGGAAGCTCCCTATCCAGCGGTCGAGGCGATCGATCATCCCGCGCCCCGACTGGTTGCGTATGATGCGGGGGAGCCTTAGCTCGGGGTGCTCGTCCAGCTGGTAGAATTCCCATGGATGGAAGTACACGACGAGGTAGCCGTCGTGCCGCAGCGTGCGGCGACAGAGCCAGCGGTAGAGGCCGAAGGGGAGGTTGTGGCAGGAGAGCCAGAAGAGCGGGAAGCGCAGGAGCGGCGTCACCGAGGCGGGGATCTGCATCACGCCCTCCTGCATGAAGTAGGTGCGCGGAGCGGTGAGGTGCATGTAGCGCCCTGGGATGAAGGTCGGGTGCAGCGAGCTATTGTAGCTGTAGCCCGCACGTGCTATCTCCGCCTCGGGCACAGGCATCATGCGGGCCTGGCGATAGCCGCGGACAGGGCGTCCCGAGAGCTGCTCAAGGGCGTCCTTGGACTTCTTCAGGTCGCTGGGCTCGAAGGTCCAGTGGTAGTAGCCGTGGGAGGCCAGCTCGTGCTCCTCGTCTAGGATGCGCTGTAGGACTTCGGGGGCACGGAGGGCGAAGTTGGCCGTACAGAAGATCGTCGCACGTACGCCGTGACGCTTCAGCACGTCCAGCAGAGCGTGCGTCCCGACCGTGGAGATACGCACCTGCTCCTCCATCGGGAGGTCTACACCATGCTCACGAGGCACGTCGAACTCCTCGACGTCGAAGCTGAGGAGGATACGCTGCGGCTTAGTCATCACTAAGGGGAAGGATCAGAAGAGAAAGGGGTAAGGGGAGTGCTACAGCACCCCGACTACTTGAAGAGGGTGCTGAGCTGGCGGATCGTCAGCTCGACCGGAGCACCGCCGTAGAGGATGTCGTAGACGGCCTTACAGATGGGCATCGTGACCTGGTAGCGCTGGTTGATCTCGTGGACACACTTGGCGCCGTAGTAGCCCTCGGCCACCATGTTCATCTCCATCTGAGCGGCGCGCACGCTGTAGCCCTTACCGATCATGTTGCCGAAGGTACGATTACGGCTGTAGCTCGAGTAGGCCGTCACGAGGAGATCACCAAGGTAGACGGACTCGGTGACGTCACGCGAGAGGAGGTGCACCGTATTGACGAAGTGGCTCATCTCAGCGATCGCGTTGGAGATGAGGACGGACTGGAAGTTGTCCCCGAGGTTCATCCCATGGCAGATCCCCGAGGCGATGGCGTAGATGTTCTTGAGCACTGCGGCGTACTCGATGCCGACGACGTCGCGGCTGACGGCGCAGTGGACGTAGTCGTTACTGAAGAGCTCCTCGCTCAGCATCTTAGCCTTGCCGAGGTCGAAGCAGCCCACCGTGAGGTAGGACATCCTATCCTTGGCGATCTCCTCAGCGTGGCAGGGGCCAGCGATGACAGCGATCTGCCCAGGCTTCAGCTCCTTGTACTCCTGCAGGTAGTCCGAGATGAGGATGTTCTCCTCGGGGACCATGCCCTTGATGGCGTTGATGACCAGCTTGGGGCGGATGACCGAGTTGCGTACCCGCTTGAGGTAGTAGCGGATGTAGGGAGAGGGAGTCGCGAGGATCACCGTATCACAGGCACGGAAGAAGTCATTGACGTCCGAGTCGGTGAAGAAGGTAATCCGTGAGGTGTCGAAGGCTACGGAGGTCAAGTAGCCCGGGTTATGCCCGAGGCGCGTGAACTCCTTGACATGCGTCGTGCTACGCAGCAGCCAGTTGATCTGGGGCTGCTTCGTCAGGACGATCTTCGCTAGAGCCGTAGCCCAGCTCCCTCCGCCGAGTATGCCTACACGCCCAGGTAAGCTGGGCACTGGATCTGCTATAGCCATAAGCCTATGATCTAAGCCTTAGCTCCACCCTCGGTCCATGCGGTGACGGTCTCGAGCGTCAGCGGCGCTAAGTCGAGCTGATACTTCTTCTTGATATCCATGAGCTGCTGCAGGAGACGCCCGGGCTTCTCCTCGCTCTGCACGGCCTCGAGGGTGAGGTAGCCTGCCTTATGCAGTACGGGCACCCACTCCTCGGGGATACCTGCGGCAGCGAAGACCTCCTTCTTGTCTCGAGGAGCCACCTTCTCGGGGCGCATCTGGGGGAAGAGAAGCACCTCCTGGATGCTCTCCTGACCCGTCAGCAGCATCACCAGGCGGTCCATACCTATACCCATACCGCTGGTGGGAGGCATACCGTACTCCAGGGCGCGCAGGAAGTCATTGTCGATGAACATAGCCTCGTCATCGCCCTTCTCCGAGAGACGGAGCTGTTCCTCGAAGCGCTCGCGCTGGTCGATCGGGTCATTGAGCTCGGAGTAGGCATTGGCTAGCTCCTTGCCATTGACCATAAGCTCGAAGCGCTCGGTGAGGCGGGGATTGGAGCGATGCTCCTTGGTCAGCGGGGACATCTCCTTGGGGTAGTCAGTGATGAAGGTAGGCTGGATGTAGCTGCCCTCGCACTTCTCGCCGAAGATCTCGTCAATCATCTTGCCTACGCCCATCGTCTCGTCCACCTCGATGCCGAGCTTCTGGCAGGTCGTGCGCAGCTCAGTCTCATCCATGGCACTGATATCTATGCCCGTATGCTCCTTGATCGCGTCGAGCATGGAGATACGCTTGTAGGGAGCCTTGAAGTCGATCTCGCGCTCCCCTACCTTCACCTTCGTCGTGCCGAGCACCTGCATGCAGATGTACTCCAGCATCTGCTCGGTGAAGTCCATCATCCAGTTGTAGTCCTTATAGGAGACATAGATCTCCATGGCGGTGAACTCGGGGTTGTGCGTGCGGTCCATCCCCTCGTTGCGGAAGTTGCGGCTGAACTCGTAGACGCCCTCGAAGCCACCGACGATGAGGCGCTTGAGGTAGAGCTCGTTGGCGATACGCAGGTAGAGGGGGATGTCCAGCGCATTGTGATGCGTGATGAAGGGGCGTGCCGCTGCTCCGCCAGGGATAGGCTGCAGCACGGGCGTGTCTACCTCGATGTAGCCGCGATCATTGAAGAACTGACGCATCGCCGTGAAGGTCTTCGTACGCTTGAGGAAGATGTCCTTCACCCCGCTATTGACGACGAGGTCAACGTAGCGCTGGCGGAAGCGCAGCTCAGGGTCCGTGAAGCTATCGAAGGTCTGGCCGTCCTTCTCCTTGACCACGGGCAGTGGGCGCAGTGCCTTCGCCAGGAAGGTCAGGCTGTGGGCGTGGACGGAGATCTCCCCCATCTGGGTGCGGAAGACTTCGCCCTCCACCCCGATGAAGTCACCAATATCCATCAGCTTCTTCACCACGCTATTGTAGAGCGCCTTGTCCTCTCCAGGGCAGAGCTCGTCGCGCGTGATATAGATCTGTATGCGTCCCGTAGCATCCTGCAGCTCGAGGAAGGAGGCCTTCCCCATGATACGACGCCCCATGACGCGCCCTGCCACACGCACCTGGCGGCGGGGCGCCTCGTCCTCGAAGCTATCGAGGATCTCTCGGGCATGTCCTGTCACTTCGTACTCCTCTGCGGGATAAGGGTTGATGCCAAGGGCGCGAAGCTCCTCCAGACTACGACGGCGGAAGATCTCCTGCTCGCTCAGCTCTAAGATATTGATGTTCATTATATGGTTTTAATTCCTTTGTCCTATTAACAAAGGCAAAGATACGCATTTATCCTGAGGCCTGCGGGAAAAGGACTGGAGCGAAGGGGGCTGGCGGGTAGGAGGGCACCCAGCTAAGCGGGCGGGCTTAGCCTCACTTCGTCTCCCTTCGTTCCTCAAGGGATGCGAGCGCCTTGCCTCATCAAAGGGCACAGCTCAATCAGCGAGTGTCACAGCGCCAGCTCCCTACGTTCTAGGCTCTACGAAGCACAGTAATCGGACGATCTCGATCCCCCTGGGGAGCACGGCTAGAGAGCCCAACCACTGCACTGCCTGCTGAGCCTAGTCCTCGGCAAGTATACAATGGAAAGCCCCGAGGCCTTATCGGCCTCGGGGCTTCCTGTTTATAAGCGGGGAAATAAAGGATAAGTCCGCAGACAGCTAACTACCGAGTCTCCCTTCCCTACTACTTCTTTCCAAACACTAGATTCAGCACGAAGAGAATGACGATAGCACCAATAGCGCCCGTCAGGATGGAGCCAAGCCAGCCCTCCCCGAGCGAGGTATGGAATAGGCGATCCAGGAGCCAAGACCCCACGCCACCGCCAAGGATACCAACGACGATATTCCCGATAAGGCCTAGTCCACTACCCTTGTAAATCTTGCCTCCCAGCCATCCTGCGATGGCGCCGACGATAAGTGATGCGATAATACCCATAATCATTAGTATTAAGTTATGGAGCAAAGGTAAGCCTTATTCGTTCACACTACAAGTATGGGTATATATCTGAACTGAAACACGCAGCCCAAGCTGCTATAGGCATACACTAAGGCTGCAAGATGGCACACCCTCACTAACAGGACAGAGCCCTCAAGAGGCTGGGGTAAGTAGGGACACTTTCCCTATAGGGTGGTCAAGCAAAGTAGTGGACGAAGCCTAGCCACGCGGCCAGCCAGTCTCCTTGGCACGGGTGGCACGCTGCACCTTGCCCCCTCTCGAGCTACGGGCAGGCCCTCAGTACCGCCGTGCGGGAGGCTCCCCGAGCTCTAGGATAAGGTTGGGCGAGCAATCTTATATTACTTCTTGAGCAATATTATATTACTTTTCGGGAGAAGTTATATTACTTTCATCCAAAAGTTTATATTACTTTTCCCTAGATATTATATTACTTTTCTCAGCCCCACTAGGGTGGCAACTCGGCCACGGCTATCCCTGCCCTCAGACACCCTTAGGAGTCGCCCTCTCCAGAGCGTGGATAGCGGGCGCTTCGGCTTAGCTGAGCGGTGGGAGCATTCTCTCGCGGCAGGAACCGAAGCCAAGGCCATCGCTTCGCTCTACAGACGACGCAGCGCAGCAATATATAATAAGGAGTCAAGGTGGCCCGAGTACCTCCTGCTAGCATGGGGCTAGGGAAATGGCTTATCTTTGTCTCGTCAAGCGGGCTCCCTGCTCTGGGGCTCGCCGCGACACGAGTCATCCCTACATTAATATATGAAGCGACTTATCCCAAAGCATAAGGTCGTGCTCCAGCACAGCCTCCTCGCCCTCGGGCTCGTCCTCGGTGCTGAGCGAGCCGCAGCGCAGACGACAGAGGTCTACCGCCCCATCCTCACGGCGATGCCCTCGCTACAGATAGCCCCCGATGCGCGCAGTGCCGCCCTGGGGGATCAGGGCGTGGCGACGACACCCGACGTCTATGCCCAGCATTGGAATCCCGCCAAGTACGCCTTCCTCCCCGAGCGTGCAGGTCTTAGCCTCGGCTACACCCCTTGGCTCTCACGCCTGACCAGCGGCATCGCGCTGATGCAGCTGGGCGGCTACTATAGCCTCGGCGGCGAGACAGCGCAGGCCGTGGGGGCGAGCCTACGCTACTTCGCCAGCGGCACGCAGGTACGCTACGACGCTCAGGGGAATAGCCTCGGGGATGTACGGCCCAACGAGTACGCCCTCGACCTAAGCTACTCCCGAGCCCTCAGCCGTAGTTTCGCCCTAGCTGTCGCCCTACGCTACATGCACTCCGCCCTCGACGGGAGCGGGGATCAGCGTGCAGCCTCGGCCTTCGCAGCCGATGTCGCAGGCTACCTGCAGCGGGATCTACGCATAGGAGCGACCGAGAGCCTCTGGACGCTGGGCTTCAACCTAAGCAACATAGGGACGAAGATGAGCTTCGACGACGGACTGACCAGCTCCTTCATCCCCACCAAACTCAGTCTAGGCACGGGGCTCAGCTACCCGATCGACCAGGTGCACAGCCTAGCCCTGCATGTAGAGGCCAGCAAGCTGCTCGTCCCGAGTCCCATCATGGGCGACGATGCCGCCGCACGCCAGCGCTACTACGATACCTCCTCCATCGCGGGTATCTTCCGCAGCCTAGGCGATGCCCCCGACGGCCTCAAGGAGGAGCTCCACGAGGTGCGCTGGGCACTCGGGGCAGAATACAGCTTCGACCAGCGCTTCTATGTCCGCCTGGGCTATAGCTACCTCCACCCCACCAAGGGCAACCTACAGGCACTGACCTCGGGGGTAGGGCTGCGCCTCAAGGCCTTCCGCCTAGACGCCTCCTACCTCATCAGCACGATCAAGCACAATCCGCTCGACCAGACCTTCCGCCTATCCCTAGGCCTCGACTACGAAGGTCTGCGCGAGCTCCTCAAGTAAAGTCCACACGCAACACCACCCTATCAAGTAAAGTGATGAAGATACCATTCCGTACTGGCTTCGGCTACGATGTGCACCGCCTCGAGCCAGGCTATGACCTGTGGCTCGGCGGGATCAAGATCCCCCACGAACTCGGGCTCGAGGGCCACTCCGACGCGGACGTCCTGCTGCACGCCGTCTGCGATGCCCTCCTCGGCGCCGCAGCTCTGGGCGACATCGGCGTCCACTTCCCCCCCACGGACATGCAGTACAAGGGCATCGACAGCAAGATCCTACTCCAGCGCGTATGCCAGCTGGTACGTGAGGCGGGCTACGAGCTGGGCAACATCGACGCGACGATCGCCGCCGAAGCCCCCAAGATCAACCCACACATCCCCCAGATGCGTCAGGTGATGGCGGACATCATGGGCCTTGAGGTCGGGGCTATCTCGCTCAAGGCTACGACCTCGGAGCGCATGGGCTTCGTCGGGCGCAGCGAAGGGATGGCCGCCTACGCGACAGCCTTGATCGCCCTACGCGAGGCGCTCTAGCAGGTAGCCCCCACAGACAGCACAGCCCCCAGCCGAGGTCTAGCTCCTCAGCTGGGGGCTGTCTCCTTCCCCGCACCTCACCACGCGCAGCGCCGTGACACGGCTCCGCACACCGCTAGGGCAAGCACCCCGCGCACTATCCCAGCAATTATGACTATCTTTGTGCGCAAATTGCCCCTATTATAGAGTCTTAGGGGCACGAACTAGAAGGTAAGCGAACACGGAATAAACCATACAGATGGGTGCCCCCAAAGCCAAACAATCCTCGACGCTGCGCTACGCACGTCTGCTGAGCTTCATCAGCATCACCTTTACCCTCTTCATGCTCGGCATCCTCGGCCTCGTCTATGCCCTCGAGCAGGGGCTCAGCTCCTCCATCCAGTCCCGCATGAGCCTGACCATAGAGCTCAGCGAGCAGGAGGCAGCCAGTCCTCAGGCCAGCATCACCCAGCTCCAGCAGGCCCCCTGGGTGCATCACGTAGAGCTCATCTCTGCCGATAGCGCCGCGCGCTCCCTGTCCTCGCTCCTCGGGGAGGACCCTACCAAGCTACTGGGCTACAACCCGCTGCAGCCCCTGATGAAGATCTATCTGCAGCCCGCCTATACCCATCCCGACAGCCTCGAGCAGCTGATGAAGCGCGAGCCCATCCTACGCCGCTCCGAGGGCTACAGCGACCAGCAGACGCAGTGGAGTAGCGCTGCGCGCAATCTACAGACCATCCGCTACATCCTCTGGGCCTTCCTCGGCCTCCATCTCCTGGTGAGCTTCCTCCAGATCAATACGGCCACGGGGCTCGTCATCTACTCACAGCGCATGCGCATCCGTACCCTGTCGCTCCTCGGCGCACGCCCGGGCTTTGTCCGTCGCCCCTTCATCGGTAGCGCCATGCTCGACGGGCTGGGCGGAGGCGTCATTGCCCTCGGACTGATCGCGGGGCTCGCTTGGTTCAGCCAGGACATCTTCGGCTACGCTCTGCTCCAGCTCTGCAGCCCGCTCCAGCTGGGCATCATCGCCCTATGCGTCTTCCTTGTGGGGGTCCTCGTCAGCTGCCTCTCCTCCTGGATCGCCACGCGTAAGTACATCCACATGGAGGAGGCCAAGATCCATCTCCTCTAGACTCAATGAATGCAGCGGGGAGCGCCCATGCGTCCTCCCCTGCTGAGCAAGTAATATCCCTAAGCTATGCTCTACAGCAAGAAGAACTACGCCCTGATGGGAGCCTCCGTGCTCCTCATCCTCGTGGGCTTCCTCCTGATGGCGGGAGGTAAGAGTACTGATCCGACGGCCTTCAGCCCCGAGATCTTCAGCGCGCAGCGCATTGTCGTGGCGCCCATCATCTGTGTCCTCGGCTTCGTGCTGATGATCTATGCGATTCTTGCCGGCGGCACCCGTGGGCATCATCAGGAAGGAGGAGAGGACGCAGCATGACAATCCTACAGAGCCTCATCCTCGCCATCGTCGAGGGCCTGACCGAGTTCCTCCCCGTCTCCTCTACGGGGCACATGATCCTCACCGAGGGTATCCTGGGCATGCAGAGCACGCCCTACCTCAAGGCCTTCACGGTGATGATCCAGTTCGGCGCCATCCTCTCGGTGCTGGTCTATTACTTCCGTCGCTTCCTTCCCTTCCCTATGTTTGGACTGAAGCCCGACAGCAGTACGAGCCTTGGTGGCTGGTCGCTCTACGGGCTGATGATCCTAGGCTGTATCCCCGCCGCAGTGCTGGGGCTGCTGCTCAATGACTATATCGACACGCTGCTGGGTAGCACCTGGGTCGTCCTCGTGATGCTCTTCCTCGGGGGTATCCTCATGCTCTACATCGACCGCCTCTTCCCTGAGCACGGCGAGCGCCAGCTCAAGCCTAAGAACGCCCTCATCATCGGGCTCTTCCAGTGCCTGGCGATGATCCCTGGGGTCTCGCGCTCTATGGCCACGATCGTCGGGGGTATGCAGCAGGGACTCACGCGCCGCCAGGCAGCCGAGTTCTCCTTCTTCCTCGCCATCCCCACGATGGCAGGGGCTACGCTGCTCAAGGGCTACAAGCTGTACAAAGAGCTCGGCGTAGAGGTCTTTCGCGACAACTGGGACACGCTCCTCGTAGGCAATGTCGTTGCCTTCCTCGTAGCGCTGCTGGCCATCAAGTTCTTTATCGGCTTCGTCAGCAAGTACGGCTTCCGCTTCTTCGGCTACTACCGTATCGCCCTGGCACTCATCGTTGCCCTGGCGCTCCTCCTAGGCGCAGACCTCTCGCTCAGCTAAGCCTCCATGCAGAAGCTAGACCTCGTAGCTGGAGCTACCCTCGCGCTAGACAAGCCTCTCACCTGGAGCTCCTTCCAGCTCGTCAATAAGGTACGCAAGGAGTGCTGCCGCTATCTGGGCATCAAGAAGCTCAAGGTAGGCCACGCTGGCACTCTTGACCCGCTGGCCAGCGGCGTAATGATCCTCTGCACGGGACGCCACACCAAGCGCATCGAGGAGCTACAGGCGGGACGCAAGGAGTACATAGCGGACATCCGCCTCGGGGCGACGACCCCGACCTTCGACCGCGAGAGTGAGCCCGATGCCCACTTCCCCGCTGAGCACATCACCCCCGAGCTCGTAGCCGAGGCCCTGAAGCGCTTCGTCGGCCCTATAGACCAAGTGCCGCCGACCTTCTCCGCCGTCAAGGTCGATGGCCGCCGCGCCTATGACCTAGCCCGCAAGGGACGCGACTTCGAGCTCAAGGCCAAGCCGATCGTCATCGACGAGCTGGAGCTGCTGGAGTGCAAGCTCCCTGATCTCAAGGTCCGCGTACTATGCAGCAAGGGTACCTACATCCGTGCTCTGGCGCGTGATATCGGACAGGCGCTAGGCTCGGGAGGCTACCTCACCGACCTCAGACGCACCCGTGTGGGTGACTACAGCATAGACCAGTGCATCACCCTCGAGGAGCTCGAGCGCTTCCTCCACGAGCAGGTGATGACGCTCGAAGAAGCCGCTGCCTGCGCCACGAACTAAGCAAGAAACAGAGAAGATACAATATGAAGGATACCAAGCTAAGTCACTTCGAACTAGACATCCCCGAGCAGCTCATCGCCAAGAAGCCTGCTGCCTTCCGCGACGATGCCCGTATGCTCGTCCTGCACCGCCAGACGGGCGAGATCGAGCACCGACACTTCAGGGACATCCTCGACTACTTCGAGAAGGATGACGTCTTCGTCTTCAACGACACCAAGGTCTTCCCTGCCCGCATGTACGGCAATAAGGAGAAGACGGGCGCCCAAATTGAGGTCTTCCTCCTACGCGAGCTCAACCCCGCCCTCAAGCTCTGGGACGTCGTCGTCGACCCCGCTCGTAAGATCCGCATCGGCAACAAGCTCTACTTCGGCAAGAACGACGAACTCGTGGCCGAGGTCATCGACAACACGACCTCACGTGGCCGTACGCTGCGCTTCCTCTACGATGGCGACCAGGAGACCTTCCGCCAGATGCTCTACAGCATGGGCGAGACTCCGCTGCCTAAGTACATGAACCGCACGCCTACGAGCGACGACTCGCAGCGCTACCAGACGCTCTTCGCTCGCAACGAGGGTGCTGTCATCGGCCCAGCAGCAGGCTTCCACTTCAGCCGCGAGCTGCTGCTGCGCATGGAGATCCGCGACATCCACAAGGCCTTCATCACCGTGCACAATGGCCTCGGCAACTACCGGGACATCGACGTCGAGGACCTCACGAAGTACAAGATGGAGAGCGAGCAGATCATCATCCCCGAGGAGGCCTGCGCCATCGTCAATAAGGCCAGCGATGCGGGACGCAATATCTGTGCCGTCGGTACCTCGACCCTCCGCGCTATGGAGACGGCCTCGGGCACGCAGCGCCACATGAAGCCCTTCGACGGCTGGACCAGCCGCTTCATCTTCCCCCCCTACGAGTTCAACGTCCCCAATCGCCTGGTGACCAACCTCCACATGTCGAAGTCCATCCTCCTGATGATGGCCGCGGCCTTCGGTGGCTACGAGCACGTCATGCACGCCTACTCGGTAGCCATCAAGGAGAAGTACCGCTTCGGCGCCTACGGCGACGCGATGTTCATCCTCGACTAAGGCCTACCGCTAAGCATCCCATGGCGAAGCTCTACCTTGCCCTCGGGAGTAACCAAGGCGACCGCAAGGCCCTTCTAGACGCAGCACGAGCAGCCTGTGATGCCTCCCTCGGGAGGGTCACGGGCTGCTCGGGCTATATAGAGACCGCTCCTTGGGGCTTCTCAAGCCCCCATCCCTTCCTTAACGCCGTGCTGGAGCTGGAGACCGAGCTCAGCCCGCTAGCAGTCCTAGAGCGCACACAGGAGATCGAGCGACAGCTCGGACGCAGGACGAAGAGCTCGGAGGCTGGCTACCAAGACCGCCCCATCGACCTAGACCTCCTGATCTACGACGACCTCGTCCTCGAGACGCCCCGCCTCACCCTCCCCCACCCGCTGATGCATTTGAGGGACTTCGTCCTCGAGCCGCTCCAGCAGCTCGCCCCTACGCTGCACCACCCCGTCCTAGGCCTCAGCATCGCCGAGCTCTACAGCAGGCTTCAGCGCTAGGCTACCCCCACCTTAGCCATGAACGACACCACAACCCCTGCGCCCCAAGCCTCCCCCCTTCTTCGCCTCCTTTCTGCCCTCCGCCTTAGCCTACTCCTCCTCGCCTTCCTTCTAGGGAGTATGGGAGGGGCGGCCCAGCAGCGCGCGGAGCTCTGGGTCATGAGCTACAACGTGGAGAACCTCTTCGACACCGAGGACGACCCTTCTAAGGCAGACGAAGACTTCCTCCCCGAGGGGAGCTACCGCTGGACGAAGACGCGCTATCACACCAAGCTCATGCAGGTAGCCACCGTCATCAGTTCGGCGCACGATGGCCTCTATTCGCCTGACCTCATCAGCCTCGTCGAGGTCGAGAGCGCCCGCTGTCTGGAGGACCTCCTTCGGCTACAGACGCGCCTCTCTGAGGAGTACAGCTACCTGATCACGGAGGGGGCGGATCGGCGCGGGATAGACGTCGCCCTGCTCTACCGCCGCTCGGCCTTCCAGCTGCTTGGCTGGGAACAAATCGACCTACAGCCTCCTGGGGCCGAGCCACTAGCCACACGCCCCCTGCTCCATGCCCTCGGGAGGCTCCCCTCTGGCGACAGCCTCCACATCTTCGTCTGCCACCTGCCCTCACGACGAGGCGGGGCGCGACATAGCCAGCCCTATAGAGATCATGCCGCCTCGCTCCTGGCGGCACGCTGCCAGCCCCTGCTCGAGCAAGCGGCGGAGGGTGCTCGCTGCCATATCCTTATCCTCGGGGACTTCAATGGCTCTCCAGACGAAGCCCCGACGCGGCGTATCCTCGGAGCGCAACCCTATCCATCCGATGCTGCGATACAAGCCTCGCCTGCGAAGCTCTACTACCTACAGCCGCGGCAAGGCGAGGGAGAGCCCCCGGGGAGCTATTGCTATCAAGGGATATGGAGCTACCTTGATCAGATCCTTGCCTCCGCCTCACTCCTAGGGCAGGAGCCCAAGGGGCTACGGTACCTGCCCCACTCCAGCAGGGTAGTCTTCTTCCCTTGGCTCGGGGAGGAGAGCAAGGCACGAAGCGACTTTCCCCGCCCACGACGGAGCTACCTCGGCACTTACTACCATGGAGGCTACAGCGACCACTACCCCGTGCTCGCAGGCTTCAGTTACCCGCTCCCCAGCGAGCCCACAAAGTAGCCAGGCTAGGGCCTCCCCTTCGCACCACGCGCTAGAGGACTAAGGCTCAGAGCCTGCCTTAGGTCACAAAAGGATATGGGATACTTGCCTTAGCATGAAGCTAAGGAAAAAGCAAGCGCTTCGTCGAAGCTCCCGTGAAGGATATCCATCAGCCTCCTCACTGATATCCATCACAGCGCTGACAGACGTTCCTCAGCACCGTGACTGATATCTCTCAGCAGCCCGCCCCCTTAACCCTAGGTACTGCTAGCTACGAGGCCTTGACCTCCTCCCCCACACAGAGGAGGAAGGCGGCAAAGGTAGCGGCAGGCAGCAGCACCGAGCTCGTCCTAGCGCCCTAGCGAAGTGGGGAGCGAGAGACGCAGGCTGAGGCCGTAGCTGCGCAGCGTGATGGGGAAGGCATAGCTGCTGACCTGGCTACGGCTGCGGGTCCACTCATAGTAGGCGCGCAGACTAACAAGGTTGCTCAGCTCGTACTCGGCGCTGAAGCGCACGCGATGCTCGTCCGTCGCCGCAAGGCTCTGCGTATAGAGCTCTTGGATGCGACGGATAAGGCTTAGGCTGCGCTGGTAGCTATAGTAGGATTTAAGGGTAAGGCCGCGACCTACAGCCCCTCTCGGGCTCCATCGACGGCTGCGCCCGGGTCGCAAGAGTTCGGCCAGATCAGCCACCTTATAGCCAAGATCTAGTGCCAGTTCGTCCGAGAAGGTCTCCACGATACTCTGGGCGCTCAACCCGAGCACGAGGCCGCGACTGCGGCGCCACTGCGTGCTGAGCCCAAGACCATTGAGCCAATTCAGGTCCACACCTATCAGCGGGAAGAAGCTCTCCTGCAGCGCCACACTCCCAAGGTCATAGGCGTAGCTGAGGCGCGGTGCTCGGCCCTCCGTCTGAGGCCGTAGTCCCAGCCCGTCGGGATGCGTGCCCTGCCAGTCACCGAAGCTATTGTAAGCCCCGACCGTATAGACGCCGCGATAGGCATGGCGTAGGACGACGCTCCGCAGATAGCGGCTGAGGAGCGGCAGACGACTGAGTCCCGAATAATAGATGTTCCAGTTAGGGAGCAGACTTCCAAGGCCTGGCAGTGCCTCGAGGCTCACCCCTTCGGCTCCTCCCGCAAGGCCATAGGCGGCACGGAAGGCGGGGATCAAGACCGCAGGGTCATTCGTCTCCAGCTGCGCCAAGGGCTCGGGACTGCGGGCACGCTGCCGCTCTGCGATCCGCGCCCTATAGTCGAGGAAGCGCTCGAAGCGCTCCGAGCGATAGCCAGCCTCTAGGCGTGGCTGAGCGAAGAAGCCTCGTAGCCCAATCGTCGTCATCGTGAAGTCCCCGCCATAGAGCCGTGGGGACTCGGGGTAGTAGTACTGGAGCTCGGCGCGCTCGGTACGCGTATGACTCGCCGTGAGGGTGATCGTGAGGTCGCGCAGCGGCTGCAGGGTGGCCTTGAGGTCTAGGCTACGCGTCAGGCTATAGACGGGCGGGCGGGCATAGCTAGCGTCCTCCACGAGCTCTCCACGACGCGCCAACTGCTCCAGCGTCTCGAGCGTGCTTAGCCCGAGGGCAAAGGGCAGCCCTGGGCTAAGGCCTCCACCAGCCTGCTGTGCCTGCCCCCCTAGGCTCCCAATGAGGGGTAGATAGCCCGTGACGAGGCTGTGCCTGCTCTGCCGCCAGTGGAGGCTCAGCTCCCGCGGCATCAGGAGGGTGTAGACGAGTCGGTCTAGCCAGGAGGTCGCTCCTTGCGGCTTGCCGCTGGCACTCGAGCCATAGCGCTGCTCGAGGCGGCGCAGGTAGGGGATCTGCTGATAGAGCTTGCGCAGCTGCAGGCGCAGCTGCATCTCGGTACTTCCCTCATTACTTAGGCTATTGCTCAGCTGCTCGGTCTCCAGTGGGAGCAGCGTACCCCGATCCCAGGTATAGCTAGCGTGATAGCTGAGCTGCCCCGTGAGGAAGGAGAGCGGCGCGATGCGTGTCGTCGGGAGCTGCCAGCTGAGGCTCGTCTGCTGCCCGTAGTGCAGCGGCGTGCCTCCCGCGGCGATACTCTGCAGGACAGAGTCGCGCCAGACCCGCCAGCCATCGGGGTCGAGCTGACGATTGACCTGGCGGTGCGGCTCCTCGATACGCGTATCGGTGCCCGCCTGTAGACTAAGGTGGAGGTCGGTGAGGGGCGTCCAGCTGAGGTCTAGACGTCGGTTCCAGAGGAAGAGCTGCGACCAGCTAGCTGCCACGGCGCTAGGCTCTACGCCCTGCGGCGTGATGCTGCGCAGCTGCTCCTCATCGTAGTGGCGCTGCATGCTGGTCTGTAGACTGAGCTTCTCCGGCCACAGCTTGAGGCCGTACTGTCTGAGGAACTGCCGCCAGGCTCCTGCGCCTGAGAGGCTACGGAAGGGGCGCCAGGCCTCCCAGCTCGGGCTATAGTCGTAGTTGAGGCTACCCTGCCAGTCGAGCGTGCGGCGGTACTCCGTCTCGGGGCTGTGCTCCTGGCTGCTATTCTGCGTAAAACTAAGGGAAAGGTTGGCTGGGTCGTAAGGCATGGCCTTGCGAGAGCGCTGCTCAAGGCGAAGTCCCGTCAGTGAGAGGCTTTGGCTGCTACGCCCACGCTGATTGCGCTGGAGCAGGGCTCGCCGCTCCGCCTCCGTCGGTGCGGCGTCCAGCACCTCCCTAAGGCGAAGGTCATCCTCACCCGAGGCGTATTCGGGGCGAGCCTCCTCGCTATTGAGCGCATAGTAGATGGGGGCACGGAGCTTCACGCCCTGCGGAAGGAGCTTCCCTAGGTCGGCTCGTAGCGAGAGGCTTAGGCTCTTGCGTGACTCCAAGGACTGCTGGGCGCGCGCCTGGTCAATAGAGCCGAAGCCCGCCGACTGATAGTGCGCGCTGACGTTAGCCGTACCTAGATCCGAGAGCTGCAGGCCTAGCTGTCCGCTGCCAGCCCAGCCGCTAGGAGCGCTGTAGTCCTTGGCACGGAGCTCATTGACCCATATCTCGGCGCTACGCACCTGACCCGAGCGGTTGCGCACACCGATCATCAGCGAGCGGATATGCGCTAGGCTGGGGTTGCCCAGTACGCTCCACTGGGCCGCTTGGTGCTCGGGGTCGGGCTCGCTGTAGCGCCGATAGAGCTGCTCGGGGCGGGTAGCCGCGAGGGCATTGCGTCGCTGCTTGAGCCGTGGCAACTGTTCTAGAGCAAGGTCAATCATATTGGCTAGGGGCCACACCCGAGCGCGGTCAGAGGCCAGCTCGTTGGCATAGTGGCCTGGGGCAGTGAGCTTGAGCGGGAGGCTGTACTCGTAGTAGTTGCGCGTGTAGTCCGAGCCTAGGCGGAGGAAGAGCTGCAGCTCATCGTCCTGGGTGTCCGTCGGCTGCTCGAGGAGCTGCTCGGCATGGACGAAGAGCTGCAGGCGGCCGTAGCGTCTGAGGTCGTACTGCACGCTGCGGTAGACGGCACGCGCCTGCTGCGGCTCGAGCTCACGGAGCTGGAGCGAGAGCGCCTGCTCGTTCTGCAGCTGGCTCTGCCCTAGTCGCTGCCCCAGCTGACGGGCGCTGGTGGGAGGCGAGACGTAGTTGATCGGTCGGCGGTCGCCATGCTCCTCGATATTGACCGAGGAGACGAGCAGGCCGCCATCCTCTGCACTCGGAGATGCGGTAGCTGACGCCCCCTGCTCCTCTCCGAGGCTCCCCTGCCAGGCGCGCCAGTCGCCCCGCATCAGACGGAGTGCCCCGAAGCGCAGCTGCGTCGTCCTATCGAAGCCCCTTAGGTACAGGCGCATGAAACGTATGCTACGCCAGTCCTCGATGCCCCCGACGCGACGCGTGGGCGCCTGCAGCGGAATACGCAGCTGGTACCAGCGCACCTCCGAGGTCTGCCCATTGCGTAGCTGCACCTCGACCTTACGCTCGCCGACGACGAAGCCTTGCCCGACACGCAGCGCCTCGGGGCTTAGCTTGACCTCATACTCGTAGTAGCGGTTGGCCTCGTTCAGGCTATTGTCTCTATTGATATCCTCGGTGTCGGGGCTCGCGCTGGCCGCATAGTCGGCATCCGTCGAGTTGCGCTCCGTACCGTTGTAGTACTTGTAGCGCTCGAGGATGGGTAGCTGAGCGGCATCGTAGTCAGAGCCTCTGTAGTGGTGGAAGTCATCCCCTGCGGGATCCCTCAGCGGGCTCATGGGCTGCTGTCCCCACCGCGTGAGGGTCGCGGCACTCATACGGCTGCGCAGCTGGGCGAGGTAACTGCCGTAGCTGGGATGGCTCTGCTCGGCCTCCGAGGCAAGGCCGTCAAGGCCTACGTCCTGCTTCCTCAGGCCCTCGGCAGAGGTAGCGAAGCTATAGCCCACACTGGGCTGTGTGGAGACGCGCCCCCAGAGCGTGCTGCGCGTCGAGGCGGGATCGTCGGTCAGGGGGAGGCCGTTCTCATAGGCCTTGTAGCCATCGGGAAGGACATCCTCCGAGATCTCCCCGAGGTTGATGAAGAGCGAGCCTCCACGGGCACTAGGTTCATAGACGAAGGGATCCATCAGCCAGCACTCAAGGTAGTCGATCCCCGCCTGGTCGAAGTCCGTCTGGTCTACCCTCCGCGTGATCCCCGCCCAGCTGCGCTCGGGCTCGGCGATATAGCCCTCGGAGGTGAGGGCTGCGGCATTGAGGTTGTAGGGGCCGCGCTCCCGAGGGTAGTAGCTAAGGGAGAGCGTCGGGAGATAGCTCGCCTGGCTAAGGAGCTGCTCGCGGTAGGGATAGAGCTCCGAGCTCAGCACGTCGCGGACGAAGTGGTTGCTGACGAGGTCAGGATTATTGCGGATGTAGGCGGGCGTCTGGCTGCTGCGGTGTTGGGAGAATATCGGGTCGATGCTGAACCACGAGAGCAGTGCTCGCTCGCCATTGGCCTCGAGCCCCTGCCCCGAGTGCGGGCTGAGTGTCACGGGGGTAGCGGCGAGGTGCCAGCTCATCGGGTTCATCAGGTCGATGCCGCTACGTGCCTGCTCGAAGTCATCCAAGCTGCTTGCCCCATCATCATAGCCGTCTGTCCCCGCCCCCGCGTGGAGCTGGGCGAACTGCCCCGTCAGCTGGAGGCGCGAGGGCGCGGTGAAGTGCCCCCAGCTGAGCTTATTGAGCCAGTCGGTCAGGCGCATGCTCTCGGCCTCGTAGCTCAGATGGGCCCCCCACATGGTATTGCGCAGCAGCTCCTGCCCTACCCTGAGGCAACTACTCCCGGGCTGCTCGCTGAGGTGCATGAGGGTCGCACCCAGCTTCAGCTGCTTGCTGAGCTCATAGTTAAGCTCCAGCCCCACGAGGTTGCGGCGCGTCATCGCCTGCTCGGCGGCGCCCTGCAGCGAGACCTCTATGGTGGTATTGCTCTCGAGGAGCTGCTGGTTGAGGATGCGCACCTTACCCGCGCTGGCGTCGAGGAGGTAGTCGACTCCGGGCTTCAGCTCCTGCCCCACAGCACGTAGACGCAGCGACTCGGGGTCTACCTCACGGCGCCCGAGGTCGAGCTCCCCGAGGGTACGTCCCTGGTAGCGCACACGCAGCTGGTATCTGTCCTTGGCCGTCGCACGCGCAGCCTCTGCCTTCGTCTGGCTGTAGAGCTCGGGGTAGCTGTAGCGCCCCTTCCAAGGCTCAGAGCCCAGCAGCCCCTCGAGGGTGCTGCCGAAGGGCTCCAGCGTGGGGAAGATAATAAGCCCCTCACTGCTGCGCACCGTGTAGCCCTCGACAAAGTCAAAGTGCCCATCGGGGTGCTGCGCCCCACTACGGTCGAGGCGGTCGAGCCCCAGGAGGCTGCGTAGCGCCTGCCCCTTCAGCGGACCCTCACTTAGGTAAGGGAGGCTAAGCCCCGTAGCGGCATCCTGATAGTTGATCTCGAGCTCGAAGCCCTTAGGCTCCAGCTTCGTCGTCCCCGAGCCGATGCGGTAGACATTGCGCATCATCAAGGAGCCGTAGGGCGTCTCGGGGCTCGGCTCGGTCCCCTTGAGGAGCGAGACGAAAAGCCGCCCACCCTGAGGGCTCGCCTCGCCACTGGCGAAGTCCCCCACGCGATAGATACGTCCCTCATAGCTGTACTCGAAGGCCGCCGCCAGCACCTCGTCGGGCGCTAGCGCCGTCTTGAGGCTGATATAGCCGAGCTCAGGCTGCAGCGTGTACTCACTAGGCTCGAGGCGTCGCGCATGCTCCAGCGCTTCGTAGTCCCAGCTGGAGCGTAGCCCGACCCCCGCCAGCGTCGTCTCGACGCCCCCCTGCCCGCGGAGCTGCGGCAGGGCACTGAGCCTGCGGTAGCCCAAGCCCGCCTCGTTGTGCGGGGGCTGCCGCGTATCACTCTGGGCGGGATCGGCGAGCTGTGCCAGCGCCAGCAGGCTACGCGAGGCGCTGTAGTCCCCACGCCTATTCGTCACCCAGAGCTCGACGCGCGTGATGCGCACCGAGGAGCGGACGTGGGGCAGCTGGCGCAGCGCCTCCTCATAGCGTGCACGGAAGAAGCCCGAGAGGAAGAAGTGACGCGAGGCATCATAGTCGCTGGAGCGGCAGCTAAACTCCTGCGTCTGGACCCCGCCCTGCGCCTGAAGCGTATGTAGCTGGCTGCGCTGCTGGCTCACCAGCAGGTCGGCCGTCAGGCGTCCCAGCTGCATCTGCGCCCGCAGCCCGAGCGCCGAGCCACCGCCATGAATGAGTCTATTGCGTGACTGGAGCTGCACCTGCCCCAGCTCGACGAAGCGCAGGATGTCATCCTCACGGCCCTCATAGCGCAGGCGTAGCTGTCGGCTGTCGACGCTGAAGGTAGAGCTGCTATTGTAGTGGAGCTTGAGCCCAAGGCGTGTCCCGAGACGAGCATCGAGGCTGGCCTGTATCTGTTCGCCGAAGTCAAAATCATCCCTCCGACGCGCCCGCTGGCTGAGCAGCGGATTGGGATTGAGGACACTGCGCACACCGCCCCTTAGCTCCACAGAACCCTGGAGGCTTAGCTGCAGGCCTCCTGGGCCAAAGGCGCGATCAATAGCCGAGACCCGCTGCGGACGCAGACTAAGCAGGTCGAAGCCCTGCGCCCGTACACCTCCCTCCTTATTGAGCTCCGCCCAGTAGCGTGCCTCTCCCCACTGCGCCCGCAGCCTCAGATACTCCTCACGAGTATAGGGCACGGCGTCGCCGAGGGGCTGCCCCGCCACGTAGCTGGTCAGCAGATAGAGCTGCGTGCGGGGATCGTAGACGAAGCGCTGCTCTAGGAGTCCGCCTCGGTAGCTGAGGCTGAGAGCTGTGCTATCGGGGGTGCTAGCTAAGCGCTGCGCCGCTGAGGGCTGCGAGCTAGGCGCGAGGCCCAGCCCGAGACAGACGACATAGACGACCCAGCCCCGACGCACGCGCTCTAGAGGAGCTTGAGACTCTGCTTGATCAGCTCCTCGACCGAGATCGTGGGATCGGAGGCGATGAGCTGGCGTACGACCTTCTGTGCTGCGGCCTCGGGGAAGCCCAGCATCTTGAGCGCGCTGATGGCCTCGCTGGGCGTGGCGGTATCGAGCGGCTGCTGACGCGAGCGCGAAGAGGCGGGGGCGCCGCTGGGACGGGCTTCGTCCGAGGGCAGTTCGTCCATAGGGGGCAGCTTGCCACGTAGATCGACGAGGATGCGCTGAGCGGTCTTGAGCCCTATGCCCTTGATGGCCTTGAGCGGCTCGATCTGCCCGAGGGTGATGATGCTATTGAGCTCCATCGGGGGGTAAGAGCTGAGGATGATGCGCGCCGTATTGGGCCCGACGCCCGAGACGCTCATGAGATGACGGAAGAGCTCCTGCTCGGCGCTCGTAGCGAAGCCGTAGAGCAGATGGGCATCCTCACGGATGATCTCCGTGATGAGCAGCCGTCCCTCACGCTGCCCCATCAGGGCAGAGTAGGTCGTCAGTGAGATGGAGACAGCGTAGCCGACGCCCGCGCACTCCACGGTCACAGCCGTAGGGCTCAGCTCGGTATATAGTCCTTTGAGGTAAGCAATCATAGAGGTGAGATTAGTCGTATCCTTGAGTAGGCACAAAAATAGCCAAATAGGCGCACTATGTCGCCGCCTCAAGCGCTAAAGGAGTGCCAAGGGTAGCCGTATGAGCAGCAGCGGCTCCCCTACATTATAATAAGGAAGGGAGCAAGACAGCCTCGCGAGGCAGCTCAGTCCCTAGTCTGCTCTAGGCAGGCAAAAAGAGGACTGATCCGAGGCTGCCCCTACACAGAGGCGAGAGCGACGTCCATAGCTAGGCGCTGCTGGGATATAAGGGGGAGGGTGTGTGAAGGATATCAGTGACGGGGCTGAGGGCTACCAGTGGCGCAGCTGAGGGATATCCCCCACGGAGCTGGGGCTAGGCTGGGGCCTCGCGGTACCCTTTTCGAGGCTTCCTTGTGAGGCTTCAGTAAGGCGCCTTGCCCCCGTCTCGGCCTACCCGCACAGCGCTAGGCTGAGGCTTCCGCTCCGCCTGCCTGAGCACGGCTCTTCGGCCGCTCATAGGGGCGAGCCAACCAGGAGAGGAGGGGGCTTAGACCTCGGCGCTGAGCTAGGACAAGGAGTATTAGCGGAATAAGCGGTATTTTTGCAGACGTTATGGAATCAAAGGAACAAGTCACCGGGACCCTCTACACGACCGAGGTCCTAGAGTTTGCTGCCCTTGGGGTGAAGACGGCTGCCCTTCTCGAGGGACGCTCCCTAGAGAAGCGCCCCTTCATCGAGCAGGCACTCAGCCTACTCCCCCAACTCTACTACGCGACGCTCCGACTGCCCGACTACCTATATAATGCGGAGGAAGGCCTCGTCCCTGAGTTCGTCAGCGAGGAGAGCTACGAGCGTATACGCCTTGGTATCGCCTCCCTGCTGGACGAGGACGACAGCTTCCTCTCCTGCCAGAGCGAGGAGATGCAGTACAGCGATACGCCGCTGGCGGTCTTCGTATCGGAGTATCTGGCCGATGTCTACCAGCAGGTGGGCAACCTCCTCGGGGTGCTGCGCGACGAGAACGAGCGGGCACTACCGGCAGCCATCGGGCGCTGTATCCTTTACTTCCGAGAATACTGGGGAGCACATCTACTCGAGGCCTTGACCTCACTCCATCGCACCTACACCCAGCTACTCCGACTAGAAGAAGATGACGAAGACTACGCAGACGACAACGAAGAGGACGAAGAGTACCTCTAAAAGCAGCAAGCGCAGCAGCTCCAAGGCTCAGCGCACCGAGCGCCCAGAGGGGGCCGAGAGCAAGGAGCAGAAGCGCCGCAAGGAGCAGCCCAAGGTACAGCTCCACCCACCCTACCTCTACCCCAGCCATATCCTCGAGAGCGAACTCGAGGCACTCCCCATAGCTAAGTGCCCCGTCCCCCTGCACGTCATCACCGACAAGGAGGAGGCGCGCAAGGCCATCGCCAAGATACGCCGCCACGAGGTCATCGGCATCGACACCGAGACGCGCCCGAGCTTCACGCAGGGCATACGCTACGAGGTATCGCTGCTGCAGATAGCTACCCCGACGGACTGCTACCTCTTCCGCCTAAACCACATCGGCTTCTCCGTAGCCCTGGCGAACCTCCTCGCGGATGAGAAGATCCTCAAGATCGGCCTGAGCCTCTCGGACGATGTACGCTGTCTGAGACGTCTGCGTCCCTTCGAGCCCGGCTCCTTTGTCGAGCTGCAGAAGCTCTGCTTCGGCTACGGCATACGCGAGCTCGGCCTGCAGAAGATCTACGCCATCCTCTTCAAGGAGCGCATGAGCAAGGCCTCTCGCATGAGCAACTGGGAGGCCAAGGAGCTTAGCCCCGCGCAGATCCACTACGCTGCCCTCGATGCCTGGGCCGCGCTGCGCATCTTCCTGGAGCTCCGTCAGCAGCCCAACCCCTCCCCCGTCTACTTTGCCCTGCTCTAGCCCCCATCATCCAGCTATGAAGTACCCTACTGTACACCTACATCCTCGCAAGGAGGAGTCCCTACAGCGCCTCCATCCCTGGATCTTCTCTGGGGCTATAGCCCGCATCGAGGGGCAGCCCAGTGAAGGTTCGCTCGTCGAGGTACGCGACAGCCGCGGCACCAGCCACGGCTTCGGGCACTACGCCTCGGGGAGCATCGCCGTACGCATGCTCACCTTCGAGCCCTCGACGGAGATTGACCGAGCCTTCTACCACAAGCGCCTGAGTGAGGCCCTACGCCTGCGCCTGAGTAGTCACCTGCTGCGCCCCGAGGGGACGGAGTGCCCCAATACCTGCTACCGCCTCGTCCATGGCGAGGGTGACGGCCTACCTGGACTCATCATCGACGTCTACGGCAGCACCGCCGTGATGCAGGCTCACAGCCTAGGGATGCACCTCATCCGCCAGACGCTCGCCGAGGTCCTGATGGAGGTCTACCAGAGCGAAGGTGCTCCCATCCCTCTGGAGGCCGTCTACTACAAGTCCGAGACGACGCTACCCACGCAAGAGCTGCGCGAGCTGGCCGAGGATGGCTTCCTCATCGGCCACAGCGAGGCGCAGCCCGTCTATGAGCACGGCATACGCTTCATCCCCGACTGGCTCAAGGGACAGAAGACGGGCTTCTTCATCGACCAGCGCGACAACCGCCAGCTCGTCGCGGACTACGCCTCAGGCCGTCGCGTGCTCAATGCCTTCTGCTACACGGGCGGCTTCTCCATCTACGCCCTCCATGCGGGAGCCCAGCAGGTGGACTCGCTGGACAGCTCGGCCAAGGCGATGTACCTCACCGAGGAGCATGTCGCGCTGAACTTCGGCAAGGACTGCCCACGCCACCGCTCCATCACGCAGGACGCCTTCGAATACCTGGAGCAGATGCCCCAGGATGCCTACGACCTGATTATCCTTGATCCCCCCGCCTTCGCCAAGCATCGCAAGGTGCTACGCAATGCCTTGATGGGCTACCGCAAGATCAATACCCTTGCCTTCAAGAAGGTAGCCCCTGGCGGGATCGTCTTTACCTTCAGCTGCTCGCAGGCGGTGTCCAAGGAGGAGTTCCGCCTAGCGGTCTTCACCGCCGCAGCCAGCTCGGGACGCCGCGTGCGCATCCTGCACCAGCTGACGCAGCCCGTGGATCACCCCATCAATATCTATCACCCCGAGGGCGAATACCTCAAGGGGCTCGTGCTCTACGTTGAATAGAGTAGCCCCTCTCCATCCCCTCAACGACTAAGGAACACAAGCACTATGCGCGTCCAACACCTCATCGAGGAGAACTCCCTCCTCTGTCACTTCGTCTCCGAGATGCGTGACGTCACTGTACAGGGTGACTCCATGCGCTTCCGCCGCAACGTGGAGCGCGTCGGCGAGATCATGTCCTACGAGCTGAGCAAGCGACTTCACTACACGCAGCGCGAGGTACGTACCCCGCTCGGCGTAGCCAGCTGCGCCCAGATCTCCGACCAGGTCGTCATCGCCACCATCCTCCGCGCGGGGCTGAGCCTGCACCAGGGCTTCCTCAACTACTTCGACAAGGCGGAGAACGCCTTCGTCTCGGCCTACCGCAAGTACAAGGATAGACTGAACTTCGACATCTTCATCGAGTACATCGCCTCCCCCGCACTCGAGGGTAAGACCCTCCTCTTGGTAGACCCCATGCTCGCCACGGGGAGCTCCATGGAGCTAGCGTACCGTGCGCTGCTGACCAAGGGGAAGCCCGCCGAGGTACACCTAGTCTCCATCATCGCCAGCCAGCAGGCAGTGGACAACCTCATGCAGCTCTTCCCCGAGGACAACATCACCCTCTGGGTCGCAGCCATTGACCCTCAGCTCGACGAGCACGCCTATATCGTCCCCGGACTCGGGGATGCTGGCGACCTAGCCTACGGCGAGAAGCTCTAGTCCAGCACACCGCCCTTTCCTCACCTAGCCCCTAGTAGATGCCGCAGACAGCCCCACGCCCACGCCCGATCGAACTCCTAGCGCCCGCCCGTGACCTCAGCACCGCGCGCGTGGCCATCTCTCATGGTGCTGATGCCGTATATATAGGTGCGCCTCGCTTCGGGGCTCGTGCTGCCGCTGGGGTCTCCCTAGAGGACATACGGACGCTCACTGAGGAGGCGCATCGCTTCGGGGTGCGCATCTACGTCACCTGCAATACGATCATCTACGACGAGGAGCTCTCCGAGGTCGAGGCCATGATCTGGGATCTGTGGCGTGCAGGCGTGGATGCCCTGATCATTCAGGATATGGGGATCACGCGGATGAAGCTACCGCCCATACCGCTACACTCCAGCACCCAGTGCGACACGCTGGAGCCAAGCGACGTCCAGCACCTCGAGGCGCTGGGCTTCGAGCAGGTCGTCCTAGCGCGCGAACTCAATGTGGAGCAGATACGACGTATCCATGCGGTGACCCAGGTGCCGCTCGAGGTCTTCATCCACGGCGCCCTCTGCGTGAGCTATAGCGGGCGCTGCTACCTCTCGCACGCCCTGACGGGGCGCTCGGCCAACCGCGGGGAGTGCTCCCAGCAGTGCCGCTTGCCCTACGAGCTCATCGATGCCTCGGGACGACAGATACGCCAAGACGAGCACCTCCTCTCCCCCCGTGACCTCAACCGCTCGGCCCAGCTGGAGGCGCTACTCGATGCGGGAGCCTCCTCCCTCAAGATCGAGGGGCGCCTCAAGAGTGAGAGCTACGTCAAGAACATCACGGCACACTACCGCCAGCTTCTCGACCAGCTGATCGCACGCTACCCCGAGCGCTACTGCCGGGCTAGCTACGGTGAGGTGCAGCTGCGCTTCACGCCTGACCCTAGCAAGAGCTTCAACCGAGGCTTCACCCCCTACCTCTTCCACCTCGCCACGCCCAGCAAGCCCAACGCCTCCGTCATCAACGTCCACTCCCCTAAGAGCCAGGGCGAATACCTCGGCAAGGCTAAGCGCAGCAAGAGCGGTAGCCTCATCCTCGAGAGCAAGCAGACGATGAGCAACGGCGACGGCCTGCTCTTCATCACCCCCGCAGGCCAGGTCGGGGGCATCAAGGTCAATCGGGTAGATGAGCGTGGGCAGCTGCTCCTAGCACGCCGCGAGTCCATCCCCGAGGGGAGCGAGGTGTACCGCAACTATGACCAAGCCTTCGAGCGGCTGTTGGCTGCCCCGACCGCAGAGCGCCGTCTGAGGGTCGCCCTGACGCTGCGCCTCCATGAGCTCGGACTGGAGCTCTCGATACGCTCCCTCGACAAGCCCGAGATCGAGGCTAGCCAGGTCCTTGAGCTCAGCCTCGAGCCAGCCCAGCGCTACCAGCCCGAGCGCCTGCGTACGGAGCTGAGCAAGCTCGGGGATACCGACCTCCTAGCCGCTAAGGTAGAGCTCGAGCTCGGGGATACCCCGCCTTTCATCCCCGTATCGCTGCTAGCACCTCTACGCCGAGCCGTCTGTGAGCGCTTCCTCGAGCGCTGGGGTAGCGCCCTCCCTCCGCTGAGCTCAGATAAGACTCCGCTGATGCACACCAAGACGCAGAGCGACGTCCCCCCACGCCGCATGAAGCAGGCAGACTACCGCGCGAACATCGCCAACCAGCTGGCCCATGCCTACTACGCGGCTATGGGCTATACGGAGGCAGCCGATGCCTTCGAGCTCAGCCCCGTGGCTGATGCCGAACTGATGTGTACCAAGCACTGCATCAAGCACGAGCTGGGCTACTGCATACGTGAGACGAAGGAGCCCCTCCCCTATACCGAACCGCTGTACCTGCTGCATGAGGGCAACAGACTGCGCCTAGAGTTCGACTGCGCCGTCTGCCAGATGAAGATTTATCAGGCCTAGGCCTCTCCTACCCCCTCGGGCTCTGCTCGACCCCACTCATACAATGAATAAGAAACAACCCGACTGGCTCCTGCGCTTCTGGCTCCTAGCCCTGAGCATCACCCTTGTGCTGGGAGCGCTCTACTTCCTCCCCGAGCGCATCGGCTCCTGGGAGCTCAATAAGGTAGACCTCCTCGGCGACCTACGCCGCAGTGCGGCCGACAGCACGGCAGAGACTGAGGTCGATGCCCTCGCCCTGAGCCAAGCGGCGAAGAAGGACGACCAAGTGACCAAGGAGCGCGAAGCCATCCACCTCAAGCTCATCCAGGAGCAGCAGGCCGAGCAGCAGGCGACGCCCCGCGCCCCGCTGGGTAGCATCGATACCGACGCCGCCCTCCCTGCAGACTCGACACTGCAGGCGCATAATAACTTCGTAGACATGAGCCCCCAGCACGACGCGCTGATCCACTTCTACGACGCGCTGCACCGCCGCACGAGCCTCGGACGCCCCGTACGCATCGCTGTGCTCGGCGACTCCTTCATCGAGGGCGACATCTTCACGGGCAGCCTACGTAAGGCCCTCCAGGAGCGCTACGGCGGTAGCGGCGTCGGCTGGCTCCCGATGAGCAGCGAGACGGCTGGCTTCCGCAAGACGGTACGCCACGAGTTCAAGGGCTGGCGTGAGCGTAACCAGCTGCATGCCAAGGGACGCTTCCCCATCACGGGGCATTACTACACGGCAGCTCCAGGCGACTGGGCGCGCTACACCCTTAGCCGTCCCTGCGAGCTGGCGACGATCTATTACAAGGCGACGAGCCCCGTCAGCCTCAGCCTCAAGGTCAATGGCGGCGAGGCACAGGAGCTCACCCTCCCCGCGACCGAGGGAGAGGCGATGCGTAGCTATACCCTCGCCGAAGGGCAGGTGCGCAGTATCTACCTCAGCGTAGGAGCTGAGGCCAGCGCCCTCACCTGCTACGGGATCTCCCTCGACGGGAAGAGCGGCATCTCGCTGGATAACTTCTCCATAAGAGGGCACTCAGGCACGGGCCTGCGCTCCGTAGCCAGCGATCTCAACGCCGCCTTCTGCGCCGCACGCCCCTACGACCTCATCATCCTGCAGTACGGGCTCAACATCATCTCACCCAAGCAGCTCGACTACGCGGGCTACGCCAAGCAGATGGCGGGGGCTATCCAGCACCTCAGACAGCAGACCGGCCGTGCCGACTACCTCCTGCTCGGTGTCTCGGACCGAGGCACCAAGCAGGACGGGGTGGTCGTCACCATGCCCGCCGTGCGCAGCCTCGAGCAGGCACAGATACGTCTGGCGGCAGCGCAGGGGCTCGCCTTCTGGAGCACCCGCTCGGCCGTGCTACAGCTCGGGGGCATAGGTCAGCTCGCAGCCAAGGGCTGGGCCAGCAAGGACTTCACCCATCTCTCGCATCGAGGCGGAGCAGAGCTCGCTCGGATCTTCCTCGATGCCTTCACGCTCGAAGCCAAATACTATGATGCTATTCGATAAGCTACGATACACAGCCCTCACGCTCAGCCTCACCCTCGGGGCTGGTCACGCCGAGGCCGCGCCCCCCAGCCCTATGAGCTTCCCCAACTGGTATGCCCCCAAGGGCTACCTCACGGAGCTCAGCACGAGCCTCAAGGCCGCCCAAGCGGAGCAGCGCAGCGTCTCCATCATACAGCTCGGCGACAGCCACATCCAGGCAGGCTATGCGACGCGTCCCCTACGCCAGGCGCTGCAGCAGCGCTACGGGGATGCAGGCCGTGGCTGGATAGGCTGGTATCGACTCTATGGGTCGAACGCCCCACGCGACTACAGCGTCACCAGCCTGGGCCTCCCCTGGAGTGGAGAGACGGTGCTGCGCAGCGAGCTTACGCGTCCCATCGGCCTCGGAGGCTACTCGCTCTCTGCCCCCGCAGGGCGCTCCTTCACCCTATCCATCAGCAGCCTAGGACGTCCCTTTCGTCAGCTCGTAGTCCTACGCTCCGCACTCTCCTATCCTCTGGTGGGTACGGGGCAAAGCGGTGCACAGCGCGGGCGGTTCGCCATCGGCAGCTATGTCGCCGACACCCTCAGCTGGAGCACGCCCATCATGGATACCAGCCTCAGCCCCCAGCTCTCGGAGGGCGATGAGGCGGTCTATGCAGGCTGCGCGCTGCTCTCGGGCAAGGGCGGTGCCCTCGTCAGCGATATCGGCATCAACGGCGCTGCCTACCGCCACTACCTCGCGGCTGACTACGCCGAGCAGCTGGCCCAGCTTCATCCCGAGCTCCTCATCCTCTCCCTGGGCACCAACGACACCTACAGCACCAAGGCCAATGTCGAGGAAGCGCTGGCACAGGCCCGTAGCTTCGTACAGCTGGTCCGTGAGCTGCTGCCGAAGACCAAGATCTTACTCACTACTCCGCCCCCGAGCTACTTCCGCAGCGCCAGTGTCAGCTATGTCTACACGGGCAAGCGCAAGAAGCGCCGTCGCCGTCGTGTGACGACGACCGTCTACAGCTACAATACGAAGGCACGTGAATTCGCCGCAGCGCTGATGCGTCTAGCCGAGGAGGAAGGCATCGCCGCCTTTGACCTCCACAGCGCTATGGGGGGCGAGCAGGGGATCAAGAGCTGGATCGCCGAGGGCCTCCTCCTCGGGGATCGTGTACACTACGCTCAGGAGGGCTACGAGCGCCAGGGGCAGTTGCTCACCGAGGCACTCCTCGCTCAACTCGAACCTAAGCCCTAAGCCACACGCATGGACTATATCAACAGCATAGACTGGGGGCGCCTCCCTGAGGTGCTCCGCTTCTCCAAGTCGAGCCCGATGATCTTCTCCTCGGGGCTCTTCCTCTTCTGCGCCCTCTTCTTCCTCCCCATCTACATGATGCTGCGGCGCACGACGACGCTGCGCATCCTCTTCGTCGCACTCTTCTCGCTCTTCTTCTACTACGAGAGCAGCGGTGAGTACGTCCTGATCCTCCTCTTCTCGGCGACGATGGACTTCCTCATCGGGCGGGCAATGGGAGCTAGCGAGGACCCGAGCACACGCAAGCGGCTCGTGACGCTGAGCATCCTCGTCAACCTCGGGCTACTCTCCTACTTCAAGTACTTCTACTTCATCCTCGACCTCGGACAGGAGCTCCTCAGCTACCTCGGCTGGGCCAGTGCGCCGCTCGTGCCGCTGGAGGCACGCGACTACTTCATCCCCGCTGGGATCTCCTTCTACACCTTCCAGACACTGAGCTATACGGTGGACATCTACCGTGGGGAGATCAAGCCCCTCAGGCGCTGGATCGACTACCTCTTCTACCTCTCCTTCTTCCCGCAGCTCGTTGCTGGGCCGATTGTCCGTGCACGCGACTTCATCCCGCAGATCTACCGCCGCCCGCAGCTGCTGAAGGCGGAGTATGGCGAGGCGCTGACGCTCATCCTCTCGGGGCTCATCAAGAAGGCCATCATCGGGGACTTCATCGGCACGAACTTCGTCGATCAGATCTTCGCCGAGCCGACGCGCTTCACGGGCGTGGAGAACCTCTTCGCCGTCTACGGCTATGCGATGCAGATCTATTGCGACTTCTCGGGCTACTCCGACATGGCCATCGGGATCGCGCTGCTGCTGGGCTTCCGCTTCAATATCAACTTCGACTCGCCCTATCAGTCAGGCTCGATCACAGAGTTCTGGCGGCGCTGGCACATCTCGCTCTCCACCTGGCTAAGGGACTACCTCTACATCCCGCTCGGGGGAAATCGCAAGGGCACCGTACGCACCTATGTCAACCTCATCGTGACGATGCTGCTGGGTGGGCTGTGGCACGGGGCTGCCATGCGCTTCGTCCTCTGGGGCGCTATCCATGGCGTAGCGCTAGCACTGCACAAGCTCTACGTGCAGCTGACTAGCTGGATGGGGATAAGGCGCAAGCAGCCCTGGCGCATCCAGCGCATCCTCGGGGGTGTGATCACCTTCCACCTGGTCTGCTTCGCCTGGATCTTCTTCCGTGCCGACAGCATGGAGAGTGCCCTAGGTGTCATCGGGCAGATCAAGGATCACTTCAGTCCTGAGATCTTCGGCCAGTTCGTACTCGGCTACTGGCGACCGCTGGCTATGCTGGCGGTGGGCTATCTGCTGCACTTCACCAGCCGCAGGCAGGAGCTCGCGCTGCGCCAGTGGATCACCGAGAGCGGCTTCCTCGTGCAGCTGCTGCTCTTCGTAGGCGTCATCTTCCTACTCATCCAAATACGCAGCGCAGATGCCCAGCCCTTCATCTACTTCAACTTCTAGTCCCAGCCTCCCCTAGGGTACAAGGAAGCCCCGAGCGCTCTACGGCGCTCGGGGCTTTGTCTTTATAGTCGAAAGGAAATAGGAGCAAGACACGAGCTCCGCTAGGGATAGCCCTCAGCGCGCTGACTGATAGCCCTCGCACTTCTGAGGGACGTCCCTCAGCAGCCTGACTGATACCCCTCAGAAGCCTTCCCTTTATGCTTGGGCTTCGCCTAAGCATAGTAGCCTCTACCCTTGGCCTAAGGCTAGGAGGCCTTTGAGCTAGTCTAGAGGACGTGCAAGCCCCGCCTCCAGGAGGTACTCATTGCCACGGCTCTGCTCGGTATACGGGGTATAGCTGCAGGCCGCGACGGGGATGTGCAGCCTCCGAGCCGCCCGTACCGTATGCAGCGTACCGCTATCGAGGCCGCACTGCACGACCTGCACCTCCTCGGCGAGTGCCGCGAGTAGGCGATCCCGCTGCACAAAGCGCTCGCGGGCGACCCCGACACCAGGAGGGTACTCTGAGAGAAGGAGGCCGCCGTGCGCTAGGAGCTGCTCGGAGAGCTCGGCATGCTCCTCGGGATAGGTCACGTCAAGCCCCGTGGCGACGACAGCCAGCGTCGCCCCTCCTGCAGAGAGCGCCCCACGGTGCGCCTCAGCATCACAGCCTCGCGCCAGGCCACTGATGACTACCGCCCCACGTCGTACAGCCTCATAGCCCCGCTGGTAGGCTCGGGCTGCTCCCGCGGCGTCGGGCTGCCGCGTCCCCACGATACAGACCGTGCTCGGAGCCTGAATGAGCTCGCTATTGCCCCGACTATAGAGGAGGAGCGGACGCCCTGCTCCGAGGCGTCGCAGCCGCTGGGGATAGCTCGGGGCAAAGATGGGGTGGAGGCTAATCCCAAGCTGCTGGCAGCGCTCGAGGAGTGCGCAGGCAGTCGCCCTCCCCTGCTCTAGCTCTGCCCCATAGGCACGAAGTAGCGGCGGGAGGTCTAGCCCCAGCTCGGGCTCAGCCACCGCTGGGTCGAAGAGCTGCAGGAGCTCGCGACGTGCTAGCCCCGCTTGCTGCAGTGCTAGGAGGTCGATCAGGCGATTAGCTAAAAGGTCTGTCATCTCACCGAGAGGACGAAGTAAGTAAGGCTACCGCCCTACCCCATAGCGAGGGCAGGGCGGTAGCCTTAGTGATCTTAGGCGGGGAGTGCTGAGCTTATTTCAGCGCGCCGAGCTCACGCCCTACCTTGATGAAGGCGTTGATCGCCTTGTCGAGGTGGTGACGCTCGTGTGCAGCCGAGAGCTGGACACGGATACGTGCCTGCCCCTTGGGGACGACGGGATAGTAGAAGCCCGTGACGTAGATCCCTTCCTCGAGGAGACGAGCAGCGTACTCCTGGGAGAGCTTGGCATCGTAGAGCATCACAGCGCAGATGGCCGACTGCGTGGGTTTGATGTCGAAGCCCGCTGCCAGCATCTTGTCGCGGAAGTAGTTGACGTTCTCCATCAGCTTAGTGTGGAGCTCGTCACTCTCCTCGAGCATCTTGAAGACCTCGAGGCCTGCGCCGACGACTGCGGGGGGGATGGAGTTACTGAAGAGGTAGGGACGCGAGCGCTGACGGAGCATATCAATGATCTCCTTAGGGCCCGTGGTGAAGCCGCCGACCGCGCCACCGAAGGCCTTACCCAGCGTCCCGGTGTGGATGTCGATACGGCCGTAGCAGTCGAACTGCTCCGCCACGCCTCTCCCCGTAGCACCGACGACCCCTGCCGAGTGGCACTCATCGACCATCACGAGGGCATCGTACTTCTCTGCTAGGTCACAGATCTTGTCCATGGGAGCGACGTTGCCGTCCATGGAGAAGACCCCGTCGGTGACGATGATGCGGAAGCGTGCGGACTGGGCTTCCTTGAGTACGCGCTCGAGGTCCTCCATGTTGGCGTTCTCATAGCGGTAGCGCTGAGCCTTGCACAGACGCACACCGTCGATGATCGAGGCGTGGTTCAGGGCGTCGCTGATGATCGCGTCCTCAGGGCCGAAGAGCGGCTCGAAGAGCCCGCCATTGGCATCGAAGCACGCAGCGTAGAGGATGGTATCCTCGGTGTGGAAGTAGCGGGCGATGGCCTGCTCCAGCTCCTTGTGCAGATCCTGCGTGCCGCAGATGAAGCGCACCGAGCTCATGCCGAAGCCATGGCTATCCATAGCTGCCTTGGCCGCAGCCACGAGACGGGGATGGTCGGAGAGCCCGAGGTAGTTATTCGCACAGAAGTTGATGACGTCCTGTCCCGTGCTGATCTTGATGTCGGCCGTCTGTGGGGTGACGATGATGCGCTCACGCTTGTAGAGCCCAGCCTCATCGATGGCTTGCAGTTCCTTGGAGAGGAACTCCTTCATGCCTGCGAACATAGTACTTGTGTCTTAATGTAGGTATATTAACTGATAAGGGTAGCTGCAGCCTCGTGCTGCGCTACCCTTTTACTTGTGCTTACTGCTCTGCCTCGGGGGCCTCTTCCTCGTCGCCGTAGCTGGTGATGCCAGCGGAGAGGAGGATATTGTACCAGCTGAAGAGCTTCTTGATGTCCGAGGTGTAGACACGCTCTCTGTCGTAGCTGGGGAGGATCTCACCGAAGGTCTCACGCAGCGCATCGCCGTCCTTGAGGAGCTCTTCGGCGAAGGGTACCCCTGCCTGATGCTCCTGTACGCGGGTCAGCACCTCCGACAGAGGCACGTCCTCCTCGATGGTGAACATAGAGATATCCCCCAGCGAGACCACCTTATCCTTAGGGAGGATGGGCAGGCGCTGCTTCGTCTGTAGCGATTCGACGATGAGCGTATTCTTACCCTGCGATAGGAGGCGATAGAGCCCAGGCTTACCTGAGACGGAGAGGATGGTCTGTAACATATGATTGCTATGTGGTTCTATATATTGCTAGTGCAAATGTAAGCAATATCACGCTAACGAGGCCAGGAGGCTCGAGACCTGAGCCTCGAGATCACTGTTTAGCTCGTTGTAGAGCACGTGATCGGCCTCGGCGATGAGCTCCGCCTGGGGTCTCTGACGCGCCATACGCTGCCGTATCGCCTCCGCCTCCACCCCATCACGAGCCATCGCCCGCTCGAGTCTCAGCGCCTCTGAGGCCGCCACGACGACGACCCGATCGACATAGTGCCGTAGCCCCGAGTCTAGTAGAAGGGCACTCTCTAGGGCACAAAGCGCAGCGCCCGCCTCGAGCTGCTCGCGGCGCCAGCGCTGGAAGTCCTGACGCACGGCAGGATGCACCAAGGCATTGACCTGCTGGAGGAGCCTCGGGTCAGCGAAGATACGCGAGGCCAGCAGCGCTCGATCGAGGCGCTCCGTCTCGGTATCATAGACATCCCGCCCACAGAGCTCCTGCACTCCCTGCCGTAGCTGGGTATCCTCATCGTAGAGCTCCTTAGCCCGCCGATCGCTATCGTAGACGGGAAGGCCCGCCCCCTCGAGGAGGCGCGAGACGTAACTCTTGCCGCTACCTATACCCCCCGTCAGCCCGAGCGTGAGGATACGCGGCTCGCGGTAGGAATTACTTGGATCGTGTGTGCTCATGGTCCGACTCGATGACGTACTGGATACTATCGGGCTGTATGCTCCAGTACTTGACCCAGCTGGGCTTCTTGCTCAGCTCGACGGCTAGATTCTGCGGGTAGCGCAGCTGCCCATGTTCGTCTGGCGTAGGCTGAGGATAGTTGACGGTGAGAGCAAAGTCCTCGGGACGCACCTGCCCACTACGCGAATAAGGGATGCGCAGCTGGAGCGTGGCACGGCTAGGCAGTGGGTAGAGCGTCTGCCCCTCGGGCACATCGAGGACGGAGAGCGGTAGCGTGAGGCTACTCTCGATCAGGCGCTCGATGGCTAGGTGCACCTGGATGACCCGCGTCGAGGCATAGATGCCCTCGGGGAGCTGGAGCCCGACCTTGGTCGTCGTCGTCCCAGAGAGCTGCTCCTCGGCAAAGGCTGCCGTATAGATCTTGCTGATGCCATCGAGCTGCTCTCGTGAGCCGAAGATCGTCACCTCACTCGGCGTCAGCTCCCGATCCTGTACCGTGAAGCCCGAGACGATGGGAGGCAGCGCTCCCAGCTCTACGGGCACGACCTTGCGCTGCCTACGGTAGGAGGTCGCCTGGAGCGTCTGCGGAGTGATCTGGCTGACGCGCGCCGTATTGTAGAGGCGCTGACTGACAGCGTGCTGCAGCTCCTCCACGCTGAGGCTGAAGCCCACGGGGACGCCTTGGTCGAGCTTCAGCGGGACGTGCAGGACATTGACTCCGCGCGTCGCATACTCGAGGATGTGCGCCCCCGTATCCTCCAGCGTCACCTGGATCTCCTCCGGCAGACGCGTATTGATCCCTACCGCTGGCGGTACCGAGTCATAGCGGACGGGGATATGCAGCGTGTAGGTGAAGCGGCGCTCCATGCTCTGGATGAACCACAGGGCAGCGGAGAGCAAGACGAAGAAGAGGAAGGTCAGCAGCTGGCGGCTAGCTCCCTGCCGCCGAGGGCGCTGCTGGGGCTGCTGCCTGTCGGCATTCGTCGTGGGGAGGTTCTTTATCTCGAGACGCATCCTATATGATCTATGGGTCCTAGCAGGGCATAGGGGCTAAGGCCAAGGCTGCCCAAGGCTCCCAGCTAGGGGACAAACAGCGGGGCTGCCCTCCGAGCGCGGTACGCTCCGAGGGCAGCCCTCACGTGGTAGGATCTGCTCCTCTCTAGGGAGCGCTTATCGAGCTGAGCTATCGCCAGCAGGGAAGACCGAGCCCTTATCGACGCGTACACGCACGCCATCGGCGATCTCGACGACGAACTCCGTCTCCTTGATATCCTTGATGACGCCATAGAGGCCGCCACTGGTCACGATACGGTCATTGGTCCCGAGCGCCTCGCGCTTCTTCTGGAGCTCCTTCTGCTTGCGCTGCTGTGGGCGGATCATGAAGAAGTAGAAGATGACGAAGATCAGTACGATCATCGCTATATTCATCATACCTCCACCCTGAGAGGAGGCTTGTAGGATCGTCATTACCATTGTTTGTACTTGTTCTTAGTTCTTTTGAGAAAAGGTTGAATTATTGCTTGATGATCTTTCCACTATCCTTGAGCTGACGTGCTACAGCATCTAGCACCCCATTGACGAAGGCTGCACTGTGCGCCGTCGAATAGTGCTTGGCGAGCTCGACGTACTCGTTGATCGTGATATGCGTAGGGATGGCGGGGAAGTGGAGGAACTCGGTCACGCCTAGACGCAGCAACAGCGCGTCGATGTCGGCAAGGCGCTCGGTACTCCAACCCTCAGAGAGGACAGGCTCAATGAACTGCATATAGTCACCCCCCTTCATCAGGAGCTGGCGAAGGAGGTGACGGGCGAAGAGCTCGTCCTCCTCGTCGCGGAACATCGGTAGGATCTGCCCCTGCAGTCCCTCCTCCTCGGTGGCACGACGTAGCGTCTTCTCCAGAAAGTCTTTGACGACCTCTACGGGACCATTCTCCAGGCGTACAGCCTGGTAGGTACCGGCCTCACGGGCTGCCTGGAGGGCCTGCTGTAGCTGCTCCTCCTCACTGTGTGGACGCTCCTCTACCTCAGCCTTCTCGACCACGGCGAGGTCATCCTCCCAGTATATGGAGTGTGCCTCGAGGTACTCATTGAGGAGCTCGTCGCCCGCGATGAGCTGGTGGAAGGCCTCTAGCCAAAAGGCCTGGTCAGCGGCCCAGCTGTCACTGCGAGCATGAGCATAGTCCTGGTAGAGCTCGGAGTGCTCGATCTTACGCAGCAGATGACGCAGGAGTGCCTCATCGTCTTCCCAACGGAGGCCGAAGCCCGCATACCAGGCCGTGAGCTCGGGGGTCTCGGAGAGCTGAGCGGCTAGGCGGTTCTCGACCAGGCGCATATTCGGCGTACGCTCGGCCTGCGTGGCCAGATGCTTACGGCGGCGTACCTCGAGCACCTCGCGATAGAAGTCGGTAAGGGAAGGGATCAGCTGCAGTAGGTAGAGGTAGAGATCATAGGTACGCTGAAGGCTCAGCTCTAGATCTTGTTCAGCCGCTGAGAGGCTTAGCTCTCCTCGATGTAGGTGGGCGTAGGCCACTTGCAGCACACGGGTGCGTATCAGTACTCTGTTGATCATATCGTTTGATTCCTTGAGCTCTCGGGACGGATGACAGTACTCTTCGGTGTGACGACTACCAGTCCCTATGAGCAAAGATCACCAGGCTATCCTCTAGCTGTACGACAAAGATACGATGATTCGGCCAATTAGTACGCACCGCCTAAAGCCGAAGGAGCGCAAGCTACGATCCACAGCTCTCCCCTAGGGAGCATTCTCCTAAGGCTCCACAGCAGGCGAAGACGCCTAAGGCAATCAGCCCACACGCAAGGAGGACAGGCGCAAGGACTTGGCCTAGCCCGCCCAGCAGTGAGCCTTGAGCCTAGTCAGACGGGGGCTGAGGGATATCCTTCAGCATCGTGAGGGCTATCAGTCAGCAAGCTGAGGGACGTCCGTCAGCTCGCTGAGGGATATCCCTCAGCTTGCCTAAGAAGCAAGGACAGGGAGGCCCTTCGTAAGCTCCAAGAAGCACCAGCGACATACCTCATCAGCCGAAAGCCTCGGAAGGCCAAGGGGGCCGCCCAATAAAAAGCGAGCGCCCCACCTACCACTAAGGCAGGTGGGGCGCTCGTAATAAGCTCCTATAAGAGGAAGTGATCCGTGCTTAGGCTAAGAGCCTTAGATAAGTGCAGGAGGGATGCGGACGACCTTACTTGAGGCTCTTGAGGCTCTCGAAGCCTTCGCCGTAGACGCCCTTGACCGCCCCCTGCGAGACGAAGGCCTTAGGGTCAATCTCCTCAATGACGCGAGAGATGGCGACGGACTGCTGCTTGCGCACGACGACCAACAGCACCTTCTGAGGCTGCCCCGTATAGCCGCCCGTAGCCTCTAGGATGGTACAGCCGCGGTGCAGGCGTGAGGTGATCGCGTCGTTGATCTCCTTGTACTTCTGGCTGAAGATAAGGAACTGGATGGACTGCCTATTGCCACTGGTGTACCAGTCCATCGTGATGCCGAGCAGGACGACCTGGATGAAGGACATCACGATCTTGTCGAAGGCGACCAGCGGGTCAATCTTGATGTCCGCCAGATACACGTTGGCGATGAAGGAGAAGAGGACGATGGTGGAGTCCGTAGCCACATAGAGGCGGCTGAAGGACATGTTGCGATAGCGGCTGATAAGCGCCACGATCACATCCGTCCCACCCGTACTGCCGTTCACCGAGAAGACAAAGCCTAGCCCAAGCCCCGTCATCATCGACCCAAGGATAAGTGCCAGGAGCGGCTGATCCTTCAGTACCATCAGGTGCCAATAGGCCTCATTGCTGGGATCAGGGATCACGTAGCGCGTGGCTATAGGGACGATGACCGCCAGGAGACCAATGCCTATGAGCGTCTTGATGAAGAAGTTCTTATCAAGGAAGAGGAAGGCGATGACCAGCAGGGTAATGTTGATCAGGTTGTACGGCACGTCCACGGGCACCCCCGTGATGATGGTGATGATGTTGGAGATCCCCATCAGCCCCCCCGTAGTGACACGCTGGGGATAGATGAGGAAGCTGAAGCCCACCGTGTAGATGAGCACCCCAGCGAAGACGACAAGAAGGTCTCGCCAGAAGTACTTCGATACCAGCTGACGCGAGAGCTCCTCTCCTAGCTCCTTGAACTTACGCCCGAAGAAGTGCAGGAGGTTAAACTGAGCAGACATAGGTGATAGATATAATGAGTGGTAGTAGTAGCTAAGGGGAGCTAGAGGACGATGTTGATGATGCGCCCAGGGACGACGATCACCTTCTTGGGCGTCTTACCCTCGAGCCAGCGCTGCGCCTCCTCCGAGGCGAGCACAGCCTCCTGGATCTCGGCGGGCGAGGCCGCGGTGGGGAAGTTCATCGTAAAGCGTGTCTTGCCGTTGAAGCTGACGGGATACTTGACCTGGTCCTCTACCAGATACTCCTCGCGGCACTCGGGCCACTGCGCCGTGACGATCGTCGTCGTCTCGCCGATGGCGTGCCACAGCTCCTCGGCTATGTGCGGAGCGAAGGGTGCTAGGAGGATGAGTAGCGGCTGCAGCACCTCGCGGGAGCTGGCCTTGAGCGCCTGCAGCTCGTTGACACAGATCATGAAGGCAGCTACGGAGGTATTGAAGGAGAACTGCTCGACGTCCTGCGTGACCTTCTTGATCAGCTTGTGCAGGCTCTTCAGTTCGTCCTGGCTGGCCGCCCCGTCTGTGACGCGCAGCCCCTCAGCCCCGTAGTAGAGCGCCCAGAGCTTACGCAGGAAGCGGTGCACCCCGTCGATACCGTTCGTGTCCCAAGGCTTGCTCTGCTCGAGTGGCCCAAGGAACATCTCGTAGAGGCGCAGCGTGTCGGCGCCGTAGCGTTCAATGATCATGTCGGGGTTAACCACGTTGAACATCGACTTGCTCATCTTCTCGACCGCCCAGCCGCAGATGTACTTCCCGTCCTCGAGAATGAACTCAGCGGTGGCGTACTCAGGGCGCCAGGCCTTGAAGGCCTCGAGGTCGAGCTGGTCGTTGTAGACGATGTTGACGTCCACGTGGATAGGGGTCGTGTCGTACTGGTCGCGTAGGCCGAGCGAGACGAAGGTATTGGTATCCTTGATACGGTAGACGAAGTTGGAGCGTCCCTGGATCATGCCCTGATTGACGAGCTTCTGGAAGGGCTCGTCCTCGACGATGAGGCCGAGGTCGTAGAGGAACTTATTCCAGAAGCGGCTATAGATCAGGTGACCCGTAGCGTGCTCAGCGCCGCCGACGTAGAGGTCGACGCTACGCCAATAGGCGTTCTTCTCGGGGCTAACCAGTGCCTCCTCATTGTAGGGGTCCATATAGCGGAGGTAGTAGGCCGAGCTCCCTGCGAAACCAGGCATTGTGCTCAGCTCGTAGGGGTAGCCCTCGGCGGTATGCCAGCCCTTGGCACGGCCCAGCGGTGGCTGCCCGTCCGTCGTGGGGAGGAACTTATCGACCTCGGGGAGGTGCAGCGGCAGCTGATCCTCGGGGAGCGTGCGGGCTATGCCCTCAGCGTCGTAGTAGATAGGGAAAGGCTCGCCCCAGTAGCGCTGGCGGCTGAAGATAGCATCACGTAGGCGGTAGTTGGTCTGGACGCGGCCGAGGCCCTCAGCCTCAACATAGGCCTTCATCGTCGCGATGGCGTCGGCCACGGAGCAGCCATCGAGGATGCCCGAATTGATAAGCACGCCCTGCTTGCTGTCCTTGCTCTCCGTCCACTCGCTGGTATCACTGGGCTCCTCGCCCTCAGGGACGACGACCTGCACGATGGGCAGATCGAAGTGACGTGCAAAGGCGAAGTCACGGCTGTCATGCGCGGGTACGGCCATCACAGCACCCGTACCATAGCCGGCCAGGACGTAGTCACTGATCCAGATGGGTATAGCCGCACCCGTCAGCGGGTGGCGAGCATAGGCGCCAGTGAAGACACCCGAGACGCGGCGATCGGACATGCGATCGCGCTCGGTACGGCGGCGCGTGGCGGCGAGGTACTCCTCGACAGCCGCTGCCTGCTCTGGAGTGGTCACCTCGGCGACGTAGTCACTCTCGGGAGCGAGCACCATGAAGGTCACGCCATAGATCGTATCAACACGCGTGGTGAAGATCGTCAGGGCTCCCTTCTCCTCAGTGCCCTCGGGCGAAGCAAGCACGGGGAAGCACACCTCAGCACCCTCGCTGCGGCCGATCCAGTTGCGCTGCGACTCCTTGAGCGACTCGCTCCAGTTCAGCCCGTCGAGGCCACTCAGTAGACGCCCCGCATAGGCCGAGACGCGCAGACACCACTGCTGCATCTTGCGCTGCTCGACAGGGTGCCCACCACGTACGCTGACGCCATCGCTGACCTCATCATTGGCCAGCACGGTACCCAAGGCAGCACACCAGTTGACCATCGTCTCGCCGAGATAGGCCAGGCGATAGTTCATCAGCACCTGCATGCGCTTGGTCTCCGACCAGCTCTGCCAGTCGGCTGCCGTGAAGTGTAGCTCCTCGCCTTGGGCGACATCTAGCCCATCCGTACCCGAGCGCTCCAGCTGGGCCACGAGCTGAGCGATGGGGCGGGCCTTGTCCGCCGCCTTATCATAGTAGGAGTGGAAGAGCTGGATGAAGGTCCACTGCGTCCACTTGTAGTACTCGGGGTCCGAGGTACGGAGCTCGCGCGACCAGTCGAAGCTGAAGCCGATGCGCTCCAGCTGACTGCGGTAGCGCTGTATATTCTCCTCGGTCGTGACCTCGGGGTGCTGGCCCGTCTGGATCGCATACTGCTCGGCGGGGAGACCGAAGGCATCATAGCCCATAGGATGGAGTACGTTGAAGCCGCGTAGACGCTTGTAGCGAGCGAAGATATCCGAGGCGATGTAGCCCAGTGGATGCCCCACGTGCAGCCCTGCACCAGAGGGATAGGGGAACATATCTAGCACATAATACGCTGGACGCGTGCTGTCCTCAGTGACTCGGTAGACCTCGTGTGCGCTCCAGTACTCTTGCCAGCGAGCCTCTATCGCTCTAAAGTTGTATTCCATCTATGACCTTACTATGATGATACGTATTCCTTAAATAATCGTTGCGCCTACATATAGCTCCGTCAAGGGGTATAGGTAAGCGCAACACAAAGGTACATCATTTAGAGCAACCTCCTATTTGGCCTCGCCACGCGTCATACGGAAGGAGGTCTTGTAGAAGATGAAGAGCGGGATCGCGACCCCAACGCCAAGGGCGAACATCGTCAGGAGCGCGGTGATCGCATTGCTGATGATCATCGGGAGATACTGCTCCTGCATCTGTGTACTGCTAGTCTCGATGAAGCGGATCATCGCCAGGAGGGAGCGGTAGGCATACTGTCCTGGGATCATCGGGAGCAAGGCCGGGAAGGCAAAGACCTCGATCGGATAGCGCGCATAGAAGGCGAAGCCCACGGCCATGAAGCCAATAAAGATGGCGGCGAAGAAGGAGGCCACAGCGATGTTCACCTCTGCGTACTGCATCAAAGAGAAGCGGATCACATTGCCGAAGAAGGCTAGGAGCGGGGCATAGCGGAAGGCGGCAGGCGAGGGGTTACCAACGGCGGCGAAGCCGAGTGCTGCGATGGCGGCGAAGAAGCCCTTCTGAAAGATCAAGACGAAGTCCATAGGGAAGGCGTGTCGTATAAGGGATAGAGGCAAGGCAAGGGGATCAGAGCAGCGATAGGCCAAGCAGCAGGAGCGTACCACTGAGCCCGACCGTAATGCTCACCACGATCATAGCCGCGGTCATCAGGCGCGAGAGCCCATTGAGCATATAGCCGTCCAGCAGGTCCATGATGCCATTGATGAAGGGGACGCCGGGGATGAGGTAGAGGACGCTGGCCCCTAGGGCGATCTCAGGGGAGCCCTCCAGCCCCCACTTTGCCCCCAGCCCTACGATGAAGGAGGCAATAAAGGCAGAGAGGCATATCGTCAGGTAGATATAGGCGTGCCGTCTATTGAGCTCCTGCCGCAGCAAGAAGCCGAGGAAGGTCCCTAGGAAGACAAAGAGCGAGGAGACGAGATCGCCGCCGAAGAGCAGACACAGGCACATATTGGCCTGACTGATGAGGTAGAGCACGAGCCAGCGATTGACGGGCTGTGTGGTGAGGATGCGCTCGAAGCGTGCCTCCAGCTCCGCCAGATCGGGGTGGTTATCATAGGTGTACCAGCTCAGGCGGCTAAGCTCGGCATTAAGATAGAAGTTCAGGGGGCTGTGCTTATGCTGGCTCATGCCCGTCACGGGGTGGGCGTAGTCGAGGCGCTGATAGCTGCCCTCGGCTCCCTCCAGCACAGGGGTCAGCGTCATGGCGATGTTGCGCTGGAACATCATGATCGTCAGCTCATAGCCATAGGCATGGGCTATACGCGTCGTATTGACGACGATGCGGGAGGTCTGCACCCCGACGCTGGTCTGCGTCGTCGCGTAGCGCAGGAGGAACTCCAGGAGCTGCTCCTTGTCAATATCTCTTAGTGCTAGGGGGACGGACTGGGCCATAGTAGATGATCGCTGCCTTGGGGAGGTGAGTAGTACGCTGTCGTAAATGCAAGAAGAGTCCCCGCTAGTGACTGTGGAGACTCTCTTCTGATAAGGATACCCTTACTTAGTTGCGGAGGCAGGATTCGAACCTACGACCTTTGGGTTATGAGCCCAACGAGCTGCCACTGCTCCACTCCGCGCTATCTTTTTGCACTGCAAAGGTAGCACTTTTATCCATACGCTCCAAATCCATACCGAAACTCATCCCTCGACGCCCCCTCTATTAAGGTATCCCGCGCGCGAGAAGCAAGCCTAGACGGAGCCCCTAGCCTCCCGTCACCGAGCCAGAGAAGCAGCAAGGGCAGCCGCTCCATACGGAGCAGCTGCCCTTGCGCACTAAAGTCTTAGGCTTAGCCCAAGGCTACTACCCTACTGCTGGGCAGCAGCGGGCTTGACCTCGAGGAGTTCGATCTCGAAGACCAGCGTGCTGAAGGGAGGGATCTTGTCGCCCTGGTAGCGTGCGCCGTAGGCCAGCTCCTGAGGGATAGCCACCTTGATCTTCTCACCGACCTTCATCAGCTGGAGTACTTCGGTCCAACCCTTGATGACGCCGTTGACGGGGAACTCGACGGGCTTATCCTTAGACTCGTCGAAGACGGTACCATCGATGAGCATACCCTTGTAGTTGACCTTCACGACATCGTTAGCCGTAGGCGTAGCGCCCGTACCTTCCTTGATCACCTTGTAGGCAATACCGCTAGCCGTGGTCTTGACACCAGGCTCAGCAGCGAAGCTCTTGATGTAGGCAGCACCCTTGGTCTTGTTCTCACCATACTGTTGCTCCATCTGCTTCGCCATCTCAGCTTCCTGCTTCTTCTGCTCCTCCTCGTACTTCTTCTCGTAGTACTTCTGAGCGACAGCACCGAGGCTATCCACCTGGCCTACGCGCGTAGCGGAGTCCAGAGCCAGCGCCTTCTTGAAGCCAGAGAGGAAGAGGGCCTTCTTGTTCATCAGCGTGGAGTCTTCCTTGAAGCGCTGAGCAGCCTGTACACCCTGCATCTGACCTACGTAGTACCAGAGCTTGGTCGTATCGCTGTTGAAGCCTTCCTCGAAGCCCTTGAAGAAGAGTGCGGAGTCAATCTGCTGACCCTGAGCCTGAGCGCCCTTGATGGCGTTCATCAGCTCAGCAGCATTACTGAAGCCCATAGCGTAGGCTACGCTGTCTACGCTGTCCTTGGGCGTGGAGCCTCCCTGCTGGCAGGAGTAGGTACCGAGGGCCATGGCTGATGCAGCCAGGATCATTGCGAACTTTTTCATTGTCGTCTTATAGAATTGATTTGAAGTTTACTTACTTGGTGCGCTTAGTGCGCTTGCTCCCCTTTGTCCGAGGGCTAGCCTTGGTGCTGGAGCTGGGCTGTGCCTGTGCCTCAGCGACCTCGTCGGTGGCCTGGGGTGCGACGTAGGGCTTGATATCCAGGAGCTCGACCTCGAAGACGAGGGGCGCTCCAGGAGGGATCACCCCACCCGCACCACGCTCGCCGTAGGCCAGGGGCGCAGGGATGAGGAACTCGTACTTAGCCCCCTTAGACATCAGACCAATGCCCTCCGTCCAGCCCTTGATGACAGCACTCAGCGGAAGGGTCGCGGGCTCGCCGTGCTTGTAAGAGCTATCGAACTCCTTACCCCCATCGGCCAGTCGACCCACGTAGTTCACCACTACGGTGTCCTGTGCGCTGGGGTGCTGCCCCTCGGCAGCACGTAGCACGCGCCACTGGAGGCCACTCGCCGTCGTCTGTACGCCAGGGCGCTGAGCATTGAGGCGCAGCAGCGAGTCGGCACGAGCGCTACGCTCGCGTGCCTCTACAGCTCTCAGGCCATTGATATAGCCCTCATAGATGCGGCGTGCCTGCTCTAGGCTCAGCACCTGAGCGGGACGGCTGAGGAAGGCGTCGGCGAAGCCCTCGAGGATCTGCGCACGGCTCAGGCTATCGCCGGGCATACCTGCCATGGCAGAGGAGAAGGCCTGGCTATTCAGCACCCCAAAGGCATAGGCCACCGAGTCCTGCGCTGAGGGCAGGGCACTAGTGCGCGGCTTGAGGCGGGGGGAGCAAGCCCCTAGGAGCAGGGCCGTAGCCAGCCCAAGGCCCATTACAGCGGTCTTCTTCATCTAGCCTTACTTGATCGCGATGAGCTCAATGATGAAGATGAGCGTGCTGCCAGGCTGGATCATCTGCCCAGCACCACGATCGCCGTAGGCCAGGTCGGCAGGGATCGTAACCTTCCACTTAGAGCCTACGGGCATCAGCTGAAGGACCTCCGTCCAGCCCTTAATGACGCCCTGCAGAGGGAAGGTAGCCGTCTCGCCGCGGTCCATCGAGCTATCAAAGACCTGCCCGTTGATGAGCGTACCGTGGTAGTGGCACTCTACGCTGTCGGTGAGCTTAGGCTTGGGACCATCGCCTTCGCGCAGGATCTCGTACTGGAGACCGCTAGGCAGCGTGACGACGCCGGCCTTGTGGCCGTTGATCTTGAGGAACTCCTCACCAGCCTCCTTGTTGCGCTCGACAGCCTTGCGCTGCACCTCCTGGAAGTAGTCGTTGATGATCTGCTTCGCTTCGTCGTAGCTCATCTCGGGCTGTACCTCGTCGTAGACGGCGCGTACGCCCTGTAGGAAGTCCTCGAAGATCAGTTCGTCAAAGCCCGAGGCACGGAAGTTCTGCCCGATGCTTAGCCCTAGGGCATAGCTTACCTTGTTCATATCCTTTGTATATAATGTACCTAGTGTGTCCGCAGCCCTATGAAGGGCGAGGCAAGAGCCCGCACCACAGAGACTGGGATAATACGGAGACAAAGGTAATGAATTTTACTGCACTACACTAGAGGCTGCGCCAAGCGCCTCAGGGCGGAGGCAGCAGCCCCTCCCCCCTCCCTAGCTTAGGACGAGACGAAGGGGCACCAAGCCCACGCCAAAGCTCGGGTCTAAGGGGGAGGGTTGCTGAGGGATATCAGTCAGCGCGCTGAGGGATACCCCTAAAGCGCGCGAGGGATAGCAGTCAGGCGGCTGACTGCTATCCCTCGCGAAGCTAGGAGCAGGCTATGAGCGCGCTCCGTCCCCTCTGGGACTATACTGGGGAGGCTGGGCTAAGCCCGCCGCTCGGCAACATTCCCCGAGCCGACTCCCCGCTCCCTAGGAGACGAGCCCTAGGGCGTAGAGGATGAAGGCGTACTCAAAGGCCGTGTCGCGTATCCCGCTGTAGCGCCCCGTAGCGCCGCCGTGGCCCGAGTCCATATTCATGCGCAGCAAGAGGAGCTCATCATCCGTCTTGAGACTACGGAGCTTCGCCACATACTTGGTCGGCTCATGGAAGAGCACCTGCGAGTCATTGATTCCGCCCGTGACGAGCATGGCAGGATAGCGCTGCGCACGGAGGTTGTCATAGGGGGAATAGCCCTTCATATAGTGGTAATACTCGGGTTCATTGGGATTGCCCCACTCCTCGTACTCCCCTGTCGTCAGAGGTAGACTATCGTCGAGCATCGTCGTCACGACGTCCACGAAGGGCACCTGGGCGACGATGCAGCCGAAGAGCTCAGGCCAGCGATTGGCCACTACCCCCATCAGCATACCGCCCGCACTGCCCCCCATAGCGGCTAAGCGCTCGGGGGAGGTATAACCCTCATCCAGGAGGAGACGAGCGCAGGCAGCAAAGTCAGTGAAGGTATGCTCCTTCTTGAGGAACTTGCCATCCTCGTACCACTGCTCCCCGAGTTCGCTCCCGCCACGGACCTGGGCCAGCGCGTAGACGAAGCCACGATCCACCAGGCTAAGGATAGAGACGCTGAACTGTGCCTCCATCGAGATCCCATAGCTCCCATAGCCGTAGATCAGGGCAGGTGCCGAGCCATCGCGCTTGAGACCCTTGCGGTAGAGCAAGGCCATAGGGATGCGCGTCACCCCGTCCTCGGCCAGCGCCCAGCGACGCTCCACGACGTAGTACTCTGGCTGGTAGCCTCCGCCTACCTCCTGCTGCTTGAGCAGTCGACTCTCACCCGTCTCGAGGTCGTACTCATAGAGGCTGCTGGGTCTATTAGGCGAGGAATAGGTGTAGCGCACCTTGCGCGTGGTGTACTGGCTGCTACCTCTCAGAGCCAGCGTATAGACGGGCTCGGGGAAGGCGACCTCCCGCAGCGGCTGCCCCAGCGGATCAAGGATGCGGATCTGCGAGAGCCCCTCGACGCGCTCCTCAGTCACCACATAGTGCTCGTAGATGCCGAGACTCTCGAGGCGCACCTCAGGGCGATGTGCGAGGATCGTACGCCAGGAGGAGCGGTCTGCCACGCCCTCGAGGCTCGTCGCATAGAGGGCGCCGTTGAGCTGCTCCTTATCCTTATAGTATAGGTAGAGGCGATCGCGGTGCGTCAGCACCGAGTAGCGCACGTCGGGCTGGCGAGCTAGCAGTAGCTTGGGCTCCGTGTCCCGACCGTCCGCAGCGAGGTAGTACTCCTCGCTACTGGTGCTACTCGAGCAGGAGATGAAGAGGTATTCGTGCGTCTTGGTCTCGCTGACGCTGCAGGAGAAGCGGCTATCCAGCTCCTCGTAGATCAGCTGCCCCTCGGTCTCGTCGAGGCGCTGACGAAGGACGCGGCTAGAGCGCAGCGTCTCGTCGATCAGGCTGTAGTAGATGGTCTCACTATCCTCAGCCCAGGCCAGCGAAGCAACGCCCGCGATGCACAGCGGCAGCTCCTGCCCCGTCTCGAGGCTCTTGATCCTGAGGTCGAACTCTGCATAGGAGCCCGTCGTATTGGACATATAGGCCACCCAGCGATTATCGGGGCTGACGCTGTAGCCAGCGAAGATATAGGCGGGCTGCCCCTCGGCCATGAGGTTGACGTCGAAGATCAGTTCGCCCCCCTCCACCTCCTGCGGGCGCTCACTCCAGCGCTCCTCGAAGGCCTCTTCCTCGTAGCGGTAATAGCTGGGGTACTGCTTGCCCTGCTCGGTACGGGTATAGTAGTAATAGCCACGGCGCAGTGTGGGATAGCTCTGGTCGGTCTCCTTGATGCGCCCCACGATCTCCTGATAGATCTCCTCCTGCAGCTCCTGGGTCGAGGCCATCACCTGCTCGGTGTAGGCATTCTCTGCACGGAGGTAGTCCTGCAGCTCGGGGAGCTCCTTGTCCCGCAGGTAGTAGTAGGGGTCGATACGTAGGTCGTCGAGGTGACGCAGCTCCTCGGGGCGCGGAGCCACACGAGGGGCTGGGCCGAAGGCGGATTGCTTAGGCTTATTCATGAGGATAGGGATGGTAGCTAGCTTGGAGAATAAGGGGACTCTCGGGCCCCATATTGAAGAGGAGATCGAGGATACTGAGCTCCGGGACGAAGCCACGAGCGGGTCGATCGAGCTGATGATAGGCTTGGGGGAGGTAGGCAGGGGGCAGTGTGCCCTGCTTGGGGCGCAGGCTATAGCGGTAGTCCGCCTCGTGGCAGTCCAGCGGCGTGAAGGTCTCGGTCGGGCAGAGGCAGGCCGTGTCGATCTCAAGCAGGGGACAGAGGTGCAGCAGTAGCCTGAGGTTCAGCCCCCAGAGGCTATCATCCTCGGGGGCGCTCCACAGCGCCTCCAGTTCGTCGATATAGTACTCGTAGTAGGGACTAGCGCCGTAGGCCGTAGTGAGCGTCTGATGCCAGACGGCACGCCACTGGCTATGCGTCGAGAGGCGCACCTCAGTGATGGGGGTCTTCGTCCCCTCAGGGAGCTCCACGGGAATGCTCAGTGGCTGCACGCCGTTAGGCCCGAGGATGTAGCAGCGATTGCGGTAGCTCTGCTTGATGTAGTGCTCGGCAGCTTCGAGGCCTACCCTACCCGACTGGTGATGATACAGGAGGGTGAAGTAGCTGATGGGAGGTGCCAGCGCCGTAGAGAGCAGGAGGTCGTAGTACATCAAGGATAGACGAAGGGGCTGCGCGTGCCGAGGCCGAAGAGCAGACGCCCCACGATGGCCTCACGCGGGATAATCCCTAGGTGACGTGAGTCAGGCCCCGAGCTGGTATCGTCTGCCAGCACCCAGTAGTAGTCCTGGGCGAAGGTGTAGAGCGCTCGCTCACTGAGGCGCTGCATCCATCGGGCGGAGTCCAGCCCCAGCTGACCACGCCCTGGGTGCAGGCGCTCCTCAGCGCGCTGCTCCTCCAGGAGGGCTTCGCGATAGGCCACGAGGCTCACGGGACTCAGGGGATAGACGCCCTGAGCACGCGGCAGACGTAGCGCGTAGTGCTCGCGCACGTTCAGGGCACGGCGATGATCGAGCGTGCGGCGGCCATTGACATAGAGCAGTCCCTGTCGCAGCTCGAGGCTGTCGCCAGGCAGACCGACGACACGTCCCGCCACGAGGCTAGGCTCTGAGGGCTTCGCTAGTCCTAGGCGGCCTAGGTCGATGAGGACGCAGTCACCGTACTCAGGCTCGAAGCTCTTGAGCACCAGCACCCACGCCCCACGGGGGTAGCTCGGCGACAGAGCGCTGGTCTGCAGCGTCAGCGGCATGAAGAGGAAGGCGCGTAGGAGCAGTACTAGGAGTACGACTCCCAGCGGCAAGGCTCCGTAGCGTAGTAGGCTAGGAATATGGCGGCGCTTACTTCCCATTGATGAAACGCATCATCCGCCCCCAGCGGATCCCGCCAGAGAAGAGCGGACGCTCGCTATTGATGGAGAGCCAGAGGAAGGCGGGCTTACCCACGATATGATCCTCGGGCACGAAGCCCCAGTAGCGGCTGTCGGCAGACATGTGCCTATTGTCCCCTAGCATGAAGTAGTAGTCCATCGCGAAGGTATAGTGCGTCGCGGGACGACCATCGATGAGGATCACCCCATCGGGGCGCTGCTCCAGCTGGTGCCCTTCGTAGGCACGGATGCAGCGGGCATAGTAGGCGAGCGTCGCTGGGGTGAGCTCGACCGTCAGCCCCTTACGGGGGATGAGGAGTGGCCCGTAGTCATCACGCGTCCAGCCCGTAGCGTAGCCCAGTGGGTAGACTTGCCCGCTGAGCTCAGTCGTCGTACGCTCCACCCCAATGCCCTTGACATAAGGCTCAGCCTGCAGTACGCGCACCATCTCAGCCGTCAGAGGCAGGTGATAGATAAGGCCGTAGCCACGCGAGCCCTCGGACTGGAAGGCCAGCTTCATCTGTGCGAGGAAGGGAGAGAGGTCTCCCCCATCGCTCGTACGGTAGTCGTAGATGAGCTGCACATCTCTGTCGTTGATCTCCAGCTGGTCGAGGAGCTCCTGCGGCAGCGGCGTCCCGTCGGTCTGGACGAAGTAGTTGAGCTGCATCTGACGCGGATTGGCCATAGCCTTACCATTGATGTAGAGCTGATTGGCACGTAGCTCTACCGTCTCCCCAGGCAGGCCGACACAGCGCTTGACATAGTGGTCGCGACGGTCTACAGGACGAGCGACGACCTCGCCGAACTGCTGACGATCGCTCCACACCTGCTCACGCCCATACTGAGCGCACAGCGTATAGTAGTCGGGGTTCGGCATCGAGAGTGCCACCGTATCGCCTGCGGGGAAGTTGAAGACTACGAGGTCATTACGCTCCACCTTACCCAGCCCCTTGAGCCTGCGGTAAGGCAGTGAAGGGCTATCGAGGTAGGACTTATGCCCGAAGGCCGTATTGTGAGCTAGCGGCAGCGCCAGCGGCGTCATCGGCACGCGCGGCCCGTAGCTGAGCTTATTGACAAAGAGGTAGTCCCCGATCAAGAGCGTCTTCTCCAGCGAGGAGGAGGGGATGGCAAAGTTCTGGAAGAAGTAGGTGAAGATGATCGAGACCGTCACCACAACGAAGACAATATCCTCCAGCAGCCCTCCCAACAGGCGTACCATACCGTTGGGGTGCTCCTTGAGGTAACGCCAGGGGATGAAGCGCGTGAAGTAGAAGTCTACCAAGAAAGGCAGCAACAAGAGCCAGCACCAGCCCGCCCAGAAGGCGAAGAGCAGGAGCAGTACAATCATAATCCCGCCCTTGATGCGGCGGATGAGGAGCTGACGAGGACTGAGCCCCGAGAGCGGGTATCTATTCATAGGGAGAGGAATATACTTAGGATTAACGAGACTGCACGAGATCCTCCATCGTCAGCCAACCGCGATGCGTGGCGGCATATTCGGCTGCGAGGACAGCGCCGTGGGCAAAACCTTCGCGCCCAAAGGCCTCGTGCGTCAGCTCGATGCGATCTACCCCGGAGGTGAAGCTCAGGCTATGCGTTCCTGGGACTTCGCCCTCACGGTAGGCCACGACGGGCAGCTCGTCCTCCGCAGCCGTCCCGAGCGTCCAGCGCTCGAGCTCTGGGCGCTCGGCCAGCACCGTCTCGGCCAGCGTGATGGCCGTACCGCTGGGGGCATCCAGCTTGTGCACGTGATGCGTCTCGCTCATGCTCAGGCGATAGTCAGGCGCCAGCTGCATCAGTCGAGAGGCCTGTGCCACGAGCTGACGGAAGAGGTAGACGCCGATACTGAAGTTGGAGGACCAGAAGAAGGTCTTCCCCTCCCGCTCGCAGAGCGCCTTGAGCTCGGGCAGGCGCTCGCTCCAGCCCGTAGAGCCAGAGACCAAGGGTAGGCCGCGCTCTAAGGTCTTCAAGCAGTTGGCATAAGCTGCCTGGGGGGAGGTGAACTCGATGGCTACGTCCGCCGAAGCGAAGCGCGGATCGTCGAAGAGCGCCTCCTCGCCTCGGTCTATCCTGAGCACGACCTGGTGGCCACGCTCCTGAGCGATATGCTCGATGATGCGTCCCATCTTGCCGTAGCCGATGAGTACTATCTTGAGTTGTTTCATCCTTGACTAGTCTATACTAATAATAGGTATGCGCGCGAGGGCAAGCTCCAGCCCTAGCGCAGCGCGAGCTTAGAGCAAAGATACAAATACTGAGGGGAATGCCCCAGCCTGTACCCAGTCACAGCTCCCCCATAGAATGGTAGCCGCGCCCTCCTCGGTAGCCCGATCCCCCACCCGAGGGATACCCATCAGAGCGCTGAGAGTGCAGTTCTGCCCCAGCAGCGCATTCAAGGCGCCGTGGGTAATGGTGATCTAAAAATCATCGAGGAGGACGACCCCGACATCTTCTATCGGGATCGTCCGTGATGATACTTTACTAGGGGAACCCTGTCTTAGGTGTACCTCAAGCTGTCTGTCCCTAAGCGACAGATAAGCAGGATCCCCAAAGTAAAGCGTGCGTGTTATCATGATACAAGCTTTGATGGCTTAGGGTAGGCTCAGCTGTCGCCCAGAGGGCGCTGCATCGGCACGCAGCTGCCAGAGCTGCATGAGGGGGACGATGCGGCAGCCCATGCCGAGGATCTCGGCGGGACGCTGGTCTTCGTCGAGGACGATGAGGGACCACCCTATGGATCCGACCCCGAGGTCGAGACCTAAGACTTTTTTCATGCTATACTGTTATTAGTACCTTACACGTTGACGGCTTGGTACAAACGTAGCCAAAATCAAGGAATAAGCCAAATAACTTAGCTCCCACTAGGACAAGGAGTAGCGCCCCCGAGCTCCCGTCCCCAAGCCGAAGCGCCCTAAGGGAAGCGAGGCACTTAGCGCACCGCCCCACTCCCTAGGGCACGCCACAAGGGACGAGATGAGCTACATCGCTTTTTTTCGTACCTTTGCAGCGGCTAAGAGACCAGTACGTGGACAGATTTGTGATGCTTGCAACCACGCGAAAAAATGCTAAACCCGTCACGCCGCCCCCAGTAGCCTAGCGGCTCGAGCGCTGCGGCAGGACAGAGTGAACGCCCTTATCGCGCCTTGGTTGCCCCACTGCAGCCAAGGCTTTTTACGTTATAGGCGCTCAGCCTCCTATCAACCAAATAACTACAAGATATATAGCTATGAGCTACCTCTTCACCTCGGAGTCCGTCTCCGAAGGACACCCCGACAAAGTCGCAGACCAGATCTCCGACGCCATCCTCGACCACTTCCTCGCCCTCGACCCGCAGTCCAAGGTCGCCTGTGAGACCCTCGTCACGACAGGGCAGGTGATCCTCGCTGGCGAAGTCAAGAGCAAGGCCTACATAGACCTCCAGGAGATCACCCGCGAGGTCATACGCCAGATCGGCTACAACAAGAGTGACTACTGCTTCGACGGCAATAGCTGCGCCGTGCTCTCCTCGATCCACGAGCAGAGCGCCGACATCAACCGTGGGGTAGACCGTACACGCCCTGAGGAGCAGGGAGCTGGAGACCAGGGGATCATGTTCGGCTACGCCTGCCGTGAGACCCCCTCCTATATGCCCCTGACCCTTGACCTCTCACACGCGCTGCTGGAGGAGCTAGCACGCATCCGCAAGGAGAAGCGCGAGCTGATGCCCTACCTGCGCCCCGATGCCAAGAGCCAGGTCACGGTCGAGTACAGCCAGGGGGGTAAGCCTCTGCGCATCGACACCATCGTCATCAGCACGCAGCACGATGAGTTCATCCAGCCTGAGGACAAGAGCCCCGAGGCGCAGGCTGCAGCTGATGCCGCGATGCAGGCCAAGATCACGGCCGACATCCGCCAGCACCTGCTACCCCGCGTCTTTGCTGGCTACGCTGCTGAGTTCGAGCAGATCGAGCACACGGACTTCAAGCTCTACGTCAATCCGACGGGTAAGTTCGTCATCGGAGGCCCTCACGGAGACACGGGCCTCACGGGGCGCAAGATCATCGTTGACACCTACGGCGGTCGTGCAGCGCATGGTGGGGGCGCCTTCTCGGGTAAGGATCCCTCTAAGGTAGACCGCTCGGCAGCCTACGCCGCGCGCCACATCGCCAAGAACCTCGTCGCCGCTGGCGTCGCAGATCGCCTCCTCGTGCAGCTGGCCTATGCCATCGGGGTAGCCGAGCCCATCAGCATCTTCGTCAACAGCTACGGCACGTCCCACGTAGGGCTGAGCGATAGCGAGATCGCTGCGCGTATCCAGCAGCTCTTCGACCTACGCCCCTACGCCATCGAGCAGCGCCTGCAGCTGCGCAAGCCTATCTACCAGGCTACGGCGAGCTACGGACACTTCGGACGTGAGCCCCGCCGCGTGACCCGCACGGTCAATAACTACGACGGTAGCACGCTGAGCCTCGACGTCGAGCTCTTCACCTGGGAGCGCCTCGACTACGTAGATCAGGTGCGCGAGGCCTTCGGCATCCAGGCCTAGCAGCTCCAGCTCCCTCTTAGGAGCTAAGCCCATCCTCTACTAGCCCCGATAGACGGCACCTGCCGCGCTATCGGGGCTAGCTGCTTCTATCGGGACTAAGCAGCGCCTCTCCCCCTACCCTTCCTATATATAATCGAAGGGAGGACAGTCAAGTCGCCGTGAACTGCGCCCATAGAGGGAGCCCTCGTGAGGGATATCAGTCAGAGCGCTGAGGGGCATCCATCACGAGCATGAGGGGTAGCCGTCAGCAGGCCGAGGGATATCCCTCACAGAGCTGAGGCTAAGGCCTCACCCTGCGGTATCCTCCTTACGTCCTTTGCCAGGAGCTCTTGTAGCAGCCTTCGCAGTCTACTCGTGAGGCTACAAGGGCTAAGGGCAAGGCCTACCGCACCGCCTATAGCTCCACCATCCCGGGGCAGGGAGCAAGAGCAGCCTACCTTGAGCCTTAGCAAGAGATCAGCCCTCTGCCCGCAGCTCGGGATGCGGTGATATGCGCCGAATGTCCTAAATTTGTAATATCCTATATGTAGGGTATAGCTTACCCTGCGAGGCAACGAACAAATGGACTTAGACACCAGCTATCTACTTCCCTCCCCTGAGGCGCTTGGCGATGTCGCCGATCGCTTCATCCGCGAGGTGCTGCCCCAGAGCAGAGTCTTTGCCTTCCTAGCTCCCATGGGGACTGGGAAGACCACCTTCATCAAAGCCCTCTGCGAGCGCCTAGGAGTGAAGGATGTGATCAATAGCCCCACCTTCTCCATCATCAACGAGTATCAGGCTGAGCCCTCGGGACAAGTGATCTATCACTTTGACTGCTACCGACTGGAGCGGCTGGAGGACGCGCTCAATCTTGGCGCCGACGACTACCTCCAGAGCGGCGCGATCTGCCTCATCGAGTGGCCCGAGGTCCTCGAGCCCCTACTCCCCGAGGATACATTATATATAGAGCTGCGTGAGTTGGCCGACGGCACGCGCGAGCTCCGCATACGTGCCGAGGGAGGGGTGGGACGATGATGAACCTCTTCGAGACAGGGCACGCACGCGAGCGCGGGAGCATCGAGCTCATCTGCGGATCGATGTTCAGCGGCAAGACGGAGGAGCTGCTGCGCCGCCTACGCAGGGCCAAGATCGCAGGGCTGCGCGTGGAGATCTTCAAGCCCAGCATAGACACCCGCTACGACGTAGAGCAGGTCGTCTCCCACGACCAGAATGCCATCCCCTCCAGCCCCGTATCAGGCTCCTCCAGCATCCTGCTCATGGCCTCCGACGTGGATGTCATCGGGATCGATGAGGCACAGTTCTTCGACGAGGGCCTGATCTCCGTGGTCGAGCAGCTCGCCGACCAAGGCGTGCGCGTCATCATCGCAGGGCTGGACATGGACTTCCAGCGGCGCCCCTTCGGCCCTATGGCCGAGCTCTGCTGCATCGCGGACAATGTAGACAAGATACACGCCATCTGCGTCGAGTGCGGCAGCTGGGCCAACTATTCCTACCGCCTGGTAGCGGGCGACCAGCAGGTCATGCTCGGGGAAGCCCAGGAGTACAGCCCGCTCTGTCGCAAGTGTTACCTCAATCACCAGCATACATCACACGAAAGCAAGAACCTATGATCCGCCGTACCTACCTCACCATGGCGCTAGCTAGCTCCCTCGCCCTAGCGACCACCTCCAGCTGCATCATCGCCGTGGGTAATGACCGCAGCGTCATGACGCCCAAGGCCAGCCCCGAGGCGATGAGCCCCACGCTGGGAGGCAAGCTCTATACCTCGGCCTGGATCCAGCGCTCCGCCGAATACAAGGCCCTCTGCCATCAGGCCTACAACATCGCCACTGAGCGACTCCTGGCCGCCACAGCCCGAGGCGGGCACCGCTGGGCTATCGTCACCGACATCGACGAGACGATCGTAGACAACAGTGCCAACTCCGTGCACCAAGCCCTCAAGGGAGAGGACTTCACCCAGGCCTCCTGGGACAAGTGGTGCGACCAGGCCTCCGCCATCGCGCTGGCTGGTGCCGTCGACTTCTTCCGCAAGGCGGACTCCCTCGGGGTACAGATCTTCTACATCTCCAACCGTGATGAGGCCAACCGTGCGGGCACGCTGCGCAACCTCCGCAGCCTCGGGCTACCGCAGGCCGACGACCAGCACCTGATGCTGCGCGATGCCTCCCGCAACTCGGACAAGACGGCACGCCGCAACGCCGTACTCCAGCAGTACGAGATCCTGATGCTCCTCGGGGACAACCTCGGGGACTTCGACCACGTCTTCGACAGCAAGCAGGAGCAGACGCGTGAGGCAGCTGTGGCGAAGCTCTCCCGCGAGTTCGGCCGACGCTTCATCGTGCTGCCCAACCCCAACTACGGCACCTGGGAGCCCGCTATGAACGGCGGTTACCTTCCCCTCAAGGAGCGCGACAAGAAGCTCCCCCAGCTCCTTCGTAGCCACCCCTAAGCCGCCCCACCTATGCTTACCCCCTGTCAGCTGAAGCAGATCGCCGAGCTGGTGCACCGCGAGGTCGTACCAGCTACAGGCTGTACAGAGCCTGCCGCCGTGGCGCTGACCGTAGCCTATGCAGCCTCCCTCCTCGAGGATAGAGACCAGCTCTCCCGCGTCGAGGTACTACTCAGCGCCAACATGCTGAAGAACGCCCTCGGGGTCGGCATCCCAGGGACAAGCATGTTCGGCATCCCCATCGCTATTGCCCTCGGGGTTATCCTAGCGCGTCCTGAGAAGCAGCTGGAGCTCCTCGACTGCTTCAGCTGCGAGGAGCTCCAGCGCGCCAAGCAGCTCGTAGACAGCGGCCTGATCTCCATCGGACTCAAGGAGGGCGAGGGCATCGACAAGCTCTATGTGGAGGCACTCCTGGAGGACACTGCAGGGCACTGCGCACGTGCCGTCCTCTGCCGCACCCACACGGGTCTTACAGAGCTGGAGCTGGATGGCGTCCCCCAGCAGGCCTCGAGACAGAAGGTCGAGACAGAGCGTGAGGGTGCACCTTGCCCCGAGCAGGACACGGACATCCGCCTCGACTTCGACCTCGTCTACGAGTACTCCCTCACGGGCCCCATCGAGGACATGGACTTCATCTACGAGGCGGCTCAGCAGAACAAGCGTGCCAGCGAGTACTCCCTCGAGCACAGCTGCGGGCACCAGCTCGGGAAGATGATGCAGAGCGACCTCGGGAAGCAGTTCTTCGGCAACACCGTCCTCTCGCAGATGCTCACCTACACGAGCTCGGCCTGCGACGCCCGTATGGACGGAGCACCCGTGACGGTGATGAGCAACTCGGGCAGCGGCAACCAAGGGATCTCCTCCATGCTCCCCGTCCTCACCTTCGCCGAGCACCAGGGGGCTACCCGAGAGCAGGCTACACGAGCGCTGATGCTCAGCAGCCTCATCGTCATCTACATCAAGCAGCAGCTGGGACGTCTGTCCTGCCTCTGCGGCATGGTCGTCTCGGGGGTAGGCACAGCCTGCGCTCTGACCTACCTACTCGGTGGCACACGAGACCAGGCCATCGGTGCGATCAAGAACATGATAGGCAATGTCGCAGGGATGATCTGCGATGGCGCCAAGCCCAGCTGTAGCCTCAAGGCCTCCACAGGCGTGGGCTCTGCGATGATCGCCGCCCTCCTGTCCATGCAGGGGCAGGTCGTGACGGGTAACGAGGGGATCGTGGATGAGGACATAGACCGCTGCATCAGCAACCTCGCCGAGCTAGGGCGTGAGGGTATGGCTCTGACCGACCAGCACGTCCTCAAGATCATGACGAGCAAGAAGGCCAAGGCCGCTGCTCACTAAAGACTCCCAACGACAGACCTCCTAGATGACCTATCCCAAGCATACCCTCTGCTTCGTCCTTGCCTTCCTCCTCAGCGCCCTCTTCATCGGCAGCTGTGCGAACCAAGGTGCCCCAGAGGGAGGCCCCTACGATACCCAGCCTCCACGCCTCCTGCAGGCCAACCCCTCGAACAAGGCCACGGGGGTACGTAGCCGACGGCTCGTCCTCAACTTCGACGAGTATATCAAGCTCTCCAGCGACCAGGATAAGATCATCGTATCCCCCGCCCAGCTCAAGCCCGCACGCATCACCACGGGCGGGCACAGCGTCATCATCTATCTGGAGGATAGCCTACGCCCAGCGACGACCTACAGCTTCTACTTCGATGACGCAATCATGGACAACAATGAGGACAACGCCCTCGAGGACTTCTCCTACCTCTTCTCCACGGGGGACAAGGTAGACTCCATGCAGGTCTCGGGGCGTGTCGTCGATGCCCTCACCTATGAGCCCATCGGTGACCTCCTCATCGGCGCCTACCACCCAGCGCAAATGAGCGACAGCACGCTGGCCCAGCGTACCTTCCCCTACGTATCGAAGAGCAACAAGATGGGGCGCTTCACCCTGAGAGGCCTCCCCGACTCCACCTACCTCGTCTTCGCCACGAAGGACAACGATAGGAACTACCGCTACAACGAGCCCAGCGAAGGGCTCGCCTTCAGCCCGCGCAGCTACCGCACCTCGCTCAAGGACAGCCTCCGCACCGACACCCTGCGCATCGACTCCATCGTGCGGCGCGACACACTCCACCGCGACAGCCTGATCACGCGCCCCTATACCTATTATTATCCCCAGGATGTAGCCCTGCGCTACTCCGTGCCGAACATCATCCGCAAGGGTATAGAGCGCCACAGCCGCGTGGATAGCCTCCTCTGCCGCATAGAGTTCCTCTCCCCGACGGGTAGCTTCCCCGTCATCCGCTCTCTAGACAAGCCCAGCGCCCCTGCCGCCCAGCTCTATCTGGTGAGCATGAAGGGACGCACCCTAGACCTATGGCTGCGCGATGCCGAGCTCATCGCTGGGGACTCAGTACGCTTTGCTCTCAGCTACGAGCACACCGACTCGCTGCAGCGCGTAGCCCTGCATACCGATACCCTCAGCTTCCTCAAGCCCCGTCTACGGACACCGCGTACCAAGAAAGGCGAGGTAGAGAAATCCCCCCTGCAGCTACTGGCCAGCGGCGCCACTGGGCTACGCGCCCAAAGCCTAGAGGATAGCCTCAAGATCACCGCAAGCCGTCCCCTCGCTCAGCTGTCCAAGGAGGCGCTGCGGCTAACGGTGACGGTGGACTCCACAACGAAGCCCCTTGACTTCACCCTCGTGCAGGACAGTCTCGACCGCCTCAGCTACAGCCTACACTTCGCCCGAGGCTATGGACAGCAGTATCAGCTGAAGCTCGACTCGGCAGCCGTACGCGACATCTACGGGGCGGCAGCCGACTCACTGAGCTTCCGCCAAAGCACCCTTGCGGAGCAGGAGTTTGGCCAGCTCTCCGTCCAACTCAAGGGCATACGTGAGCACGCCCTCGTGCAGCTCCTCGACAAGAGCGACGCCGTCATCGCCCAGGCCAAAGCGCTCCCCATCGCTAAGGACAGCACGCAGCGTACTACGGCTCAGCCCAAGGCCAGCCCCACGCCCCAGTCCGAGGCCTCCGATGCCGTCCTCCAGCAGTTGCTCAGCAAGCAGCGCCAGCAGGCACGTGGAGCAGTGGACAGCCTCACCCAACGCCCCAAGGAAGCCGCTCGCGATAGCCTAAGCCAGCCCAGCGCGAAGCCGGCAGCTTCCGATAGCCTAGGTCGCCTCGAGGTACGCTTCAAGGACCTCAAGCCAGGGGAGTACTACCTGCGCCTCATCGTAGACGCAGACGACAATGGCGCTTTCACGCCAGGGGACTACCCCCGACAGCCCGAGGAGGTCTACTACTGCCCCCAGACCTTCGCCATCAAGAAGGGCTTCACCACCGAGGAGCAGTGGGACATCCGTGCCACGGATCCTATGGAGTCCAAGCCCCAAGAGCTGCGCAAGGTCAAGCCCGACACGGCTAAGAAGCAGCGCATAGACAAGAACATCGAGTACTACAAGCGCTGGGGTAAGGGCGGCAAAGCCGCCTCACAGCCCCAGCTAGCCCAGCCACACTAGCCAGCCACTCGAGGTAGCGACTAAGCCTTGGCCCTCGCTAGTACTCTAATATGGAATAAGAACAGCAGCCTCACCCCTCCCCGCTTGGGGCCAACCAGCACAAAGACATCATACCCTATGTCGGATACAAAGAAGTCGATCAGCCAAGATCGCAAGCGCACCAACGTGCTCCACACCCAGGAGCTCGCCCTCATCGCCTACCTCGTCGAGCGTATGCCGCGGTGGGTCACCTCCAATATGCTCACCACCATCGGGCTCTGTGGTAACCTCCTCGTAGCCCTCTTCATGCTCCTCGGGGCGCTGACGGGTGAGAGCTGGTGGCTCCTACTCACCCCCCTGGGCTTCGCCATCAACTGGTTCGGCGACTCGCTCGATGGACGCCTCGCCTACTACCGAGGTAAGCCCCGCAAGTGGTTCGGCTTCTGCCTCGACATCGTCGTCGACTGGATAGGCATCGTAGCTATCGGGCTAGGCTACTACAGCTACGTAGCGTCTGAGTGGAAGCTCGTCGGCTTCATCTTCGTCGCCCTCTACGGTGCAGAGATGATCATCTCACAGCTCCGCTACAAGGTCACCGACCGCTACTCCATCGACTCGGGCCTCCTCGGCCCGACGGAGGTGCGTATCATCCTCGCCCTGCTCTTCTCTAGCGAGTACTTCTTCCCAGGCAGCATCCAGTGGATAGGCCTCGCTATCTCGGTCGTCCTGCTCATCGCCTTCCTCACAGACTTCGCAGGTCTCTTGGCACTGGCCAACGAGCGTGACGCTGCTGCACGCCTCGAGCAGAAGGAGGAGCACTCATCCGAGTCCTAGGAGCCCCTTGGGAATCCGCGCTCGTCTCCGAGCCCTAGTGCTCACCTTCTCCCTAGCGCAGGTCTCAGCTGGTGCTGGCTCTGTCGTGGACTATGGGCTGATGGTCTGCTGCCGTCAGCTCCTAGGCTTCCCCCTCTTCTGGGCGATTGCGATCGGAGGTGTCGTGGGGGCGATCATCAACTTCACGCTCAATCGCTACTGGACCTTCCGCAGCAGCGACCCTAAGGCGGGCTACACGAGCAGTCTCAAGGGGCAGCTCCTCCGCTTTGCCCTCACCGTCGCGGGCAGCATCCTGCTCAAGTACCTAGGCACCTATGCACTGCAGCGCTATGCTGGTGTCGACTACAAGCTGGGTAAGCTAGCAGCCGACCTCGTCGTCTCCGTCCTCTTCAACTACACCCTACAGCGCTTCTGGGTCTTCCGCCGCGCGCCTAAGTAACTGCATGATCTCGAGATGATCACTCCTCTTCTCCGCTGCACCCTCCTACTACTCGCGGCGCTCCCACTAGTAGCCCAGCGCCCCACTGCCCCTAGATCCCTACGCATCCTAGAGGGTGTCCCCCAGCGTCCTATGGAGCGCTGGGTCGACAGTGTATATCAGGAGCTCAGCACCCGCGAGCGCCTCGGGCAGCTCCTCATGCCCATCATCTACCCCATCCCCGCCGACAGCACACAGCTGCTGGAGCGCCTGAAGCGGGAGCAGTGGGGCGGCATCCTTTTCCAGAAGGGACTGCTGGCAGAGCAGCGCCAGCTTACCCTCCGCCTACAACAGGCAGCCCGTACCCCCCTGCTCATCGCCCTCGACGGCGAATGGGGGCTCTATATGCGCCTCAAGGATGCCCCGCGCTATCCCCGTAGCCAGCAGATCGCAGCCGCCTCCCCCCAGCTCCTCGAGGCCTACGGCCGTGAGGTCGCCCGCCAATGCCGCCTCATGGGGATACACATCAACTTCGCCCCCGTGCTAGACGTCAACAGCAATCCGCGCAATCCTGTCATCGGCACGCGTAGCTTCGGCAGCACTGTGGAAGAGGTCAAGCGTGGAGCACTGGCCTACGCCCAAGGACTCGAGTCGGGCGGCGTCCTCTCCGTAGCAAAGCACTTCCCTGGCCATGGCGACACCTCTGAGGACTCGCACAAGACGCTCCCGAGCGTGGGCGCCAGCAAGGCACGGATGGAGGCACTCGAGCTCGCTCCCTTCCGTAGCTACTTCGCCGCTGGCTATGGCGGTGTGATGACAGCCCACCTACGTGTTCCCGCTTATGATGTTACGGGACGACCCGCCTCCCTCAGCCGCCCCATCACCACGGAGCTGCTCCAGAAGCAGATGGGCTTCAAGGGACTCATCTTCACCGATGCCCTCGAGATGAAGGGCGCACAAGTCAAGCCAGGGGAATCCCTCATCGTCGCAGCGCTGCTGGCAGGCAACGACATCCTCCTTGGCCCTCCTCAGCCCCAGCAGGCACTACGGGAGCTAGAGCAAGCCCTCACCAAGGGGCAGATCTCCGCCCAGCTGCTGGAGGAGAAGTGCAAGAAGATCCTACGATTCAAGTACGCCCTCATCGTCCACCCTGGCACCAGCCAGGAGGCCAGCCCCGAAGAAGTCAAGCGCCGTATCTGGACGAGCGACGAAGCGCGCCTCAGGAAGCAGCTCGAGCAGCTCAGCAGCAAGAAGGCCAAGGAGCAAGACCCCACGGCAGCCACGGGCGCTGCCTCTCGCCGCAAGTAAACAATCACTATCAGCATAAAATCATCCCGATGAGTCCTAATCAAACTACGGTAATTGGTGTCGCTGGAGGCTCAGCCTCTGGTAAGTCTACCCTCGTACGCAAGCTGCAGGAGGCCTTTGTCGAGGAGCACGTCACCACGCTCTGCCACGACTACTACTATAAGGCCCACGACGAACTGAGCTTCGAGGAGCGCACCCAGCTCAACTACGACCATCCACACTCCTTCGACACGGATATGATGATCGAGCACATCCGCCAGCTCAAGCAGGGACAGAGCATCCAGCGCCCCGTCTACTCCTTCACCGAGCACAACCGACTCCCGCAGACGGTACTCGTACACCCTGCCAAGGTGCTCATCCTCGATGGTATCCTCATCCTCGAACATAAGGAGCTACGCGAACTGATGGACGTCAAGGTCTTCGTCGATACCGATGCTGACGTACGCCTAGCACGCCGCCTCGTGCGCGATGTCCAGGAGCGCGGACGCGACATGAACTCGGTGCTCAAGCAGTACTTCTCTACCGTCAAGCCTATGCACCGGGACTTCGTAGAGCCTTCCAAGCGCTACGCCGACATCATCATCCCCGAGGGCGGCATGAATCCCGTAGCCCTCTCCCTCCTGGTGGAGAATATCCATTCCCTCCTCCGCTAGGCGACCTCGACCTCCTAGGATACGACAAAGGGGCTAGCACCTACGTGGTGCTAACCCCTTTGTCGTTCTGTCCACCGAGCGCTATGCGGCGCTCCAGGCATGGTTTAGGACTAGAGATCCTCGGCCTTGACTTCCCAGTAGGCCTCCTTGAGGAGCACGTCCTTTAGCTTGCGGATGCCTGGCTTCTGAGCCTTGACCTCCTCAATCTGCTGCGTGACCGCCTCGTCGTAGCTGATGCCTGCGACGTCGCGGATGACGCCCATAGCTACGGGCATATCATCATTGGTCCCCATCATAGCGAGCATGGTGTGCAGCGTAGGATCCTCCTCGTGTGCATCGTGCGTCAGCACATCGTCCAGCGTATAGCCGTCCTCACCGATGGTCACAGCCTTGAGCCGAAGCCCATCGAGGACGATCCCCTTGTTCTTCTCCTTACCGAAGATCATCTTCTCTCCGTGATGCAGCACGATGGAGCGCTCCTCGCGGGTGGCGCGATCTGCTACCCCCTTGTGTACGCCGTCGTTGAAGATCACACAGTTCACCAGCACCTCGACGATAGCCGCGCCCTTATGCTGAGCGGCTGCTACCATGCAGGTGCCCAGGAGCTTCATGTCAATGTCCAGCGAGCGGGCGAAGAAGCGACCGCGAGCCCCGAAGCAGAGCTCAGCAGGGATGAAGGGATCCTCCACCGTGCCGTAGGGCGAGCTCTTGGAGACGAAGCCGCGCTCGGAGGTAGGCGAATACTGCCCCTTCGTCAGCCCATAGATGCGGTTGTTGAAGAGGATAAAGTTGAGATCCACATTGCGGCGGACGGCATGAATGAAGTGATTCCCCCCGATAGCGAGGCTATCACCATCCCCCGTGGCGATCCAGACGCAGAGGTCAGGACGAGCCGTCTTGAGCCCCGTAGCGATGGCTGCGGCACGACCATGGATCGTGTGGAAGCCATAGGCATTGATATAGTAAGGCAGACGCGAGGAGCAGCCGATCCCCGAGATCACGGCGGTCTGCTCCGTCGTCACCCCTACATCAGCCATAGCCTTCTGTAGCGTCGCCAGCACGCCGTGGTCACCACAGCCTGGGCACCAGCGTACGTACTGGTCGCTCTTGAAGCTCTTAGCATCGAGCTTGACGGCATTTGCATTCGTATCCATGATCTTACTCCTCGATTAGCTTGATGAATTCTTCGATGAGGTGCGAGAGGACGAAGGGCTGTCCAGTCACCTCGTTGTACTGACGTGGGGCGAAGCCTGGGATCAGGCCACGCAGGTAGCGGGCGAACTGTCCGAGGTTCTGCTCAGCGACGATAACCTTCTTGTAGCGTAGCAGCAGCTCAGCGGCATTGCTAGGTAGCGGGTTGATGAAGCTGAAGTGCAGGTGGGCGATCTTGTAGCCGCGCTCACGCACCTTATGCGTTGCCTCGTAGAGGTGGCCGTAGGTGCCCCCCCAGCCGACGACGAGGACCTCGGCGTCCTGATCCCCCTCTACCTCCAGCAGCGGGATGCTGTTGGCGATATAGTCGATCTTGGCCTGACGGGTAGCGACCATGAGGGCATGGTTAGCCGCGTCGGTACTGATGGCGCTCGTCTTGTAGTTCTTCTCCAGTCCCCCGAGTCGGTGCTCGAAGCCTGGGGTACCCGGTACGGCCCAGTAGCGCACGTGGGTCTCCTCGTTGCGTAGATAGGGACGCCAGTTCTCTGTCCCCTCGGGCAGCTGATCGACGTACTGAGGCTTGATGTCGGGGAGGGTATCGGCCTCGGGAATGCGCCAGGCACTGGAGCCGTTCGCGATGAAGGAGTCCGTCAGCAGGATGACGGGCGTCATGTGCTCGAGGGCGAGCTTGGCAGCCCAATAGGCATAGAGGAAGCAGGTATCAGGCGTCGTAGCTGCGACGACGGGGAGCGGAGCCTCCCCATTGCGTCCGTAGAGCGCCTGCATGAGGTCGGTCTGCTCGCTCTTGGTAGGCAGCCCCGTAGAGGGCCCCCCACGCTGGACGTCGATGATGACCAGCGGCAGCTCGGCCATCACAGCCAGCCCGATCGCCTCGCCCTTGAGCGCAAGGCCTGGGCCAGAGGTCGTCGTCACGGCGAGGTCACCGCCGAAGGCCGCACCGATAGCGGTACAGATCCCGGCGATCTCGTCCTCAGCCTGCACCGTCTTTACCCCAAGCGCCTTGTGCTTGGCTAGCTCGTGGAGGATGTCCGTCGCAGGAGTGATGGGATAGCTCCCGAGGAAGAGCTCCAGCCCGGCACGCTCGCTAGCTGCGATGAGGCCATAGGCGGTAGCCTTATTCCCGTTGATATCGAGGTAGCGGCCTGGAGTAGGCTTCTGCGTCTCGATACGGAAGATGCTTGCCGAGGCGTGGGTATTGGCCCCGAAGTCGAAGCCGTGGTTGAGCGAGGCCTTATTGGCGTCGCGCAGCTGGGGCTTCTTGGCGAACTTGCGGTCGAGGAAGGCCTCAGCTGGTCCCAGTGGACGATCACAGAGCCAGCAGATGAGCCCCAGAGCGAACATGTTCTTACATCTCAGGGCGCTCTTGGCATCAAGGCCGAAGTCCTTGAGCCCCTCCTTCACGACCGAGGAGATAGGCGCAGGGATGATCTGCTGGGTACGTAGCCCGAGCTCCTCGAAGGGATCCTCGGTCTGGAACTCGGCCTTGCGCAGGTCATTGGCTGCGAAGGAATCGGTATCGATGATGATGATCGAGTCCTTCTTGAGGTAGCCCACGCTGACCTTGAGGGCCGCGGGGTTCATAGCCACGAGGATATCAGCGCGCTCCCCTGGGGTACGCACCGCTCGCGAGCCGATCTGTACTTGGTAGCCGGAGACCCCACTCAGCGTACCCTGTGGGGCACGTATCTCAGCTGGGAAGTCTGGGAAGGTCGAGATGGTGTTCCCCGTCATGGCAGAGAGGTCAGAGAAGATCGTCCCCGTCAGCTGCATCCCGTCACCCGAGTCTCCTGAGAATCGGATGACGATGTCCTTGAGCGTCTTGACCGCTTTCTGTTCGTCCATAGTCTTAAACTAACTATATAATAATGTGTATGTCACAGCAAGTCGGCCGCGAGGGACTCCCCACGGGACTTGCCCATAGGTCGTAGCATCGTTGGACACCGTTTGATAAGTGATAGAGGCCGCTTTGCTCTAACAGCTAAGTAGCTTTATTGCTTGTCACAAAGCTAAGGAATAAACTAGAGTTAGCAAAATGCCAAGAAGCCTAGAGGTTTGGCCTCAACGGTCTCATCCCGACTCTACCCTGCGAAGCGCGCCCCTCCACCCTATTTGTGGCAGATTCCCTCCCTGGAGGGCCACATATCGCTCAGAACTTGACATTCTGTTACTGACATATTCTGCTTGAGCAGCCCAAGCCTCGAGCAGGCCAACTAAGCTCACCGTCCGTAGCCCTCCCCCCAGCTACCCTTCAGACAAGTGCGGCTAGTCCCACAAGCGAGTAAATCATAGGCCTTCATCGAGCCTACAGCCCTCCCTCGGCGAGCCCCAAGCCGTCTTAGGGCGATCTCCCACCAAGGACTTAGCAAATCCCGAGCAGGGGCTCAGCGAGATTTATTATATAACTTCTACTCGTCCCCCTTATCCATCAGCGCGCTGACTGATAAGCCTCAGCGCCAGTTCTTATATTACTTTTCTCGACACCAGTTAGCCCTCAGCACGATGCGGCTTATCCATGAGTGCTCTCACTTCAGCCCCTAAATCTACCCTCCAGAGGAGGATCAGTGTGGGCGGACTTACAGCTCCAGTTACTGACATCTTCCTACCATTCTGACTATTTAGCCTCTAGACTTGCACAACTACTAGACTTGCGCTATCTTTGCGCGTAGGCCGGGCTAGATGACGGTATAATGCAGACATCGGCTAACCGCCTGATATCAAGTCACCTTAAGTTCTAGCCTAGAAGCTCATTATGAACATGCGTACGGGAGATTTAGTAAGTGTCATCTTAGCTAGCGTTGGCGCGCTAGGGCTTTCTTGGGTTCTACTCAAGAAGGTGCTCCGTATTGCCTACGCGCACAAGCTGTACGACCAACCGAACGAACGCAGTTCACACTCGCTCCCCGTGCCTCGTCTTGGAGGCCTGAGCTTCCTCCCCAGCATCTTATTCGGCCTCGCCCTAGCAGCCTTCCTCTCCCCCCTCCTCACAGGAGTGGTCCCCTTTGAGGTCAACTCGAAGTACCTACACCTGCTGCTGGCTACACTCATCCTCTACGTCACGGGGATCTTTGATGACCTGTCGGGCCTAAAGGCAAGTTTCAAAGCTCCGATACAGATGCTCGCCGCCATCCTGCTGGTACTTAAGCTACCCGCAGCTCCGTTTTCGGGCTTCGAGCCCCTCACCCACCTGCCGCATCTCCTGCAGATGGCGCTCCTCGTGATAGCCGTAATGCTCGTCGTCAACGCCTTCAACCTCATCGATGGCCTGGATGGGCTCGCAGCGAGCTTCGTCGTCCTCTCGATGGGCTTCTACCTACTCCTTTTTAGCTGCCTAGGGACTGCGGCCCATAGCGGCATTGCAGTCTTTGCCTGCGCGGTGATCGCGACCCTTATCCCCTTCCTATACTATAATGTATGGGGCAGGTCCACGAGCCAGACCAAGCTCTTCATGGGGGACACGGGCTCCCTGACGCTAGGCACTATAGTCAGCTTCTTTTGGCTTCAGTCGCTGAGCCTGCCTAGCGAAGTCATCACACGACTAGACGTAGCCCCTCTAGCACTGGGAGCAGCGCCGCTGCTACTCCCGATGTTCGACACGGCACGCCTCTTCTTCCTGCGCATCTACAGGCGCCGCAGCCCGTTCTCTGCGGATCGCCATCATATACATCACTATCTGCTCGACCAGGGCTATTCTCAGGCCAGGACCCGCCTCATCATCTTGCTGAGCGCAGTCCTTCTCGGGGTACTTCACCTAGTACTCCTCACGACTACGAACGTCTGGGCGACACTCGTCCTAGACTACGTCGCCTACCTCGCCTTCGTCGGCGTCGTAGCCCGCAGGCTGCAGGCAGTGCGGAGCAGCTCATGCCCTCTCTATAGAGAATAGAATATGGCAACTGGACACAAGCAAATCGCAAAGAATACGCTATTCCTCTACCTACGCATGATATTAGTGCTGGGGGTTAGCCTATATACCTCGCGCGTGCTACTCCAGAGCCTAGGAGTAGTAGACTTGGGGGTATATAATCTAATCGGAGGGATCATCGTATCTTTGTCCTTTCTCAACTCTTCTCTCGCTGGAGCCTCCTCCCGCTTTATTACCCATGCGCTAGGAGAAGGGCTTGTTGAGAAAATTCGACGCTATTATTCGACGTTACAGTTCCTACACATAGGCCTTGCTCTGCTATTTATCATCGCAACCCAGCTCGTCGCTCACTATCTCGTATATTCGATGCTGGACATTCCTACTGAGCGAGCGGACACGGCCTTCTGGCTACTTCAACTCTTCTCAATCTCCGCAGCAGCATCAATTATCTCCGTGCCCGACAGCTCGCTTATTATGGCCCATGAGCGCATGGATATTTATGCTTACGTTGCCATTGGCGAGGCTCTCCTGAGGCTCTGTGCTGTCATCTTAATTAGTCGTCTCGAAGTAGACCGCCTCCTATATTTTGGACTATTTACTTTGGCCATCCAGCTGTTAGTAAATCTGACCTATAGCCTAGTTAGCCATTATTTGTTCAATGAAGAACGAGCAAAGCCTAGATACGACAAGGTCATTGGGAAGGAGGTCTTAGGTTTTGTAGGTTGGAATGCTTCTGGCAGTCTCTCCGTTATTGGTTACACACAGGGGCTCAATATCTTGCTCAACCTATTCTTTGGCCCAATAGCTAATGCTGCCCGAGGCTTTGCTGTACAAATACAGACAGCCATTGAGAACATCATCTTGAGTTTTCAGACAGCGGTCCGCCCTCAGATCATCAAGCAGTATGCCCAAGGTCAAAAGGAGGCTGTGTACACACTGATCCTCATGTCTTCTAAATATGGTTTCTACCTAACCCTCCTGCTTGTAGCCCCATTACTCATATCCATTGAATCGGTACTTAATCTTTGGCTAGGAGAGATTCCACCCTACACAGCAGAGATGTCAGTGATTTTCCTTTGCGTAGAACTCATCTCTCCATTCAGGATCCCGTTATTATCTGCGATACATGCCACTGGTAATATTCGCAAATTCCAGATTTATGAGGGGATTGTACTTCTAATGGTAGTGCCAGTTGCATACCTACTACTCAAGTTTGCTGGCATATCTCCCTCCCAAGTAATTGGGGTATATTTTTTAACTGAAGTCATTGCCCAGATCGTTCGGCTGTACATTGTTACTAAAAGTATTGGGCTATCTATACGACGTTATATACGCTACCTACTCCCAGTTGTAGGGGTTGTTTTGCTGAGCTTTGCCGTAAGTTGGAGCATCCAAAGTTATATCCAGGGCAATAATTTGGGAGCTATTATTCTGCGGAGTACCAGTAGTCTGTTACTTATTCTTATAATTATCTACACCATCGGGCTAGAGCGCAACGAACGGACCCAGATAGCAACCCTAATAAAGAGTAAGCTCAAAGTATGGAAATGAATATAGCGCAAGTAACGGTTATTGTTCCTGTGTACAATGCCGCTAAATATCTGGCTGATTGTATCGAGAGCGTACTCCAACAGGAATTCAAGGAGTTTGAGCTACTCCTCATCAACGATGGAAGTACGGATAACTCACTCAAAATTTGCGAGGCATACCAGCAGCGTGATTCTAGAGTTCGGGTACTATCTCAGAAGAACTCTGGGCCAGGAGCAGCTCGCAACAAAGGCATATTAGAGACTAGGACGCCTTGGCTGTGTTTCCTTGACTCTGATGATCTTATAGGCCCCAAGTACATCGGGGAATTTTTTGCACACGGGATTCCTGAGCAGAACACTTTAGTCTTGCAGGGAATGCGTATTATGACCGATCTAGGGAGGAAGCCTCTATCGACTATCGCTTATCCCGACAAACTCATTACCCCAGATGAGGTAGATACGCTTATACCTAGATATCAAATATTACATTCAGGCTACCCTTTTCTGAAGTTGTACAGCACAGAGCTGATACGATCGCACTCCTTGCAGTTTGATACTAGCATATTTTTTCATGAGGATCATCTTTTCGTCCTAACCTATATGCTGTATGTTAAGCAAATACTCCTCCGCTCTAGTACTGAGTATTCATATATACAGCATCTAGGTAGTTTATCAAAGAGGCTCCACCCATATCAAGAGTCAGAGCACTCCCTTGCGCGGCTACGAACTGCATTTGACAAAGCCATAGACCACTTTAACATAAGGGATACTCACTACCGACAGGATATCAATGGGTTTTTAAGGGGAACTCTCTTACGCACCATCGAGTATGCTTACAGGGGACAAACGAGTGGGCCGGAGCAGAAAGCCTTGCTTGAACGATTAAGTTCATATCGAAAGGATATCGCCTCTGCCAGCACTAATCCAGCGAGCCCTAGCCGGGAGAGAATCCTGTGTTGGATCTATCTCTACCTCCCGATCCCACTCCAACACCTGCTATTCAACGCGTATTATTCGCTTCTCAAAGGCTATCATCACCTTCGCAAAAAATAGATCTAGAATCAACAAAAGTACTGTAATAGGATTATGAAAGCTTGTTTCCTCGGGCTAGGCTACATCGGCCTCCCCACTGCTATCATCGCAGCTAAGCATGGTGTTAAGGTCTGCGGTGTCGACATCAATCCCGACGTTGTCGCAAAGACCAACGCGGGGGAACTGCATATTATAGAACCTGGTCTACAGGAGCTGCTGCAAGAGGTCGTACACACGGGTCAGATGTATGCCCAGACAAGTCCCGAGGTTAGTGACGCGTATTTCATCGTCGTCCCCACCCCCTTCAAGGGAGATCATGAGCCCGACATATCCTATGTAGAGGCTGCCACCCGCGCAGCACTTCCTCTCCTCAAGGAAGGAGACCTCTTTGTCATCGAGTCCACCTCTCCTGTAGGTACGACGGAGCTGATGGCTGAACTCATCTTCAGCCAGCGCCCCGAGCTCAAGGATAAGATTTACGTTGCTTATTGCCCCGAGCGCGTGCTCCCGGGCAATGTGATCCACGAGCTGGTGCACAATGACCGAGTCATCGGAGGAATCAATCCCGAGTCAACGGCTAAGGCGCAGAGCTTCTATGCTCAGTTCGTCCAAGGCAAGCTGCACCCTACCAATGCCCGTACAGCAGAGATGTGCAAGCTGACGGAGAACGCTAGCCGTGACGCTCAGATTGCCTTCGCCAACGAGCTCTCACTCATCTGCGATAAGGCTGGGATCAATGTATGGGAGCTCATCGAGCTAGCGAACAAGCACCCCCGCGTGAACATCCTCCAGCCAGGCTGCGGTGTCGGTGGCCACTGCATCGCAGTAGACCCCTACTTCCTCACGGCTGCCTTCCCAGGTGAAAGCCAAATGATTGCCCTCGTACGTGAGCGCAATAACTACAAGCCTGTATGGTGCGCTGAACGTATCCACAGCGCGGCTCTAGAGTTTGAGCTGAAGCATGGTCGCAAGCCCGTCATCGCCCTGATGGGACTTGCCTTCAAGCCAGACATCGACGACCTGCGTGAGTCGCCCGCGATCCACATCATGGAACAGGTACAGCGTGAGCACCCAGAGCATCAGCTCCTCATCGTCGAGCCCAACGTCTCGAGCTATAAGAACTACACGCTCACCGAGTATCGCGAAGCCTATGAGCGTGCCGACATCATCGCCTTCCTGACGGCACATACACCCTTCAAGGCCCTTCCCCACGACACCACCAATGTCGTGCTCGACTTCTGCGGCGTCTTCAAGCGCTAGGGAGAAGAAATACACAAGCAATTCGAGGAAACTGTATCTATGTCATTTGCATCATTATACAAGCGAATCAACTCACCTATTCGGAAGAATATGTTCGCATCATTCCTCGGAATACTGCTTAACATAGCCAATCAGCTAGTCCTAATTCCATTCTATATACACATCTGGGGGAATGAGCTATATGGCGACTGGATAGTCTTGACCTCTGCGACTGCCTTCTTCCAAATGACCGATGGGGGGCTGAATATGGTCACCCAAAATCTATTCGCGATTAGATTAGCTGAACACAAGCAAAAAGAGTGCGATACATTAATCACCAACAACATCCTAATCATAGCCGCTGTAGGTGGACTTTCCCTTTTGCTATGGTGGGTCTCGACCTTCTTTTTTGACATCAAAGAGTATCTGAGCCTAGGTAGATTAACGACGCTAGAGGCCACATGGATTTTCACAGCGCTGGCAGTCAATATCTTCATCAAGATGCTCTTCGGGGTGCCCAATGCGATCTATAGAGCGACCCACAATATGAGCCGGGGAATGTATTTGGACTATGTCGCTACGTTATTGACTATCGCGATAACTGGGCTTGTGCTCTATCTAGATCTACCATTAACATGGCTGAGCTCGCTACTGATTCTCCCCTACATCGTATTGCTACCATTCAAAGTCTGGGACGCCAAGAAGTTTTATAACTACAGGTTCACTTGGAATTCAATCAATCTAAGGGAGCTCAGGAGCTTATTATTCCCGTCCGTATCCTTCTTATTCTTTCCCTTAGGGCATACAATCGTACTACAGGGTTATACATTGCTAGTTAATCGTTTCTTTGGCGCGGACAGTGTTGTATTATTCAATACAACGAGGACTCTATGCAATTCGACTAAAGGATTATTGGGGATCATCAACTCATCCGTCTGGCCAGAGTATTCGATATCCTATGGTGAGAAGGACTACGAACGGATGAGAGCACTGCACCGGAAGGCTGTAAAGTGGACTTTCTTGGGTGCAATAGCAGCTTCACTAGCACTGCTTATTATCGGTCCTTATCTATATGATTTCTGGACTCAGGGTGCCATTGTCTTTAGCTATTCGCTCATGGCTTCATTCTTGGTTATACTCGTCTTAGAAAGTGTTTGGACAGCAAGCAGCATAACCCTAATAGCCACCAACAATCATACGAAGCTAGGGGTTCTATATATCGCCTCTGCCTTAACGTCTCTTGCCCTCGCTTTTACCCTAGCATCTTGGAGAAGCTCTTTGTCCCAAGTCGTATTGAGCCTATTAGTTGCTCACATAATTATGGCTACATATACAACGAAGTACGGAAGGAGGTTGAATAGCGGAACCTTATAATCCCCACGTAACCATATCCGCCTCCTTGGAACAGTACTGCATGTGGTTTTAATCCTCTTGATCGTAGTTAGAGACAGCGGGAGCATTTTTAGCGTATCGAGAGCCAAAACATTAAGCTATTTCATTTCTATCGGACTTTCCCAAAGAGAATGGTAAGTTTTGATTATAAGTTTTGATTACAAGATAAGGCATGAATATTATCAGATTACGACAACAATTCCTGTACCTGCAATTCCTTGTACATATTCTATTCGCAGTGTTGATATATGGATTCTCGTTGGAGGGTTCTTCAGCCTTATTCCTCTTTATATGCTTGTGGTTCTTATGTTCTTTCACTGTGCAGCTGATCAGAGAAGTACGATATGCTCGAGATTTCCATCCCTTTCACATCTTGATGCTGGCTTCTTTACAGTTTGTTGGGGTTAACGGCCTTTCTCTATGGGGACGACAGAGTGCGGGAGAGATCATCCTATTTGGGGCCACTCCTGTAAACGAAGCTCTTGTGTTAGGCGTGTTTTATCTGTCGCTACAACATATTTTGGTTTTCATTGGATTTCATTCAATCGAGAAAAGACGATCCCATAATGAGACATATAACACCTCATTATATGAACGGATCAAAAAATCCCAATGTAATTACCTTTCGTGGGCTGTAGGTGCGTATACACTAGTCTGGC
>NZ_CALIXW010000035.1 GCF_938046015.1 uncultured Porphyromonas sp. | reverse complement strand
CAGCGGGGCGACCCCTCCAAAGCCCAGGGTGCGTAGCCCTGAAAGGGCGACCAAATCCTGAGTTAGGTAGTACAAATTAGGATAGAGCCCTACAGGGGCGACCCTTAGCCCGAATAGGAGGGCCTACTCTAGGCAGGCACTAGGGAGACGGCGTGAATGCTGTGCACAGAAGCGTAGAGTACTCGGTGGAGGCACCCCTCTAGAAAAGCAGTCAGGCCTATGTCCCCGAGGGGGGACATAGGCCTGACTGTTTTTGTAGCTCGCGGGCGGGACGGCTAGACGTCGCGGCCGGGGCGGAGCTGCTCGGCGTCGTCGAGCGTCAGGATGCTATTGACGAGCGTCGCGGCGAGGTTGCTGCCGCCCTTACGCCCCTCGACGATGATCTTGGGGATATCCTTGAAGACCTTAGCCATGTACTTCGACTCACGCACGTTGACGAAGCCCACGGGCGCGGCGATGATCCCCTGAGGATGGGCCTTACCGCGGCGGATCAGCTCGCAGAGCTCGATGATGGCCGTCGGTGCATTGCCCACAGCGAAGAGCGCATCGGGGTGCTCCTCTACTGCCAGACGGATGCCTGCCTGCGAGCGCGTGATGCCCTTGCTAGCAGCGATCTCGGCTACACGAGGATCGTTGAGGTAGCACTTGACCTCTACGCCGAGGCGCTCGAGAGCGCCCTTACGGATGCCCGAGGCCACCATGGTGACGTCGGTGATGACGGTCTTGAGTCGGCCCTCGACGACAGCCTGATGCATACGCTCAACGGCCTTGGGGTCGGTGTAGAGGATCTTCTCCATCTCGAAGTCCGCCGTCGTGTGGATGCTGTGGATGAGCGCCCACTTATGGTCGAGAGGGACATTGGGGTTCGCCAGCTCGCTGTTGATGGTGCGGAAGCTCTCGATCATGATACCCTGACCGACCTTGACATCCTGCTCCAGCTGCCCCTCACGGTAGTAGCCGCGGGGCGTGATGAAGTGCCCCTCCCAGGTGTAGCTCTGGGTATTGCCGATCAGCACCACGGTGAACATGTCCACCTGCTCGGGGTCGAACTCCGCCAGCGTCGTCAGCGTCACCTCCTGCTCGGGACGCCCTGCCTGCCGTACGTAGCCGACAGGCGTATCGGGGGAGCGGTGCTGGGAGAAGATCTCGATGAGGCGGTAGAGCTGCCAGTAGCGGCCCTGGCTCTTGGGGTTGTAGATAGCGGTGATGAAGTCGCCATAGGCAGCGGCCTCGATGCGGCGCTCGATGCGCAGCCAGGGCGTCATGAGGTCACTCAGCGATAGGATGCAGAGGTCGTGGCCGATGGGGCAGCCCAGTAACGCTGCGGCCTTCTGGAAGGCGCTGATGCCAGGCAATACCTCGACCTCTAGGCCCTCGATACCCTTATCCCGCATCATCTCGTAGATGAGGGGGGACATGCCGTAGATACCAGCGTCACCGGAGCTGATGACGCAGACGGTCTTGCCCTCGAGAGCGTAGTTGATGGCCTCCTCGGCACGCTGGCGCTCGGCCTTCATACCGCTGTCTACACAGACAGCGTCGGGGCGCAGATAGGCCTTGACGAAGCGGAAATAATACTTGTATCCTACGATGACATCCGACTCTTGGACGGCGCGCAGCACCGCGGGGGTGATGTCCTCCTCGCTGCCTGGCCCGATGCCGGCGACGATGATCTTATTCTTGTTCATTATGGATGGCTTAAATACTTTGTTTTGGTCTGTCGACTGCAAAGATAGCCTAAATCCCTCAAGCCCTAAGTATCCTAGGTGCTACAAGCGGGCGAAGGCCTCCCCTCTCTCCAGCCTACGAAGGCTCGTCTAAGTCCGCCCCCATGCAGCGCGCTAGGAGGCCGCAGCACGACGACAGCCGCTCCCCGCCTCGCTGAGGGATATCCCTCAGCCTCCCCACCGACGTCCCTCAGCGCCGCGACGGATAGCCCTCAGCGAGCTGACGGATATCCCTCAGGAGGCCTCCCCCACTAGCCCTAGCGGCAACGCGGCATAGATTCCACACTTAGCCCCAGGCGGACAAGGGCAAGATACCCTCAGCATATTCACCAGCCATCAGCTAAGGAGAGAAGGCTAAGCGAGCCCCTAAGGGGCGAACCTCCACACAAGGGCTAGCGAAGGCTGTGCCGTGCTCCTGCTGCACGAAGAAGGCTTTGAGGGTCGCCCCTGTAGGGCTCTATCCTATTTACTTCATCTTACCCAGGGTTTGGTCGCCCTTGCAGGGCTGCGCACCCTGGGCTTTGAATGGATCGCCCCGCTGGGGCTCGTCAGGGCGCAGGCAGCCAAGGAAAACAAGGATAAGGTACAGCCAACTTGTACGGCACTCCATGAAGCGGACACGGCAGGACACAAAAAAGGCCGCGGCTACCGCAGTCCCTCGGTGAGGAGGGAGCACGGCAGCCACGGCGCACAGCTTATAAAGAGGAAGAAGCTCTCCTAGTAGTTAGGGTTCTGCTTCAGATTCTCGGGGTTGGCCTGAAGATCATCGGCAGGGATGGGATAGAGCTTGCGGTAGTCGTCGATGCTCTTACCACTAGCCACACCGCCCTTCCAGGGCCAGAGGTAGCTGGAGCCCGTGAAGAGCCCGAAGCGGATGAGGTCGGTACGGCGCTGAGCCTCCCAATAGAGCTCACGTCCACGCTCGGCGAGCAGCTCCTTCAGGTCAGGCAGCGCACTGTAGTTGCCCGAGGCATTGCCATAGGCACGGGTGCGCAGGAGATTGAGGTACTGCAGGGCCTTGGTAGCGTCGGCGTGGCCGCGGACGGCTGCCTCAGCATAGTTGAGGTAGAGCTCCGCCAGACGCAGCAGGGGGAAGTCCGTATCGGCGTGGTCCCCGTTGCTGCCGTTGGCGCCTGCACTGGTGACGTTGCGGAACTTGTAGACGTAGATGCCTTGGTCGAAGTTCGAGACGTCGGTGATGTCCGCCGTAGCCGCAGCCTTCATCAGGAAGCGCTTGTCCTTCGCGGCGTTCGTGCCGAAGAGCGCGACGAGGCCCGTAGTAGCACGGTTACCCTGCCAGCCGCCATTGACGCCCATGTTCACCCCAGTGACAGCCTTAGCCGTACCACCCGTGGAGGCATTGATGAGGTAGGTCATCCCCCCCCAGTTCTGCGAGCGCTGACCATCGTAGTTGATGGAGAGCAGCACCTCGGGATTGTTGACATTGTTGTCGGCGAGGAAGAGCTGGCTGTAGTCCGCCTTGAGGCTGTAGCTCCCGGAGGAGATGACACGCTCGGCGTACTCAGCAGCCTCAGCGTAGCGCTGCGTCCCGGTGTAGACCTCGGCATTGAGGTAGAGGCGGGAGAGGAGCGCCCAGGCAGCAGCCTTGTCGGCACGGCCGTAGCCCGCAGCCTTAGGCGCTAGCAGATCGGCGTCAATGGCCTTGAGCTCGCTCTCGATGTACTTGAAGAGCTCAGCACGGCTGATCTGCTGGGGATAGACCTTACCCGTAGCCGTCGCCTCGGTGATGAAGGGAGGATTGCCATAGAGGTCGATGAGCACCCAGTACTGGTAGGCGCGCAGGAAGCGCACCTCAGCGCGGTAGGCACGGATGGTCGCGTCGTCAGCGCGGGACTCCGTATTGCGGAGGAAGTCGCTGGCGAGCTTGATCTGATAGAGCGAGCGGTAGTAGAGCCCGCGGACGAAGGGATTGGAGGCCGACCAGCTATGTACGTGGATGTCGGGCAGCCCCTGGTCGCCCCAGGCGTTGATAGCCGTCTCGGTGGGGAGCTCCTGCAGGACGAAGAGCTGACGTAGGAAGTCGCTCGAGCCCTCGTCGATCCCGGCGATGTCGCCGCCGTTGCCTTCTCGGGCATCCCCCCCGTTACCCGTGAGCCCGTAGGCGCCATAGACCTTGGCAAAGGCCTGCAGCGTCTTGGCAGGATCGGAGAAGATCTTCTCTGGGGTCTCTCCGTTGGTAGGGAAGCGATCCAGATCCTTGGTGCAGGAGCTGAGTCCCAGCAGGGAGGCAGCACTCAGCACGAGTAGCCCTCGGCGGAGGTTCTTCTTATCTGTATGCATATTCGCGATGATAGCTTAGAGGGAGAATGAGAGGTTGAGCGTGTAGGTGCGGGGGACAGGATAGAGGCTGAAGTCGATCGAGCGCTCGGGATCTACACCCTTGTAGCTGGAGAGCGTGAAGACATTCTGCACCGTAGCCGAGGCACGCAGGCTCGTACGCCCGAGGATGCGACCGAAGTCGTAGCCAAGGGTCAGGTTGTCCATCTTGAGGAAGGAGGCACGATGGAGGAAGTAGTCAGAGAGCATCTGCTTGTCCCCAGCGTTGGCGAAGTTGGAGTGGTTGATCTCGTAGGTCGTGTTCTTGAAGAACTGGCCCGAGTTCAGCACGGCAGCGTGGTTCGCCATATAGGCATTGACGTTGTCGTAGATATAGTTGCCGAGGTTGGAGCGCAGCGATGTCGAGAGCGTCCAGCGGTCGAAGGTCAGTGTCGTGGAGAGGCCCATGACGACCTTAGGCTCGGGGTCGAAGGCGCGGTACTTGTCGAGGTCGTTGATGGTATTGTCCTTGTGCAGGTCCTCGAACTTGTTCTCCACGGGCTTGCCATCAGCGCCGTAGACCTGCTTGTAGACGAAGAAGGTCGAGGGCGCATAGTCTACGCTGTGGATCTGGATGTAGCTACCCGTAGCCCCCTGTACCCCACCCGTAGGTACGCCCTGGTAGCCAGGGATCTCGACGGCGTTGAGCTTGGTGATGCGGGTATCGTTGGCACTGATATTGTAGTTGACATCCCAGGTGAAGCGCTTGGTCTGGATGGGCGTAGCATTGAGGCTTAGCTCGAAGCCCTTGCTCTCGATGTTCCCTACGTTGGTCAGGATGCGGTTGGAGAAGTTGGCCCCCGCAGGTACGGGGATCTCGTTCAGCAGGTCCTTGGTATTGCGCTGATAGAAGTCCAGCGTACCGGAGAGACGGTTGCCGAGGAAGCCGAAGTCCAGCCCCACGTTGTAGGTAGCGGTCGTCTCCCAGTGGATATCCGCATCGTAGGCCGCGGGGCGCAGCATATTGTAGTAGCTGTCGCCGAGCTGGTAGCGGTTGGTGTTCGTCGAGAGCGAGTAGAAGGGCAGGTAGGTGTAGTTACCGATGCCGTCCTGCTGCCCCGTGACGCCGTAGCCAAGGCGGAGCTTGAGGTCATCGATCCAGGAGATGGGCTTGAGGAAGGACTCCTGGTTCATGCGCCACGCCAGAGCCAGAGCGGGGAAGACACCCCAACGCTGGTCCTTGCTGAAGCGCGAGGAGCCGTCGGTACGTACCGTAGCCGTCAGCAGATAGCGGTCCATCAGGTTGTAGTTGAGACGACCGTAGAAGGACACGAGGGTATTCTGCGGGTAGTCTACGGGGAAGACGGGATTGGTGACCAGCGTCTTGTCGTAGGTGTAGTCAGGGGCGTTGTGCACCGAGGTCTTCCAGTCCTGATAGGAGTACCCAGCCATGACATCGAGGCGGCCCTTGAGGGCAGGGATGTCCTTGGCATAGTGGGCGTAGAAGTCCAGCAGGAGGCTGCGCTTCTGCTGCTCGTAGCTGTTGTTGGTCCCGCTCTTGAGCACGTCGGGCTGCCCAGCACGCTTCAGCGTGTAGCGCTGCCAGCCCAGAGAGGAGTTCTCAGGGATGACGACCGTGCCCTTACCCGAAGCGTAGTCGTAGCCGAGGTTAAGGTTGAAGCGAAGCTCGGGGAGGAAGTGGAGCTTGTAGTCCAGCTGGAGGTTGGCGATCGTACGGAAGACGTCACTGATGTCCTCCTTCTGCTCGAGCAGTGCCACGGGGTTACGTGGAGCGAGCGTGCGGAGGTTGGAGCCATCCAGCCAGGTGAAGTAGCCGCCGAAGGGCTGATAGAGGGCATCGCTGCTGCGGACAGGGCGCGTAGGGTCAAACTCTACCGCCGCGCGGATGGCGTCCTTATTGGCAAAGCGATTGTGCGTAGCGCTGAACTTAGCGTTAGCGTCTACCGAGAGGTGGTTATCGAAGAAGCGGGGGCTAAGGCTGAGCGAGCCGCTGGCGCGGTTCATCTTATCCGTCTTCAGTACCCCTTCCTGGTGGTAGAAGCCTGCGCTGGCGCGGTAGGGCAGCTTGCCCGCAGCACCGCTGACGCTGATGTTATAGTCACCGCCGTAGGCTAGCTGATAGATCTCGTCCTGCCAGTCGGTGCTCGCCGTGCCCAGCTTGGATACGGAGCCAGGAGCGATGCGCTGGATGAGGGCGCGGTAGTCGTCTGCGGAGAGGACCTTGACGCGACGGGCTGCCTCGCTGAGCGAGTTCTGTACCGAGACGGCGATCTGGGTCTTCTGGCCCATCTTCCCCTTCTTAGTCGTGATCATGATGACCCCGTTGGAGGCACGCGAGCCGTAGATGGCTGTAGCGGAGGCGTCCTTGAGGACGTTCATCGTGGCGATATCCTGGGGATTGAGCGTGCTGAGGATGCTGGGAGCGCCAGCGACAACAGAGTTCTCGATGGGTACCCCGTCGATGACGATCAGCGGGTCGTTGCTAGCGTTGAGCGAGGCGCCACCGCGGATGCGGATACGGCCGCCTGCACCAGGCGAACCCTCGGGGGTGATCTGCACCCCAGCTACCTTACCGACGAGCAGATCGCTAGCCGTGGAGATAGCTCCCTTCTGGAAGCTCTTCTCCCCGATGGAGGTGATGGAGCCGGTGAGGTCCTTCTTCTGCATCGAGCCGTAGCCGATGACGACGACCTCCTTGAGGGCCTTGGCCTCCTCTGCGAGGGTGATGGTGAGGGGGAGCTTGCTCGTGGAGAGGTCCACCGTCAGGCTCTTATAGCCGATGCTAGTGACCACGAGGTGTCCCTTGCGAGGCGCGGATACGGTGAAATTACCCTCGATGTCGGTGACGGCACCCTTGGGCGTCTCGCGCACCTTGACCGAAGCGCCGATGATTGCTTCGCCCTTCTCGTCGATCACGCGGCCCTTGACCTGGATCTCCTGCGCTAGTGCAGGCAGAGCCACCAGGAGCAGCGAGAGCGCAAGGAGGGTAAGGCGTAAAATCCTTTTCATTCTACGTACTGATAAAGTGAGTGTATGGGATAAAGAGTCCTTGGACACACACTAGGCCGCAGCGCGAGGCTTGTCGTCGACGCTGCAGCCTAGTGCTCGTGGTCCAAAGCGTATTACTTCGTCGCGTCAGGGATGATGGAGATGGCGAAGCCACCACCTGGGGCTGAGGCAAGGCTCAGCTTGCTCCCCTTACGTACCTTGACCTTACGGATAGTATAGACCTCAGGGTTGGTCTTGTAGTTTGCCCCCTTGCCATCGGCGTAGATGGTAGCCGTGTAGGTCTTGCCTGCATCGAGGAAGTCCAGCGTCAGCTGGCTCTTGTGACCCTCGTAGCCAGCGACGTTCCCGACGAACCAGCTATCCTTGCCCTTAGCCTTACGGGCAATGGTGATGTACTCCCCTGGCTCAGCCTCGAGGATCTTGCTGTCATCCCAGTCTACAGCCACGTCCTTGATGAACTGGAAGGCATCCATGTGGCGCTCGTAGACCTCAGGCAGGTCGGCAGCCATCTGCAGCGGGCTGTACATCGTCACGTAGCAGGCCAGCTGGTTGCAGATGGTCGTATTGACGTGCGAGTTGTTGTCTGGGTTGTACTTACTGATGTCCATCTGGAAGATCCCAGGCGTGTAGTCCATGGGGCCCCCGATGAGACGGGTGAAGGGCAGTACGGTGAGGTGGTTGGGCTTGTTCCCGCCGAAGGCCTGATACTCCTGCCCACGTGCCGACTCCTGCGCGATGAGGTTGGGGTAGGTACGGCTCAGACCCGTCATGTGGACGGACTCGTGGGCGTTGACCGAGATCTTGTGCTTAGCAGCCTCCTTGACGGCGTGGAGGTAGTGATTGACCATGCTCTGGCCGTAGTGGTACTCGCCACGAGGGATGATATTACCCACATAGCCACTCTTGACAGCGGAGTAGCCGTTGTCGACCATGAACTTGTAGGCCTTCTCCATGTGACGCTCGTAGTTAGTGACCGAGCTGGAGGTCTCGTGGTGCATGATGATCTGCACGCCCTTACTCTTGGCGTAGTCACGCAGCTCAGCGACGTTGAAGTCGGGATAAGGTGTGACAAAGTCAAAGACACGATCCTTGCTGTGACCAAACCAATCTTCCCAACCGATATTCCAGCCCTCGACCAGGACGGCATCGAAGCCGTGCTTGGCGGCAAAGTCGATGTACTCCTTGACGTGCTGGGTGTTGGCTGCGTGCTTACCGTTAGGCTTTGCCTTGGAGTAGTCGGTCTTACCGATCTTTACATAAGGCAGGTCATCGGTGTAGGCCCAGGTGCTCTTGCCCGTGATCATCTCCCACCAGACCCCTACATACTTAATAGGCTTGATCCAGTCGGTCGTCTCGTAGGCGCAAGGCTCGTTGAGGTTGTAGGTCAGCTTGGAGGCAAGGATATCGCGTGCATCGCGGCTGACGATAACCGTACGCCAGGGCGTATTGAAGGGGGCCTCGATGTGCCCGCGGTTGCCCTGAGCATCGGGGGTCAGCTCTACGTGGAAGACCATATTCTTGTCGTCCAGATCGAGGTTCATGGCAGGGAAGTCAATGAGCGCAGCCTCGTGCAGGTTGATGTAGACGTTCTTATCCGTCTTGAGCATCAGCGGGGTCTGTACGCCAGTCTTGGAGAAGGCCTTCTGGGAGGTGTTCTCCGTGAATGCCTTGTCAAAGAGTCCACGGATCTCCGAGAGGCGACTATGCTGGTAGTCGTACTCCTCGGTGTCGTAGTCTCCGGGGATCCAATGGGCCTTGTGGTCGCCCGTCATGGCGAACTCGGTGAGCTCGCGCTTGACTACGTAGAAGTTGCGATCCTTGCCGCCAGGGAACTCATAGCGGAAGCCCAGCCCGTCGTTGAAGAGACGGAAGCGGATGGCGATAGGATCGCCGTTGCTCTTCTTCTTGAGCGTCACGAGGAGCTCATTATAGTTGTTGCGGATCTCCTTGACCTCGCCCCAGACGGGCTTCCAGGTCTCGTCGAAGGTCGACTCCTTGGTATCGGTGACCTCTAGCCCCTTGTCGAAGGACTTCTTGGCATCCGTCATCTCAAGCCCTAGGTGGCTCGGGCGGATGATCTCCTGCCCATCGGCGAAGGAGAGTCGATACATTGGGGCACCCTCCTTACTCATGGAGAAGTGCAGCTGCAGCCCCTTGTTGGGCGAGCTGATCGTCTGGGCCAGCGCGCTCCAGCTCCCCGAGAGAGCTAGGGCACAAGCGACGATCCAATGCTTGGCGTGCATCATACCTTGTCTTATATCTATAAAATGAATGTGCGGGAGACTGTCTGTACCCTATCCAAAGTGGCTCAGCAAGGAGCGGCGAGCGGGCGCAGGACGCGGCCCCTCTTGTCCCTTAGAGCACGCAAATATAGAGATAAAGAAGCAGAACAAAAGCCCTCTTTTCCTTAAATAATTAAGGAAGCGCGACAGCACTTTGATAAAAAGCGCCTCCCTTTGGTCTCACGATTAAAAGAGCCCCGCGTCGAGACGGCTCAAGCCTTCCCTTAGAAGGTCTACTCAAGTAGTAGTCTAAGGAGCACTAGACCAAGACACTAAACCCCACGAGCAGCGTAGTCGAAGTCCTCCTAAGACCTGCGTCCAAGCCTCAAGCCCACCTCCCTTCACCTAGCCGCAGCTACTGTCTAGACGACTTTGCAAAAGACTCGCCTAGCGAGCCTTTTGCAAGCGAAGATCAGCGCTCCAAGTCCCCTCAGCAGCCTTCCCACGAACCAAGGACTCAGCAAGACCAAGGCCTAATACTGCCCTTCCCGCAAGGCCGCGTGCGGGGACGAAGGTTCCCCACTTACACTGACATCTAAAGCCCCCGAAGCCTATGCGTTACCCTTGGATAAGAACAGAGGGCCTCGTAAGCCCCAACGGGGCGACCCGTCCAAAGCCCAGGGTGAGGGAACGCTGTAGGCGTGACGGAACCCTGGGTTTTGGTACATCCATATTCAAAGAGCCCTACAGGGGCGAGCCTCAAAGCTGGTCAGCGTGTGATCGGCACGGCACTCCTCGCGCACTACGAAGGCTTTGAGGGTCGCCCCTGTAGGGCTCTCTCCTTTTTGTCACGCCTAACCCAGGGTTTGGTCACCCTTGCAGGGCTACGCACCCTGGGCTTTGGACGGGTCGCCCCGCTGGGGCTTAGCCTCCCCTCTCCAGCACGACCGAAGCAAGGTCAGCAACTTGACCTATCTTGTACTTCAGTTTAGCACAAAGGCTTCGCTCCTATTGCTCATACGGAGGGTACTTAAACCCTCGAAGTCCTCACCAGCGAGCTATACACCAAGGAGGAGGCTGGCTGAGGGATATCAGTCACGAGGCTGAGGGACGCCCGTCAGCCCCGCGAGGGATAGCGGTGAGACCGCTGAGGGCTATCACTCACGGAGCTCGCAGCAGGGAGGGAGCGTACGTCCCCTACAGCCACAGCAAAGGGCTACATTTATCTAAACCAAGCGCAGCCCCTAGACACAGCACAAGGATAGGTCTAGCCGAGGCGAGTAAACGCAAGCGACCGCCCCCCACGAAGCTGGGAGGCGGTCGCTATACAATAATAATATAAGGACCGAAGCGCTAGTTGCGGAAGATCGAGCTGAAGCCAGGCTGACGACGCAGCTGGGCGAACTCGAGGTCCTGATCTATGCGCTGCGCGAGGCTAGGATCGAGCTGGAGCGTACGCTGCAGCGCCGTCAGCGCCTCCTTCGTATCGTTGCTGCGGGCAGCGACGATAGCACGCAGGTAGTAGGTCGTAGCGTTGGGCTGCTTGATCGCGGCGATCGTCTGCAGCGCCTTGCTGTAGTCGCGGGCTAGGATGTGTGCCACGACGGCGTTGTTGCTCGCGAAGTCCCCGAAGGACGTGCTGGCCTTGACATAGTCGCCCTGACGCAGGTAGAGGTAGCCGAGGGCCTGGCCAGCACCAGGCAGTGCGCTACCCTCTGCCATCAGCTCAGTAGCCTTCTTCAGATCCCCGTCACGCAGGCTCAAGAGGCCGAGGTTCATCTGGCTCTCGGGGTTGGCCTTATGCTTGAGGGCCTGCTCGAACCAGTACTTGGCGGAGGCGTAGTCCTGACGCTCGAGGCAGATCGCACCGATGTTATTGTAGGAGCGGTAGTCCTTGGGGTACTTCTGGATGGTCATCTTGTAGATGTTCTCCTGCTGCACGAGGTCGCTGGTGAGGGTCGCGGCGTAGAGCAGCTCCTCGAGGGAGAGAGCGGCGGGGAACTTGGTCAGCAGCTCCTGGATCTCCTGATCGCTCTTGCCGAGGATCTTGATGTTGGCGATCAGACGTGAGCGGCGCAGCTTGGGCAGCACTTCGTCGGCCAGCTTGCTGAAGACAGCCGAGATGTTGCGGATCTCGCGCTCGCGCTGCTCAGGATCAGGGTACATGCTCAGTACGCGCAGTACCAGATCCTTGTCCTGGAAGTTACTCTGCTCGACCAGCTTCTTGAAGCCCTCCCAGTCCTGAGCCGTGTAGTGGGCGTCGATGGAGACGTCGCCGAGCTTCTCGCGGCGGAACTTGCCCTTCAGCACCGAGGTCGTGTTCTTCTCACGGCTGGCGCTGAGCTTCTCGTTCAGCTCCTTACCGCCATCGGGTGAGGCATAGGCCTGGACCTCGACCGAGACGCGCTGGTTGGGCGTCTCGTTGGCGTTCTGCACCGTGTACTGCCACTCGGTGACCTCCTCCTTGGTCAGCTCGCTGGAGCGGACATTGGACTGCTGGATCTGGAACATGATATTGGCGTCGTAGGCCTCATTGATGACCTTCTGGAAGGCGTCAGGCGCGATGATGGGCGTCACACCCGCCAGCGTAGCCAGCGCCTCGGTAGCCAGTACGCCATCAGCTACCTTGAGCTCGGGGAGGCTGACGACACGGCTGCCCTGCTTGCCCTTGAAGCTCAGGAAGAGCTCGCTGCGCTGCATCGCGGGTTGATAGGGGATGGTGAAGTTCACCGAGCTATTGGAGCCAACGGCGTAGCGCACTACGCGCTCGTTGCCGAGCACCTTCTCGCCCTGGAATCCAGCACCAGCGCCCCACTTCTCGCCGCCCTTGTAGCGCAGCACGGGGACGATGGTCAGCTGGGCGTCCTTAGGGAACCACTTGGCGGGGAAGGTCAGGTGCACCGTGATGGGGACTTGACCGCCGACAGCCTCCAGAGGCTGCGGCTCGGCCTTGACGAGGTCTGCTGTGAGCGGGCGGAGCTTCGTCCCACAGCTCGTAGTGATGAGTAGCAGTGCCGTACTCAGCAGGGCTACCGTTGGGGTCTTCTTAATCATGAAGGTGTGCTTATAGATTGGGATAGTGATTACTCTTGGGGGCCGTCCTCAGGGCGCACACGGCGGGGGAGGAAGGCGTTGGCGAGGGCCGCGAGGAGCAGCAGCACCAGTAGCGCCGAGGAGACCTCAGCCACTAGCTCGGTGCGGTGTATGGACTGAGGGTCGAAGCGTAGGACCAGCTCGTGCGTCCCGGCAGGGATCCAGGCGGCACGCAGCGTATAGTCGGCGGGCACTAGCTCCAGCTCCTTCGCTCCGTCCAGCACGAGGTGCCAGCCGTGGGGATAGTAGACCTCGGAGAAGACGAGCAGGCGCGGCTGGGGCGTCGTGACCCTATAGCGCGCCACGGCAGGCTGGTAGTCCAGCAGCTCGACGGCAGGATCGGCGCCGACCGTACTGTCGGGGATGAGCTGCGTGGGGCGGTAGCCCTGCAGCTGCGAGGCGAAGCGCTCATCGACGGCCGCCACGCGGCGCAGCGGCAGCGTGGAGAGGGCGGCCATCTCGGCATCGGCGCCCTTGACCCAGGCGATGCTGTCGACGAACCACGCTGCGCCGAAGGCCTCCTCATTGCGCTGCACTACGGGCGCCCCGCCCTGACCTGCCTGTGCCGGCAGGATGAAGTAGCGCGTGTCGAGCATATTGTAGGCCTGCATGTTCTGCTGGCTCAGCTGGCGCTCGATGAGATCCTGGTAGCGGCGCAGCTTGGCGGCGTGGTAGCCGCCGACACTGCGGTGCTGGGCGCTGGTGGTAGCGTCGTTGAAGGTATTCACGCTGAGGTTCATGACGCGGTAGTGCTTATCCTTGTCCTGAGCGATGAGGCGGTCGGCCTCGGTCACGGGAGCGGCCTGCTGCTCCACCAGCGCCTTGTCGATGAAGAGCTCATCGTGTAGGTAGCGCTTGTCGACCTGCCAGAGGTCGAGGAGCGTGAGCGTACCCAGGAGGAGGTAGAGCATACCTGCCTTGAGGCGTCCCTGATAGTAGAGACCGCAGACGCCGAGGGAGAGGAGGATGATGAAGAAGCTACGCCAGGCGTCGGCCGAGACGATGGAGGCGCGGGCCTCCTTGAGGGCCGCCATGAGCTCAGAGACGGGCATCTGCCCCTGGGCCATAGCCTGGCGGAAGAGCTCCTGCTCCTGCTCGCTGATCAGCGAGAGGAAGGTGCCTGGGATCAGCGCTAGCACGAGGCTGAGCCCGAGGGTCAGTCCGCCCGCGATGAGGAAGCCCCCGCGGTGCTCCTCCACTAGCTCACGAGGACGCTCGACGAAGCGCACCAGCGCCAGCACAGCCAGCACGGGGATGGTGAACTCCGCGATGACGAGGATGGAGGAGACGGTGCGGAACTTGTTGTACAGCGGCACGTAGTCGATGAAGAGGTCGGTGAGCCACATCATGTTGTGCCCCCAGGCCAGCGCTATGGAGAAGATCGTACCGCCGACGAGGGCCCACTTGATCGGCCCCTCTACGACGAAGCAGCCCAGCAGGAAGAGGAAGAGGACGAAGGCCCCGACATAGACGGGCCCCGCGGTGAAGGGCTGATCACCCCAGTAGTGATTGAGCTGCCCGAGGATCTGCTGGTACTCGCTAGGGATATGCCCCATAGCATCGGCGTCCTCAGCCAGCGCACCCGTGGCGCCGCCGTAGGCATTGGGCACGAGCAGCGTCAGCGTCTCGCCCTTGCCGTAGCTCCAGGCCGTGATGTAGTCCTTGTCGAGGCCCGAGGCGGTGGCCTCCTTGGCCTGCGCACCCTGCCCAGCCAGCTGCGTGAGCTCGCTCCCCCCACGCGTGGTCTCCGCGCCGTACTCGTAGGTATGGTAGAGGTTGGAGCTATTGATGCCGATGGCGATCAGTCCCGAGCCCAGCAGCACGAGCGTGGAGAGGACGAAGCGCCGCAGCTGCCCCTCACGTACGGCCTCCACGAGGAAGGCGATGAGCAGGAAGAGGATGAGGAAGCCGAAGTAGTAGCTCATCTGCACGTGATTGGAGAGGATCTGCAGCGAGGCGAAGAGCGCCGTCAGCGCAGCCCCCTTGAGGTACTGCCCTCGGTAGATGTACAGGATCCCTGCCAGCGTGGGCGGGATGAAGCAGAGGGTCATCAGCTTCCAGATATGACCCGCGGCGATGAGGATGAGGAAGTAGCTGGAGAAGGTCCACATCACCGCCCCGAGGATGGAGGCGGGGCGCCCTAGACGCAGGGCACGCAGGAAGATGTAGCCGCCCGCCAGAAGGGCGAAGAGCAGCCAGCTGTAGTTGGGCAGCAGGGTGAAGGGCCACTGCAGCGTGAGCAGCGTCTGCAGCTTGTGGATCACCCACAGCGAGGGATAGGAGGGCGAGATCTGGTACATGGGCATCCCTCCGAAGAGGCTATTGGTCCAGTAGGAGACCTCTCCTGTGGCTTCGGCAAGGGCACGCACGTCCGAGGCCGTGCCGCTGGCCCCGGCCACATCCTGCTGGAAGAGCTCGCGCCCCTCGAAGATCGCAGGCATGAAGTACACGAGCGCCAGCCCCATGAAGAGCAAGAGTACGCCTAGCCACCAGGGCCAGGAGCGGCGGGCGTGTGCTAGAGCTTGTTTGATCGATAGATTCACTTCGTCGCGTTTTATACCTTGATATATAGTATCCCCAAAGTTACCAAAAATCGGCTAGCTAGCGGCTCCGCACCCCGCTCCCTGCGGTGCCGCCCGCCCCTCGCTCCCCTCCCCCAGCGCACTGCCCCTTAGCCTCGAGCTTCGCGAGGGATATCCCTCGCGGAGCTGAGGGACGCCAGTCAGCGCTCTGAGGGACGTCCATCAGCCCGCTGAGGGATATCAGTCACAGAGCCTAGGCCTAAGGGGGCGCACGCTAGGGGATAAGGACGCGAGCACTAAGACAAAGGAGCAGCAGGTGAGGGGCTAAGGGATAGGACGCTGCAACTAAGGAGTAGGACGCTTGTAGCTAAGGAGCGAGACACGCACAGCCAAGCCGAAGCTGCGTCCCACCTGCGTCTAGAATCAGGCTCCAGCTCCGAGGGGGCTTCGTCGACTATACCCAAGGGGCTCCGATGACGTATATCGCTATGATTGTCTACCTTTGCAGGGAGCTATGCGGAGCGGCAAGGTGCGGCACAGGTAGCGCCCCACGAGCACCTTCGCACTCCCCTAGAGACAAGACTTGAACTACGGGCTCTTCCCCACGCTTGCAGCGGGAGCAGAGCAAAGGACTTATATAAATAAGGTATGTACAGACACCATCTGCGCCCACTCCTCCTCACCCTCGGGCTGGTCGGCGCCCTTGCGTCAAGTACGGAGCTAGAGGCACAGCGCACGCTCAGCCTCGACTCCTGCCGCCGGCTAGCGCTGAGCCACAGCCGCCTGCTAGAGCAGCGTGACGCCGAGGCCGCAGGCGCCCAGGCCAAGCGCCAGGAGGTACTGACGAAGTTCTTCCCTCAGGTCACGGCACGCGGCCTCTACCTGCATATGGAGAAGGAATTCCGCCTCGTCGACTGGTCGACCCCACTGGGCGGCTACAACTTCGTCATTCCCGACCGTCTCCGCCAGCTCGGCACCATAGACCTGCGCAACGTGTGGGTGGGCAACGTGACGGCCATCCAGCCGCTCTACCTCGGCGGTAAGCTCCTCTCGGGCTACCGCATGGCGGGGCTCAACGAGCGCCTACAGACCGAGCTACGACGCACCACCGAGACCGAGGTCGAGACCAAGCTGGACGAGGCCTATTGGCAGATCGTCAGCCTCCGCAGCAAGGAGCGCCTGCTCGGCCAGGTCATCAGCCTCCTCGAGCGCACCGTCAAGGACGTCGACACCGCCATAGAGACGGGCGTCGCCACCAAGGCCGATGGGCTAGCTGTACGCACCAAGCTGAGCGAGGCCGAGGTCAAGCGCAGCAAGGTCACCAACGGCCTGGCCCTCTCGCGCATGCTTCTGGCAGACCTCTGTGGGCTGGAGGAGGACGAGCCCTTCGCTCTAGCGGACGAGCAGGAGATCCAGGCCCAGCTCCAGCTGGAGGCCGCCCGTGTCTACCCGAAGGAAGACATCGCCGCCGCCGTGGAGCGCCGCAGCGAGGTGCGCAGCCTACGCCTGGTGGACAGCATCTACGGCCTCAAGGTACGCATGGAGACGGCCGATCTGCTGCCTCAGCTCTATGGCTTCGCCAGCTACTCGGCGACCAATCCGAATAGCTTCAACGGGCCCAAGAAGGAGTTCGGCAGCCAGTACTACCTCGGCGTGATGCTACAGGTACCGATCTCCGACCTCTTCTCCGCCACCTTCCGCCGCCGTCAGGCACGCAGCGAGCAGACGGTCAAGCAGCTCCAGCTGGCCGAGGCGCGCAGCAAGATCAGCCTGCAGATCAAGCAGGCCCTACGCGCCGTCGAGGACGCCCGCCGCGCCTGGACCGCCTCCCTCAAGGCCGTCGAACTGGCACGCGAGAACATGCGCTACGCCGAGGTAGGCTACCGTGAGGGCGTCATCCCGCTGATCAACTACACCCAGGCACAGACGGCCTGGATGAGCGCACAGGACGGCCTCATCGACAGCCAGATCCAGCTCCTGCTCAGCAAGAGCAAACTCAAGAATATACTCGCACTCTAGCCCTAGCACCACACGACAATGAGCAACGACAACACCAAGCATACCGACAGCAGCACCTCGAGCCAGGTGCAGAGCGCCAGCAGCACGCGCAAGAGCATCATCCTCGGCATCGGCCTCGTAGCCCTAGCCATGCTTCTGCTGGCTGCCTCGGGCTACATCTTCTTCGGCCAGCCCGAGGACATCATCACCGGTCAGGTCGAGGTCGAGGAGGTATGTATCGCGGGCAAGGTACCCGGACGCATCAGTGAGTTCCTCGTCCAGGAGGGGCAGCAGGTGCGTCAGGGCGATACCCTCGTACGCATCTACTCACCCGAGGTACTAGCGAAGCTCGAGCAGGCCGAGGCCGCCAAGAGCGCTGCTGAAGCGCAGCATCAGAAGGCGCTAGCTGGTGCTCGCAAGGAGCAGAAGGAAGGCGCCTACGAGCTCTGGCAGAAGGCTAAGGCTGGCCTTGAGGTCGCCGAGAAGAGCTTCGCCCGCGTCGAGCGCCTCTACAAGGAGGGCGTCCTCCCCGCACAGAAGTACGACGAGGCTACGGCCCAGCTGCGCGCCATGCAGGCTACCGAGCGCGCTGCCCGCAGTCAGTACGACCTGGCCCTGAGCGGCGCGCAGCGTGAGGACAAGCTCGCCGCAGCTGCCCTCGTAGAGCGCGCTGCAGGTGCGATCTCCGAGGTCGAGGCCTACCGCAGAGAGGGGGCCCTGCTCGCCCCACTAGACGGCCGCGTCTCCGAGATCTACCCCCACCGCGGGGAGCTGGTCGGTACGGGCGCGCCCATCATGAGCATCGCCGACACCAAGGCCGTGCGTGTGCTCTTCGCCCTACGTGAGGATCAGCTCAGCAAGGTCAAGCAGGGCACGCGCCTCAAGGGCTTCGTCCCCGCCCTCGGAGATAAGCCCATCGAGCTCGAGGTGACCAAGCTCAAGGACCTCGGGAGCTACGCCGCGTGGAAGGCGACCAAGCCCCGCGGTCAGTACGACCTACGTACCTTCGAGGTGACGGCACGCCCCGTGAAGGCTCTGGAGGGCCTCCTGGCAGGCATGACCGTCGTCCTCGACAAGGGCCAGATCTAGTATGGCGGAACGCCTCAGCAGCATCCTCGAGGTCATGCGGCGTGAGTGGGGTATCCTCAGCACACGTCCCATATACTTCTTCGGGATGATCCTCGCCCCCTTCCTCACGGCCTTCCTCCTGCTCTACATGATGGCGGGCGGGCTGCCACAGGATATGCCCGTCGCGGTCGTAGACGAGGATGGCAGCGCCACCTCACGGGCCCTCGTGCGCAGCCTCGACGCCTTCCAGTCCAGCCGCGTGAGCCTCCGAGCGCTCTCGATGCAGGAGGCGCTCAGCGCCATGCGCCGCGGGGAGGTCTACGCCATCTACCACATCCCGCGCGGACTGCAGGCTCACGCGGGCTCGGCACGCCAGCCGAAGATCCACTACTACACCAATGGGAGCTACCTCATGGCAGGCAGCTTCACCTTCCGCGACATGAAGATGCTCAGCGAGCTGGCCTCGGCCAAGGTGGGTCTGCAGACGGGCCAGGCACGCGGCCGCACCGAGGAGCAGATCATGGGCGCCATACAGCCGATACGCGTACAGCTGGAGGTGATGAGCAATCCCTGGCTCAACTACTCGGCCTACCTGACGACCACCATCCTACCTGGGGTACTGCAGCTGATGATCTTCCTCATTACCTCCTACAGTATCGGCGTCGAGATCAAGCGCCGCACCGCCCGTAGCTGGCTCGCAGCGGCAGGCGGCTCTATGGCACGTGCCCTCGTGGGCAAGCTGCTACCCCATACGCTGATCTTCCTCCTCGTAGGCTGGAGTCTGCAGGGTCTGCTCTATGGCTGGATGGGCTATCCGCTGCAGAGTAGCTGGTGGTCGATGGCGGGGGCTATGCTGGCGCTCGTGCTCTCGGCACAGAGCCTCGGGGCCTTCTTCGTCGCCCTTGTCCCTATACTCAGAATGTCGCTCAGCCTAGGCAGTCTCCTCGGTATGCTCTCCTTCTCTATCTCGGGGATGAGTATCCCAGTGAGCACGATGAGCCCAGCGGTACAGGCGCTGAGTCATATCTTTCCCCTGCGCTACTACTACCAGATCGGCATCAATCAGGCACTGGTCGGGGCGCCCTGGGTGGAGGCTATGCCGCTGTACCTAGGACTGCTGGCCTTCCTCCTGCTGCCGCTGGTGACGCTGCCCCGCCTACGCCACTACCTCCTCCACATGGATTATATCGCCTAGCTCATGCCGCTCACTAGATCGCTCATGATACGCCTCGAGGACGTCCTCGCCATCGCCTGGCGCGAGCTGCGCAGCATCCTTGGCGACAGCGGGGCTATCCTCTTCTTCCTGGTCGTACCCTTCGCCTACCCCTTCCTCTACGCGGCTCTCTACGGTGCTGAGGTCGCCCGCGAGGCGCCGCTGGTGGTCGTGGATCGCAGCCGCTCGGAGCTCAGTCGGGAGTTCGTCCGCCGCATAGACGCCTCCCCCGACGTCGCTGTCGTAGCGCATGCCACGACGGAGACGGAGGCCACGCCCTATATCGACCGAGGCGAGGCCTACGGGGTGCTTGTCATCCCCGAGGACTTCAGCCGCCGCCTCATGCAGGGGCGTCAGGCCACGGTCAACCTCCATAGCACCTTCGCCGCTGCCCTCTACTACAAGGGCTACTCGCTGACGGCCACCGAGGTCGCCCTCCAGCTGGGACGCGAGCTCGAGGCTGAGCGCAACCCTGCTGCCTCTACCGAGGCCACGCGCATCCAGGTACGCCCGATCGAGAGCGAATGGACGAGTAGCTTCAACCCGCAGGGGGGCTTCCAGGGCTTCCTCCTGCCTGGGGTGCTGGTGCTCATCCTCCAGCAGACGCTGCTGCTAGGCTGCTCCATGCTGATGGGTACGCAGCGCGAGCGGGGTACGCTCGCCCGTCCGCGGCTCCATGCCGGGGGGCACTACCTCGGGGTCCTACGTCTGATGCTAGGGCGTGCCCTCTGCTACCTAGGGCTCTATACGATGAGCTCGCTCTTCGTGCTCGTCCTAGCCCCGCGCCTCTTCGGCCTGCCGCAGCTGCTGGACCTCAGGACCTACTGCTGGCTGCTGCCGCCGATGCTGCTGGCGATGATCTTCTTTGCTCTCTTCTGGGCGCTGGTGGTGCAGCACCGCGAGAAGACCATGATCCTCTGGGTCTTCACCTCCATCCCCTTCCTCTTCCTCACGGGGCTCTCCTGGCCACTGAGCGCCATCCCCGCCCCGCTGCGTGCCCTCGGCTACCTCATCCCCTCCACGCCTGGAGTGCAGGCCTATGTAGCTGCCAGCAGCATGGGGGCCCAGCCCTACGATATCCTCCCCCAGTACACGACGCTCTGGGTACAGGCCATCGTCTACTTCCTCCTCGCCACCTATGCCTACGCCCGTATGCTGCGTAAGGCACAAAGCCACTAAGCCGATGCAGCACATCACCCTCAGCGGAGTATGTCCCGAGGTCTTCCGCGACCAAGCCCTCCAGAGCGAGGTGTGGCGCACGGAGCTAACGCTGCGCCGCGGCGAGCGCTACCTCATCGAGGCTAGTTCAGGGGCGGGTAAGAGCAGTCTCTGCAGCTACCTCTACGGCTGGCGCGGGGACTACGAGGGCACGATCGCCTTCGACGGAGAAGACCTACGCGGGCTCAAGGCTTCCCACTGGACGGAGCTCCGCCAGCAGAGCCTCTCCTTCCTGGTGCAGGACATGCGCCTTTTCGAGGAGCTCACCGCCTGGGAGAACGTCCAGCTCAAGAACCAGCTCACCGGCTACCACAGCCCCGAGCGCATCCGCGAGCTCTTCGCCCTCCTGGGGATAGAGGACAAGCTCCACAGCCCGGCGCGTCTGCTCTCACTGGGGCAGCAGCAGCGTGTGGCCCTCATCCGCTGCCTCTGTCAGCCCTATGACTTCCTCCTGCTGGACGAGCCCATCAGCCATCTGGACGAGGCCAATGCCCTGACGCTGGCGAGCCTCATCACTGAGGAGGCTGACCAGCAGGGCGCAGGGATCATCGTCACCAGCGTGGGCAAGCAGCTCCCTCTCGACTACGACCAGACGCTTCAGCTCTAATAGGCACAGCCCTCCCATGAACGCCCTCCTCCTACGCCTCCTGAAGCGCCACATCAGCCCTGCCCAGCTGCTGGGCTTCGTCCTGGCGAACCTCATCGGCCTCGGCATCCTCCTGCTCGGGCTCCAGTTCTACCGCGACGCGCTGACGGCGCTCTCGGCTAAAGACAGCCTGATGCGCGCCGACTACCTCATCATCTCCAAGCAGGTCTCCTCTGGCCTCTTTGGCTCGCGGGACAATAGCTTTAGTCCCGAGGAGATCTCCGACCTCGAGCAGCAACCCTTCGTCGCGGCTCTAGGGCGCTTCACCCCCTCTAAGTTCCAGGTCTCGGCAGGCCTAGGCCTGGGCAGCGCGCTCGGCGGTGGGCTCTCGACCTACATGTTCCTCGAGGCCGTCCCCGACCGCTTCCTCGACCTCAAGCCCAGCGACTGGCACTGGGAGGAAGGGCAGCAGGAGGTGCCGATCATCATCCCCCGCAGCTACCTCGGCCTGTACAACTCGGCCTTCGCTCAGAGCCAAGGCCTCCCCCTGCTGAGTGAGGCGACAATCGGTGCGATCCCGCTGGGGCTGGAGCTCAGAGGAGGACTGGAGACGCAGCACTACCGCGGGCGTATCGTCGGCTTCTCTAATCGACTCAATACGCTCCTGGTCCCCGAGCACTTCATCCAGCAGATGAATCACCGCCTCGCCCCCGAGGCGACGGCCAGTCCCACCCGCCTCATCCTCGAGCTGCACAACCCGAGCGACCCCGCCATAGCCCTCTACCTACGCCAGCAGGGCTACGAGAGCGAGGGCGAGCGCCTTGCCTCCAGCCAGTCGATGTACTTCTTGCGCCTCCTCTCGGGGGTTGTCCTCGGCGTCGGCCTCCTGATCTCTGCCCTCTCGGCCTACCTGCTGCTGCTCTCCATCTACCTCCTCTTGCAGAAGAATAGCCGCCAGCTGGAGAACCTCCTTCTGCTCGGCTACAGCCAGCGGCAGCTCGTCCTGCCCTACGTCCTCCTGACGCTCGTGCTGAACCTCCTGGCACTGCTCGCCGCCCTCGGCCTCGTCCTCTGGGTGCGTGGCTACTACCTCGAGGCGGCCAGCCGCCTCGTGCCCGAGGAGCTCGGCGCCTCGCTGCTGCCGACGCTGCTGCTAGGCCTGGGCCTACTGGTGGGGACGACGCTCGTCAACGCCGTAGCCATAGGGCGCAAGGTCCGGAGCCTCCGAGCCTTCGCACGGCGCTAAGCCCCACCTTCCCCGACCCACAGGCGTCCAGACTAGCGCCTCCAGCTCCCCAGCGCACTGACGCGTAAGGGGTACCTCCGTGAGGGATATCCCTCAGCGCCGTCACGGATATCCCTCAGGGGTGCTGACTGACGTCCCTCAGAGGCCGGACTGGTATCCCTCAGGGGCGTCCCGCCTTAGCCCGCCACGCGCTGAGGCTCGGGAGCCGCTTCGCGCTCGCACGCTCGGAGCGCAGCGCCGAGGAGGCTCGCGACAGCCTCGCCCCAGCCATCACAGCCGAGAGGCAGGCTAGGCAGGGGAGAATGCGTATCTTTGCGGATACTTATTCATGTACTAAGCTGATCAATTAGCTGACCCATATATTAGCTAACCCCTATGCAACAGACCTCGGTATGGACCCGCTGGGCGCCGCCTGCGACGCGCAACCTTATCGTCATCAATATCCTCCTCTGGCTGGCTTCGCTGGCCTTGCTTCGCCACGGCATCGACCTAGACAGCCTCTTCGGGCTGCACTACTTCGCCGCCTCGGACTTCCGCCTGTACCAGCTGCTGACCTATGGACTGCTGCACAGCCGCGCGGGGCTCGACCACGTGCTGTCCAATATGTTTGCCCTCTGGATGTTCGGCTCCAGCATCGAGCGTCTCTGGGGGAGCAAGCGCTTCCTCATCTACTACTTCGTCTGCGGGATCTCGGCGGGACTGATGCAGGAGCTCAGTTGGCTCTACGAGCTGGGTGACCTCTCGGCCTACTCAGGGGTAGCGACGGAGCAAGGCGTTATCCCCGTGGCGAGCTACATGAACCAGCTCATCACCATCGGCGCCTCGGGCTCGGTCTTCGGTATCCTGCTGGCCTTCGGGGTGATCTTCCCCAATGTGCGCATCTATATCTACTTCCTCTTCCCGATGAAGGCTAAGTACTTCGTCCTCCTCTACGGCCTGCTCGAGCTCTTCCTCGGAGTAAGCAACACAGGGGGCAGCGTGGCGCACTTCGCCCACCTCGGCGGGATGATCGGCGGCCTCATCCTTATCCTACTGTGGCGTAAGAAGGGAGAGCTCCCCAATGACTATTACCACTAAGCTCCTACGCCTGCTGGAGCTCGAGGGGACGCTGACAGGGCGCCTCATCCTGCTGCAGCTCGTCGGCTGGCTACTGGTCGGCTGCTGGGGGGAGCTCGACAAATTCCTTGGGCTCAGCCTCCTGCCGCAGCTGCTCTTCGGCTTCAGCCCCGAGTGGACCAGCATCCTACGTGCTCCCTGGACGCTCCTTAGCTATATCTTCCCCCACGAGCACCCGCTGCATCTGCTGGCGAACCTCCTCCTGCTCTACTGGGTGGGACTCGAGGCAGAGCGCCAGCTCGGGGCAGCCCGCACGCTCGCCCTATATATATACGGAGCGCTCGCGGGCTCGCTGAGCTACCTTCTGGGCTATCAGCTGAGCCTCCTCACGGGGATAGGCCTCATCCTGCCCCTGAGCCTCGTGGGCGCCTCGGCAGCCATCCTCATGGTCGCCACAGTGAGCCTCCTCAGCGCCTGGCCTAGCTACAGCGCCGCGCGGCGTGCTACCCTCGGGCTCGTCAGCCTCCTCGTGGTGGGCTACATCGCCGCAGGGCTCATCAGCGACTTCAACCGCGGCGGGGCGCTGGCGCATCTAGGCGCCATCCTCGCTGGCCTCCTCTACTGGAGCGCCCAGCACCGCGGCTACCAGCCCAGCCACGCCCTGGAGGGCTACCTCCAGCGGCACCAGCTCCTCGGCTGCGCCCCGAGCGCCGCCCAGACCGAGCCGCTAGCCAGCACCGCCTCTCCCCTCAGCGAGACGGAGCAGAGCGAGCTCCTCGCCCTACAGCAGCGCCTCCGCTACTCGGGCTACCCCAGCCTTACTCCCCAGGAGCAGCAGCGCCTGCTCCACCTCCTCTCTCGATCGACAGACCAGCCCCTGACTCAAGGAGATGCACAAGCCTAGTCCTATCATCCGCATCAGCTCACGTATCGCCAAGGGCGTCCTCCTCGCAGGGACGCTCCTCTACGCCCTCCTCTTCCTCTTCGGCGCCTACTCGGGCTATATCGCCCCAATGCGCTGGACAGCCCCCGCCTTTCTCGGGCTCTTCTTCCCCCTCCTACTGGCGGGCTGGATCCTGATCAGCCTCTTCTGGCTGCTGACGCTGGACGTCCGTCGGCTCCTCCTCGTGGGCGCCGTCTGGCTCATCGCCCTACCGCAGCTGCTCACCTTCTTCCCCATCTCCCGCTCGACGAAGGTCCTCGGGACGGAGGGCGAAGTGCTGCGCGTGCTCAGCTACAACGTCAGCGCCTTCGGCTTCAAGCCCCACAGCGCGACGCAGCCCAACCCCATCCTCCAGTACATCCGCAGCAGCGATGCCGACATCGTCTGCCTGCAGGAGGCCATGCTCAACCAGAACCCCGAGGCTGGCGTCGTCACCAAGACGCTGCGCGAATACCTCGCCTCCGACTACCCCTACATCGCCTGCATCCAGGTCGGCACGGGGGGGAGCACCCTGGCCATACTCTCCAAGTACCCCCTCAGCGAGGTCGAGCAGATCCCCGTGCCTACCCATGCCAACGGTGCCATCAAGGCTAAGGTCAAGCTCAAGGGCCACGAGCTACTGCTGGTGAACGTACACCTCGAGTCCTTCCACCTCAAGGCCGACGACGGTGCCAACTACATCGCTCTGGCGAAGCAAGGCGAGGCCCTGCAGCTCAAGGACGCCCTGCGCGCCAAGCTCGGCCCGACCTTTCGCTACCACAACGCCCAGGCCGTGATCCTCCACGAGCTGATCAAGGCCTACAACAGCCCCCGTGTGCTGGTCTGCGGCGACTTCAACGACACGCCGCTCTCCTACACCCGCCGCAAGATCGGCGACGGGCTCAAGGATGCCTTCGTCGCCCGCGGCAATGGCTTCGGCTTCACCTTCCGCAATCGTCCCTTCATCGTGCGCATCGACCATATCCTCTATGGCAAGGCCTTCCGCGCCCTGAGCTGCGAGATTGACAAGACCGCCGACGAGAGCGACCACTACCCCATCAGCGCGGTCCTCGCCCTCGACGAAGCCTTCTACCAGGACTAGTCTGCCACCCTCTACAGCCCTACCGTGTACGCCAGCAGCCTGTATCCTATACTGTGCTCCAAGATACGCCAGTACCTCATCGACTTCCTGATCGGCCCCGTCGTCCTGCAGGGCCACGGGCAGGAGCGCTACCGTAGGCGCTTCGAGCTGATCGGCTACACCAGCGACCCCGAGGAGATGAAGCAGTACCCGATCGTGATCATCCCCTCGGGCTTCTTCGATCGTAGGATCTACGGCACCGAGGCTGCCTATCCGCAGCTACCTCTCTCGGAGTGGCGCAGTATCCCGCTGCTCTTCGGTGAGCCCCGCGAGGAGTGGCACCCCGAGACGGGACAGCTGATCCTCTACGCCGACCTCCTGGCCTCGGCCTTCTTCCTCATCTCCCGTTACGAGGAGATGTACTGCCGCAAGCAGCGCGACGCCTACGGCCGCTTCCTCGGCAAGGACTCGCTGCCCTACCGTGCGGGCTTCCTCCAGCGTCCCATCGTGGACGAGTACGGCGCTGCGCTGCGGCAGCTGGTACTGGACTACGGCCTCGTGGAGCGCTACGGACTGCAGCTCGAGGAGCGGCCCCAGACCTTCAGCCACGTCAACCTGACGCACGACCTCGCCCGCCCCTACAACTACCGCGGCTGGCGCAGCTTCCTACGCGCCTGCTTCCGTGAGGGCAAGTCCCTGAGGCAGGCCCTACGCCTTGTGCTCTCGCCCGACGCAGAGGACGACTACTACACCTACCCTAAGTTCCTCGAGTGGGACAAGGCGCTGCGCGACCAGCTGGATAAGGGGCAGGTGGATCTCTACTTCTTCATCCGCATGCCCTCACGGCACGCGCTGGACAAGCCCTGCTACAGTCCTAGGTCGACCTACATACGCCGTATCCTCCTCGAGGGGAAGCGCTACGGCGTACGCCTGGGGCTGCAGTCCAGCTTCGCCGCAGGCAAGCACGCCGAGCGCATCCGCGAGGAGCGCAGGCTCTTCGAGCGCTACTTCGGGCAGCGTCCCCAGGGTGTGCGGCACAATAAGCTAATGTCCTGCGAGCCCGAGGACCTCCTGCAGGCCTACTTCTCAGGCTTCCGCAACGACTTCACCATGGGCTACCCCGATGTCGCTGGCTTCCGCCTCGGCACCTGCCGTCCCGTACGCTTCATCAATCCCAATACGCGCGTGCTGACGGATCTCGTGATGCACCCGCTGATCCTGCGCGACCTCACGCTCAGCGACGGGCGCTATATGGCGCTCGACCAAGCTGCCGCCACGGAGCTCGCCGAGCAACTGGTTCGCACCACGGCACGCTACAACGGCTCCCTCACCCTCCTCTGGCACAACGACCTCCTCTCCCAGCGCACCCACCCCTGGCACTCGGTACTCTACCGCGCCATCCTGCGCCTGGTGGCCGAGCTCCATCGTGCCCAGCAGGCGCCCGAGCTTGCCCCCATTGACTACTGACCCATCCATGCCCGCCAGTCCCTTCACTAGACTTGACCTAGCCCAGGCCCCCCATCATCCCTGCCCACTCATCGCTGGGCCCTGCAGCGCCGAGACCGAGGCACAGACCCTCGAGACAGCCCGCGCGCTCGCCGCCCAAGGGGTACACTACTACCGCGCCAGCCTCTGGAAGCCCCGCACACGCCCGGGCTCCTTCGAGGGCGTCGGTCAGCTAGGGCTCCCCTGGCTAAGGCGTGTCGAGACGGAGCTGGGGATGCAGGCACTGACGGAGGTCGCTACGGCCGAGCATGTCGAGGAGGCCTACGCCGCAGGGCTACGCACCTTCTGGATCGGGGCGAGAACGACGGCGAGCCCCTTCGCCATCGCCGAGCTGGCGGAGGCACTGAGCGGTCGAGACGTCCTGCTGCTGGTCAAGAATCCTCCGCAGCCCGACCTCGAGCTCTGGGAAGGCGCCCTGATGCGCCTACAGGCCGCGGGCATCACGCGCCTCGGGGCGATCCACCGAGGCTTCAGCACCTACGCCCGCGGCAGCTACCGCAATGCTCCGCTCTGGCAGCTGCCCATCGAGCTACAGCGCCGCCACCCCGAGCTGACCATCCTCGTAGACCCCAGCCACATCGCTGGCGACCGCCAGCTGGTGCCGCTGGTGGCGCGTATGGGGCTGGAGATGAACTTCTCTGGCCTCATCATCGAGACGCACTGCACGCCCGAGGCCGCCTGGAGCGACGCCGCCCAGCAGCTGAGTCCGCTCCAGCTGCAGCAGCTCCTCCAGCAGCTTGACCTCTACTCGACGAGCCCCAGCTCCACCCCCTCCCTCGACCTCGACCCGCTACGCGCCGAGATCGACCGCCTCGACGGCCAGCTCCTCTCCCTCCTCTCCGAGCGCATGCAGATAGCCGAGCGTATCGGCGCCCTCAAGCGTGCCGCACACCTACCCATCGTCCAGCCCGAGCGCTACCGTCAGCTCCTGGAGGCGCGCCTGCAGGAGGGGCGTGCCCGCGGCCTTGATGAAGGCTTCGTCCGCGAGCTCTTCAGCTCCATCCACGAGGCCGCCGTACACGTACAGCAGGCAGCACAGCACTAAGGCCATGCGACGCCACCGCTTTGTCCTCACCCTCGGGAGCAACGACCGCCCCAGCGAGCGTATCGCCTGGACGCTGGAGCAGCTGGCAGCCTTGCCGCTAGAGCTTCGGAGCTCTACCCCGCGCAGCTCCAGCCCCGTGGACTTTCCCCTCTCCTCCGCCCCCTTCACCGATGTCGTCCTCCTAGGCTATACCGCGCTGGAGCTCGACGAACTGCAGCGCCTTCTGAAGGCCCTAGAGCAGCGGGCTGGCCGCACGCCCGAGCAGCGCCAAGCGCATCCCGAGCGCATACCCATCGACATCGACCTCATCACCTGGGACGGGACCATCCTCAAGCCGAAGGACTGCACCCGCCCCTACCTACAGCAAGGGCTAGCCGAGCTCGGCGTACCGCTCCTCGACTAGCCCCCTTACGTCTCTCTCCTCTACTCTCCCTCCTCCTATGAGCTATACCCCGCTAATGAGCGATACGATCTGCGCCGTAGCCACCGCCCCTGGTGTCGGCGGCGTCGCCCTCATCCGCGTCTCGGGCAGCGAAGCCCGCGGCATCGTCGATCAGATCTTCCACTGCCGCCAGCTCACCACGCTCGAGCGGGCGAAGGATCGCTACGCCTACTTCGGCCGCATCGTCCACGAGGGGAAGCTCCTCGACGAGGTGCTCGTCACCTGCTTCTACGCCCCACACAGCTACACGGGCGAGGACGTGGTGGAGATCGCCTGCCATGGCTCGCTCTATATCCAGCAGGCGCTCCTCGAGGCGCTGACCGACCAAGGCTGCCGCATGGCTGAGCCAGGCGAATACACCCGCCGTGCCTACCTCAACGGCAAGATGGACCTTAGCCGTGCCGAAGCCGTGGCCGACCTCATCGCCTCCGAGAGCGCCGCGCAGCACCGTATGGCCCTCACGCAGATGCGCGGCGGCTACAGCCGCGAGTTCGCCCAGCTCCGCGAGCGTCTCATTCAGCTGACGGCGCTGATGGAGCTCGAGCTGGACTTCAGCGAGGAGGACGTCACCTTCGCCGACCGCAGCGAGCTCCTGAGCCTGAGCCAAGAGCTGGAGACGAAGATCCAGAGCCTCGTGGAGAGCTTCCGCCTCGGCAATGCCATCAAGAAGGGTATCCCCGTAGCGCTGGCGGGCGCGACCAACGTGGGCAAGAGCACCCTCCTCAACGCCCTACTCGGTGAGGAGCGTGCCATCGTCAGCGACATCCACGGCACGACGCGCGACACGGTGGAGGAGGTGATGAACGTCGATGGTCTGCTCTTCCGCTTCATCGACACGGCAGGGCTACGCCACACGGCCGATCAGATCGAAGCCCTCGGCATCGAGCGCAGCTACGCCCGGATTGATGAGGCCAGCCTTATCCTCCTCGTCCTCGATGCCTCCCGCCTACTCCCGGCCCTCTCCCCTGCCGCCTCCCAGCACTTATCCTCCTCTCGTCCCGCCTCCCCAGGCGACTGCGCTGACCAGCCCAAGCCCCCCACCAAAACCAACGACAAGGGCTGCCCCAGTGAACTGCAGCAGCCCTACGCCCCCGAGCTACAGGAGCCAGCGGACTACCTGGCCGAAGTGCAGCAGCTCCGCCAGCGCCTCGCCCCCGCGCGCCTTATCGTCCTACTGAATAAGGTAGACCTCCTCGCGCCCACCGAACTAGACCAGCTCCTCAGCCAGCTGCCGCAGCTCCTCAAGCTCAGCGCCGACATCCCCGTCCTCCCGCTAGCGGCACGCACGGGCAGCGGACTCCCCGAGCTGCGCAAGGCCCTCGTGACGCGCCTCGCCCTCCCCGAGCTCAGCCCATCCTCGCTCGTAGTGAGCAACGCCCGTCACCACGCCCTCCTCAAGCAAGCCGCCGCACAGCTGGCGCTCGTTCGTCAAGGCCTCGCCGAAGGCCTCCCGACCGACCTCCTAGCCCCCGACCTTCGCCTCGCCATCAGCGCCCTCGGCGAAGTCACTGGCGGCGAGATCACCAGTGACGCCGTCCTCCACCACATCTTCGCCCACTTCTGCATCGGCAAGTAAGAGCTTGCTAACACACATGGCCCAAACGAAAAAGGCGCTCGTAGTGAGCGCCTTTTTCATTTCTTCAGAGCCCCCTTCCTTAGCTGCATAATGCTACTCAGCCTAAGGAAAGGAGTCGTTTACGTTGCCTTTCTGCTGCTCTTCTAGACACACCCCACTTCGGCGAGCTTAGCAAGTCCAAGCTCAGCAAGCTGTACGGCGACGAAGCCAAATCAAGGTGCGAGCTCCGTACAGGAAAGCCATCACAAAGCTAAGAAACATCAGTGAGCCCTCCCGAGGGATATCAGTCAGCGCACTGAGGGTCGTCAGTCAAGCGACTGAGGAATATCGGTCAGCAAGCTGAGGGATAGCGGTCAGGAGGGGGAAGAGGAGCAGATAGGAGGCTAAAAGATAGGGCTAGACAAAACGGGCCCGCCCCCACGTAGCGCTGAGGCTAGGTGGGGGCGGGCTCCTTGGCTTGGGGAGGAGGGGGCGGGGCTAGAGCTTGCCCCCCGTCGTCTTGAGGATCTCGTCGAGCGTCTTGGCGATCTTCGCACCACGCAGGTCGCGGGCTACGATCTTGCCGTCAGGAGCGAAGAGGATGAGCTGAGGGATACCGCTGATGCCGTAGAGGTCGGTAGCCTCCTCCTTGTTGAAGATCTGGGGCCAAGGCAGCTTCAGCTCCTGAACAGCCTTGAGATGGTCCTCCATCTTATCCCAGACAGCGATGCCGAGGACCTGGAGCCCCTTGGGGCCGTATACCTCCAGCGCCTTCTTGAGGTGGGGCATCTCAGCACGGCAGGGGCCGCACCAGGAGGCCCAGAAGTCGACCAGCGTGTAGTGCCCCTTACCGACATAGTCGCTGAGGCGCACCTCCTTCTGGTCGTCGCTGAGGCCCTTGAAGTCCTGGAACATCGCCCCGGGCTGCGTGGCCTCGAGCTTGCGACGGCTGTCGAGGTACTCCTGCACACGGCGGTCCTGCTGCACGGCCTTACCAGCGCGGGAGACGTAGCTCTCGGCCTTGGCGAGGTCGACACTGGGGCCGCGCATGAGTTCAGTCAAGGCGTAGAAGCCGAGCCCGTCGTCCTTGTGCATATCGAGGACAGCCAGGAGACGAGGCTCGAGGCCGCTGTAGAGCTCGTTGAGGATAGCCCCGCACTTGGCGTCGCGCTCGTCAGGGGTGAGCGTGGTGTCCTTGCGGGCAGCCTTGTAGCGCCCGAGGAAGCCATCGGCATAGTCCTCGATTTCCTTGCTGAGCTTGGCGCGCTCGTCGTTGAGCGGCGCGCCCTTAGCGTGCGGGCCGTTCATGGGCACCTGGATCACACCCTCCTCTACGATGAAGGGAAGGGCATAGGTCATAGGCAGGTAGAGCTGTCCCGCGAAGCCATCCTCAGCTACGGAGCGATCGAAGGTAAACTTACCCCCCTCGATCTTGGCGCTGTCGGCGGCCTGTTCTTTCATCGATCCCTTAGTATAGAGATAGATCCACTGGCCGTTGTGCTTCTCGGGCACGGAGCCGAGGATGAGGTAGCGCCCGGGCTGGTGGGACACTGGGCTGGCGACCACGGCACGAGCCTCGGGACGTACGGCGGCCTTCTTGCGGCGCTGAGCCACGGCGGGCAGCGCGGTGGCTACAGCCAGCGCTAGGAGCCCGACGCGGAGCCATTGATTCTTGTTCATTACGTCTGTTCGATTATTTAAGGTGAATAGTAGCGAATGCTGGGTGCTCGTCCTTGCAGAGGCTAGGGCTTAGCCTCGAGGCAGATGATCTGGTGCGTACGCACGCCAGGCATCTGCTCGCCCTGCATCAGGAGGACGCACTGGGGGCTGTAGACGAGGAGCGTGGCGCCGGCGCGAGCAAAGCGCTCGTCCGAGACGCGGCTGGGGAGCCAGCGCCCCGCCTTGGGGTCAAAAAAGCTGAGCAAGCGCTCGAAGCGGTACCACTCCTTAGGGTGGCGCAGATAGCCCGCCTGCTCAGTCTCTATGCGCGCCCGCTCCTCGGGGGATAGCCCCGAGCTGGGGAGCGCTAGGAGCCGAATGCGCTCAAGGGCTGCAGTGAAGACCTCACGATCGACGCCACCTGCCCCGACAAGTACCCTTCCCCAGGGGAAGAGCAAGCCGCCCGAATGCTCGTTGGACGGCACACTACGGTAGTAGCCGCGCCAGCCCAGCTCGGGGTGCGAGGTGATGAGGCGGTATAGCCCCTGCTGTACCCGTGCTGGGCGCGTGGGGCTACCTGGGGTGAAGCCTCCGCCGACCCAGAGCGTGTCGCCCTGCATAGTCGCCACAGGCTGCACGTAGCCCTCGGGGTCGGGCAGATCCGCGAAGCGCTGCCAGCCACGCTCGGGCGCCGAGCGGTCGTAGCGCCATACGGCTCTGGAGGGCCGTCCATCTTGGTTGCCCCCGACTACATAAAGGTAGCTCCCCGAGGCAGCACCCGCCGCATTGTCGAGCGTGAAGGGAAGCGGAGGAAGCTCTCGATAGCGCACCTCCCCTCCCTCGAGGCTCAGGGCATAGACCTCGCGACGCGGCCCCTCGGGGCTCTGTCCGCCCAGGAGGAAGAGCGTGTCGGCCGTCTGGAGGCTCAGCCCGTAGGCCAGGGGACGAGGCAGCGCCGTCGTCGGGCGCCAGCGCAGCTCCGTGCCGTGGAGCTCGCCGAGGAAGGCCTGGCGGTAGAGGCGCTTGGCTCCGCCCTCGGCCGCAGGACGCTCGGGGAAGTTCGCCCCGCCTGCGAAGAAGAGCAGCCCCCCCAGTCGCCCCGCTGCTGCTGCCGACACGCCGAGGCTGTCGTAGGCAGGGTCACCGAAGCGGCTCGGCAGCTCCCTATAGCTCAGCCTCGGCGCGCGTAGCCTCGGGCTACAGGAGCCGAAGAGGAGCACCCCGAGGAGGAGCGGGAGCACGAGGGGTAGGCGCGAGCGGCTAGACACGCGCCTTGATGATGAGCTTGCGGATCTTCTCGCCCTGCCCGATCAGCGGCGCATGGGCGTCCTCGGGGTAGACGATGGCGAAGTCCCCAGGCTGGAGGTCGACGTAGCTCGTGGGGGCGTCGTCGTAGAGGACGAAGTCATTCTCCACGTCGAAGGCCGCACGTGGGCGCTCGCAGCTGTCGGTGCTGCGCCAGCCGATGCGCTCACGTCCCTCCAGGAGGACATGGATATCGAGGTAGGCCTGATGGGCCTCCAGCGGCTGGTCGGCCTGGAGGACGGTCGCGGGCTCGACGTTGTTGATGAAGAGCGTGTCGCCCTCCAGCTCGATGCGCCCGAGCTCGGCGTGCAGCAGGTCGTGCTCCTTGATGTAGGCGAAGACGCGTGCGAAGAGGGGGTGGAGCGCCTCGTAGCGGGCGCTATCCTTGAGTGTACCTAGTACCATGATCGTAGGGTGTATATATAATGTATAGGAGGAGCGAGGCGGCTACTCCATGTTGTCCGTGGTGGGGCGTAGGAGGCTGAGCTGTATCGCCAGGGCCACGAGGACGATGCCCCCGAGGAGGACGAAGCCGAAGCCGAGGTTGCCCTCATCCTTCCAGCGACCCAGTACCTGCGTCACTGCAGCCCCAGCGAAGACGCCTATCATATTCATGAAGCCGTAGGCCGTGGCGCGTAGGCGCGAGGGGACGAACTGGCAGAGGATGGGCATATTGTTCGCGTCGAACATCCCGTAGCCTACGCCGAAGAGGATCCCAGCCCCGACGACGGCGATCGTGGAGTGCCCGTAGCCGAGCAGCATCAGCGAGGGCACAGTCAGCGCCAGCCCTATAGCGCCTGTATAGATACGTCCGCGGAGGTTGCGCTTGACCCAGCGGTCAGAGAGCGTCCCCCCGACGAGGACCCCAACGAAGGAGGCCGCTGCAATGGTGATGGTGGAGAGGGGGCCGGCGGCGCTCATCTCGATCCCGAGGTTCTCGGAGAAGAGGGTCGGCAGCCAGTTCTTGGTAGCCCAGCCGGGGAGACTGGGGACGGCGAAGTAGATGAGGATAGCCCAGAAGGCGACGTTCTGGAAGAGCCAGGCGAAGCTCTGTCCTAGGCTGCGAAGGGTGAAGCCCTCGGCAGGCTTGGCGGGGGCAGCCGCAGCGGGCGCCTTCTTCGGCATCTCGTGCAGGAAGAGCAGCAGTACCCCAGCGTAGACCATCCCGATGATCCCGAAGGTGAAGAAGGTCGTATGCCAGCTGTAGGCCGAGGCGAGCGTAGCGCCGAAGCCCCCAATAGCCTGCCCCATATAGAGCCCCGTCATGTGGATGCCTACGGCCAGCGAGCGGCTCTTACCCTCGTGGTAGTCGGCGATGAGCGAGAGGCCTGCGGGGATGTAGAGGGCCTCACTAACCCCCATCAGGGCACGTAGCACCTTGAGCGTGGTGAAGTCATTGGCCACCCCCATGAGGAAGGTCACGAGCGACCAGATGAAGATACTCCCGACGATGAGCCACTTGCGGTTGACGCGGTCAGAGATAGCTCCTGCGAAGGGGCTCACGCAGCCATAGATCCAGAGGAAGATGGCCATGAGGATACCGAAGTTCTCCGCGCTCTGCAGCTCGGTGATGTCCAGCATCATCGCATCCTTCATCGTGCTGAGCATCTGACGGTCCATATAGTTCAGGAGCGCCACGACCCAGAGGAGGGCGACGACGAGCCACGGGTAATAGCTCTTGCTACGTAGTGAGGTAAACATGCGTGTCTTTAGTAGTTAGTGAGCGGGTGAAAACAGATTGATTTACACTATACGAAGGCAAAGATAAGTATTTATCCGAGGAGCGTCCAAGTGAAGCGCCTGCACCGTGCTCCCCCTCTGCTATCACCTCACGCCGTGCCCGTAGTCGAGGGTGAAGAGCGCCTCACTGCCCTCGGGCCAGTCCCTCAGCTGAGCTCGGTGCGCCAGTACCCCCATCGTGCAGCGCAGGTTGATCTCCACGGCGGGATGTAGGGCAAGTGTCGCACCACAGCGGTAGACGAAGAGGTCTATACCTATATATCCGACGTAGCTCGAGCCCGCGAGCTGCTCACCGAGGTAGGCCTCATGCAGGGCGATGAGTGCCGCCAGCTCCCGCTCGGGGACAAGCGCTGCGAGCCGCTCCCCGAGCTGCTGCTGCGTCCAGAGCACATTCCCCGCATAGGCGCCACGCTCGGAGGTAACGAAGTGCGAGTAGCCGACGAAGTGCACCGCGCCCGAGGCGAGGCGCTCGTACTCTAGGGCCCAGTTGGCCTCCACCTGCCAGTAGGGCTCGAGGCTCACCGAGCCCAGCCGCTGGCAGCTGCCGACAGCGGAGGCGAGCTCACGCGCCTCAGGCTGTGCCGAGACGAGCTGCACGCCGCGACCCGAGGAGCTGTAGGGACGCTTGAGCACGAGCCGTGCGCCCGCCGCCTGCTCCGCGCCGAGCCCTTGCCAGAGCTCGAGGAGCCTCTGCTCGGTCTCAGCACGATCCGCCCCCGCCTCCACCCAGTGCGCCCGTAGTGCCTCGGGATAGCCGAGCTCACGACAGCAGCGCTCCAGCAGCGCCTCGCAGCCGCGTCGATGCGCGAGGCGGAGGTAGGGCGCATCCAGCTCGGGTAGCAAGAGGCGATAAGGAGCTAGGCAGGGCGCTGCCGCCAGCTCCTTGAGGATATGCGGCTCCAGCACCCAGGGCTTGACCTCCAGTACCGTCCCCGCCTCGGGAGGACTCGGCAGCTCCGCCCCCTCATGATCGAGAAGGCGCGCCGCGCTATCCTCCAGCGCGGGCAGATAGAGGTAGTCGCCTGGCGCTGCTAGTAAACGCAAGAGGTGCGTCGCCTCATAGCGTAGGCGACGCACCTCTCGGCTGGGACTATAGTGCTGCTGAGCTGGGAGGCGCAGGGCCTCCTCTCCCCCAGCGTTGAAGACCCAGAGGCGTGCTGTAGGACTAGCCGCGGCGCTTGAGCTCGTCACGGATCTCGCGAAGCAGCTCGATATCCTCAGGCGTAGGAGCGGGTGCTGCAGGAGCCTCTTCTTCCTTCTTGCGGAAGCTGTTCATCAGCTTGATGATGCAGAAGATGGAGAGGGCGATGATGAAGAAGTCTACCGTCGTCTGGACGAAGTTCCCCCAGTTCAGCTCGATAGCCTCCTTGACTACGCTGCCGTCAGCAGCGAGCTCAGCAGGGCGCAGGATAGCCTTAGCGTCAGCAAAGTTGCTGCCCGTGATGAGGCCGATGGGAGGCATGATGATGTCATTGACCAGCGAGGATACGATCTTGCCGAAGGCACCACCGATGATGATACCCACTGCCATATCCATGACATTGCCCTTGAGGGCGAATTCCTTGAATTCCTGTACGAACTTGCTCATAAACTTTGTTTGATTATTGATGTCTGTCCCCCTATACGAGTTGTATAGAGGTGTACAAATATAGCAAAAATACGTAAAGAAGCACGCCGCTATCCGCCTCAGCACCTGCCACCTGTAGCCCCGCCGCCTAGTCTCCGCCCCGAGCGGACAGCGTCTCGTCCTAAGGCGGAGCCCCCTAGAGGGATATCCCTCAGCCCCCGTAAGGGATACCAGTCGGCGCCGTGAGGGACGGCAGTCAAGAGGCTGAGGGATATCCCTCGGCGCAGCCCGACCTTAGCCCGGCCTACTCGGTGGGCTAAGGGGAGACAAACTGCGCAGGCTATTTCCCCGCGCCCACCCCTAGGACTCACCTTGGGCTAACTTAGCCTTCACGAGCTCCAGTCCAGCCTCTGCCTGCGGGCTGAGCGCGCGGGGGGGAGCTCCAAGGGAGGGCTGCAAGCGGCGGTCTAAAAGTAGCGGGAGAAGGCTCAGAATCGAGGAATAATGAACCTTTAAGCGAAATCTTGCTTTCTATTGTAGCAACTCATATTTTACTTATCTTTGCAATGGAGTAGCGCGCTCTTTAGGGAGACGTACGCTCTATTTGATTGTGTAACACCATACACGTATGCATATGAAAAAACTCTCTATCGTATTGTGCGCTTCGCTGCTCGCAGGTATCAGCAGCCAAGCTCTAGCACAGGTACAGGATGTCAGCTTCACCGTGGCCCCCGTCGTCGGCTATACCCAGTGGAGCAAGAAGCTTAACCTTGGCGATGCTCCCTACTGGGGGATCCGTGCTGGCTTCGGCTTCGGTCCCCTCTTCGAGATCCGTGGGCTCTATGAGCGCAGCTATGACCTTAAGGGCAAGACCAAGGACACGCGTCCCGACTGGGCAGCTAAGTGGCTCGACAAGCTCGACGACTCCAACGCCGACATCGAGCGCCTCGGCGGTGAACTCAAGCTTAACCTCTGGTCCAATGCCGTCGTTACCCCCTACCTCACCGCAGGCGGTGGTGTGATGAAGTTCACCTACACGGGCAAGCCCGTCGGTGGCCTGACGCAGGACTACAAGGAAGAGCAGATCTACGGCGCAGGTGGCCTCGGTCTGAAGTTCAACATGGGTCAGCGCGTCGCCCTCTCGCTGGAGGGGAAGGACCTCATGTTCAACGTCAACGGCAACAACCGCTTCCTCACCGACGCGACCAACGGCAGCAAGCTGCTGCACAACTGGACGGGGCAGGCCTCGCTGGACATCTACTTCGGCGGTAGCACCTCGCAGCCTAGCGACGCCGTATCTCGCGCCTACAAGAACCTCTACACCGATGGCTTCCGCGGCCTCAAGTTCGTCCTCGAGCCCGGCGTAGCCTATGTAGACTTCGCCAACAACACGGGCTATGCTGACCAGTGGTTCGTCGGGGGATCTGCAGGGGTAGACTTCAGCAGCATCTTCGGCCTGCGTGGCTTCTACTACCAGGCTACCGAGAAGCCCCAGACGCTCAAGCTGAACTTCAACGATCAGCTAGCTATGTACGGGGGGAACTTTATCGCTCGCCTCAACATGCCCCTAGGTCTGACGCCTAGCCTCAATATCGGTGCAGGTTACCTCGATGCAGGTAAGAAGTACGTCGGTGACGGCAGCGGGGTCAAGCCCGAGAGCGGTCTCTTCCTCTTCGGAGGTGCTGGGCTCGAGATCCCCCTGCACCGCTACGTCGCCCTCTACGGGAATGTCAACGCCATGCTGACGCAGCGCGGCAATCCCGACATCACGGAGGTGACCAACCCCGAGCAGGTCAAGGTCGCTACCTTCTACCAGGCTGGCCTACGCTTCAACCTCGGTCGCTCTGCGCGCGATGGCCGCGCTCTCTACGAGAACTACAGCCAGGAGAACGTCAACAGCGCCCTTGCTGAGGCCAACGAAGCCAACCTACAGGAGCTGAACAAGCTGCGCGCCAAGTACGACGCACGCATCCAGAAGCTCAACAAGCAGCTGGAGGAAGCTGTAGCCCGTCAGGACACGGCCTCCGCTGTACGTATCCTCGAGGAGAAGCAGCGCGTGACAGCCAGCGCCAGCACCACCGAGAAGAAGGTGCAGCAGACACAGAATGCACCCCGCACGGTGACGCTGACCACGACGCAGTTCGAGCAGCTCGTACGCCGCGTCATCAGCGACCTGGAGAAGAGCAAGACGCCCGCTACCAACTCGCTCTCCGCCATCACCTCGAGCCAGCTCTCCGACCTCGACAAGATCCTCCTGCTGAATGCGCTCTACCACAACCCCCAGGCTACGCAGCTCGCTCTGCCCGCTGTAGCTCCCGCTCAGCCCGTACAGCAGGGTACAGCTCAGCCCGACGCACAGCAGGTAGATGCCAATATCGCGCTGGTCAAGCGCCTCGATCAGGTCATCGACCGCCTGGACGCCATCAACAGCAACCAGGAGGCTACCGCCAAGGCCACTACGACCGTAGCGCGCAAGGCCAGTGAGACGACGACGCTCGTAGCTCCTATGGCACAGCAGACCAAGCAGCACATCATCGTAGCTGATCGCGACGATGAGGGCAAGATCCAGGCACAGGAGATCCGTGTCAAGGAGGCTAGCGAGCCCGCCTTCACGCTGACCCGTGCAGGCTTCTTCGTAGCCCCTAACTTCGGTGATCAGTTCCAGCTGAACGCTGGTGTACGTGCCTATGCCCAGATCGGACAGTCGAAGTTCGACCTCGTACCCGACTTCTACTACGGCTTCGGCAGCACGAACGGCGTCGGGCTCAATGCCAATCTGCACTACAACCTGCCTAAGTTCCTGGGCGCTAACTTCTCGCCCTACCTCGGCGTAGGTCTTGGCTACAACAAGGTCGGTGCTACCAAGCGCTTCCTCCCCAACTATATCCTCGGCGCTCGTCTGGATAAGGTGCTGGGTGGCGCGCTCTCGCTCGACTACACGGTACGTGGTGCCCTGCGCAACAATCAGATCGCTGTCGGCTACAGCTTCAACCTCTAGTGCGCTATGAAGTCGCTTAAGACCAAGAGCCTGCTACTAGCCCTTACGCTCCTCGGAGCAGCGGGCACCGAGCTCCGTGCCCAGAGCACGGACTCGGTCGCCCAGCTCCAGGTGAGCCGCGTGGACAGCGTGATCACGCTGACCGAGGATGAGCTGGTGGCTGGCCTACGCGCCATCGCTGAGGCCTGGCAGGCTCGTCAGCAGCAGGTAGTCCCCCAGCAGACAGAGCTCGCTCGTGTGCTGAAGCTCCAGCTGCTGCTCAATAGCCTCGGGCTAAGTGCTGCCCAGCGCCCCGTGCAGCCCATCGTGGCTGGGACGGCTCCCGCGCAGCGCGTGTACTACCCCGATCGCTATGGCTATGCGCGTAGCTACCAGCAGCCCCAGCAGCAGTACCAGGACCTCGCTAGTGGCGCTCGCCTGGAGCGTCTGGAGCGTCTCCTGGAGCTGAGCCTCCTGCAGCGCCAGGCGGAGCAGAAGGTCACGACGCTGCCCGCAGCGCAGGCTCGTGCAGCACGTCAGACCAATGACTCGCTGCTCTACCTCCTACACCAGGAGCTCGGAGCTCTACGCCAGGAGCGTGAGGCGCTGCGTCAGCAGCCCAGCCAGGTGCAGCAGCAGCCTCAGCAGCAGCCCACCACGACGCAGATCGTGATGCCTGCCGTGCCCCTGCAGCCAGCACAGCCTGTCCAGCAGCCCGTGATGCCCCTGCAGCCGCTGCAGCCCGCTCAGCCTACGAGCGAACTATCGGATGCGCTGCTGGTGACCTACTTCAAGCGCCAGGTCTTCTTCGCCGTAGGCCGCAGCGAACTGCTGCCCGAGGCACGCCTGACGCTCAACGAGGTCTACCGCTTCCTCAGCCAGGACAGCCAGCTGCGCCTCTTCCTCACGGGCTTTGCTTCCCCTGAGGGAAACGCTAAGCGCAATGCGAGCCTAGCCGAGCAGCGCAGCCGCGCCGTCTTCGACTACCTCGTCAGCTGCGGCGTCTCCCGTGACCGCCTCGTGGCTGTCGCTGGAGGTGTAGACCGCAACACCGATCTCTACGGCGTCGCACGTCGCGTAGATATCGAGCTGAAGAAGTAAAGCCACTCCCCACGAGCACGCTCCATATAAGGCGTGCCGCATAGACAAGGAAGCCCCCGAGGCGCTCACCGATGTGAGCAGCCTCGGGGGCTTCGCTATTAGAGCCGTATGCCTAGGTGCTAGGGACGAAGGTCAGAGCAGGCTGAGCCCCCAGCCTCCTGAGACTAAGGACGGGCATGAGGGAGCCTCTAGGAGCGGCCTAGACAAGGGTGGAGCCTTGTCCAGAAGCCGCTAGCGGGCAGCCTAGCAGCCCGAGCCGTCGATGCTGCAGGCAGTACCTGCGGCGACACCCGCCGAGCGGCGCGACAGCCCAGCCTCCTCGGGGCGGAGCGTCACCGTACCGTCCTCGAGGACGAAGCAGGGGACACCTGCCCAGCCCTTACGCTTGGCGGCCTCAAAGGCAGGCTCGCTGTCACGGAGACGAAGGAAGGCCTTGAGGTGGCTGATGTGCGCCCCGATATCTATTACTTCGTAGCGGGCGTCGCCCTTGACCTGCTCCTCGACAGCTGCGCAGTCGGGGCAGCTGGGCATACCATATATCTTGATCATGATGCTTGGTGATGGGATGAAACTTAATAATCTATGCACTCTAGTAACTCCCAGGAGGCCTCCTAGGTTGCGACAGGCAAAGTCTCCCCTAGCTGAGGGGTAGGCAAGGGCAGTCCTCAACCGCTCACAAGGACAAGCTAAGGGCAAACCTTCGCCCGCCTACCTAAGGCCTTCCACGAGCCGACGAACCAAGGCGGAGCGCGAGCAGTGCCTACAGTCAGCGCCCGTGAGGGATATCCCTCACGGGCGCTGACTGCTATCCCTCACGACCGCCACCGACGTCCCTCAGCGCGCTGACTGATATCCCTCAGCGCCCCTCCCCCTAGTACGAAGCGACTCCGCCCCCGCTATGCTCGTATGGAGCACAGCGGGGGCGGAGTCTTCCTATAGTATCTATCGGAGGCTGCGGGGCTACTTGCCCAGCACCTCGACGGCCTTCAGTAGCTGCGTGTCAACGCCCTTGAGCACCTTCTCAGGATCGAGTGGAATGATGACGTCGGGTATCATCTGAGTATTCTCCAGATAGGTCCCCTCAGCCGTGCGGTAGCCTACGGCAGGGATGCCGTAGTAGAGGCTGGGGTCGAGGAGCGTATCCCAGTTCACGCTGGTCATCGTACCTGCTACGGGCATCCCGACGACCTTGCCGATACGCTGGTGCTGATAGACCCAGGGCGTGCCGTGGGCATTGCTGTAGTCGGCCTCGCAGGTGAGCATGACGCTGGGCTTATTCCAGCGGCGGCTGGGCATCTCGCAGTAGTCCTTGCCACGCACCTCCTGCATCAGGTACTGCTTGCCCGAGAAAAAGACCTCGATATCCTCATGCAGACGCCCACCGCCGTTGTAGCGGATGTCGATGACGATGCCCTTGCGGTCGTAGTAGCGGCCGAGGGCCTCGGAGTAAACGGTGCGGAAGTGCTCGTCCCCCATCGAGGGGATATGCACGTAGCCGTACTTGCCGCCCGAGGCCTTATCTACCTCGGCGGCACGCTGCTTGACCCAGCGGCGATACAGCAGCGCCGAGAGCTGCCCTGCCGTGATGGGGCGGATGACCTCCTCATGCTCGCTGCCGTCGGTGCTGCGGAAGCGTACGAGGAGGCGCTTACCCGCCTTGTCGCTCAGCAGCGGGTAGTAGTCCATCCCCGCCTTGATCTGCTGCCCGTCGAGGGCGAGGATCAGCGCGCCCTGACGCAGACGCGAGTCGGAGCGGTCGAAGGGCCCCCCTGCGACCACCTCATCCACCACGAGCCCATCCCCCACGCGAGGCGAGGAGACGAAAAGGCCCAGCTCGGCGGTGGGGAAGGACGAGGGCGGCGTGCGGTAGCGCCCGCCCGTGTGGGAGACGTTGAGTTCGCCCAGCAGCTCGGCCAGTAGCTCAGCGAAGTCCTGTGAGTAGCTGATGTAGGGCAGGTAGCGGCGGTAGTGGTCGGTAAGCTTGGGCCAGTTCACGCCGTGCATATCCTTGCGGTAGAAGCGTGCTGCCTCCTCACGCACCACCTCCTCGTACATGGCGCGGCGCTCGGTAGCGCGGTCGATGGAGCGGCGTCCCGAGAGGCTGATGGGCTTGAGCGTCTCGCTGCGGGGATCAAATTTCTGCGGGGAGGCGCCGAGGATGAAGTAGGTCTTGCCCTCGCGGTCGCTGTCGAAGAAGGCGGAGCTCAGCCCCAGCTTGCGCAGCAGCCCCGTCGTATGCTTGCGGAGGTCGTGCACCCAGAGGTCGTAGCTGCCCTCCGTGGAGGAGAGGTAGTAGAGCTTCTGGCCGTCGGGGCTCATGATGAGGTCGCCGAGCGTGCCCGAGCGTGGGGTGAGGCGCACGGTACGCAGGTCGAGGTCGTCCCACTCCAGAAGGGTCTCCTTCTTGGCCGTGGCACTGGTCTTGGGCTCGGCCTTCGTGCTCGTGCTGTCGCTCTTAGCCTTGGCACGCTGCTTCTCCTGCTCCTTGTAGAGCTCCTGCTCCTCCTCGCTGCGGAGGTACTGCTCGTGGGCAGCGCGGTTGAGGAAGATCATCATCACGTCGGTCTGCGAGCCCCAGGAGGCGTGGTTGCGCATGCCGTAGCGCTCGGTCAGGTAGACCAGCGACTGCCCGTCGCGGCTCCAGCGAGGCGCCCAGCAGCGGTAGCCGCTGTTGGTGAGGTTGTAGACCTTGCCGTCTCCCGAGGTACTCACCAGGCCGATATCGCTATAGGGGGCGTGGTCGCGCGCCACGTAGGTGAGCGCCAGCCACTTGCCGTCGGGCGACCAGTTGAAGTCAATGGCGCCCGAGCGCTCGTGGGCATAGCGCCCGTCGGTGATCTGACGCGTCTTACCCGTACGGAGGTTGTGGATCATGATGCGCTCGCGGTCGAGGACGAAGGCCAGCTCCGTACCGTCGGGCGAGATCTGCGGGTACATCTGCTCGCCCGAGACGCCGAGCTCGAGACGCCGCTCGGTGATCTGGGTGGCGTTGGGGAAGTTCGGGTCCTCGCTGCGGGCGATGCGCGCCTCGTAGAGCGCCCAGCTACCGTCCTTGCAGCTGGCATAGATGAGGCTACGGCTGTCGCGGCCGAAGGTCACCCCACGGTCTACCTGCGATCCGAAGGTCACCTGCTTGGTCGTGGCGTAGTCGGCGCTGGTGACGAAGACATCCCCTCGGGAGATGAAGGCGATCTGCTTGCCGTCGGGCGAGACGGAGGAGGAGCCTAGGCTGCGGCTCATCGAGAGCGTCAGCTGCTCGCCCTCGCTGGAGTCGCGCACGATGCTAATGGGTACGCGCTGCTCGCGGCCGCCAGGGGCCAGCGTATAGATCTCGCCCGCGTAGCCGAAGCAGAGGAGCCCCGCCTGCGAGCTGGAGAGGAAGCGCACAGGGTCGCCCTTGAGCTGTGTGAGGGCGCGGGGCGTCGCAGCCGTGTCGTAGAGCGGGCGGCTGTAGACGTTCATCGAGCCCCCAGCGCGCTCACTGAGGAAGTAGAGGCTCTTGCCGTCGGGGCTATAGATGGGATCGCGGTCCTCGCCGTCGTGCTGCACGATCGGGCGGTAGCTGCCTCGGATGAGGTCGTACTCCCAGAGGTCACGACTGGCGGAGGAGGTATGATGCTTGCGCCAGGGGTCCTCGTAGCTCTTGATGTCCTGGTAGAGGAAGCGCTTGCCGTCGGCGCTGAAGTTGATCGCCTCGACGGGCGTAGCGGTGACGAGCTCGGGACGGCCGCCCGTGATGGGCACGCGGTAGAGCTCGGTGAGGAAGCTCGCAGGGTAGAGCGCCGAGGCCGCAGGATCCTGTAGGTGCGCCTTGAAGACGAGGTAGCGCCCGTCGGGCGTGAAGCACTGGGGCGTCTCTGTCCCCGAGTGGGTGGTCAGCTGGCGCAGCTCGCCCCCCGTCGCAGGGATCAGGTAGATATTCGTCCCCTCAGCATTGCGGTCGCTGGTGAAGGCGATATAGCGGCCATCGGGCGACCATACGGGCTGGCTCTCATGGCTGGCGGCGGTGGTCAGGCGGCGCGCTTCGCCCCCCGTCGTCGGGACCGTATAGATATCCCCCTGATAGGCAAAGGCGATCTGCCGACCATCGGGCGAGATGCTCGGGTAGCGCAGCCACAGCGGACGCTCCTGAGCTGCCAGCGTCGCCCCTGAGGCCAGGAGCAGCGTACATAGTACCGTGCGAAGAGTCATACGTGATAAGGAGTAAGGTGATAGATAGTAAAGCCAGACAGGTGGACGAGGCAGGGCCGCGAGCGGCCTAGTCCTTGTCCACCTGTGCTGCGTAGCCGCGCCAGCGCTCCAAGAGGAGCGCCAGATCGGACGGCAAGTCACTGTCGAAGGTCAGCTCCTGCCCCGTGTGCGGATGGACGAAGCCAAGGGTCTTGGCATGCAGGGCCTGCCGCGGGCAGAGGGTGAGGCAGTTCTGGACGAACTGTCGGTAGCGGGCGAACTGATTGCCCCATAGGATGCGGTCACCGCCGTAGCGCTCGTCGGCGAAGAGCGGGTGCCCAAGGTGCCGCATGTGGGCACGTATCTGATGCGTGCGCCCCGTCTCGAGGCGACACTCTACCCAGGAGACATAGGCCAGCTCCTCGAGGACAGTGTAGTGGGTAACGGCGTGCTTGCCCTTGTCGCTGCCCTCGGGGTAGACGGTCATCTGGAGGCGATCGCGCTCGTCGCGGCCTATATTGCCGACGATGGTGCCCTCGGGACTGTCGAAGCGTCCCCAGACGAGGGCGCGGTAGGTACGCTTGGTGGTCTTCTCGAAGAACTGACGCGACAGATGCGCCTTCGTCTCGGGGCGCTTGGCCACGACGAGCAGGCCGCTCGTGTCCTTATCGATGCGGTGCACGAGCCCCAGGCGTGGGTCCTCGGGGTCGTAATGCGGGTCGTCCTTGAGGTAATAGGCCAGGGCGTTGACGAGCGTCCCCGTATAGTTGCCATGCCCGGGATGGACGACGAGGCCCGCAGGCTTATTGACCACCAGGAGGTATTCGTCCTCGTAGACGATGTCCAGGGGGATATCCTCGGGGATGATCTCCAGCTGGCGGCGCGGACGGCGCAGCTGGAGCGTGACGACCTCGAGGGGCTTGATGCGGTAGTTGGCCTTGACGGGTCGATCCCCGACGAAGACATAGCCGCCCTCCAGTGCCTGCTGGATACGGCTGCGGGAGGTGTGGGGCATGCGCGTGGCGAGGAACTTGTCGATGCGCAGCAGCTCCTGCCCCTTGTCAGCGACGACACGGAAGTGCTCGTAGAGCGGCGTGCTGTCGGCGTGCGTCAGATAGGAGACGGCGGCGGGATCCCGCTCCTCGTCCTCCTCGTCCTCGAGGAGCTCCGCCTCCAGCTCGTCCGCTAGGGGCGCTTCGTCCCCTGCAGCCCCCAGCCGAGCCTCGCCCCCCTCAGGGCTGAGGGTAGAGCGCTGGCTACGCAGCTCCTCGGCGAGCTCTAGGGCGAGCTCAGCCTCGAGCTCATCCGCGGTAGGCTTAGGCGTGTCTACCACCAGTCCGTCGTATTTTCCTTCTTGGGCTCGGGGGTGACGGCGACGCTATCGGCAAGGCTATCGCGTCCCCAGCCCTCGATGAGGCGATCCAGGCCGAGCGTATCGACGACGGCCGTAGCTACATAGAGGTAGAGCTTGGTATTGACGGGCAGCTGCGTCCCCTGCGGGATGCTCTTGCCATCGGCCGTCTTGAGGTCGACGACCGAGCCCACGTAGCCCCCTGGGACGGTGCGCTGCTCGACCTCCTCGAAGCCTAGCCCGCGCAGCAGCGCCAGGATCTGGCGTGCCGACTGGTCCTTATAGGCAGGGATGGTCTGATTGCGCGGGTGCAGCCCGTTGATGGCGATGAAGAGCAGACGCCCAGCCTTGACGCGGCTGCCTGGGGCGGGGACGACATCGCGGATCGTCCCAGGACGAGCGGTCTTGGAGAAGGTCGAGTCATTGATCTCGTACTCCAGCCCGACGGACTTCAGGATCTGCTCGGCCTCGGCCAGCGTCTTGCCCCTGAGGTCGGGGATGACGACGCTATCGCCATGCTTGGTATAGAGGTCGAGCCCGTAGGTGAGGATGAGGACAAAGAGCAGGCTTAGCCCTATCATAAGGGCCAGATGTGTGAGGAGGGAGTCCTTGGTGAAGAGCTTCTTCATAGATTTGCTAGGGAGAGCGCAGGCTAGAGACGGCCCGCGTTGACGAAGAGGGTGACGGACTCGGGCGTGTCGGGGGAGTCGATGGTGGCGCTACTACCCTCCCACTCCTTGAGGCCGTTATGGATGTAGATGATCTTGTCCCCGATGGAGTGCACCGAGTTCATGTCATGGGTGTTGACGATGGTGGTGATGCCGTACTCGCGGGTGATCTCGTAGATGAGCTGGTCGATCACCATGGAGGTCTTAGGGTCAAGGCCAGAGTTCGGCTCGTCGCAGAAGAGGTAGCGGGGATTCAGGGCGATGGCGCGGGCGATGGCCGTGCGCTTCATCATCCCGCCGCTGATCTCGGCAGGGTACTTATTGGCTGCCTCTGCCAGCCCGACGCGCTCCAGCAGCTCCATAGCTCGGTGGTAGCGGCGGTCATAGCTCTCGCGGGAGAACATCTCCATAGGGAAGAGCACATTCTCCACCACCGTCATGCTGTCGAAGAGTGCCGAGCCCTGGAAGAGCATCCCCATCTCGCGGCGTAGCCCCAGCAGGCTAGGCTTGTCCATGCCCACCAGGTCGCGGCCGTCGTAGAGCACCTCCCCTACGTCGGGTGTGATGAGGCCGATCATGCACTTCACGAAGACGGACTTCCCCGCCCCGCTACGCCCGATGACGAGGTTGGTCTTACCGGCCTCGAAGGTGGCATCAATACCTTTGAGCACCTCCTTATCGCCGAAGCGCTTGTAGAGAGACTTTACTTGGATCATAGCGCTAGGTAAGCATGAGGTTGGTGAGCAGCACGTCGAAGAAGAGGATGAGCACGCTGCTATTGACGACGGCACGGGTACTGGACGAGCCCACCTGCAGGGCGCCACCCTTGACGCAGTAGCCGTAGTAGGAGGCTACCGAGGAGATGATGAAGGCGTAGACCAGGCTCTTGATGATGGAGTGGCCTACGTAGGCAGGGGTGAAGAAGAGCTGCAGCCCGTAGACATAGTCCTGGTGTGTCAGCCCGTTGGCCAGGTCGCAGGCGATGTAGCCCCCATAGATGCCCGTGATCATAGAGAAGACGGAGAGCACCGGGATGAAGCTCATGAAGCCGACGATCTTGGGCAGGATGAGGAAATTGGCCGAGTTGACCCCCATGATCTCCATGGCGTCGATCTGCTCAGTGACGCGCATCGTCCCCAGCTCGGAGGCGATGCTGGAGCCCACCTTCCCCGAGAGGATGAGGCACATCACCGTCGAGGAGAACTCTAGGATCATGATCTCACGCGCCGAGTAGCCTATGGTGAAGCGCGGGATGAGCGGGCTGGTCATATTGATCGACAGCTGGATGGTGATCACCGCCCCTATAAAGAAGGAGATGATGAAGACGATCCATATCGAGCCCACTCCGAGGCTGTAGATCTCCCGCACGACGGAGCGATGGAACATGTGCCAGCGTAGCGGCAGGGCGAAGGTGCGCCCCATGAGCTGCGTGTACTCACCGATGTTGGCTAGGACTTTGGATTGCATAGATGCACTGTAAGGGAAGGATAAGGGACTGGTCCGCTAGCGTAGGTCGATAACCTCGCAGCCGGGATAGCTACGCTCACTGAGCACATAGAAGGAGGCCGCGGCCGCACTGCGGTGGCTGGGCGCCCCGAGCTCGGCCGTCAGGCGACTCCCATCGCGCGCCACGAAGACGAGACGCGTAGGGCTGCCGCTCTTGGTCTGGAAGCTCGCCTCCACACTCCGTATATTACTCTTACCCTGGGGCACGAAGCGCACGAGGGTCGTCCCTGCGGGGGCTGGGAGCTGGCTGCTGGTGAAGCCCTGAGCACGCGAGCGGAGGAAGCGCAGCGGGTTGAGCTGCAGCAGCTCCTCCTCCGTGGGGCGCGAATGGGTCAGTGTCTCCTCGGCCTTGTCATAGTAGCTCAGCGTCCCCGAGCTGTAGACAGCAGTGATGCTGCCATACTCGAGACGGAAGGCATCCCCCTGTAGGTACATGCGCCCCTTGGTAGTGCCCTGCGGCTTGCCCGCACGGTCCTGGAGTCGTGTCACGAACTCCACCTGCGCCATACCCGAGCCGTAGAGGCTCGTCTCGGCGCGCTCGAGCAGCTGCGTCAGCTCTCGAGACTGCTGCGCCGAGGCGGGCAGGAGCCCGAGGATGAGGAGCAGTGCTCCGTATATCACTTGCTTCATATCTTGATCTCTAGAGTCAGCAGGCACGCCCTAGGCTACATCCTGTCGAGTAGCTGCTGTAGGCTGGCCTGATCCTTAATATATACCTCACGCGGCTTACTCCCCTCCTGCGGGCCGACGATGCCTGCTCCCTCGAGCTGGTCCATCAGGCGCCCTGCGCGGTTGTAGCCGATGTTGAACTTACGCTGTATGTAGGAGGTCGAGCCTACCTGCATCTGCACCACCAGGAGTGCCACCTCGTCGAAGAGGCTATCCTTCTCCTGCGGACTGAATCCCTTATCCTTAGCTCCATCCCCTCCCTCAGGAACGTACTCGGGGAGCTCATAGGCATATCCGAGGCTTTCCTGCGAGGCGATGTGCTCGACGATGAGCTCCGTCTCGGGCGTGTCCATGAAGGCACACTGCACGCGTATCATATCCTTGCCCTGATAGAAAAGCATATCCCCGCGGCCGATCAGCTGATTGGCTCCCGGCGAGTCAAGCACGGTGCGGGAGTCGACCATGGAGAATACCTTGAAGGCAATACGCGCTGGGAAGTTCGCCTTGATGAGCCCGGTGATGACATCGGTCGAAGGGCGCTGCGTGGCGATGACCATGTGGATGCCTGCGGCGCGCGCCTTCTGTGCCAGGCGGGCGATGGGCTGCTCCACCTCCTTGCCGACGGTCATCATCAGGTCGGCGAACTCGTCCACGATGAGCACGATGTAGGGCATCAGCTCGTGCCCATCAAGGCGGCGAAGCTCGCCCGAGCGTACCTGCTCGTTGTACTCCTTGATATTGCGCACGGCGCGGCCTGCCGTCTGGAGCTTGCGGTAGCGGTTGTCCATCTCGACGCAGAGCGAATTGAGCGTAGCCACCACCCTACTCATGTCGGTGATGATCGCCTTGTCCGAGTCGGGCAGCTTGGCTAGGAACTGGTGCTCGATCTCCTCGTAGATGGAGAACTCCAGCATCTTGGGGTCCACCATGACGAACTTGAGCTCCTCGGGGCGCTTGCTGTAGAGCAGCGAGGTGATCAGGGCGTTCAGGCCGACGCTCTTCCCCTGCCCCGTCGCCCCCGCGATCAGCAGGTGGGGCATCTTCACTAGGTCGAAGATAAAGGGCTCATTGGTGATCGTCTTCCCTATACCTACGGGGAGCTCCATGCGCTCCTGCTGCTCGCGGTACTTGCGCGAGGCGAGGATGCTACGCATCGAGACGGTCTGCGGATTGGAGTTAGGCACCTCGATACCGATCGTCCCCTGGCCAGGCATAGGAGCGATGATACGCACGCCCTCGCTCTTGAGTCCCATGGCGATATCGTCGTCCATAGCCTTGATGCGCGAGACCTTGATCCCCGAGTCGGGGATGACCTCGTAGAGCGTCACCGTCGGCCCGACGGTCGCCTTGCAGGGCGTGACGGGCATCTTGAAGCTCGCCAGCGTGTCGATGATCCGCTGCTTGTTGTGCTCGATCTCGTCCATGTCTATGCCCGTGGCACTCTGCTCGTAGTCGCGCAGCAGCTCGATCGAGGGCTTCTGATAGTGCGCCAGCTGTATGCCGGGGGCAAGCGAAGCGCGCTCAGGCAGCTCCTCCTCCACAAGGTCATCGGCAGGCGCCTGCTCGACGATCATCCCCCCACTGGGATCGAGGTCCGCCGTAGGCTCGGCGCCGAAGACGGGCTCAGACGTCCTGTAGGAGCTATAGCTGTCGTGCTCGGCCTCGGCACGCAAGGGTGCCTCGTGTGCCTGCTCCATCATCGGCGTGTAGGGCAGCTCCTCCTCGTAGAGCTCATCGGCGGCTAGCTCGGTGCGCTCCTCGGCTGCAGGGCTGGCGGTCTCATCAGCCTCGGGGTCGACTTCCCCAGGCCGACGCGTCCAGCGCTCCCAGAGGCTCGGACGGCGGAGACGAAGCTCGGGCGCCTTGATCGGCGGATGCTGCACGGCCTTGAGGATACGGTCGGAGCAGAGGATACTCACGATGATGACCGTCCCCAGGAGCAGCAAGAGGAGCCCCGAAGTCCCCAGGTGCAGCGCGAGCTGCTGGTAGTAATGTGCGCCCCAGGCTCCGCCGAAGACAAGGAAGGTATCCGAGGGCCAGAGCTGCTGCAGGCCTGTCAGAGCGATCGCGCTCCACAAGGTGAGGAAGCCCCAGAAGAGGAAGCGAGCCAGCGCACGGATCAGGCGCGAATGGCGGTCAAAGACGACATAGAGCGCCGTCTGGAAGCCAAAGGCGAAGAGGGCAAAGGTGCCGAAGCCGAAGAGCTCGTTGAAGAGGTAGTTCCCCATGCGTGCCCCGAGGAGGCCAAAGGGATTGCGCACCTCGAGCCCCAGCTCCTGCAGCTGCTGCGGCGTCAGGCTCGGATCGAGCAGACTCTGGTCTGCGCCCCCCGAGAAGAGGAAGCCCAGGACGGAGCAGAGGCAGAAGGCCAGGAGGAGGAGGAAGCTAAGCGCCAGGACGACCGCCATGCGGTTGTTATCTCTATTCTTAGAGAAGAGCCCACGCAGCCACTGCATGAGGCCTGCTGCCAGCGAGCCCTGAGCGCCCGTCGAGGACGTACGCTTGGCCTGCGATGATCGTTGTGCTTGCTTTGTCTGGGGTTGTTTCGCCATTGTGTGGATCTACTGGGGGCTAACCCCCATGCTTCTTTATCCTGCAAAAATACTCAAACGGCGGCACTTGCTCAAACGGCTCCTCCCCTCGCTCCCCGCCCAAGTGCGCCGCCAGCCCAAGCCGTCCAGCAGCCTAGCTCCAGCCCCTTCAGAGTCCTCGCCTTACCCAGCCTAGAGCGCCGCCGCCCTAAGGACTCCCGAAGGGGGCTCAAGCCCCCAGCGAGGCGAGTCCCCAGCCCGAGCGCCACGAGGGATATCCCTCAGCGCCGTGACTGGCGTCCCTCAGCCGCTTGACAGACGGCACTCAGCGCCTTGACTGATATCCCTCAGGAGGCCTCCCCCATTAGAGGCACGACACGCTGCCTTTAGACTAAGCGGAGCGGAGGGTATGCTCCCTACAGCTCTAGGAGGCTACTTGCCCCACGGCTCATTCCATAGGAGGCAAGGCACTGCGGTACGTCTAGCGGAGGGGGTGCGGGCTAAGGCGGGGACTTGTCGTATCTTTGCAGGAAGAACAATCAAGAACATCACCCACTCGCATTATGGAGCACCCACTGCACATATATAATAGCTTGACGCGCCGTCGGGAGCAGTTCGTCCCCCTGGCTGAGCCCCACGTCGGGCTGTACGTCTGCGGGCCTACGGTCTACGGCGATGCCCACCTAGGACACGCCCGCCCCGCCATCACCTTCGACATCCTCTTCCGCTTCCTCCGCCACCTCGGCTATAAGGTGCGCTACGTGCGCAACATCACTGACGTGGGTCATCTGGAGCATGATGCCGATTCGGGCGAGGACAAGATCGCCAAGAAGGCACGGCTCGAGCAGCTCGAGCCCATGGAGGTCGTGCAGTACTACCTCACGCGCTACCACGAGGCGATGGCCCAGCTCGGCGTCTTGCCCCCCAGCATCGAGCCGCAGGCCTCGGGGCACATCCTCGAGCAGATCGCCCTGACGCAGCAGATCCTCGATGCGGGCTTCGCCTACGTCAGCGAGGGCTCGGTCTACTTCGACGTCACCAAGTACGACCAGGTCTACGGCTATGGTGAGCTCAGCGGGCGACGTATCGAGGATATGCTCTCCAATACGCGTAGCCTCGACGGGCAGGACGAGAAGCGCAACCCACTGGACTTCGCCCTGTGGAAGAAGGCCCAGCCCGAGCACATCATGCGCTGGCCCAGCCCTTGGGGCGAAGGCTTCCCAGGCTGGCATGCCGAGTGCACGGCCATGGGACGTAAGTACCTCGGGGAGCACTTCGACATCCACGGCGGAGGTATGGACCTCGTCTTCCCGCACCACGAGTGCGAGATCGCTCAGGCCAAGGCCTCCCAGGGGGGGCACGAACTGGTGCGCTACTGGATGCACAATAATATGATCACCATCGAGGGGCAGAAGATGGGCAAGTCCCTGGGCAACTTCATCACCCTAGAGCAGTTCTTCACGGGCGAGCACCCCAAGCTGGTACAGGCCTACAGCCCGATGACGATACGCTTCTTCATCCTCAGCGCGCACTACCGCGGGACGGTGGACTTTAGCAATGAGGCCCTGCAGGCCGCGCAGAAGGGCCTGAGCCGCCTGCTGGATGCCGCCGCCCTCATCGACGGACTCAAGGCCAGCGCCACGAGCACGGTCGACATCACGGGCCTTGCCCAGCGCTGCCACGAGGCGCTCTGTGACGACCTCAATACGCCTATGGTCATCGCCGAGCTCTTCGACGCCGCACGTGTCATCAATGCCGTGCACAACCATCAGGCCACCATCACAGCAGCCGAGATTGAGGAGCTGAGCAGCACCTACCGCCTCTACCTCACCGAGCTGCTCGGGCTGGTGGATGAGCGCCAGGGCGATGGGGCAGCGCACGAAGCCTTCAGCGGCGCCGTGGACCTCCTGCTGAGCCTGCGTCAGGACGCCAAGAGCCGCAAGGACTGGACGACCTCCGACCGCATACGCGACGAGCTGACGGCCCTCGGCTTCACCATCAAGGATACCAAGGAGGGGACCGAGTGGGCACTCTAGCCATGCGCTACAGCTTCGTCATCCCCGTCTACAACCGCCCTGAGGAGCTCGAGGAGCTCCTCGGGAGCATCGTGCGGCTCAGAGGCGACTACACCTACGAGGTCGTCATCGTGGAGGACGGATCGACACGCAGCAGCGAGGAGGTCGTAGCGCGCTACCGACAGCAGCTGCCTAGCCTCGTCTACCTCGTCGTGCCCAACGGCGGCCCCTCTCGGGCGCGTAACCTCGGCGTGGCCGAGGCGAGCGGGGAGTACGTCCTCATCCTCGACTCGGACGTCGTCCTGCCTGAGGGCTACCTCGCGGCTGTCGACGCCGCGCTGCAGGATCCCACGGTGGAGGCCTTCGGCGGGCCCGACGCTGCCTCACCCGACTTCACACCCGTGCAGCAGGCCATCAACTACGCGATGACTTCACCCCTTACAACGGGCGGCATACGCGGGGGAAGCGCTGGGGCGATGGAGCAGTTCAAGCCCCGCAGCTTCAACCTCGGCTGCCGCCGCGAGCGCTATCTGGCACTGGGCGGCTTCGATGAGCGGATGCGCTTCGGTGAGGATATAGACTTCAGCCTCCGCCTCCTCGAGGCTGGGGCACGAACGATCCTCATCCCTGGGGCCTGGGTCTATCACAAGCGGCGCGTGGACTTCCGCAAGTTCTTCCGCCAGGTACATAACTCCGGCATCGCACGTATCCACCTCGAGACGCGTCACCCAGGGAGCACCCGTCTGGTGCACCTGCTACCCGCGGCCTTCACGGTCGTCTCCCTCCTCGCGATTACCTTCGGCTGGGGACGCTGCGGCTTGGTGGCTCTGGCGCTCCTATGGTTCGTCGATGCCCTGCAGCGTACGCGGGGCGGAGCAGAGGTCGCCGCACTCTCGGTCGTCGCCTGCTTCGTGCAGCTCTGGGGCTACGGCTCGGGCTTCCTGCGCGCTTGGTGGGGCAAGTACGTCCAGCACAAGCCCGAGTTCACAGCCTTCAAGGATAACTTCTATGACTAGCGCGCAGCTCGTCCTCTCCCTAGCCCTTGGCCTTCTGCTGAGTGCGGTGAGCTGTCGCCCCCAGCTGCAGCCCGACACGCGCTCTGGCCTCATCATCCCCGAGCGTATCATCAGCCCGCAGGCGCGCCTCGACTACGCCATAGCCCACTACTGGGACAAGAGCCCGCAGTGGACACCCGAGCGCGCCGCCGAGCTGGAGCTATGGATCGCCGACTACAGCGGGCTGATCGCAGGCCAAGCCCCCAGCAAGGTACGCCAGCCCCTCATCAGTAGTCTGGACTACATCCCGAGCGAACTGATCCCGCTGACGCTGGCTAGCTACCGCCGCCAGCTCCTAGACTCGGCCTCACTCCTACACGATGAGCACAGCTATGCCCTGCTCCTGCTCTGGGCCCGCCACAGCCCCAAGCTCGACTCTGCCCAGCAAGAGGGGGCACTCGAAGAGCTACGCCTGCTGCGTAAGCGCTGGAGTGGCCCCGCCCCCATCGACAGCCTCATCCTGCAGGATAGCCTGAGGCGTGCGGATAGCCTTGCTGCTAGCCCACAGCCCATTCCCCGCCCCCGACGAACCAAGCCACGCCCCATAGCCGATGAAGAGTAAGCGACTCCTCACCCAGCTCATCGAATACGTGGAGCTCTTCGAAGCCGCCTTCCCCGAGGCCGAGGAGCTGCACCTGGCGAGCTTCATCACCTTTGTGCAGAGCCTGCTGGAGGACCATAAGGCAGAGCAGTCCCAGCGCCCGAGCCTCGGCCAAGCGATGCCCCTAGAGGTCGACATAGCACGGCATCTGGCGCTGCTGCAGCGCTACTCCAAGAGCTACACCAAGCGCGCTCTGGCAGCCTCCGACACGCTGCAGAGCGAGGAGGAATACTCCTATCTCGTGAGTCTCATCAGCGGCCAGCCCCTGACGAAGACGGAGCTGAACACCCTCAACGCCCTAGAGAAAACCTCGGGCTCAGAGATCATCCGCCGCCTCGTACAGAAGGGGCTTGCCACCGAGCAGCCCGACGAGCGGGATCGCCGCAGCGTGCTCGTCTCCATCACCCCACGCGGTAGAGCCGAGCTGCAGAAGGTCTTCCCCCAGCTGCATCTGGCGGCCTCGCTCCTCTCCCAGCCCCTGCTGCCCGAGCAGAAGTCCACGCTGGGACTCCTGCTGAGCTACCTCTGTCAGGAGCACGGCGCACTCTACCCCGCCAAGAGCGACACGCCACTGGAGGAGCTGCTCCATAAGCCCTAGGCCACTCCCCCTGGGCTGTACCCTTGGCTCAGTCCCCAGCTCAAAGGTACCCAGCTCGCCTCCTGAGCACACTTAGAGCTTAGTCCTAGAAAAGGAATAAAAGGCCGCGGGCCCGAGTCTCATAGGTAGACTTGGGCCCGCGGCCTTTGCTATCGAGGGGTCGGCAGCGACCTTAGAGGACGTTCAGCACCTGCTCCTTGATCTGCTCCAACTCATCCTTCATCTGCACGACGAGCTGCTGCATAGCAGCGTGATTGCTCTTGGAGCCCATGGTGTTGATCTCGCGGCCGATCTCCTGAGCGATAAAGCCGAGCGTCTTACCCTGCCCGGGCTGCGGCGCGTCCAGTACCTCCATGAAGTAGCTGAGGTGGTGCGCCAGGCGTGACTTCTCCTCGTTGATATCGAGCTTCTCGATGTAGTAGATGAGCTCCTGCTCGAGGCGCGAGCGGTCGTAGTCCCCGCTGGGCATGAGCTTGCGCAGGCCTTCCTCGAGGCGCTGACGCACCTGCTGGATGCGCTCGGCCTCAGGATAGGTGATCTCCGCCAGCAGTGCCGTGATGTGCTGGATGCGCTCGGCGAGCACCTCGTAGAGCATGACGCCCTCCTGACGGCGAAACTCCGTAAGCTCGTCCACCGCCTGCTGTGTAGCCTGGCGAAGCACCGCCAGCTCCTCTTCCCCGAGCTCGGGCTGACGCGTGCTCTCGCTATCGAGGACGCCAGGCAGGCGAAGGAGCGCTGCCGTGTCGAGGGGAAGCTCCTGTCCCAGCTCGCTACTCAGCGCTCTCAGCTGATGGACATAGCCGATGAGTGCCTCGCGGTTGATGAGGCTGGCGTTACCCTCGAGGGCGTCGTCATCGATGCTGATGCTGAGGTCGATCTTGCCCCGCTGTAGCTGGCTGGTGATGAGGCTACGCAGCTCGAGCTCGGCCGTGCGGTAGGCCGAGGGGACACGTGCCGAGAGGTCGGCCTGCTTGCTGTTGAGGGACTTGATGGCTACGGTGATGGTACGCGAACCGTAGCGCAGGGCGGCCTTACCGAAGCCCGTCATAGAGTATATCATAGCTGTGGAAGTATTTAGAGCGTCTACTTAGGTCGTTTCTTGAGCGCCTCACGGCGGGCACGCTGACGAGCCTCCAGTTCGTGCTGATACTGGGCGGCCTTCTTCTGCCCACGCTTGCTGGAGGCAAAGGCATTATAGTTGAAGATCTCGGGAAGGGCACGGGCACGGTCGACGAACTTCAGTTCGCCCGTCTCCGTGCGACGCAGTACGAGCTCGTCATAGAGGCTATCCCGATCAGCCAAACTATCGGGCGGAGCAGTGCCGAGGCGATAGGCGCTGTAGTGCAGCTGACGGCGGCTGACGACGATATGTTGGTAGAGCGCCAGGCCCGTACCGAGGCGATCATAGCCCTTGTCGAAGGTGTTGTGCGCCTCCTGGCTTACCGCTGGGCTCACCACGAGGACTGGGGGGATCGTGTCCCCCGCGGCACTGCGCTGCGAGGCACGGCCATAGCAGCCGTCGTGCCCCTGCAGGATGAGGTCAGCTCCCGCGGCTATGAGCTCGTCGCGGAGGAAGTAGTGCATCACCAGGTGCTGCTGCTCCTCGAGCACGCGGTCTACGGGTAGGTGCAGCAGCACGATGCGCCACTGACGCTCGTCGCACTGCAGGGCCTGCCGTATCCAGCTGCGCTGCACCTGGATACCGCCCCAGCTGAGGAGGCGCGCCGCGTCCAGCACGACGAAGCGCACATAGGGGTAGTCCACATAGTAGCTACGCCCTAGGTAGCCCTCGGGACCATTGGTAGGATAAGGGTACTGCGCCCGCCAGCGCGGGTCGAGGGCATAGCCCGTATGCTCCTTGATATAGGAGGCGGTGCCGGGCACGACGAGCTGGGGCAAACGGCTGGAACGTCTGCCGAGGAGCTCGTACCACGCCCCCCAAGCGGCATCGTTGGCACCCGTGAGGTAGTTGCCCGTGAGGGCTAAGAGATCTAGGTCGGGGAAGCTGCGGTCGATACGCTCCAGCAGCTGACGCTTCTGCTGGGGAGTGGCTGTGTCCAGGGCCCCGAGGTAAACCAGCTGTAGGGAGTCCGCAGCCTCTATGGGCGTACGGAAGCTGTAGACCTCGGACTGCACCCCGCCCGTCACGAGACGGTAGCGGTACTGCGTCCCAGGCTGGAGGCTGTCGAGGGCTACCTGATAGTAGCAGCCGCGCCCCGAGGCAGTGACGACCTGCTGCCCCTCGGCCTGATAGCGCAGCGTCTCGGTCTGCAGGCGACCACGGCGTCCCTTGGGGCGCTCGTAGCTCAGCAGGAGGTAGCTATCTGCAAGCTCCTCCCCACAGCGCCAGCTCACCACACGGCTCTGAGCGTAGTCCTCACCTGGCAGCAGCTGCACGCGCTCGATACGCATCGGGCTACGGTAGCTGGGCTCGTCGGGATCGGCCTGCAGGAGGAAGAAGAGGCCGCAGGCGATGAGCGCCAGCCCGAGCACCAGCAGCGCCAGCACCCACAGGCGCAGACCGAGATAGGTCTTCGGCTTGGGGGGCAGCGGCTTGGGCTTCTTGGGTGATTGGCGGCGTGGCATCCCTAGGGGCTTCGATGAATGGGGCTAAGAGCGGCAGCAGGCTAATAGCTGCGCGCGGCGATGTAGTCGGCCAGCGCCACGAGAGACTGTCTATAGGCACTGTCGGGATAGTGTAGGATGAGCTGCTTGGCCTCGTCGATGTAGTGCATGAGGCGCTCCTCGGCGTAGCGGATCCCTCCGCCCTGGATGGCGAGCTCGGTCAGCTGTGCCACGCCCTCCTCGCTCAGCGGATGCTGGCTGAGGATCGCCAGCGCCTCCTTCGTCTCGGGTCTGTCGGGCTGCTGGAGTAGGACGTGCAGCAGGGGCAGCGTGACCTTACCCTCGCGGAGGTCGTTGCCCGTGGGCTTACCTACGTCGCCCTTGTAGTAGTCGAAGATATCGTCTCGTATCTGGAAGGCCATCCCCAGGAGCTCACCGATCTGGGTGAAGCGCTCCTTGTCCTCCGTGCTTGCCCCCGTGGTGATAGCGGCGATGCGAGCACAGCTGGCGAAGAGGACGGCCGTCTTCTGCCTAATGATCTCGTAGTAGTTTGCCTCGTCGAGGCGCAGGCTGTCGGCGCTCTCGAACTGACGGATCTCGCCCTCCGTGAGCTCGCGCCCGATGCCCGAGACGATAGCCATCACCTCGAGGTCACGCAGCGCGATGGCGCCGATCAGCGCCGAGGAGAGGATGAAGTCACCCATCAGGACAGACACGCGATTGTCGAAGATCGCCCCGAGCGTAGGGCGTCCGCGGCGCGTCTTGGCCTCGTCGATGACGTCGTCATGGATGAGGGTCGCGGTATGGATCAGCTCCAGCAGGACGGCGGCATCGATGCTGCGCTGCACGGGGCTCTTCCCCTCGGGGAGGCCCGAGAGGAGTGCCACGAGGATAGGGCGCACCTTCTTGCCCGTAGAGGCACTGAGCAGCTCGATGGCACGCCCCAGCCACTCCGACTTGGTCGCCAGTATCTCGGCAAATTGGCTATGGAAGTTGTCCACCAGCGTTGCGATGGGCGCCTTGATCTTATCTAGTTGATCCATGAGCAGTCCTTAATTATCTATTAGTGCAAAAATACGGATAATCCGACAGATGCCTGGCCCTGTGGCAGAATTCCAGCCAAAGGCAAGGATGCGAGCGCGATACCCTAGCTCCACAGCCAAGAAGGAACAGCCCCGCCCCGAGGCGACAAACCTGCTCCAGCGAGCTGACTGCTATCTCTCACGCTCGCCACTGGCGTCCCTTAGCCGCTTAACTGGCGTCCCTCAGAGGGCTGAGGGATATCCCTCACGGGGGCTCCGCCTGTAGAGCTGCGGTGCTGGAGGGCGCAGGGGAGCGACGCTTGGAGGAGCCGCGGACGGGAGATCTTAGCCTAGTGCCGAGCAAGCGGGGGCAGGGCGCGCCGAGCCTAGCGAATTAGTGTTACCTTTGCTCACACTTAGCGACAAGATATGAAGCATCTAGTATCGATCAATCAGCTAGACAGCTCGGAGATCATCCGCCTGCTCGACCGAGCTGCGCTCTTCGAGAACTGCCCCAATCGTAAGCTCCTGGAGGGACGCATCGTGGCGACCCTCTTCTTCGAGCCCTCCACCCGTACGCGCTTGAGCTTCGAGACCGCCGTCAATCGACTCGGCGGGCGCGTCATCGGCTTCTCCGATGCAGCGACCTCCAGCTCCTCCAAGGGCGAGTCGCTCAAGGACACCATCTCCATGGTCGCCAACTACGCCGATGTCATCGTCATGCGTCACTTCCTCGAGGGCGCTGCCCTCTATGCCTCGGAGCTCGACCGCACGCCTATCGTCAATGCGGGCGACGGGGCCAACCAGCATCCCTCGCAGACGCTGCTCGATCTCTACTCCATACGCAAGACGCAGGGCACGCTCTTCGATCGCACCATCGCCCTGGTGGGGGACCTCAAGTACGGGCGTACAGTGCACTCGCTCATCGAGGGGATGGCGCACTTCCGCCCCCGCTTCATCTTCGTCTCGCCCCCCGAGCTGCGTATGCCCGAGGAGTGCAAGGACTTCTGCCGCCTGCACGGTATCCCCTTCACCGAGACGACGGACTTCAGCTCCGAGGTCATCCAGTCGGTAGACATCCTCTATATGACGCGCGTGCAGCGCGAGCGCTTCATAGATCCCGAGGAGTATGAGCGCGTCAAGAACGTCTACGTGCTGACCCGCTCCATGCTCGAGGGGTGCCGCCCGACGATGCGCATCCTCCACCCGCTGCCGCGCGTCGGGGAGATCGCGCAGGACGTGGACGACACGCCGCAGGCCTACTTCGTCCAGCAGGCGCAGAACGGGCTCTACGTACGCCAGTCCATCCTCTGCGAGGTGCTCAACATAGAGATAGACAACTAAGCCTCCCTGCCCCATGCCTAAAGAGAAAATGCTGGTCGAAGCCATCCAAAACGGTATCGTCCTCGACCATATACCTGCCGACAAGCTCTTCGCCATCGTCTCGCTGCTGCGCCTACAGCAGCTGACGACCCCCGTGACCATAGGCAACAACCTGCAGAGTGCCCGCCAGCAGCGCAAGGGCGTCATCAAGCTCTCGGACCACAAGGTCTCCTCGCGCGAGCTCGACAAGATAGCCCTCATCGCCCCCGAGGTACACCTCAATCGCATCCAGGACTATGAGGTGATCGAGAAGCGCCAGGTCGAGCTCCCCCACGAGGTCTACGACCTAGCCCGCTGCCCCAATCCTAAGTGCATCACCAATGCCGAGCCCATGCGTACGCACTTCCACGTGGCGACGCATCCCGAGGACGGCACCGTGATCCTCGAGTGCCACTACTGTGGGCGCAAGACGCCCGCCGAGCAGGCCGAGCTGCTATGAGGACGGACTGGAAGCCCGGTACCCTCATCTACCCGCTCCCTGCCGTGCTGATCAGCTGCGGCGGTATGGGCGAGGGCGAGGAGAGCAACCTCCTGACAGCCTCCTGGGTCAGCACCGTCTGCACCAATCCGCCGATGTGCGTAGTGGGCATACGCCCCGAGCGCCACTCCTACCACATCATCAAGGAGCGGGGCGCCTTTGGCATCAACCTCACCACACGCGCCATGGCACGGGAGACCGACTGGTGCGGGGTCGTCTCGGGGCGTAGGGAGGACAAGTTCGAGCGCTGTGGCTTCACCAAGGAGGCAGGCAGTGTGCTCGGTGTGCCCCTAGTGGTCGAATCCCCCATCAGCATCGAGTGCCGCGTGCGTGAGATCACGCCCCTAGGTAGCCACGACATGTTCCTAGCGGAAGTCGTAGGCATACGCGCCGACGAGCAGTACATAGATCCCGAGACGGGAGCCTTCGACATGCAGCGCGCTGGCCTCTTGGTCTACGCGCACGGACAGTACTTCGGCCTAGGCGAATACCTCGGGCACTTCGGCTGGTCAGTGCGTAAGAAGAAGACCAAGCGCCGCTAGGGCACAGCTCACCACCACACTAGGGAGGAGCAGGCTGCTCCGCCCCTAGAGGCGAGGGCAAGCCGTATGATCGGTCTGCCCTTTTCCTTGTTATATATATGGTATGAATAGCCAGACACTAGACCTATATCCCCATAACTTCGTCGACAAGATCGGCTTCGTGGAGCTGCGCCAGCTGCTGGCCGACCACTGCGCCTCCTCGCTGGGGCGCGAGCGCATGCTCTCGCTAGAGGCCTCTGCCGACTACGAGCGTATCTCCCTCGAGCTGGAGGAGACGCGCGAGATGATGCAGCTCCTCACCAGCGAGCACCAGTTGCCCAGCCTCCAGATCGTGGACTGCCGCGAGGCGCTGCACCGTATACGCCCTCAGGGCACCTATGTCGAGGAGCTGGAGCTGCAGGATCTGCTCCGCATGCTGGAGACGCTGCACGCCCTGCACCGCTTCTTCACCGAGGAGCAGAGCACGGGCGAGCGCGCCGACGAGAGCCTCGTCTACCTCTATCCCCGCCTTACGGCGCTGCTCGAGGACCGACCTACCTTCCCCAAGGTCGAGCAGCATCTGAGGAGCCTCCTGACCGAGGAGGGACGCCTCCGCGACAATGCCTCGCGCGAACTGCTGCAGATACGCCGCACGCTCGCCGAGACCGAGCGCAGCCTCTCGGGTATGCTGCAGCGCATCCTCACAGGTGCACGCCGCGAGGGCTGGGTGGAGCAGGACGTGCAGCCCGCCCTACGCGATGGGCGCCTCGTGATCCCCGTCAGCCCCATGCACAAGCGTAAGATCCGCGGCATCGTCCACGATGAGTCCGCCACGGGGAAGACCGTCTACATCGAGCCCGTAGAGCTCGTCGAGGCCAACAACCGTATCCGCGAGCTGGAGAGCGAGGAGCGTCGCGAGGTCATCCGTATCCTTACCGAGGTAGCCAATAGACTACGCCCCAACCTCCGTCACCTACTGGAGAGCTACGAGCTGCTGGCGACCTACGACTTCGTCTACGCCAAGGCGCACTGGGCGCTGGAGCTGGGGGCACAGTGTCCGCGCCTTAGCCCCGAGCCACGCCTAGAATGGTACGGCGCACGCCACCCCCTGCTGCAGCGCTCGCTCAGCGCCTCGGGGCGGAGCATCGTCCCCCTAGACATCACGCTCCAGGCCCCCGATGCGCGCATCCTGCTCATCTCGGGGCCCAACGCTGGGGGGAAGTCTGTCTGCCTCAAGACCGTGGGTCTACTGCAGTACCTCCTACAATGCGGCCTGCCCATCCCCGTGCAGGATCACTCCGAGGCAGGGATCTTCGAGCGGCTCTACATCGACATCGGCGACGAGCAGAGCATAGATGACGACCTCAGCACCTATAGCTCGCACCTGAGGAACATGAAGCACTTCGTGCGCTACGCCGACCGTGCGAGCCTACTGCTGATAGACGAATTCGGCGGCGGTACCGAGCCCACCATAGGCGGCGCCATCGCTCAGGCGCTGCTGCACCGCTTCAATGACCAGGGCGCCTTCGGCGTCATCACGACGCACTACCAGAACCTCAAGACCTACGCCGAGGACCATCCCGGGCTCATCAACGGCGCCATGCTCTACGATCGCCACGAGATGCGCCCCCTCTTCCGCCTCTCCATCGGGCGCCCGGGGAGCTCCTTCGCCATCGAGATCGCCCGCAAGATCGGCCTCCCCGAGGACGTCATCGCCGAGGTCTCCGAGCAGGTAGGCAGCGAGTACATCGACATGGATAAGTACCTGCAGGACATTATCCGCGACAAGCGCTACTGGGAGACCAAGCGCCAGAGCATCCGTCAGGACGAGCGTGCCCTGCAGGAGGCGCGCCAGCGCTTCGACGAGGGTACGGAGCACCTCAAGAGCGAGCGCAAGAAGATCCTCGAGGAGGCTCGTCGCGAGGCAGCCCGCATCATCCAGGAGGCGGGCGGACGTATCGAGCGCACCATCCGCGAGATCCGCGAGGCCGAGGCCGCCAAGGATCAGACGCGCCTCATCCGTCAGCAGCTCACCGAGTACAAGGAGGGGCTATCGGCCGAGGAAGAAGCCCTGCAGCTGGCCGCAGCCAAGAAGACACAGCGCGAGGTGGAGCGCCTCCTAGCGCGCCGTGAGCGCCGTGCCAAGGGCAAGGCCCAGCCCAAGGAGCAGCCTCGCCTCTCTAGCCTCGTCACCGACACCGAGCGCGAGGCCGCCGCTAGCCATAGCGTGCTGGGGGAGATCAGCGTCGGCAGCACCGTCCGTATCGAGGGGCAGAAGGCGCTGGGACAGGTGCTCTCGCTCAGCGACCGTGAGGCTGTCGTCGCCCTCGGAGCGCTCAAGACCACCGTCCCGCTGAGCCGTCTGCAGCTCGCTACCAAGGGCGAGGCAGGCCGTCTCAAGCGCCAGCAGCATCAGCAGCCCATCCAGCCACAGGCCTCCAGCATCATCGACCAGATCCATCAGAAGCGCTTGCACTTCCGCCACGAGCTAGATGTACGCGGCTTCCGAGCTGGTGAGGCGCTGGATGCCGTAGGCTACTACGTCGACGAGGCCCTGCAGCTCGGGGTCGGGCAGGTACGTATCCTGCACGGCACGGGCACGGGGGCGCTACGCGAGGCCATACGCAGCTACCTCCGTGGGGTGCGCGGCGTGGCGGACTTCCACGACGAGGATGTACGCTTCGGCGGGGCAGGCATCACGGTCGTCCACATGGAGTAGCCGAGGCTATCGAGGCTAAGGAAGGTGAAGGCCTTGGGCTTCGCTGCTGCCCTTGAGGAGTCAGGGAGCGCAGCGCCCGCCCCTTGGGAGTACCCGGGTCTTAGCCTCCAGTGAAAGTCCTAGCGCAGCGCTTCTCCCGGAGCTCACCAGCTGCTCGGACGAAGCCAAGCCGCTTGCCGCCATACTTCTGCTCTATAGGGGAGCGCCTCTGAGGGGTATCCGTAAGGAGGCTGAGGGACGGCAGTCAGCTCACTGAGGGACGGCAGTCAGCAGGCTGAGGGATATCACTCACGGAGCTGCGCGAAGGCTATCCCCTCGCTGGGCGACACGCCACGGCAGATTATCGTATCTTTGTACGAACAAGGACATATAATAGCACGTCAATGAGTTCAATGATCAAAGTCACCTTCCCAGACAGCAGCCAGCGGGAGTACCCCGCCGGGACGACCTCCTGGGATATAGCTGGATCGATCAGCCCCCGCCTGCAACAGGACGTCCTAGCTGCTGGGGTCAATGGTCAGATCTGGGACCTGATGCGCCCCCTCAAGGAGGATACCGAGCTGAAGCTCTATAAGTGGGAAGACCCCGAGGGGAAGTTCGCCTACTGGCACTCCAGCGCCCACCTGATGGCCGAGGCGCTGCAGGAGATCTATCCCGAGGTCAAGTTCGGGATCGGCCCCCCCATCGAGAACGGCTTCTACTACGATATAGACTTGGGCGAGGGCGTCCAGATCAAGGATGCAGACCTAGCGGCCATCGAGGCCAAGATGCTCGAGGCCGCAGCGCGCAAGGAGCCCATCATCCGCCGCGACATCACCAAGGCGGAGGTCACGGAGTTCTTCCGTCAGAAGGGCGACGAGTACAAGCTCGAGCTCATCGCGGACCTGCCCGACGGCTCGATCACGACCTACACGCAGGGCGGCTTCACCGACCTCTGCCGTGGGCCCCACGTCCCCAACACGGGCTACATCAAGGCCGTCAAGCTGCTCAGCGTGGCTGGTGCCTACTGGCGCGGAGATGAGAAGCGCAAGCAGCTGACGCGTATCTACGGGATCACCTTCCCCAAGAAGAAGATGCTCGACGAGTACCTGCAGCTCCTTGAGGAGGCTAAGAAGCGCGACCATCGCAAGATCGGTAAGGAGCTCGGGCTCTTCGCCTTCTCGCAGAACGTAGGCTCGGGTCTACCCCTCTGGCTACCCCGTGGGACGCAACTCCGCCTACGTCTGGAGGACTTCCTCAAGCAGATCCAGAAGCAGTTCGGCTACCAGCAGGTCATCTCCCCGCATATCGGCTCCAAGCAGCTCTATGTGACCTCGGGCCACTGGGCGAAGTACGGTGCGGACTCCTTCCGACCCATCACCACGCCGCAGGAGGGAGAGGAATTCATGCTCAAGCCCATGAACTGCCCGCACCACTGCGAGATCTATAAGGCTATGGGCCCCCACTCCTACCGCGACCTGCCGCAGCGCCTGGCAGAGTTCGGCACCGTCTACCGCTACGAGCAGAGTGGGGAGCTGCACGGGCTCACCCGTGTACGTGGCTTCACGCAGGACGACGCGCACCTCTTCTGCCGTCCCGACCAGATCAAGGAGGAGTTCTGCAAGGTGATGGACATCATCTTCATCATCTTCAAGGCACTCAACTTCCAGGACTTCGAGGCCCAGATCTCCCTACGTGACAAGGTCAATAGGGATAAGTATATCGGCAGTGAGGAGAACTGGGAGCGCGCCGAGCAGGCCATCATCGACGCCTGCGCCGAGAAGGGGCTCCCCGCCGTCATCGAGTACGGTGAGGCTGCCTTCTACGGGCCTAAGCTCGACTTCATGGTCAAGGATGCCCTCGGCCGTCGCTGGCAGCTGGGCACGATCCAGGTGGACTATAACCTCCCCGAGCGCTTCGAGCTGGAGTACACGGGCGCGGACAACCGCAAGCATCGTCCAGTGATGATCCACCGCGCGCCCTTCGGCTCTATGGAGCGCTTCGTCGCCGTGCTCATCGAGCATACGGCAGGTCACTTCCCCCTGTGGCTGACGCCCGACCAGGTCGTCGTCCTGCCCATCAGCGAGAAGTACAACGACTACGCCTACGAGGTGGCTGCCCAGCTCAACAAGCAGGACATCCGCACCCAGGTGGACGATCGCAACGAGAAGATCGGCCGTAAGATCCGCGACAACGAGCTCAAGCGTATCCCCTACATGCTCATCGTAGGCGAGAAGGAAGCCCAGGAAGGCGAAGTCTCGGTACGTGTGCAGGGTGAGGGTGATAAGGGTTCGCTGAAAATTGCTACCTTTGCAGAGCAAATCGCCGCTGAGGTGAATCGCCAGCTCAACGCCTGGCACACCGAGCAGCAAGCCTAAGAGATAACTTACTTTAAGTAGTCACACAGCAACACTTAAGTAGGGTGCTCCCCTAGCTAGGGGAGCGCCCTACATATAATATACTGAATGGCAGTAGACAACAAACAAAAGTTCCAGTACCGGACGAACGAGGCCATCCGCGTCAAGGAGGTACGTCTCGTCGGGGACAATGTAGAGCAGGGCGTGTATCCCATCCAGCAGGCGCTACGTATCGCCGCGGACCAAGAGCTAGACCTGGTAGAGATCTCGCCCAACGTCAACCCACCAGTTTGCCGTGTCGTAGACTACTCTAAGTTCATCTTCCAGCTGAAGAAGAAGCAGAAGGAGCAGAAGGCTAAGAGCGTCAAGGTCGTCGTCAAGGAGATCCGCTTCGGGCCCCAGACCGATGACCACGACTACAACTTCAAGCTCAAGCACGCTAAGGGCTTCCTCAGTGAGGGCGCGAAGGTCAAGGCCTACGTATTCTTCCGTGGACGCTCCATCCTCTTCAAGGATCAGGGAGAGGTACTCCTCTTGCGCTTCGCCAACGACCTTGAGGACTACGGCCGCGTAGAGAGCATGCCCGTCCTGGAGGGTAAGCGCATGACCATCATGCTTGCCCCCAAGAAGGCCGCTTCCCCTGCCCCCAAGAAGGACAAGGCTAAGGACGAGGAAGACGAGGACTAGTCCCCGCCCCCTCCGACACCATACCTCATCCCACTCCTCGCGCATAGGCTGCGTCAGTGGAGTAGGGCTATAAGTAATCACTCATATAACGAAAAGAAAATGCCTAAGCTGAAGACAAACTCCAGCGCCAAGAAGCGCTTCGCGCTCACGGGCTCTGGTAAGATCAAGCGCAAACATGCCTTCAAGAGTCACATCCTAACCAAGAAGACGAAGAAGCAGAAGCGTAACCTCACCTACTTCACCACCGTGGATCAGGCTGACGTACGCGAAGTCAAGGAGCTCCTCCGTCTCCGCTAGTCTCCGAGAGGTAAGTAAGCCACGATTATTCAGTAACAGAGAGGTAAGCCCACAAGTACCAGCCTGTCCCGAGGCTCTGGCCCCGAGCCGCCTGGTCGCTACCAATCACAAAGAAGTAACATCATGCCAAGATCAGTCAATCACGTAGCTTCGCGCGCTAAAAGAAAGCGTATCCTCAAGCTCACTCGTGGGTACTACGGTGCTCGCAAGAACGTCTGGACCGTCGCCAAGAACACTTGGGAGAAGGGTCTGACCTACGCTTTCCGTGACCGCAAGAACAAGAAGCGCAACTTCCGCGCCCTGTGGATCCAGCGTATCAACGCTGCTGCACGCCTGGAGGGACTCTCCTACTCCCGCCTGATGGGCGCCCTGCACGCTCAGGGTATCGAGATCAACCGTAAGGTCCTCGCTGACCTGGCGGTCAATCACCCCGAGGCCTTCAAGGCTATCGTAGCTAAGGTGAAGTAAGCGCCTCGAGCCTCTTAGATATCGAGCAGCCCAGTGGAATGACCTCCGTCATCCCGCTGGGCTGCTCTCTTTGTATCCTTTCCGAGCGGTAGCCTGTGCCAAGCCAAGAGAGACGGAGCTGTAGCAGTCAGCGAGCTAAGCGGCCACAGCCGCGAGCTTGAGGGACGTCAGTCAGCACCATGAGGGACGACAGGGGCAGACGTGAGGAATATCCGTCAGCGGTCTGAGGGGTGTCAGTCAGCGCCGTGAGGGGCATCTGTGAGGCGACTGAGGGATATCCCTCACGAAGGCGAGGCGAAGGCGAGACTTCGCTCCGCCTTCGTACTTTCATCACGTCTCACCCTGCCTTAGCCCCGAGCAGGCTGTGCTGCGCTCGGGGCTTTTCAGTACCTTTGCTCTAGTCAATTAACTATACGCATGCACACAAGACTATGAAGCAACTCATCCCACTGGTCCTCATCGGCTGCCTGACGCTGGGCACCCTCGGTAGCCTGAGCGCCCAGAGCACCCAGCGCCCCCTCTGGCTGCGCCATCAGCAGATCAGCCCCGACGGCCGCAGCATCGCCTTCTGCTACCGCGGTGATATCTATACCGTGCCTACCGAGGGAGGGCGTGCGCTGCGTCTGACCTCCAATGCCGCCTATGATGGCACCCCTATCTGGAGCCCCGACAGCCGACAGATCGCCTTCTCCTCCGACCGCGAGGGCGGGCGTGACGTCTTCCTCATAGGCGCCGACGGCACCCAGCTGCGCCGCCTCACCTCCAACAGTGCCAAGGAGATCCCCGTAGCCTTCCTCGATGCCAATACCCTCCTCTTCCAGGCTGACATCATGCCCACGGTGCAGCTCTCCTTACACCCCACCCAGGGCTTCGTACAGACCTACGCCATCAAGCTCGATACCCAGGAGGCACGCCCCAAGCTCTGGAACCCCTACCCCATGATGCAGCCCTCGCTCTCGGGCAAGCAGCTCCTCTACACCGACCATAAGGGCTACGAGGACCAGTGGCGCAAGCATGCCCACTCACCCATAACGCGCGACATCTGGCTGCGTGACGAGCAGGGCAAGCACACCAAGCTCACCAGCTTCGACGGCGAGGACCGCAATGCCGTCTGGGACGGGCAGGGCGGCTTCTACTACCTCAGTGAGCGCGAGGGCAACTCCAACATCTACCACCGCGCCACCGCGAGCCCCACGGCTGCCGACACACGTCTGACGGACTTCAAGAAGGATCCCGTCCGCTTCCTCTCGCGCGCTACCGACGGCACCCTCTGCTTCGGCTACGACGGCGAGATCTATACGCTGCGCCCTGGCTCGAGCCCGCGCAGAGTGCCCGTACAGATCGTCACCGACGAGGAGGAGCCTAAGGTACAGTACCATCAATACAGCTCGGGCGTGAGCTCCTTCGCCGTCGCGCCCTCGGGCAAGGAGATCGCCTTCGTCGTCCACGGCGAGGTCTACGTGACGCACACCGAGTACAAGACCACCAAGCGCATCACCAATACCCCCGTGCAGGAGCGTAGCGTCAGCTTCAGCCCCGACGGCCGCCAGATCGTCTACGCCGCCGAGCGCGACGGGCACTGGAATATCTACATGACCGAGCTGGAGCGCAAGGACGATAAGCTCTTCGTCTACGCCCGCGGCCTCAAGGAGCGCCAGCTGACGCACAGCCAGGAGGCTTGCTTCCAGCCCACCTTCAGCCCCGACGGCAAGAAGGTCGCCTTCCTACGTGACCGCACCGGCATCTACGTCTACGACCTCGCCTCGGGCAAGGAGACTAAGGTACTGGACAAGAGCTACAACTATAGCTACACCGACGGGGACCAGCACTACCAGTGGAGCCCCGACAGCCAGTGGATCCTGACGAACTACGGCGGCGAGGGCGGCTGGATGCACACCGACTGCGCGCTGGTCAAGGCCGACGGCTCAGGCGAGCGGATCAACCTCACCGAAAGCGGCTACAGAGAGGGCGAGGGCAAGTTCGCCTTTGGCGGTAAGGCCATCCTCTTCAGTTCCGACCGCGCGGGCTACCGAAGCCACGGCAGCTGGGGCTCCGAGAAGGACCTCTACCTGATGTTCCTCGACCGCGAGGCCTACGAGCACTTCCGCCAGACGAAGGAGGAGCGTGAGCTCCGCAAGCAGCAGGGCGAAGACAAGGATAAGGACAAGGATACGAAGATGGGCGCTAACCTCTTCGACCTCGAGGACGGGGACTCCAGCGCCCTGACCAGCGGCATCCTACGCATAGGCAAGAGGGCCAAGAAGAGCGCCCAGACGGCGGCCAAGGACGTCGACAAGAAGAAGGAGGAAGAGCAGAAGAAGCCCTTCAAGCCCGACTTCACCGACCGTGAGGACCGCATCGTACGCCTCACCTACGCCTCGGGCTCTATCTCGGACGCCGTCATCAACGGCGAGGGCACCAAGCTCTACTACATCGCGCGCTACGGCACCTCCACCGACCTCTGGGAGCGCGACCTAGAGACGCAGGCCACCCGCATCCTCTCCCCCGGTATCGGTGGCGGCGAACTGATCCTAGGCAAGGACGGCAAGACCGTCTACCTCGGTACGCAGTCGGGGCTGAAGAAGCTAGAGAACGGCACGCTGAAGAACATCGAGTTCGCCGCTGACTTCGAGCACCGCCCCGCCGAGGAGCGTAGCTACATCTTCGATCACAGTTGGCAGCAGGTCAAGGAGAAGTTCTACGACGTCAATCTGCATGGCGTCGACTGGGACTACTACCGCGAGGCCTACCGCAAGTTCCTCCCGCATATCAACAACGATCAGGACTTTGCCGAGATGCTCTCCGAGCTCCTCGGTGAGCTCAATGCCTCCCACACGGGAGCTCGTGCCTACTCCCGCAGCCAAGCTCAGGCCACGGCTAGCCTCGGTGCCTTCTACGACCCCGACTACGAGGGCCGAGGATTGCGCATCCTCGAGGTGCTGGCCTCGGGGCCACTGGCGCATGGCGAGCGCAAGGTCACGGCCGGCATGATCATCAAGAGCATTGACGGCGAGGACATCCTGCCCGGGCGCGCCCTCGAGCCCTACTTCAATGGCAAGGTCGGCAAGCGCGTCAACCTCAGCATCCTCGATCCCAAGACGGGCAAGACCTTCGAGCACATCGTCAAGCCCATCTCCCAGGAGCAGCAGAGCGAGCTGCTGTATCGCCGCTGGCTACGCCACTGCGAGGAGCTCGTGCAGCAGCGCAGCGGGGGCCGTATCGCCTACGTCTACGTGCGGGCGATGAATAGCAGCAGCTTCCGCAGCGCATTCCAGGATCTACTGGGTAAGTACCGCAATGCTGAGGCAGCCATCGTCGACACCCGCTTCAACGGCGGCGGCTGGCTGCATGAGGACCTCACGCACCTACTGAGTGGGAAGAAGTACCTCAGCTTCACCCCGCGCGGGCAGTATATCGGCGATGACCCCTTCATGCAGTGGACCAAGCCCAGCTGCGTCCTCATGAGCGAGGGCAACTACAGCAACGGCCACGGCTTCCCCTGGGCCTACAAGACCCTCGGCCTCGGCAAGCTCATCGGCGCGCCCGTCGCCGGGACGATGACGGCCGTGTGGTGGGAGTCGCAGATCAATCCTCACATCGTCTTCGGCATCCCGCAGGTCACCTGCTCGGATGAGCAGGGACGCCCGCTGGAGAACCAGACGCTGCAGCCCGACATCCTCATCTACAACACCCCCGAGCAGAGCCTCTCGGGCTACGATGCCCAGCTGATCCGCGCGGTCGATGAGATGATGAAAACCCTCCCCAAGAAGTAGGCCGAGCGCCCGACTTCGCCCCAGCACAGTCCCCAGTGGACAGCGCCCCTCGCGGCGCCTCCGCTGGGGGCTGTCTGCATCCCGTCCCCGAGCTTATCCACCGACCTATCCCCGCTATCCACCGCCCGAGTGCGTAGCTCCACCGCGAGCTGCTACGCCTCAGCTCTGTGCTAAGGGCTGCAGCCTCATAGTACCCCGCCCCTTAGCCTCGTCCCTTAGCTGCCTGCGAAGGAACGAGAGCAGCGCCAGCGGGACGCGAGCCTAGGGCAAGGCCTCCTGAGGGATATCTATCAGCGCCGTGAGGGACGTCCGTGAGTCGCGTGAGGGATACCAGTCAGCGCCCCGAGGGATATCCCTCAGAGCGCTGGAGGCAGACCGTCAGAGTGCAGCGCCTTGGCACGGGCTTTGCCGGGAGGCTTTAGGCGGGGAGCAGGCAGCCTATAGGCAGGGGCTCTGCGGCTTGGAGGCGGGCGCGCCCTTAGCCTAGGAGGCGGGGGCCGCGAGGCTACTTGTCCCACCCAGCCCCCCGAGCAGCTAGCGCAGGCTCAGCCCCGAGGGCGCAGGGATACAAGTAGGCGAAATTTGAGCTACTTTTGTATAATAAAAGATTTAAGGAAGCCAGATGAGTAGTATTCCCCACGACCTAAGCCAAATCAAGGCCTTCGTCCTAGACATGGACGGCGTAGTGAGTGCCAACGTCAGCCCCGTAGGGCCCGACGGCATGCCCATGCGTACGGTCAACGTCAAGGACGGCTATGCCATGCAGTACGCCGTGAAGCAAGGCTATACGCTGGCCGTCATCTCGGGTGGCGCGAGCGAAGCGATGACGGAGCGATTCCGCAACCTCGGCGCCAAGTACATCTACATGCGCATCTCCGACAAGGCGCGTCAGCTCGAGCTCCTCTGTCAGGAGTCGGGGCTGCGACCCGAGGAAATCGCCTACATCGGTGACGACATCCCCGATATCCCCGTCATGCGCCTGGTGGCCCTCCCCTGCGCTCCTGCCGACGCCGCCCCCGAGGTCAAGTCCATCGCCAAGTACATCTCCCTCTATAATGGGGGCTACGGCGTAGTGCGTGACGTCATCGAGCAGACGCTCAAGGCCAACGGCTGCTGGTCGCTCTCCGAGGGCTTCGGCTGGTAAAGAGTCCATAGACATGGATCGGATCACACAAGCCACCGCCACAGCACATCCCCTACTGCAGGGGCTCGCGGGCTGGCGCCTCCTCCTCGGCTCGCAGTCGCCTCGCCGCGTGGAGCTGCTCAGGGGGCTAGACTTACCCTTCGAGCAGCAGGTGCTGCCCGACATCGATGAGTCCTTCCCCGCCACGATGCCGCTCCCCAAGATCCCTGCCTACATCGCAGGGCAGAAGGCCGCGGCCTACCGCAGCGCCTTGGACGCGCAGACGCTCCTCATCACCGCTGACACGCTGGTCTTCGTCGATGACGAGCCGCTGGGCAAGCCTCAGACACGGGACGAGGCTGCTGCCATGCTGCGCCGCCTCAGCGGGCGCAGGCACTGGGTCACCACGGGCCTGGTCTTCACCACCCTCTCCCAGCAGGACAGCTACAGCGACACAGCGGCCGTGGACTTCGCCCCCCTCACCGAGGCCGACATCAGCTACTACCTCGAGCACTACGCCCCCCTAGACAAGGCAGGCGCCTATGGCATCCAGGAGTGGATAGGCTACCGCGCCATCGAGCGCATCGAGGGGAGCTTCTACACCGTCATGGGGCTGCCCGTGCACCTCGTGAGTCATTACCTAAGCACATTTAACAAAACACTATCGTAATGTATACACAAATAGTAGGAGGACGTATCTATACGCCCTCTGGCTGGATCGATGGGGGCTCCGTCCTCATCGAAGGCAAGCAGATCAAGGCAGTGCTGAATACCGAGCTCCCCGTCGTGGGTGCCCGCCTCATCAATGCACGTGGCTCCTACATCATCCCCGGCGGCATCGAGACGCACGTACACGGGGCCGCAGGTGCGGACTTCATGGACGGCACCGTCGAGGCCTTCCGCACGGCAGCTGACTACCACCTACAGAACGGGACGACAACCATCTACCCCACCCTCTCCACCTCGACCTACGAGACGATCATGAAGGGCATCGAGTGCACCGAGGTACTGCTGGCAGACGAGACCTCTTCGGTCGAAGGCCTGCACCTCGAGGGGCCTTACTTCTCGGTCAAGATGGCCGGTGCGCAGCTCCCCGAGCTGATCCGCCCCGCCCGCCCCGAGGAGTACACCAAGATCATGGAGCGTGGTAAGGGCATCATCAAGCGCTGGGACGCCGCCCCCGAGATCGAGGGTACGCTGGACTTCGGCCGCTATGTCAAGGAGTTCGGCGTCGTCACCGCCATCGCCCACACCGAGGCAGGCGAACCCGAGATCAAGGCTGCTTGGGAGCATGGCTATACGCTGGCCACGCACTTCTACAACGCCATGAAGGTCTCCCACAAGAAGGGTGTCTATAAGGTCCCTGGCGCGGTAGAGACGATCCTCGACCTGCCTGACTTCGACATCGAGGTCATCTGCGACGGCATCCACGTGCCCCCGCTGATGGTCAACCTCGCCTACAAGGTCAAGGGTCGCGAGCGTATGGCGCTCACGACCGACGCCCTGCTGTACACGGGTACCCCCGCAGACTTCAAGGATCCTACGGGGCACGCCATCGTCGAGGACGGCGTGTGCAAGCTCTCCGACCGCTCGGCCCTGGCGGGCAGCGTCGCTACGATGGACCGCCTCATCCGCACGGCCGTACAGCAGTGCGACATCCCCCTGATCGACGCCGTCTATATGGCCTCGACGACCCCCGCCCGCATCATGGGCATCACCGACACCAAGGGGGCGATCGAGGCAGGCAAGGATGCCGACATCCTCTTCCTCGACGAGGAGCTGCAGCTGCACTTCGTCATGCACCGCGGTCGTGTCGTCCGTGGTGAGGAGTACTGGGCCTAGTACCGTACTCCCCTAGAGCTATGAGAGGCTAGACACGTCCACTGGTGGCGTGACTAGCCTCTTAGCTTTAGTCCCCTCCCTGCACCTACACTACATACAGCACCCTATAGCCAGCATACCATGCGCTCTACCCTTCTCCTCAGTCTCGGAAGCAGTCTGCTGCTCCCCGCTACGCTCCTCAGCGCCGCCCAGCCCCTCACCGCACGGCGCCCCAATATCCTCCTCTTCCTCGTGGATGATATGGGCTGGCAGGATACCTCCGTGCCCTTCGCGGCCGACACGACGGCGCTCAATAAGCGCTACCACACCCCTGCCATGGAGCGCCTGGCGCGCCGTGGCGTGCGCTTCACCGACGCCTACGCCGCGCCCGTCTCCTCCCCCAGCCGCTGCAGCCTCCTGACGGGGGCACACGCCGCACGTCACCGCGTGACCAACTGGACGCTGCGCTACGACACGCCCTCCGACCAGGCCGACAGCACGCTGCAGGCCCCCGAGTGGAATGTCAATGGCCTCAGCCCGCGCCCCGACACGCCCCATACCTACTACGCGCGTATGCTGCCCGAGCTGCTGCGTGCGGCGGGCTACCACACGATACACTGTGGCAAGGCGCACTTCGGCGCCATTGGCACGCCCGCAGCCGACCCGCTGCAGCTGGGCTTCGAGGTCAATATCGCGGGGCACGCAGCTGGGGGGCCTGCCTCCTTCCTCGGGCGGGCGCGCTACGGACACGACTCACTGGGCAAGCCCGTCTCCCCTATGGCCGTGCCGGGACTGGAGCGCTACTGGGATACCGACACCTACCTCAGCGAAGCCCTGACGCTGGAGGCCATACAGACACTGCGCGCGCAGCGTAGCGCAGGCGACCGACGTCCCTTCTTCCTCTACATGTCGCACTACGCCGTGCACGTGCCCTTCGACAAGGATCAGCGCTTCTACCAGCGCTACCTCGACGAGGGCTTGGACCCCAAGGAGGCCGCCTACGCCGCGCTCGTCGAGGGTATGGACAAGAGCCTCGGGGATCTGATGGACGAACTGGAGCGCGCAGGGCAGCTCGACGACACGCTGATCCTCTTCATGAGTGACAATGGCGGCCTAGCGGCCTCGGCCTACTGGCACTCGGGGCAGCTGCACTGGCAAAACGCGCCCCTCTACAGCGGCAAGGGCTCCATCTACGAGGGCGGCATACGCGTGCCGCTCATCGTCGCAGGGCCTGGCGTGGTAGGGCGCGACCGACGCGACAGCCATCCCGTGATGATCGAGGACCTCTTCCCCACGCTGCTGGAGGTCGCTGGGGCGCGCCCTGAGCGCCTGCCGCAGCAGGTGGATGGGCGTAGCCTCGTGCCGCTGCTCCAGGCCAAGCGCCAGCCACACGAGCGGACGCTCTACTGGACTTATCCACACAACTGGGGATTGGACGGGCCAGGGATCAACTTCCACGCAGCCCTACGTCAAGGCCGCTGGAAGCTCCTCTACGACTACCGTACGGGCCGCCATCAGCTCTATGACCTCGCGCGCGACCTTGGGGAGCAGCAGGATCTGAGTGCGACTTATCCACAGCGTGTACGGCAGCTCGCTCGGCAGCTCGGCCGCTACCTGCGCAGCGTGGGGGCGCAGCGTCCCAGCGTCAAGGCTACGGGCCAGCCCTGCCCTTGGCCCGACGAAGCCCTACGCTAGCCCCTCTGCCCAATCTTAGCGCCCAAGGAAGCCCCCGAGCCTCACGGCTAAGGCCTCCCTGCGTCCTTCCTTCTCCCCCTTAGTCTCCCTGCCCTGCCGCCCCAAGGCCGCAGCGTGGGGGCGGCTAAGGGGGAGCTCGTCTGAGGGATATCAGTGGACGAGCTGAGGGACGTCCATCAGCCGCGTGAGGGATATCGGTCACGGAGCTGAGGGATATCCCTCACGAAGCGGGGAGCAAGCGGACAGGATGCGCCGACACAGCAGCGGACACCGCTGGGGGAGGCTTGGGACAGCGCCCAGCCCCCCACTCATCATTAGTCCACAGGGGAGACTTAGGCCGCCCAGCCCTCGGGCGAAGCCCCGCGGCTTCTTAGCCCGAGCCGAAGCGCTCAGCTAGGTACGTGCTTAGCCCACGCCCATAAAGAAGCCCCCGAGGAATGCTGGATTCCTCGGAGGCTTGCTATTTAGGATAAGGCAGGAGGCACGGCGCGGGTGCCTGAGGGGCTACTTCACCTGGGACTCTGAGGCCGTCCGCTGCTCGGGCGATACGGCCGTATGCGCGCTGTACTCCGAGGCGTAGAGGCTGACCAGCGTCGTGACGACCCCACCATAGACCCCAGGGCGCGTCACCCACTGATCATAGTGGAGCTCCGTCGTGCCTGCCGGCAGCCGATCGACGAAGATGTCCGTGCGACCATCACGAGGCACGACGTAGGCGTTCCCATAGCTGATGGAGGGATAGAAGGGCTTCTGCTGGACGGGTTCGGCATAGCCAGGGCGCGGATCGCTGATCCTGACGTAATCGAGGCCTTGCTTGAGCTTGATGACGAGCTGGGTGCGTATGCGAGCCCCGATGGGGAGTAGCTCGCCCTCCTCGAGGGGACGGAGGACATCGCGCCCGCCCTCCGTCGTCACGAGGTATTGCTCTCTGGTGAGCGTGAGCCCTTCGCCCCAGGCCTTGACCGCTGCCGTAGGGATGCTGTAGTGCAGACGAGCGGCGCCCCAGATGAGGCTGGCATCCTTCTTGATGACCTGCAGCGCACCCTTAGGACGGCGGCTGGGGCTAAGCTCGAGGCTCGCCATTCGCTGGCTGCCCGTGAGGCTGAAGTCCTCCCCGCCCTCAATGGCGAGCCTCAGCTCCGTGGCCTGAGCCGCGCCCCAAGCCTCGAGCTGGGGCTCCGTCAGCGCCTCCAGCGCCAGGACACTGCAGAGGGGATCCTTCCAGACCATCGTGCGGCGCTGGGTCAGCAGCCAGCGCTGTAGGCGCGGCACGAGGGAGCTATAGGCGGGGTGGAGGCGGAAGGCCCGCAGCGTCTCGGCGGCCAGCGGCACGCCTGCCGAGCGGCTCCAGTAGGGGATCTCCGCAGGCTGGGCGAAGAAGCTCATCGTGCCCTCATCCGAGAGGTGCTGGGCGAGGACCTCGAGGAGTGCAGGCAGCTGCGCTCTGTGCTGCGGGGCTTGCTTCAGGACGTAGGCGATCTTCGCTAGATCCGTGACGGGGGCGTCCTTAGCCTGCTGACTGAGTAGGCGCTGGTAGTGGCCCAGCATCTCCGCTACCCGTGCCGAGCTCGGCACCGCTAGCTGCTGCGTGAGCTGCGCCCGCATATAGAGGTAGTCGAGCGGGATGTCGTAGTAGCCCCAGGGCCCGGGCTTGGATACACGAGCACGGTCCTCCTTGAGGCGCTGGTAGCGCTCGAGTTCCTCCCGATCCATATAGGGCTGCGCCTCCCTCAGGAGCCCGAGGAGCTCCTGACGCTGGGGGGACTTAGCCTCCAGCAGCTCCAGCGTAGGCAGCAGGACGGCGATGACCTGCTGGCTGATGTAGGAGTCGGCGCGCCAGAGCGCGAACCATCCCCAGATTGCCCCATTGCGTGCCGCCTTGAGCTCAGCGATACGTTGGCTCAGCAGCTGGGCGTGATCCTTGGCGGCGAGGAAGTCCAGCAGACTGCGCTCTGCCTCTAGCTCGCGCTTGAGCTCGTGGTACCAGGGGCTCTTAGCTGCCTCTGCAGTACGTGCTGCCACGAGGCTATCGCTCCGATGGAGGCTCTGTCTACGCCCCTCGAGCCAAGCGGCGAAGCCGCGCGTCTGCTGTAGGCGCAGCACCTTGGCCTCGGCATAGACGCTGGCGGCCAGCGCGGGCGTACTCTCGTCCTCAGGCTCGGCCAGCTGAGGCAGCGCACCGAGGGCAAGGGCGAGCGGACTGGTCTCGAGCTGCAGCTCCAGGCGTGCTCGGCCGAGTCCCTGACTGAGCGGTGCCAGCAGGCTATCTAGGGAGAGCTCCTTCGTGCCCGCCCCCTCGAAGCTGAAGCTGAGGCCATCGCTCAGCTGGGTCTTATCACTGAGCAGGGGGAGCGAGTGCTGCTCGCCATCGCTGTAGCGGTGTCCCTGGGCCAGTACGCGCAGGCCGATCGAGTCGGCCGAGAGCGCAGGGATCGAGAGCGGCAGCTGCAGCGTCTGGCTGCCCTGAGGCGCTAGGCGGAAGGGCTGCGAGTTCTCGGAGAGGACGCGCTGCGTGCTGAGGTCGAAGAGCTCGAGCCGCAGCGTGCCCTGCTCCTCCTCACGGCTCATATTCACCACTGTAGCGCTGAGGATCGGCCTATCCCCACGGCGCAGGAAGCGCGGCAGCTGGGGGCGGAGGGAGAAGTCACGGTAGCTGGTCACCAGGCGCTCCTCCTGATAGCGGCGCATGTCGGGCGTGTGCGCCAGCAGCACGAGGCGCCAGCGGGTGAGGGCATCGGGCATGCGGAAGCTCCAGCTGGCCGTCCCCGAGGCGTCCGTCGTCAGCTGTGGGAGGAAGTAGGCACTCTCAGCGAAGTCCTGACGCAGGGCCTTCGGCTCCTCTACCACCTCTATCGGAGCATCCTGATCCACCATGACCGCAGCGCCTCGGAGCACGCTGGGCGCAGCGGCGAAGGCAGGCCCTATGATGCCGTCCATCCTCCCGGAGAGCACCTTGGACAGCTGGATAGCCCCCCCGCCCATGCCTATGGGCATGCGCCTGCCATAGCCGAGCCAGCGGTAGCGCCGAGGCTGCGGCCCCGCTGCGAGGGCGTCGTGGACGAAGGAGCCACCACCTCTCTGAGCCTCACCCCACAGGTCTTCACCATAGACCGAGCGGTCGGGGTTCAGCCCCCAGCGATAGCCTCGGGGGAGTCTCGGCTCCATGGAGGGCGAGTATTCGTCCATCAGCTGAAGGCTCGGCACACCGAATCTGAGGCGGCCGAAGACATCCAGTGCAGTATCATACATCCAGGTCGCGACGGCAGCCCCAGCTACGGGCTTGCCTCCCGAGGTCAGCTGCACGCTCCAGCGCTCCTCGGCGCCTGGCTGCGTGCGGTCACGCAGGCTGGTCCACTTGAGCTCCAGCGGCGGCTCGGGGCGCTCGAGGGCGAAGCGCTCGCTAGCCTGGTAGAGGCGTCCCTGATAGACGGTGTAGAGCTGCACCTCCAGCTGATCGGGAAGGGTGTCCTTAGCGAGGAGGGGCAGCGTAAAGAGCTCGATGCGGCCAGCCTTGCTCCGCAGCATGCCGCGCGCCAGCTCCCCATAGCGGTGATGGACGACGTAGTGGATGTAGCCCCCCTCGATACTGCTCAGCCAGTACAAGCGGGCTGGGCGCTGGGCACTGTAGGTCGAGTCTGCACGGAGGGCTAAGAGTGGGGGCACGAAGCCCGCGATCTGCCGGTCCCGACGGCTGTCGAAGAGGTAGACGCGGCGATAGCCCTCGTAGCGCACGCCGCCCTGATAGTGCGCCTTGTAGCGCAGCGTATAGAGGCCCGCCGCTAGCGCCTGGGGCTCGAGCCAGGGGCTAAAGGCTAGGCCTAGGGCCGTCTGCCCGCTGTGACGTAGCCTATCCCCCTCGTAGAGTTCGTAGTCGACGCGCATCATGGAGTCCACCCACGCCGTCGCGGGATAGGTGAAGCGTAGCTCGGGCAGCGGGCGCGACACATCTAGGAGTTCGGGTAGGTCTAGCCGGACCTCCCAGAGCACCTCCCCGAGAGCGAGCCCCAGACTATTCTGTGTCGTCTCGCCCCCCTCATCGGTCGCCGTCACCTCCACGCGGTAGCTGTAGCTACCCAGGTCCTGTTCGTCTTGCTCTAGCTGACGGCGTAGGGCAGCTAGATCCAGCGGCAGAGCGAAGGCGCCATCTGCCCCCGAGCGCAGCGTGCTATCCAGGAGCACACGGGGCGAGGCATAGTCATAGATCGCGCGCCACGGGCGCCACAGCTGCTCGGCACGCACCACACAGCGCAGACGCGCCCGCTCGACGGGCTCACCACTGAGGCGGTGCAGCTGCCCCTTGACGCTCAGCAGAGCATCCGCGGGATAGGGTCTCGGCGGCTCCTCGAGCTCCAGCTCCAGCGCGCGACGCTTGTACTCGAGGAGCTGTGCTAGGGCCTGCGCCTGGGTCTGTCGGTACTGATAGCCCTGGGGCTCGACGAAGCGTGCACGAAGGCGAAGCTGCCCGAGGAGCGTCTCTGTAGCTAGTTGATGACTAGCATGATAGCGGCCCAGCTCATCGCTACGTACCTCCTCGGACCACAGCAGCTCCCCACGGACATCGCTCAGCTCGAGGCGTATGCGCTGCCCTCGAGCAGGGCGTGCCTGCCGTGCGAGGAAGCCCACATCGACGGCCTCGCCATAGATATGCATCACTTGGCCTGGGCGGTAGGCGGGGCGGTCGGTCGTCACCCACAGTCGGAGCCCGCGGGCTGCGAAGTCGATGGCAGGCTGGGGCTCCTCGTCATAGCCGTAGTCCTCGACACGAAGCGGATCCCTGAGGTCGCGTGCCTGTAGGACGCTCCTCTGCGACTCACGGCGGTCGAGGAGGATGAGCCCAAGGCTATCGGTGCGTAGGCTACCCGCTAGTGTGGGTAGACTCTGATGGCGCTGATCATACCTATACCGAGCGAGCTCGAGCCCCGAGAGCGGACGCCCCGTAGCTGCGTCGAGCCACTGCCGAGGCACATGATTGGGGCTAGCGGAGGACCAGAGATCTAGTACCATGAAGGCACTGCTGAGGAAGGACTCCTCATGCACCAAGGGCTGCTGCTGCGAGGCACGCGGATCGAGCTCGGCGCGTACACGGACGAAGTAGTCGCGGCGCTGGGGTAGCTTGAGCTCTAGGACAACCTGCTTCCCCACCTTGGCGAGGCTATCGAGGGGGAGCGCGCACTGCTTGACCAGCACGGGCTTATCCTGAGCACTGGGCCTCCAGTCCTCCCGACGCTCGGTGGGGCGGTAGACGCGTGGCGCCTCGTAGAGACTCACCTGCAGCCCACGCACGAGGTAGGCCGTGTCGAGACGCAGGGAGACCTTGTCCGGCATCCCCCAGGTCTGCTCCAGCTTGAGGGACATACTCGGCTCGAGGCGCTCAGCACGCGCCTGCCGCAGCTGCTTCAGGTCGTCGGGCTGCAGCTGCCCCGCCTGGCTGAGGAGGCGATCCGCGAAGCGCGCGGCCTCCAGCGGCTCGTTGCTGTAGAGGTCCACGAGGTTGGCCGCTACGGAGCCAAAGTAGCGCTGACCCTGATAGCGCTGGGCGAAGTGCTCGATACGCTCCATAGCCTGACGCGCCGTCAGCCTCCCCGACTGGCTCTTCAGCTCGCGCTCCAGAGCGAGGTAGTCGGCCAGGAGGGCGCTATAGCTCTTGGGCCCTGCACTACGAGCTAGGGTCAGGAGCCCCGGCTCGGTGGGGAGTAAGCCAGCAGGATACCTACTGCCTCCCCCGCGCATATCGTGCAGGTAGTCGAGGAGCTCTAGGAGCACCGAGATCCCCGTTTGTCCCGAGGCCTTCGTCCCCCCAGCTAGATCCAGCAGCTCAAGGTAAGGGGTAGGGATCGGCTGCATGAGGGCAGAGCCCGCCCCTCGGAGCTGCTCCACCAGCTGGAGGTAGTAGCGATCCAGGTCGGCCTCATGCCAGTGCAGGAGCTCGGAGAGCGGACGCACCTTGACGGGGAGCGGCGTGTCGAAGGCTGCGCCTACACGCGTGCTATAGTTCGAGATCATACGTAGGCTGTAGAGCCCTAGGAGGATACGCTCACGGGGGCTGAGCCAAGGCGCTTGCTCGATGGAGGCTAGGGAAATCCCCAGCTGGGACTCCGCCGTACTCGGCCCCTTGAGGGAGCTCTTCGCCTCTACCAGTGCCGTAGTGGCCTCGAGGAGTACATCGAGGCGGTGCTGACCCGAGGCAGCATCGAAGAGCTCCTCTGCGGCCGTCACCGCGTCGCGGAGGTGACGCTGCTCCTGAGCGGCCTTGAGCCTGCTACGCAGCTGCTCGAGGCTAGGCTGGGTCTTGGTCTGAGCGGTCTGTTGGACTTGGGTCTGGGCCCTTAGGGCAAGTGGCGCGCCGAGCGGACTGAGTAGTCCCAGGCCGAGCCCCCATAGTGCAATCGAAGATCGTAGTGACATCGCGTAATGCTTGAGATAATGCAGGAGCCCCATGAGACTCCCTAGATCGTATAGCACAAATGTACAAAGAATGCCTTAGCCCCTCGCCCCTCAGCCGCACCCCACTAGACCCCTCCCAGCAGCGCGAGCCCAACTGCACCGCGCTGAGGGACATCAGTCAGCCTGCTGAGGGATAAGGGGGACGAGACTGAGGGACGTCAGTCAGAGCGCTGAGGGATATCAGTCAAAGCGCCTAGGATATAGTAGGAGAAAGGCAAAGGGCAAGGAGGACGAGACGAAGAGCAAGACGAGGCGAAGCTAGCCTACAGAGAGGACGCCCCAGACGAAATCCGCCCTACCAGAGGCCGACACGCCCCCAGCCACGCCAGCCTCCAAGGCACAAAAAAGGGCAGCGGCCGCAGTGCCCGTCTCGACGGGACAGCTGCGGCCGCTGCGCTAGGAAGGGGGGCGGGGCTCCAAAGAGCCTCCCCCGTAGATGATAGGCTTAGTAGCCCTCGGTCTGCTTGATCAGCGGGTCGTTATTGAGCACCGTGCGGTCCACAGGCCAGAGGAGCTTCTGACGCTCCGTCGTCTTGAGGATAGGCGTAGGAGCTGTCCCCGTCAGATGGTCGTCGGAGTAAGCAGCAGCAGCGGAGAAGACCAGGGGTTGCTTGCTGGCATCCTGCAGACGAAGCAGGTCATACCAGCGCTTGTACTCCCCTGCGAACTCGTGGTCACGCTCCTTGAGGATAGCCAGCTCGTTGGCTGCGAAGTCGCCGCTGACGAACTCATGCCCTGCGAACTTCGTCCCGAAGGCACGCTTGCGGATCAGGTTGAGCTCCGCCGAGGGATCTTCGCCCAGGGCATTCTTCACCTCAGCCAGCAGTAGCAGGACATCGGCATAGCGGTAGAGGATGACATTGCTGTCATAGATGTGCGCATTGTCCGAATAGAGCTGTCCCTGATACTTGAGGAATACCGAGCCGGGGAGCAGGTTGCCTGGCGTACCGACCGTGAACTCGAAGAAGGTAGCGCTACGACGCGTGTCATCCTCATCGAAGCTAGCCACGAAGCTAGGCTTGTACTCGTTGTAGAGGATCCCCGTGCTCATCGCCTTGAGCGTATCCCCAGGGAAGAGCACCCCGTTCTTATCGCGGGCCGAGCCTACGAAGAGACGGTTCTGGTACATGTAGTGACCGTAGTCATTGGTGGCCTCCTGGCGGTCGAAGTAGAGGTTGAGGATGATCTCCTTACCGTTCTTCTTCTTGGCGTCGAAGTTCGCAGCGAACTTATCCTCCAGGTCGAAGGCCTGGCTGCCGACGATACCCTCGAGGGCGGTCTTCGCCTTGCGCAGGTCAGCCTCACCCGTGGCGGTATGGTTGCCCGTAGTCACCTTAGCCGACCAGAGGTAGACCTCAGCCTTGAGGAGCTCGGTAGCAGCACGCGACCACTCGGTCTTGATGCTCTTCCAGGGGCTCGTGGCCAACAGCTCGGAGGACTTCTCTACATCCTTCTTGATGAAGTCCAGCGTCTCCTCAGCCGAGGAGCGCGCCTTGTGGTAGCTCGTGGGGTCGGTGATCGCCTCCTCGGCTACACGGGGCTCCGTCTCGAGGACTACCCCCCCGTAGCTCTTGTAGAGCACGAAGTAGATGTAGGCGCGGATACCGTAGGCCTTACCTAGGTAGGTCTTGCGCTCGGCGTCCGTGAGGAAGGGGCACTGCGTCTCTACCTTCTTGATGAAGAGGTTGATGTGCAGCAGGTCACCGTAGAGGCCGCCCCAGTTGGAGATCCCAGGACGGTCAGCATCCAGGACGCTCTGCTTTACCTCCACGGAGGACTGACTCTCGCCTGTGGCCGATACGGTGAACTTCATCGTACCGGCGCGCAGCTCGCCAAAGACGCGGAAGACAGAGTAGTTGTTGCGCAGGATACCATTGAGGGCCTGGTAGTTCGCCTCTACCTGAGCGAGGTTGTTCCAGTAGTTGTTGGTGCCGTAGTGGTCAATGGGCTTGAGGTCCAGCAGATCACTCTTACATGAGGGCAGTGCAGTCAGCGAGAGGGCGCATGCTGCGAGGGCCCATAGTCTATACTTTTTCATAGAGAGCATTCACATTAGAATCCGACATTGAGCCCGAAGACCAGCGTACGAGGCAGGCTGTAGCCACCCATGGTGTCTGCACCTGGCTCAGGCGAATAGACGAGCTTAGCAGCGGTGAGGTAGCCGAGGTTCTGCGCCGTCAGCGAGAGCTCGAGGCTATTCATGGCCATCTTCTTGGTGAGGAACTCGGGCACACGGTAGCTGAGGGCGATCTCACGGAAGGCGAGGTAGTCGCCACGGTAGATGAACTGCGAGGAGCTACGGTAGAAGTTGGACTTCCCGAGCTGGTCGGCCCAGACGTAGGGCGAGTACTCGGCGTTGGGGTTCTCAGCGCTGAAGGTCTTATCACGAGCGATCGTCAGCGTGTTGAAGGTCCCCTGCATGTTCCCCAGGATCCAAGGCGTACGGCCGTCGATCACGTGGTGGCCGAGCGCGTAGTCTAGGCGAGCCGAGAGGGTGAGCTGGCGCCAGGTGAGCTGCGTGTTGAATCCGCCCGTCACCAGAGGCGTCGAGCGACCGATGTAGACGCGGTCGTACTGGTCGATCACGCCGTCGCCGTTGACGTCGCGCCAGCGTACATCACCGGGCTGGATAGGCAGGGCCTTGATGGCGTCCTTGGTAGCGGCATCGAGGTTAGCCCAGGCCTTAGGCCCGTAGAGGTTCTTGCCAGGGACCTTGTCGATGAGGTTCTCGGGGATCTCTGCCTCGGTGCGGTAGAGGCCCTCGGCCTTGAAGGCGTAGATGTCACCAGGGCTCTGACCTTCCTGATAGCCGCCTACCCACTTCTTCTCGTTGCCGTTGCCGGTGTAGACCTCATAGGCACCCTGACGGTTGCGCTCTAGGCCGTTGTTCGGCAGCTTGAGGATGGTGTTCTTGTTGAAGCCACCATTGAGGCTCGCATTCCAGGTCCAGTCCTTGGTGGAGATGATGCGTGCCGTGAGGTCGAACTCAAAGCCTCGGTTGCGCAGCGAGCCGTTGTTGGTGCTGTAGCCCGAGATCCCTGAGTGCGAGGTGATGGGCATGCTGGCGAACTTGTCGACCGTGATACGATTGTAGTAGGTCAGGTTCGCCATCAGGCGGTTGTTGAAGAAGCCGAGGTCAGCCCCTAGCTCGAAGGTATTGGTCTTCTCCCAGCGGAGGCCGTAGTTAGGCAGGCTGGTGAGGGAGATGGCTTCGTTGCCGCCGTACTTAGACAGGCCATAGCGACCGTAGAGGTCATAGGCGCCGATGCCGGAGACGTTACCATTGCTCCCGTAGCTGACGCGGAGCTTGGCGAAGTTAAGCACGTCCTTCAGCCCGCTGAGCTGATTGTAGAAGTTCTCGCGCGAAAGCACCCAGCCAGCAGAGAGTCCAGGGAAGAAGCCCCAGCGGTTATCCACCAGCTTGGAGTAGCCGTCATAGCGAGCGACCAGCGAGAGGAGGTAGCGACCATCGTAGTCATAGTTGGCACGGCCGAAGTAGGAGAGGATACGCAGATGCGTGTGGGAGCTGACGGTAGAGCGCTTGCCCTTCTCGTCGGAGGTATAGCCGAGGGCGGCAAAGTCGTCCACCTTAGCCTCCGAGCCCGAGGCGCTGAGCCCCTTGTAGTAGCTGTCGTAGTACTCGGTACCGGCCATGAGGCTGAGGTTGTGCTTCTCGAAGAGCGTCTTGTTGTAGTTCAGCACCGCATTGTAGGTCTGGTCGAGGGTCTCTGAGGCACCAGCGTAGCTATAGCGCGAGCGATACCACTGTCCAGGAGCCGTGAGGCGGTCACGGTTGAAGGACTCATTCCACGCCTGAGAGAAGTACCAGTTACCGCTCAGCTTCAGCGTCAGCTCCTTGAGGAAGTTGATGGTGAAGGCCTGGCTCATGCTGAACTTATTGGTCTTATTGTCGCGGAGGTAGCTATCCTTGACGACCTTGTAGTTGATATCCCCACCACCGAGGCCGATGAGCAGCTGACCCTGGGCATTGCGTAGGCGGAGCGTCGGGGGCAGACCCAGGGCACGGCCAAAGTAGTTGGCATCATCATTACCCAGCTTATCCCAGTCAGCACGCGTGAAGGCAAAGCTGGAGTTGGAGGTCAGCCAAGGGCGGATCTTGTAGTCGGCGTTGAGGGCGAAGTTGATACGCTTGTACCAGTCGACCAGCGCATTACCGTTGCTGTGGTTGTAGCCGATGTTGGCGTAGTAGTTCCCCCTATCATTACCGCCCGTGAAGCTCAGGTTGTAGTCCTGGCTCATGGCGACGTCCTTGATGTTGTGCTGGCGCAGGCCACCTTCCTCAGAGAAGATGAGCTTCTTGCCCGTCACAGGGTCGGTCATGGTCTTCCAGCCCTGATCGAGGAGGAACTTGAGGTTGTCGTTGTACTCATAGAGGCCATAGGTCGCCAGAGCGTTCTTGTTCCCATCGAGCGGAGTGACGCCATCCTGATCGAAGTAGGAGCGTCCCGTACCGTAGCCGACGTTACCCGACAGCGAGGTCTGATTGGTGTAGCCGACGAGCTGACCGCGGGAGTTGGTGAAGACCTCCGAGGAGCGCTTGATGGCCATGCGCTGCATGCGGATGTAGTCCTCCGAGCCGAGGAACTCGTAGAGGTCGTGGAAGTAGTTGGCACTGACCTTAGCCTTGAAGCGGATCTCGCTGAAGCCAGCCTTACCGCGCTTGGTGGTGATGAGGATCACCCCGTTATTGGCACGAGCACCGTAGATAGCCGTAGCCCCAGCATCCTTCATGACCTCCATGGACTCGATGTCCTCAGGGTTGATGTCATTCAGACCGCTGCGCACCTGACCGTCGATGACGACCAGAGGCGAGCCCGAGCCGTCGAGGTTGGTCCCCCCACGCAGTACGAGGGTAGGTGCCGCACCTGGGCTACCGGAGGTCTGCTGGACACGGAGCCCAGAGACAGCACCCGAGAGGGCCTGTGCGGGGTTGGAGAAGAGCCCCTGCTTGAGACTCTCGTTGCGTACCGTGGCTACGGAGTTGGTCATCTTGCTACGCAGCTGACGACCGCCATAGGCTGTGACGACCACCTCATCCGTGACGCGTGCCTCGTCGACGAGGCGTACGGTGATCGGCTTGCTGAGGTCCAGCCCTACGAGCTGGATCTTCTGCGTCTGATAGCCGACACTGGAGATGGTGAGGATGGACTTCGTGTTCCGTAGGGTCAGCTTGAAGCGCCCCTCGATGTCGGTAAGGCTACCGTTGGTCGTCCCGACCTCCAGCACGCTGGCGCCGATGACGGCCTCGCCTGCCTTGTCGAGGACGCGCCCCGTGATCACCTTACCCTGAGCCCAAGCAGCGATCGTCGTCATGCAGAGGATGACGAGCGACAGTAATGCTCGTTTCATGTGAGTAGAGTTTTAGTGAATAATAGAGAGTTTAGTGAAGTATTATACGATAGGACGAGCATGTCCGTACGAGTAATCCGTTAGCAGTGTAGTGGGGCTATGGGGGCTCCTGGTCTCGAGTAGAGCGGCCCGAGAGAGCATCTTGCAGGCAATGCGGCCTGTGCATATCGCGTCATGCGGTAGCGCTGTATTGTATAACTATGTGTAGTAAGGAGGCCTCCAACGCCCCATTTGTCGTTCGGCAAAGATAGGCTATTTCGCCGAACTACAAAGTCCCCACTGAGCCTCTAGCACCCTTGGGCTCGGCAGCTCGTCCGAGCGGGCTGCTGAGGTGCTCAGGTAAGTTTTTGAAAGCAAGCCCCCGAAGTGTAAAGATTCCCATCTCCCAGCGCGCCACACGCCCACCCTACGCCGAGCGAAGGCAAGACGTAGCTCCAAACCCACCCCTCGCGACTGCTCCGCTCGCCCCCAAAGGGCAGGGCGGACGCCAAGTGCTCCCTGCTGGCTCCGTGAGGGATATCCCTCATCCTGCTGACTGACGTCCCTCACGGTGCTGACGGACGACCCTCACGGCGTCCACTGATATCCCTCACGGGTCCTCCCCTTTAGCTCGAGACTCTGCGGGGGCGCTTCGTCCCCTTCTCTAGGCGCGAGGCGGGGTGAGGAGCAGGAGGGGAAGACACAAAAGGCGAGCGCCCGCAGCACCTCCGTAGAGGTACTGCGGGCGCTCGCCCTATAGCGGCCTAGATCGCTAGGCCGCCTCGTGGGAAGGGCGCTGCTAGAAGCCCTTCGTAATCATCCCGCTACCGAAGCAGAGGTGATGATCCTCCGAATAGACGACGGCATACTGCCCTGGGGCAATGCCCTGAATGGGCTCGGCGCTGTCGATGCGGTAGCCCGTCTCAGGATCGTAGCTGAGGACGCCGCGGGTGAACTCGGGCGTGTGGCGGATCTTGAAGCTCACGGCTATGGGCTGGCGCTCGGCAGGCGGCACCACGACCGCCGTCCCTGCCTCGAGGCTCGCCGCGCGGCTCCACGGGTCGAGGCTGATGAAGTCGCACTGCTCCATCACCACGTGCTCACCGTACTGGTCGGCAGGGTCGTAGCCCTGGCTGACGAGGATGATATTACGACGGATATTCTTCTTCACGACGAACCACGGCCCGCCGCTCAGCCCCAGCCCCTTGCGCTGGCCGATTGTGTGAAACCAGTAGCCGCGGTGCTTGCCCAGCACCTTGCCCGTCTCGCGCTCGATGATGAGCCCCTCGCGCGTGCCGAGGGCGCGCTCGATGAACTCGTTATAGTTGACCTTCCCTAGGAAGCAGATCCCCTGGCTGTCCTTACGCTTGGCACTCAACAGATGCGCCTCCTCGGCCAGCTGCCGTACCTCGCTCTTGAGGAGGTGCCCCGTGGGGAAGAGGAGCTTACTAACCTGGGCAAAGTTGATCTGCGCTAGGAAGTCCGTCTGGTCCTTCACTGGGTCGGGCGCCGTACTCAGGTAGAGCTGATCGCCCTCGTAGCAGGTCGTGGCATAGTGCCCCGTGGCGATGAAGTCGAAGTCATGCCCCCACTTCTCCTCGAAGCAACCGAACTTGATGAGCTTATTGCACATCATGTCGGGATTAGGCGTCAGCCCCTTCTTCACCGTGTCGATCGTGTACTGCACCACGCTGGCCCAGTACTCCTCATGCAGCGAGACGACCTCCAGCGGGCAGTCGTAGCGGCGCGCCAGATGCTGGACGATCTCCAGGTCATCCTCCCAGCTGCAGTCCGCGAAGCCGCGCTCCTCCATCCCGATCTGGATGTAGAAGAGCGTAGGGCGGTAGCCTGCCGCGCACAGCAGATGCACGACGACCGAGCTGTCCACGCCGCCCGAGACGAGGGCGGCGATGCGGGGCTCAGCGATCCCGCTGCGTGCGATGCGCTCCTCGAGGGGCGCGATAGCCTGACTTAGGGTCATAATAATATAGGTATATAGGGAGCTGGGGTAGGAGGGATACTAGCGAGGCAGACGGGGTGCTGGGACGCCCTCCCCGAGGTGCTGCGCCGAGACCTCAATACAGAGGGCGTCGTAGAGCCCACTGTCGACGAAGCGCTGCAGGGTCGCTCCCCCACCCTCCACCAGCAACGACTGGATGCCGTAGTCTGCGTAGAGGCGCTGCAGGAGCTGCTGCGGCTCGATACGCTCGCCCTCGAGGGCGAGGTAGCTGAGGCGCGCCGCGTCTAGCCCCTCACGGCGGCGCGAGCGTGCAGCCTCGAGGTGGACGATGAGCGTCGGGGCACCTGCGTCCGAGAAGAGGCGCAGCTCTGGAGGGAGCTGCAGCTGGGGGTCGAGCACCACGCGCAGGGGGGAGCGGCCATACCACAGGCGGTTGGAGAGCTGGGGATCGTCCAGCAGCGCCGTGCGGTAGCCTACGAGGATGGCCTCATGCTCCATACGCGCGGCGTGCACCGAGCGCTGCTGCAGCGGGGAGCTGAAGGTGACGGGCGCGAGGCTGCGATCCTGACGCGGGCTGTCCATGAAGGCGTCGAGGCTCTGCGCCCACTTGAGCGTGACGAAGGGGCGATGTAGGGTGTGCGCGGTGAAGAAGGGGGCATTGAGCGCCCACGCCTCAGCCTCCAGCACGCCCAGCGTCACCTCGATACCTGCGCGGCGCAGGCGCTCGATGCCGCGCCCCGAGACCTCGGGGAAGGGGTCGAGCGTCGCCACGACCACGCGCGGGATGCCCACCGTGCAGATGAGCTCGGCACAGGGCGGCGTCTTGCCATAGTGCGCGCAGGGCTCGAGGGTCACGTAGAGCGTCGCCTCCCCGAGGAGCTCGGGCTGGGTGACGCTACGCACGGCCATCACCTCGGCATGCGGCTGCCCGTAGCTATGGTGGTAGCCCTCGCCGATGATACGCCCCTCATGCACGAGCACCGCCCCCACCATAGGATTGGTCCCCGTCTGTCCTTGCCCCAGAGCTGCCAGCTCCAGCGCACGTCGCATATACTGCTGCGCCTCTGTCATTACTTATCCTTACTTTTGCTCCTAATGGATACGATACATGCCTATTACACGGCAGCGGCCGAGGTCCTCAGCCCGCTCTACGAGCGCAGTGAGGCCCGAGAGATCGCGCGGCGCCTCCTAGAGGACGCCCTGGGCTACTCCCGCTCGCAGCTGCTTGTCGCCGACAAAGATACGCTTTTGCCGCCCCACTGCCGGGAGCGCCTCCTCCAGCAGCTCCAGGCGCTGGGCTCGGGACGCCCCCTGCAGTACGTCCTCGGCTACGCGCCCTTCCTCCAGCACAGCCTCTACGTAGCCCCAGGGGTGCTCATCCCACGCCCCGAGACGGAGGAGCTCGTGGAGCTCGTCCTCGAGGAGGCCGCTAGAGCAGGCTACCGCAGCTTCGTAGACATAGGTACGGGGAGCGGCTGTATCGCCTATGCGCTAGCTGCGGGGCTGCCCGAGCTGCAGGCCGCCTATGCCCTCGAGCTCTCCGAGGAGGCGCTGCAGGTCGCCGCGCGCAACTTCGACAGTCTCCGAGCCGCCACAGGGCGCAGCGTACAGCTCTATAGGGAAGACCTCTTCCGCCTCGTCCAGAGCGCAGAGGGCCCCCTGCCCCGAGGCCTCGACCTCATCGTCAGCAATCCGCCCTACATCCATCCCGAGGAGGCCGCCGCCATGAGCCCGCAGGTACTGGAGCACGAGCCACACCTGGCGCTCTTCGCCCCCGAGACGAGCCCCATAGCCTATTACCTGGCACTGGCCCGGCTCGTGCAGCAGGGCTACCTACACCCTGGCGGCAGCCTCTGGGTAGAGCTCAATCCCCGCTACGCCGAGGAGACGCTGGAGGCGATGCGCCGTATCATCGGGCCCGAGGCCTGCACGGCCGAGCTGCTCCGTGACCTCAGCGGCAAGCTCCGCTTTGTCCACCTCCGCTACAGCCCACAGCTATGAAGCAGACCGAGCTTACCCCACAGGAGGCCTACGCCCGTCTAGCTAGCTACTGCGCTCAGGCCGAGCGCTCGCCGAGTGATCTACGCCGCCGCATGCAGCGCCTCGAGCTGGAGGAGGAGCTACAGGCCGAGCTCCTCACACGGCTTGAGGCTGAGGGCTTCGTGAGCGGCGAGCGCTTCGCCCGCGCCTTCGTCCACGACAAGCACCGCTTCAACGGCTGGGGCCCGCGACGCCTGGAGCACGAGCTGCGCCGCCACGGCATCGCCCCCTCCGTGATCGCGACCGCCCTCGAGGAACTGGAGGAGGAGACAAGCGCCGAGGACGAGGAGCCCCGCGTCCTGCAGCTACTGCGCGCCAAGCAGCGCAGCCTCCCCGCGGGGCTGGAGCGCCGTAAGGCCTACGACCGACTGATGCGCTTCGGCCTCTACCGCGGCTACGACTACGACGAAGTGCGGGAGGCCATCACCCAGCTCCTCGACACGGAGGAGGCCGACTGGGAGGAGGACTAAGCGATGAGCCAGCCTAAGGAGGGAGCCCACGGGCAGCAGCCGCGGCAAGAGCCGTCAAGGCCGCGGGAGCAAGCGCCCCCAGCAGAGCAGGCGCCCCAGAGCCGCTCCGTCCTAGGCCGCTGGGCACGGCTCAGCCTTGGCCTCATCCTAGATCTCTTCTATCCACGTCCCTGCGCGATCTGCGGGCGGCGCCTAGGGCGTAGTGAGCGCTGCCTCTGCCTCGAGTGCGCCAGCCGTCTGCCCCGCTACCATGAGGAGCACACCTCAGCCAGCGAGCGCCTCCTAGGCTCGCCCCTCATCCGCAGCCTCTCAGCCCTCACCATCTACCACCATGACGAGGACAGCCACCGCCTGATCACCTCCCTCAAGTACTCGGGCTACCGCGAGCTCGCCCCCTTCATCGTCCGCACCACCCTCAGCGAGGGCCGCCTCCGTCCCCAGCGAGGCGACATCGACCTCATCCTCCCCGTACCGATAGAGCCCCAGCGTCTCGCCTACCGCGGCTACAACCAAGCGATGCTACTGGCCGAGGCGCTCGCCGCCTACTACGGCTGCCCCGCCCGCGCCGACTACCTAGGGCGCTACCGCGGGAGCCATTCGCAGACCACGCTCCACCGACAGCAGCGCATGCTCAACGCCCAGCAGGCCTTCTACCTAAATAAAGCAGCCCTGCAGCAAGGGGTGCTACAGGGCCAGCGTGTCCTCCTCGTGGACGACCTCCTGACGACGGGCTCGACACTGCATGCCCTCTGTGATCTACTGGAGGAGGCAGGCGTGGCGGAGGTACACGTCTTCGTCGCCGCGGTGGCTATACGCGCCGTATGACGAGCTCGGGCGGCGGGAGGAGCGGTGCCGACTCCAGCGGCATCATCGCATTGATCAGATAGACGCCACGGCAGGCCGAGAGGCCTGCCACGCTCAGCGGCGCGACACTGATTCGCCCCGCCTCGAGGAGCCTCCTGCGCTCCGTCCCCTCCAGCAGCGGGCGCTCGGGCGTCCTATAGCCCGCCGCCGTCCACAGCACGATATTGGTATAGCTCGTATCGCTCAGGCTCCCATCAGGGCGCACGAAAAGCGGTAGCTCCCCCTGCTGTAGCTCCGCCTGCACGGCATCGAAGAAGCTACGATCGGCATACTTATAGCTGTAGTCGAAGCCCTCGGGCAGCTCCCAGAGTATGAGCCGCTGCAGCCTGCGCGGCACGTAGGCGAGGCAGCGCAGCTCCTGCATCCCCTCGCGGTCGTAGCTATAGCTCAGGCGGTAGAGCTGATCGGCGCAGTAGCCCTCCCCTAGCTCTGCTTTGAGACGCGCCACCAGGCGCTCGGGGACAAGCTCCTCCAGGAGTGGATGCCCCTCGGGCGTCCCTCCTGCATGGAGCAGCGTACGGCGCACCCGATCGCGGTGCAGCTCCAGAGCATGCGGCTGCCCGCCCCGCAGCCCTAGGGTCTCGAGATAGCGGCAAGGGCGCAGTGAGGGATGTAGGTCTTGTGTAGGCAAGGCTTGGCTAGGCTAAGGGGAGACTTCGACGCATAGAACTGATGAGCGCTCCGACCTTTGTGGGGCAAGGGAGCAGGAATATAGGAGCAGAGGGGAGGAATAAAGGGGGGACCTTGGGCACACAGGCCTACTGCGGGATGTAGATCTTCTGCAGGCATTCGCGCCACTCGTCCTCCGCCTGGCTGTTGATGGTGATGCCGCCCCCCGAGCGATAGTAGTAGCGCCCCGTCTCCGCCTCGTACTCGAGGTAGCGAATGAGTACGGCCGTATCCAGGCGCTCCCCATCGAAGTAACCCCACACCCCCGTATAGAAGCCGCGAGGCGTACCCTCGGCGCTGCGGATGAGCTCCAGCGTCGCCCCCTTAGGCGCGCCACTAATCGAGCCCGCAGGCAGCAGCTCCAGGAGAAGATCCCCGAGGCGCAGCGCACTGCGGTCGATGCGCCCGACGACCTCTGAGCTCATCTGCAGCAGCGGTCCGCGCGAGGTCGCGAGCTCGGTGAGGTACTTGAAGCGCTCGACGCGCACCCGCTCTGCCACACGGCTCAGGTCATTGCGCATCAGGTCGACGATGGTATGGTGCTCGCAGCTCTCCTTATAGTCCGAGCGTAGGCGCTCCGCCGCATCAGGCAGGCGGGCGTCGATCGTGCCCTTCATCGGATAGGTGCTGAGACGCTCGCCCTCGAGCCGCACGAAGCACTCGGGCGAGAAGGAGACGAAGCGCCCAGGCACGAGGAGGCGGTAGTCCGCACGGCTCGAGACGTAGACCTCCTCCAGCGTGGCCTCGAGCTCGACGGGCGTCCTTAGGGCGAGGTTCACGAGGAAGCTATCCCCATGCATCAGCCCTCTGTGCACCCGATCGAAGCGCTCGCGGTAGCGCTCCAGCGGCTCTACCGTCGGGACGAGATCCAGCCGAGGACGCCGCTCCACGGTAGGGCTCGGCGTGCTGTAGCCTGGGAGGGAGAAGAAGTAGCGCGGCACTCGCTGCTCGAGGGGACGCAACTCGAAGAGCGCCTCCCGCAGCTCGAAGTCCAGGGCAAAGAAGAAGGCCTCACCGCGTAGCGAGGCCTCATTCATCTGCTCCAGCACCTGGGCGGCCTGGGGCGAGGGCACGAGGAGGGCGCTCATCGCTTACCCTCCTTGCTGAGGCGTACCGACGTAGGGCTTAGCTCGATACGGCGTGCCTTGTAGAGCGCCCCTAGGGCCATCTTGAAGGTCTTCTTACTCATGCCCGTCTGCCGCAGGATCTCCTCGGCAGGGCTCTTATCCCCGAGGGGCAGCTGTCCGCCCGCCTGCTCCAGCAGCTCGAGAAGCCGCTCCTGAGCGCCGTCCACCTTGGCATAGCCCACCGGCCTAAGCGATAGGTCGACCTTATTATCCTCTCGTACCCGCACCACGTAGGCCTCGAGCTGCTCGCCACGGCGAAGCATGCGCGGGGCCGCATCTGTATATACGAAGCCCCAGTGCCGCCCCTCGATGACGCAGCGGTAGCCCTCCTCGTGCTGCTCGGTGACGATACAGTGCACCAGCGAGCCGGGGGCATAGTCCGCAGGGCTGCCCCCAAGGTGCTTGGAGAGGCGTGCCGAGCCGACGATCTTCCCACTCATCTGGTCGACGTAGAGATAGACGGCGTAGCTGTAGCCGAGGAGCATCTTGCTGCTCTGCTCGCGGAAGGGGACGAAGAGATCACGGTGTATGCCCCACTCCATGAAGGCGCCTGCCTCGGAGACGCTAGCGCAGCGCAGGAAGGCCACCTCGCCCACCTGGGCTAGCGGGCGCATCGTCGTGGCGATGAGGCGCCCTTCATTGTCGTGGTAGACGAAGACCTCTACCTCATCCCCCACCTTTGCGTCCTTGGGCAGATACCTGAGCGGCAGGAGGATGTCCTGTATCCCGCCGTCGAGGTAGGCGCCTATGGAGACGAGGCGTAGGATGGGTAGGCGCTGCATGCGCCCGAGCTGATAGGTCTTCAGCGCTTGGGGCTCACTATTCATCTAGCTATTGGTCTAAGGGAATGAGGGTAGACTCCTGCCGCAGCTCAGGCTGCAGCTGGAGCGTGTAGCGCTCGCCCGAGCGCTCGATCTCTAGGGTCAGCAGGCCTCCCCGATCCTCGCTCACATAGGGGCGGAAGGCAAAGAGGTAGCTGTAGGGCTGGCTGGCGAAGGCCTTACGCAGCGCGCCGTAGGCCTTGGGGCTCCAGTAGCCGAAGGGCCCTGCCTCACGGTAGCTCCCGGTCTCCCGCACGAAGCGGCGATACTCCTCAGAGAGGCGCGTGAGGTCGATGTCGCCTAGCGTGCGGCCGTTGATCGCGAGGATGCGATCCCCTGGCTGCAGGCCTGCTGCGAAGGCAGGCGAAGCCTCCTCCACCTCCACGACACGCCCTAGATCCTCGAGCGCGTAGTGCAGCCCCGTATAGAGGTAGCGGGAGCAGCGGGCCGTGAAGTGCTGACGGCTGCCACTGGGGGCGAAGGGGAAGGGGCGCAGCATCACGGGCAGCGTGTAGCGGGCAAAGTCCTTGAGCGTCATCGGCTCGCTCAGCCCCTCGCGCGTCTCGGCCAGCCATACGGGGCGCTGCGGCTCGGTGGGGCGCGTCATCTGCACGCTGAGCTTGACCTGATAGCTGCCCTCGTCGGGCCCTGCCTCGGGGATGATGGGCAAGAGCTGCACGCGCTCCTCCTCGGGATGGTAGCGTAGGCTCTGGGCGGGCTTGGCGGCATCCAGGCGCGGGCTCGCCGTAGGCTGCAGCTCGTAGTAGCACTCGATGATGAGGTCGGGCGCAGCCTTGTCCTCCTGCAGTCCAAGGGCCTGCAGCTGGCGGGCGATCATGCTGTAGAGGGCATCGTCCAGCTCTCTATTCTGCTCGCTGGAGGGCGCGAAGGCATAGCGACGCACCGTAGCGAAGTCAAAGCCCGGCTGCACCTGGTAGCTCAGCTGATAGCTCAGCGGCCACTCCGCCTGGTCCTCGGGGCTGTAGGCGGCATAGGCACGTGCCAGCTCACGCTCGGTACGTGCTGCACGACTCTTCGCCTCAGGGATGAGGAGCAGGGTCTCAGGCTTAGGCTGCCCGAGGCGGCGCAGCGTCACGAGGTGCATCCCCGTGGGGCGCTGCAGCAGTTCGTCTACCTCGCGGGCACTAAGCCCCGCAGTCATTACCCCATCGATGCTAAGTAGGAGGTCACCGACCCGAAGGCCAGCGCGTGCCGCGGGGCTCTCGGGCTGGAGGGCCGTGATGTGCGCGGCGCCCTGCCCCCAGCTCGTGGGGCTGGTGGGGCGCTGCTCGAGGCCAAGACGATAGACGAGCTCGGGCTGCTGGGCGCTGAGAGCTGAGGGGCTGCCGAGGGTGATGAGGGCTGAGGTGAGGCTAAGGAAGAGCGAGGATAGGATACGATACTTCTTCATACCATATTAGTAGTAGATCGTCGCGTCGGACGTGTCGGAGGTGATGAGGCTGTAGGCGAGCTGGTGCATCGCCTCTACGGCGGCCTCGATATTGGCGGTGCGATCGCCGTCTAGGTGGAGGCAGAGCGAGACCTCACGCGGGGAGCCCTTGGGGCGCCGTAGCCAGGCACCGAGGCAGATCATCCCTACGGGGTGGGTCTCGTCGGCACCTGTGGGGCCTGCCAGCCCCGTAGTACCGAGCCCGAGGTCGGCGCCGAGGCGCTCGGCAGCGCCGCGGGCCATAGCGCGGGCGACCTCCTCACTGACGACATGGCGCTCAGCGATCAGGCGCTCGGGCACCCCAAGGAGGCTGACCTTGAGCTCGGGATGATAGGCGAGGATGCCTCCACGTAGCCAACCCGAGGCCCCTGCGGGGGCGCCGAGGCTAGCGGCTACGCGACCTAGCGTGCAGCTCTCACCCGTGGCGACGGTCAGCTGCTGACGCTCCAGCTCCTCACGGAGTCTCTGGAGCACGGATTCCTGTCCCATAGTTGTAGTCTCTTTAGCTGTAAGGTAGCCACCCCTGGAGCGGCTACATGGTCACGCGGGCGAAGGGCACGGCATCGAGCTCCGTACGCTTGCCCTCTAGGTAGCTGAAGTACCCGTTCATCGCCACCATCGCAGCATTGTCTGTGGTGTAGGCGAACTTCGGGATGAAGATCTCCCAGCCGTAGCGGCGGGCATGATCCTCGAAGGCAGCACGCAGCCCCGTATTGGCCGAGACGCCCCCGGCGACGGCGACCTGGCGTATGCCGAGGTCCTTGGCTGCGGCACGTAGTTTCTTCATCAAGATATCGATGACGGTGGCCTGGAGCGAGGCGCAGAGGTCGGCCTTACGCTCCTCGATGAAGTTGGGGTTCTCCGCGAGCGCATCCCTCAGCGTGTAGAGGAAGGAGGTCTTGAGCCCGCTGAAGCTATAGTCATAGCCCGGGATGTTAGGCTTGCTGAAGGCAAAGGCCTTGGGGTCGCCCTCATTCGCCAGGCGATTGACGACGGGGCCTCCGGGGTAGCCTAGGCCCATGACCTTGGCACACTTGTCGAAGGCCTCACCCGCCGCATCGTCTATAGTCTGCCCGATGATCTCCATATCGGAGGCCGAGCGCACGAGGATGATCTGCGAGTTGCCCCCCGAGACCAGGAGGCAGAGGAAGGGGAAGCTGGGGCTACGATGCTCCTCGCCCTCCTCCTCGATGAAGTGCGCCAGCACGTGGGCATGCAGGTGGTTAACCTCGACCATGGGGATACCGAGGGAGAGGCTGAGCCCCTTGGCAAAGTTGGTCCCCACCAGCAGCGAGCCCAGCAGTCCGGGGCCGCGGGTGAAGGCGATGGCATCGAGCTCATCGGGGCGAATGCCCGCGCGACGTATCGCCTCGCTGACGACGGGGACGATGTTCTGCTCGTGGGCACGGGAGGCGAGCTCGGGTACGACGCCGCCGTAGGCCGCATGTACGGCCTGTGAGGCGATGACATTGCTCAGCAGCTGACGACCGCGAAGCACGGCCGCCGAGGTGTCGTCGCAGGAGCTCTCTATACCTAATATAATGGGTTCTTCTTTCATTACTGTCTTGATCGCCCAGCCCTAAGCTGGGTCTACACAAAAGTACGACAATATCCGCGTACACGGGACGGGCCAGCCCGCTCGTCCTAGGGGGCTTCCTCGCGGCGAGCGCGCGGTGGCTCCGTCCCCCCTTCCCCCTCACCTTCATCACGGATATCCCTCAGAGCGCTGACGGATATCCCTTAGCCTAGCCGAGGGGTATCCCTCAGCCGCGCGATGGGTATCAGTCAGCTGCCCCAGGGATATCGGTCAGCCTAGCCCCAGCAAGGGCTCCGCGCACGCGCTGCTCGTCGAGGGCCCCGCCCCACAGCGCTCGCAGAGGCAGCTAAGGGCGGCACAGGGTGCCCGCCGAGGACGCAGGATGTGAGCCCCCGAAGGCTCACCCAGCAGCCTCAGAGCTGACAGGGGCAACCGGGATGGCATGTTTTTTGTTACCTTTACATCTAGTGCTGTCCGCGCCAGGATAGCCGTGCAGATAGCAAACAACGAATAAACATGATAGAATCAAGTAAGCCAAACAAGCCACGCCGAGGCTTTAGCCTCTTCGGTAAGGAGCTTTGGATCTACGCCATCATCCTCGGGGTCCTCGGCGCGCTCTTCCTATGGGACGGCGGCTCGGGCGAGACCAAGAGCGTGAGCTGGGACGAGTTCCAGCGCCTAGCCAAGCAGGAGTCCTTCAGCAAGATCATCGTCGATCGAGGCGAGCACACCGCTGTGGGGATGCTGCGCCCCAGCCAGTCCGACAGCCTCTACAGCGTAGGCAAGAGCCCCATCTTCGGTCGTGTCCAGCCCGAGCGCACGCGCAGCATAGAGACCGAGATTCCGAGCGTCGACCGCTTCGACAAGTTCTACGAGGAGCAGGCCATACGCGCACGCGTGCAGTATAAGGAAAGCCGCTCGGGACTGCTGAGCCTCGTGCTGAACTTCCTCCCGCTGGTCATCATCATTGGCTTCTGGATCATCATGCTGCGCCGCCAGTCCAGTGCTATGGGCGGCGGCATGGGCGGTGCGCTGAGCATCGGCAAGAGCAAGGCACGCCTCTTCGACAAGGATACCGCCTCGGTGACCTTCAAGGACGTCGCCGGCCTGCACGAGGCCAAGGAGGAGGTCGAGGAGATCGTCCACTTCCTCAAGAACCCTGCCAAGTACACCCAGCTCGGGGGTAAGATCCCCAAGGGAGCCCTGCTAGTCGGCCCTCCAGGGACGGGGAAGACGCTGCTAGCTAAGGCTGTGGCGGGCGAGGCACACGTGCCCTTCTTCTCCCTCGCAGGCTCGGACTTCGTCGAGATGTTCGTCGGCGTCGGGGCCAGCCGTGTGCGTGACCTCTTCGAGACGGCCAAGCAGAAGGCCCCCTGCATCATCTTCATCGACGAGATCGACGCCATCGGACGCGCCCGCGGCCAGAAGAACAGCCTCGGCGGCAACGATGAGCGGGAGAACACGCTCAACCAGCTGCTGACCGAGATGGACGGCTTCGGCACCAATAGCGGTATCATCATCCTGGCGGCCACCAACCGCGCCGAGATCCTCGACCCCGCGCTGCTGCGTGCGGGACGCTTCGACCGACAGATCTACGTAGACCTACCGGACGTCAACGACCGCAAGGAGATCTTCCTCGTCCACCTACGTCCGCTGAAGATCGATGAGACCGTGGACATCGAGCTGCTGGCTCGTCGCACCCCCGGCTTCTCGGGGGCGGACATCGCCAATATCTGTAATGAGGCCGCCCTCATCGCTGCCCGTGCGGGTAAGGACTTCGTCTCCCGTGAGGACTTCATGAATGCCATCGACCGCGTCGTCGGCGGGCTGGAGAAGAAGAACAAGATTACCACCGAGGAGGAGCGCCGCAGCATCGCCCTGCACGAGGCAGGGCACGCCACCGTCAGCTGGCACCTGCGCTATGCCAACCCACTGGTCAAGGTCACCATCGTCCCCCGAGGTAAGGCCCTCGGCGCCGCCTGGTACCTCCCCGAGGAGCGACAGATCACCACGACCCAGGCCCTACGGGATCAGATATGCGCCACTCTGGCAGGGCGCGCCGCCGAGGAGCTGCTCCTCGGGCGCATCTCTACGGGCGCGGCCAACGACCTCGAGCATACGACCAAGATCGCCTATGCTATGGTAGCCTACTACGGCATGAGTGAGCGCCTGCCGAACCTCAACTACTACGACATGCAGAGCGACGGCTATGGCCTCACCAAGCCCTACAGCGACAAGACGGCCGAGCTCATCGACCAGGAGGCCAGCCGCATCGTCCAGGAGGAGTACGACCGAGCTAAGGCCACCATCCTCGCCCATCGCGCTGGCCTCGAGGCTCTCGCGCAGCTGCTGCTGGAGCGTGAGGTCATCTACACCGAGGACGTCGAGCACATCTTCGGTAAGCGCGCCTGGGAGAGCCGTGCCGATGAGCTGATGCGCCTCAATGCCGAGAGCGCGGCCGAGCAGTCCAAGGACGGAGCCGAGTCTGCAGCAGCCCCCGAGGCTCCTGCTGCCAGCCCCGCCCCAGACGCCACGGTAGCTCAGCCAGGGGCCCCAACGGAGACCAACCCTCCCGCCCCTAGCGATGTATAAGCCCTCAGCCTCTATATAGACCTATGAGCAACCTAGCCACGCGCGCCATCTTCGGCGCCCTCTACGCAGCCCTTATCCTGGCTGCCCTCCTCCTGGGGAGCACCTCGCTCTACCTGGCCGTCTTCGGCGTCCTCGTCTTCCTGGCGAACTGGGAGTTCTCCAACCTCGTCTCGACACACCGTATCTACCCCCTGCGCCGCATCACCGACGCCGTAGCTGCGGTCTACCTCTTCTGGGCGACGCAGTGCATCGCCACCGAGGGCCTCGGGGCGACGATCTACCTGCTGCCCTACGCTGCGTACCTCCTCTACACGCTGGTGCGCAGCCTCTACAGCGAGCGCGAGCTCATGCCAGGCGACCTGGCGAAGGTCGTCTTCGGGCAGATCTACACGGGCGGCTTCCTCAGCATCGCCCACCTGCTGCACGGCACGCAGATGAGCAGCGGCTACAGCCTGCTCTTCCTTGCCTTCATCGCCATCTGGGTCAATGACTCGGGCGCCTACCTGGCGGGATCGCAGCTGGGACGGCACAAGCTCTTCCCCAGCCTCTCGCCGAACAAGAGCTGGGAGGGCTTCGTCGGCGGCTTCATCGCCACCGTCCTCGTCTCCTACTTCCTCATGGAGGGGAGCCTCCTCGGCCTCGTCTACGGCGCTGTAATCTCGGTGGCAGCCACCTGGGGCGACCTCTTCGAGTCGATGCTCAAGCGTAAGGCGGGCGTCAAGGACTCGGGCAAGGTGATCCCTGGGCACGGCGGTATCCTCGACCGCATCGATAGTCTGCTCTTCGTCCTGCCCTTCCTGGCCTTCGTCGAGTGGATCATCTACGTCTATCAGCACCTACACCTCAGCTAATGCACCGACGCTACGCCGAGGCGCGGCACCTCCTGCCCGCCCTCTTCCTGACGCTTGTCCTCCTGTCCTCCTGCAGCCTTAGCCGCGGGCGTGGCACGGAGCTGCCCGATCCGCGCCAGCCGCTCAAGCGTGAGCTGCGTGCTGCTTGGCTCCCGACGATCTACAGAAGCGAATACGCCCAGCTCAGTCCCTACGACGCGGCTGACCTCCTACTGCAGCGCGTCGAGACCCTGCACCAGCTCGGCTGCAACGCCATCTTCTTCCAGGTGCGCGCCGAGGGCGATGCCTGGTACCCCAGCGCCCTAGAGCCCTGGAGCAAGTACCTGACGGGGCGCCAAGGACAAGCTCCCGAGGAGCCCTGGGACCCGCTGGAGCTCGTCCTCGAGGCTTGCCACGAGCGCGGCATGGAGCTCCACGCCTGGATCAATCCCTATCGCGGAGCCTCCAATGCCTCGGCCGAACTAGCGCCGACCCACCCCGCACGCCGCTATCCCGAGCTCTTCATACGCTACGGCGGGCAGCTCCTGATGAACCCCGGACACCCGCAGAGCATCCCCTACATCACGAGCGTCGTCAAGGACCTAGTGACGCGCTACGACCTCGATGGCCTGCACTTCGACGACTACTTCTACCCCTATCCCAAGGCGGGAGAGGAGCTGCAGGACGAGGAGACCTTCCGTGCCTACGGCCTCGGCAAGGGCTACGCCCGCGGCGAGAAGGCCCGCTGGCGCAGAGATAAGGTCAACGAGCTGATCCGCGCCACCCGCGAGACGCTCCTCGAGCTCCGCCCTTGGATGCGCTTCGGGGTAAGCCCCTTCGGCATCTACCGCAATGCCAGTACCGCCCCCGAGGGTAGCCAGACGGCGGGCCTACAGTCCTACGACGACCTCTCGGCCGACGTCCTCTACTGGGCGCACGAGGGCTGGGTGGACTACGTCGTGCCGCAGGTCTACTGGAATCGCGGGCACAAGGTCGCCGACTACGACGTCCTCGTCCCCTGGTGGGCCGAGCAGCTGCCCCGTACGACCCAGCTCTACATCGGGCAGCACGTAGGGCGCACCATGGAGGGGCGCCAGCTCAGGGAGAAGCTCCAGCTGAGCCGCCACTACGCCCAGGGCAATGTATGGTGGCCTGCCGATGACCTCCTGCGCAATGTGGGCGGCATCGGCGACAGCCTCGCCACCAGCTACCAGCGCTACCCAGCGCTCCTGCCCGTACAGCGTGGCGTGCTGGGCAAGACGAAGGCGCCCGCTGCCCCCAGCCGCATCTGGCTGGAGGACGATCGAGAGGGCTTCAGCCTCTGCTGGGAGGATAGCCATCAGAAGGACGATCCCGAGAGCCCCTACCTCTATGTCGTCTACGCCTTCCCCCGCGGGACGAAGGTCAGCACCAAGGATCCCCGCTACATCCGTCAGATCTCGCGTAGCAATCGCTATCGCCTGACGATCGACGAGCTGCTGGACGGAGAGCATCAGTTCCTCGTCACGGCGCTCAACCGCTTCTGGCAGGAAAGCAAGCCCCACAAGCTCAAGATCCGTCCCTAGAAGGGCGGGGAGCGCCTAGCGACTTAGCTCACAGCTGAGTAAAGTCCTCCGCTATACTGCTCGGCGAGGCCCTCAAGGCGAAGCCCTTAGCCCCTCATAAGCGCAGCTAAGGCAGAGGCTAAGCGCGCCGACGGCCCTCTGCCAGCGCTCTGAGGGATATCCCTCGAGAGGCTGACTGACGTCCCTCGCGCGCCTGACTGACATCCCTCACGGAGCTGACGGATATCCCTCACGCTCCCTCCCCCTTGAGCCTCGGCTTCAGCGGAGTAGCTTTGCCCCTGGACTCCAGCCCCAGGCAGGGCAGGGCTCCTAGAGGAGGCGAGGAGGCGCTGCGTCCGAGCCGAGGGCGCGGCTCGGGGCTGGCTGGACGATTTTGCCTATTTTTGTAGCGCAGAAGTAAACAACAACTTAATATATATCTATGGCTACTACAGCAGATTTCCGCAACGGTATGTGCCTCGACATCGACGGGCAGTACTACTTCATCGTCGAGTTCCTCCACGTCAAGCCTGGGAAGGGTCCTGCCTTCGTTCGCTCCAAGCTCAAGAACATCGCTACGGGTCGCGTCATCGACAAGACCTGGAATAGCGGGGTCAAGGTCGAGGAGGTTCGCATCGAGCGCCGCCCTTACCAGTACCTCTACAAGGACGAGATGGGACTGAACTTCATGCACCCTGAGACCTTCGAGCAGATCACCATCCCCGAGGCAGTCATCGACGGCGTACAGTTCCTCAAGGACGGCGACATGGTAGAGGCTATGGTACATGCTGCTACGGAGACCGTACTGACCTGCGAGCTGCCCGCCCACGTCACGCTGCGCGTCACCTACACCGAGCCCGGCCTCAAGGGCGATACGGCGACCAACACGCTCAAGCCTGCTACCGTCGAGACGGGTGCTGAGGTACGCGTGCCCCTCTTCATCACTGAGGGCGAGCTGATCACCATCGACACGCGTGACGGATCCTACGTAGGGCGCGTCAAGGAGGCCTAAGGACAAGGCTCCACAGCTAACCAGGACGCCCGACGAACCGATGGGTTCGTCGGGCGTCTTCGCATTCGAGAATATTCTTACCTTTGCCCCTGGCTGTGGGTAGCGCAGACAGGCGGGGGACTCCCCACCCTACTACCGACAGACCGTAACTACATTATTATATACAGCAATGGCACATATCCAAGGGCTGCTCGTAGCCCCCTTCACGCCCTTCGACAAGAACGGCGACGTCAATCTCGAGCCTATCGCTCGCTACGCAGAGATGCTGCACCGCAATGGCCTCAAGGGCGTCTTCATCAACGGCTCATCGGGTGAGGGCTACATGCTCAGCGATGAGGAGCGTATGCTCCTAGCGGAGAAGTGGGTCGAGGTAGCACCCAAGGACTTCAAGGTCATCGTCCACGTGGGCAGCACCAGCGTCCGCTCGGCACATCGTCTGGCACAGCACGCCCAGAAGATCGGTGCCTGGGGGATCGGCTCCATGGCCTCGCCCTTCCCCAAGGTCGGCCGCATCGAGGAGCTCGTCAAGTACTGCGAAGAGATCGCTTCGGGTGCTCCTGACCTCCCCTTCTACTACTACCATATCCCTGTCTTCAACGGTGCCTACCTACCGATGACAGACTTCCTGCAGGCGGTCGACGGCCGTATCCCCAACTTCGCAGGGATCAAGTTCACCAATGAGAACCTCTATGAGTTCAACCAGTGCAAGCTCTACAAGGACGGGAAGTACGACCTGCTCCACGGCCTCGACGAGACGCTGCTGGCAGGGCTCGCTGCCTGCGACGTACAGGGCGGTATCAGCGGTACGGCCAACTACTGCGGTAATGTGCTGGTAGGCGTCATCGAGGCCTTCCGCGCAGGTGACCTCAAGCAGGCACGTGAGCTGCAGAACTACAATCAGGACGTCATCAACGTCATCGCGCGCTACCGCGGCAATATCGTCGCCGGCAAGCGCATCATGAAGCTCATGGGCCTCGACCTCGGGGGCAACCGCACGCCCTTCCGCAACATCACCGACGAGGAGGAGGCACAGATCAAGGCAGAGCTCGAGGCGATCGACTTCTTCAACAAGGGCAACAAGCTCTAGCGTCACGTGGGACAGATCAGCAACTACCTCCGGGCCACGCGTGACCGCTACCGTGAGGACCTGGTGGAGAATATCCTCCCCTTCTGGCTCCAGCACGGTCTCGACCGCAAGCACGGCGGCATCTACACCTGCGTAGATCGTGACGGTACGCTCATGGACACGACCAAGAGCGTATGGTTCCAAGGTCGCTTCGCCTTCGTCGCCTCCTTCGCCTACAATCAGATCGAGCAGCGCCCCGAGTGGCTCGAGGCCGCACGCACGACCATCGAGTTCATCGAGCGCCACTGCTTCGACACGGATGGGCGTATGTTCTTCGAGGTGACGGAGGACGGCCGCGGCCTGCGCAGACGCCGCTATGTCTTCAGTGAGAGCTTCGCTGCCATCGCCTTCAGCGAGTACGCCATAGCCTCGGGAGACAAGCGCTATGCAGAGAAGGCCGTCCAGCTCTTCAAGGACATCCAGCGCTTCCTCACCACGCCCGGCATCCTCGAGCCTAAGTACACCGAGGAGCTGCAGGCGCAGGGTCACTCCATCGTGATGATCCTGATCAACACGGCTAGCCGTATCCGTGAGGCTCTACCCGACCCTGTGCTGGACGCGCAGATCGCCGAGTCGCTGGACAAGCTGGAGCGCTACTTCCTCCACCCCGAGTACAAGGCGCTGCTGGAGATGGTCGGCCCCAATGGGGAGTTCATCGACAGCCTCAGCGGTCGCCTCATCAACCCAGGGCACTGCATCGAGACGGCTTGGTTCATCCTCGAGGAGGCTAAGTACCGCGGTGGTGACAAGCACCTCATCGAGCTCGGCTGCAAGATCCTAGACTGGTCCTGGGACTGGGGCTGGGACGAGCTCTACGGTGGGATCATCAACTTCCGTGACTGCAAGGGCCTGCCCTGTCAGGACTATGCGCAGGACATGAAGTTCTGGTGGCCACAGACCGAGGCCGTCATCGCCACGCTCTACGCCTATCAGATGACGGGCGAGGAGCGCTACCTGAAGATGCACCGACAGATCAGCGACTGGATGTACGCCCACCTGCCCGACCACGAGTACGGCGAGTGGTACGGCTACCTGCACCGCGATGGCTCGGTGGCGCAGCCCGCCAAGGGCAACCTCTTCAAGGGGCCCTTCCACATCCCCCGCATGATGATCAAGGGCTACCAGCTGTGTAGCGAGCTCCTCGCTGCTGAAGAGCGCTAGCCCGCTGCCTCAAGCCCCCTAAATAGCTTCGCCCCTGTCTCCCTTCGTCGAGGGAGGCAGGGGCGAAGTCCTTTATAGCAGGCGCTCAGCGAGCTGAGTAAGGTAAGCAAGCACACCTTCCGAGCTATCCGTCACGGCGCCGACTGCTATCAGTCGCGCGGCTCAGGGACGGCAGTGCCGACCGCCCGAGCCTAGGGGGACGAGCGGCGTGCCTTATGAGGAGCTTCGCCCACCCCTAAGAGGCCGTGGGGGAGCCACCGAAGGCAGGGTAGGAGCTCACCCCTTGAACTAAATTCCTCCAGTACGGGCTGTCACCTGAGCTCTGGGCACGTCTTCCCTTTGGGAAAAGCCGTATCTTTGTTGCATTGTAATATATATATAAGCTATCCTGCGCGCGAGCCCTCTGGACGCGTCTACGATAGCACCCATCGTCATCACCAGGTATAGCTCAGCTATGTGTCCTCGCTCTAGGTCAGCATCGCACACGCTCCGTATGGGGCTCTTCATCCTCCTCCTCGGTCTGCTCTGCCCCCAGTGGGTGGAGGCGCAGCGCCTATTCACCGTCGTCCTGGATGCAGGACACGGGGGTAAGGACTCGGGTACCGTAGGCAATGGAGGTAAGGAGAAGGACATCACGCTCGCCGTGGCCAAGCTCGTCGGGGCGAAGATCCAGGCCTCGCACCCCGAGGTACGCGTCCTCTACACGCGCCGTACCGACGTCTTCGTCGGGCTGCAGGAGCGTGCGGACTTCGCCAACCGCAACAAGGCCTCGATGATGCTCAGCATCCACGTCAATAGCGCCCCGTCCAAGAGCGTCTACGGCACCGAGACCTACGTCCTCGGCGTTGCCAAGCTGGCCAACAACCTCAGCGTAGCGATGCGCGAGAACAAGGCCATGCTCCTGGAGAGCGACTATAAGACGACCTACCGAGGCTTCGACCCGACCTCGACGGAGAGCTACATCATGTTTGACCTCATGCAGGACGCCTACTTCAACAAGAGTATTGACCTGGCGAACCACATACAGCGTCACTACCACCGCTCAGGCCGCTACAGCCGCGGCGTACGTCAGGACATCCTCTGGGTACTCAGTCAGTCCGCTATGCCCAGCGTGCTTACCGAGATCGGCTTCCTCTCCAACGCCAGCGAGGCCGCCTACATGCTCTCCACCCAGGGTCAGGAGGAACTCGCCAGCTCCATAGCGGGAGCCTTCTCCAGCTACTACGCCGCCTGGCGCGGCAAGGCCAGCCCCCGCAGTACCCGACGCGACAGCGCGACGACCGCCCCCGAGCCCGAGGCCGAGCCCAGTGCTCAGGTCGAGAACACGGCCGACAGCATCACGGCTAGCCCCGCCAAGTCCAGCAGCTCGAGCCCCACACGTAGCGAGCGCAGCAGCTCCAGCTCCTCAGCCAACTCCAGCGTCGCCACGAAGGTCAAGGAGGCCTTCAAGCAGCAACCCGAGACCAAGCTCACCGAAGGGCTACACTACCGCGTGCAGTTCCTCTCCTCCCCCGAGAAGATCGACACCAAGGACGCGCGCTTCCGCCGCCTCCCCCAGCCCATCGAACGACAGCAGGCGGGTAAGGCTTATATCTACCTACTACCCGCCTGCAAGACCAAGGCCGAAGCCCAAGCTCAGATCAAAGCGCTACCTAAGGCCTACCAGGATGCCTACATCGTCCCCTACAAGGGCTCACAGCGCCTGCGCTAGCCCCCTCACTCCCATTCATCCGATTCATCACTACTGCTCAGCCCGCTCTATATGAAGTTCAAGAAAGAAGTACAGATAGGTCTCCTCACCGTCCTAGCCCTCGTCCTCGGCTACATCGGGATCAACTACCTCAAGGGGATCGAGATCTTCAAGAAGACCACGACCTACTACGCGCACTTCGACAACCTCAACAGCGTCACCGTCGCCACACCCGTTATCGTCAGTGGCTTCAAGGTCGGCTCGGTGCGTGACGTGCGCTTCGACTACAACCGAGGCTACGGCGCGACCGTCGAGCTAGCGCTCGATCCCCACATACGCGTCAGCCCCACGAGTATCGTCAAGATCAAGATGAACCCGCTGAGCGGCTCGGAGCTCATCCTTACCATCAACGGCCAGGACGCACGTGCCCTCTCCGACGGCGACACCATCCCCAGCGTCTCCCCCGCTGGCGACCTGCTCTCAGTCGCGACCGAGCAGATCCTCCCCGCGGTCAACAACATGATGCCCACCATCACGCAGACCCTCGTTCGCCTGGACACCCTGCTACACGACAAGAGTATCGACAGCGTGCTGCTGGCCCTCAAGGGATCCTCTATGCAGCTGCATGCGATGATGGCTGCCCTCAACCAATCCAGCCAGAGCCTCAAGCCCGTGATGGATAACGTGCATGGCATGACGGGCAACCTCAACGCCTTCAGCGCACAGCTCACCCAGCTCAAGCTCGACTCCATGATGCAGCATCTCAACGAGACGACGCGCCAGCTGCAGCAGGTCACGGCACAGCTCCGCAGCAAGGACAACACGGCAGGGCTCCTGCTCAGTGACCCCAGCCTCTACAACCGTCTGGATAGCCTGGTGAACAATGCCGACCGCCTGATGCGCGACCTCAAGGAGAATCCCAAGCGCTACGTGCACTTCTCCGTCTTCTAGCCCGCGCCTAGACGCTACCCACGCGATCCAGCTAGACCATGAGCACCACACCCCGCCTACTGATCACGGGCTCCTCGGGCTTCATCGGCAGCCACATGCTGCGCGAGGCTCGGGCAGCTGGCTACGAGCTCTGGGTAGCCGTACGCGCTGGCGCCCAGCTGGAGCGCCTCGAGCGTGAGGGCATACGCTACGTGGAAGTCAACTACTACGATGCCGAGCAGATGCGCTCGGCCTTCCATGTCCTCAGCGCCCAGTATCCCGGCGAGCCCCTATGGCACTACGTCATCCACAACGCGGGCATCACTAAGACGGCGCGACTCGAGGAGTTCCAGGAGGTCAATGCCGAGCACACGCTACGCCTGCTGTCGGCCCTCATCGACCTGCCGCAGCCGCCTGAGCGCTTCGTCCTGATGAGTAGCCTCAGCAGCTACGGCGACATCCACCGCGACGATACCCCACTGCGCGCCGACGATCCGCAGCGCCCGACGACGCGCTACGGCCGCAGCAAGTGCCTGGCGGAGCACTACACCGAGCAGTCGGGCCTCCCCTTCACCATCCTCCTGCCTACGGGCGTCTACGGCCCAGGGGATAAGGACTACCTAATGTCGCTGCGCGGGATCGCTGGCGGCATCAACGCTATGGCGGGCTGTCAGACGCAGTACCTGACCTTCGTCCACGGCGCCGATGTGGCTCGTGCCGCGCTGCACGTCCTCTCTCGGCCCGAGGCTGAGGGCGAGCGCTACATCGTCTCCGACGGCGCTACCTATACGGATATAGAGTACGGGCGGCTCGTCCAGCGCCTGCTGGGGCGCCGCCGCGTGCTGCACCTACGCGTCCCGCTACCGCTGCTGTGGGGCGTCTGTCAGCTCGGCTCGCTCTGGGCGCGGCTCAGCGGGAAGGTCACGCCACTCAATAGAGATAAGTACCCGATCCTCGCCCAGCGCAACTGGCGCTGCGATCCCTCCCCGCTCATCGCCCTCGGCTGGCGGCCGCGCTACGACCTCGAGGAAGGCCTCAGAGATACCTTAGAGGTAGCCCGAGCCCAAGGACTCCTCTAGTCCCCCACCGCAAGAGTACACAATAGATATACCATCCAAAACGTCTACTACACCGACATGAATCGCTACACCAAGAAGCGCCTCGTGCTGCTCGCCGCAGCCGCGCTGCTCCTAGGCCGTGGAGTAGACCTCGGCGCTCAGGCCCTGCTGCCTGGCTACTCCTTCCGTACGGAGGCCGCCCCCACAGGGCAGGAGTGGCAGAGCCCCGAGGACTACGCACGCAACAAGCAGCTCCCCCACAGCTATTTCTTCTCCTTCGCCGCGGGCGACCGTGCCGAGCGTGTGCTGCCCGAGCACAGTAGCCTCTACCGCAGCCTCGACGGCCGCTGGCGCTTCCACTGGGTACGCACCCCTGAGGAGCGTCCCCAGGACTTCTACCGCCTGGGCTACGACGCCTCCCGCTGGGATGAGGTCAATGTCCCGATGAGCTGGAACGTCTACGGCCTGCAGAAGGACGGCACGCAGCGCTACGGCACACCTATCTACGTCAATCAGCCCGTGATCTTCTACCACGAGGTCAAGGTCGGCGACTGGAAGAAGGGCGTCATGCGTACGCCCCCCAAGGACTGGACGACCTACCGCGATCGAAACGAGGTGGGCTCCTACCTGCGCCAGTTCAGTGTCCCCAGTGAGTGGGCGGGCAAGGCCGTCTACCTCAACTTCGACGGCGTAGACTCCTTCTTCTATCTCTGGATCGACGGGCGCTACGTGGGCTTCTCGAAGAACTCGCGCAACCTCGCCTCCTTCGACATCTCCCCCTACCTCGACCCCAAGCTCAAGGAGCATACCGTGGCCGTCGAGGTCTACCGTAGCAGCGATGGCTCCTTCCTCGAGTCGCAGGACATGTTCCGCCTGCCGGGGATCTTCCGCTCCGTCTACCTGACGGCCAAGCCCCAGACGCAGCTGCGTGACCTGCGTGTACTGCCCGGCCTCACGAAGGACTACCAGACGGGCACGCTGAGCATCACCGCCGAGGTGAGCTCCCTGAGCAAAAAGGCTAAGCCTGGGCAGCAGCTCCGCTACAGCCTCTACGGCCTGCCCCTCTACTCGGACGAAGCCGAAGCACGTCCCGTAGCTACGGCCACAGCGAAGGTAAGCGCCTTCGGCACGACGGAGGCGCAGCTGACGCTCTCGCAGCCCCGAATGTGGTCTGCCGAAGCACCTTGGCGCTATGTCCTCGTGGCCGAGCTCTACGACGCTGCGGGCAAGACGCTCCTAGATAAGGCCTCGACCTACACGGGCTTCCGCACGGTGGAGATCAAGGACACGCCTGCCTCGGAGGATGAGTTCGGCATCGCTGGGCGCTACTACTATGTCAATGGCAAGCCCGTCAAGCTCAAGGGCACGAACCGCCACGAGACCAACCCCGCCCTAGGCCACGCCATCACCAAGGAGCAGATGGAGCGCGAGGTCATGATGATGAAGCGCGCCAATATCAACCACGTGCGCAACTCGCACTACCCCCCCAGCCCCTACTGGTACTACCTCTGCGACAAGTACGGTATCTACCTCGAGGACGAGGCCAACATCGAGTCGCACGAGTACTACTACGGCGAGGCCTCGCTCTCGCACGTCCCCGAGTGGGAGACGCAGCACGTGGCGCGCATGCTGGAGATGGTGCATGCCAACTATAACCACCCCTCCATCGTCATCTGGTCGCTGGGTAACGAGGCGGGCCCAGGCGTGAACTTCGTCAAGAGCTACCAGGCTACCAAGAAGCTCGACACCTCGCGCCCCATCCAGTACGAGCGCAACAACGAGATCGTCGACATGGGCTCCAACCAGTACCCCTCCGTCTCCTGGGTGCAGGGTGCGGCGAAGGGTGGCTACAAGATCAAGTATCCCTTCCACATCTCGGAGTACGCCCACTCCATGGGCAATGCCTGTGGCGGCCTCAGCGACATGTGGCAGGCCATCGAGAGCACCAACTTCATCTGCGGCGGTGCCATCTGGGACTGGGTCGACCAGGCGCTCTACAACTATAAGCCCGACGGCACGCGCTACCTAGCCTACGGCGGTGACTTCGGCGACAAGCCCAATAGCGGGATGTTCGTCATGAACGGCCTGGTCTTCGCTGACCTCGAGCCCAAGCCTCAGTACTACGAGGTCAAGAAGGTGTATCAGAATGTAGGCTTCGCCTGGGCTGACCGTGCAGCGCACCGCCTGCGCATCAGCAATAAGAACTACTTCACCGACCTCTCCGACTACGAGCTACGCTGGCGCCTCATCGAGGACGGCGTGGTCACCAAGAGCGGCACGCAGCAGCTCCCCGCCATCGGGCCTCGCCAGTCGGCCGAGCTGAGCCTAGATCCCAGCCAGCTGGGGGTGGCCTCGCCCGAGAAGGAGTACTTCCTCACCCTCGGGCTCGCCCTCAAGGTAGACAAGCCCTGGGCTAAGGCTGGCTACGTGCAGGCCGACGAGCAGCTCCCCTACCAGAGCAAGCGCCCTGAGGTCGCCCAGCCTACGGGCGGACTGCGCCTGGCGAAGGTCACTAAGGAGGGGGATAGCTACAGCGTCACGGGTAGGGACTTCTCCGCTGCCTTCGACCTCAAGGAGGGTACGCTCTCCAGCCTCGTCTACGCAGGCGATACGCTGCTGCGCCCTGGTCAGGGTCCCCGCCTCGACGCCTTCCGCGCCCCTGCCGACAATGATATCTGGGCACGCAGACGCTGGGTAGCCAACGGCCTGCACAACCTCCGCCATCAGGTACAGCAGTACAAGGTGCAGCACCTCGCCGACGGCTCGCTACAGCTCTTCTTCACCGTGCGCTCACAGGCGCCGAACGCTGCCGTCCTCAAGATGGAGCGCGCCTCGGGCCGCTACGAGATCATCGAGGACACGACGCAGCGCTTCGGTCCCGAGGACTTCCACTTCACCTCACAGGTCGTCTGGACGGTACGCCCCGACGGGACGATCCAGCTGAACTCGGGCATCAGCTCCAATAAGCCGAACCTCGTCCTGGCGCGTCTCGGCTATGAGTTCGTCCTGCCCAAGAGCTACGACCAGTACCGCTACTACGGCCGTGGCCCGATCAATAACTACGGCGACCGCAAGAGCGGCCAGTTCGTCCAGCTCCACCAGAGCACCGTCGCAGGCCAGTTCATCTCCTTCCCCAAGCCCCAGACGATGGCCAACCGCGAGGACGTACGCTGGACGAGCCTGACGAACGCCGCAGGCAATGGCCTCCTCTTCATCTCCGACAGCGTGATGACGAGCTCCGCCCTGCCCTACTCGGCCCTGGATCTGCTGTTCGCCCCACACCCCACGGAGCTGCCCCCTGCTGGGGATACGCACCTCGTGCTGGGGATCAGCTCCACGGGTCTCGGCGGCTTCAGCTGCGGTCAGGGCCCTCCCACCGAGCAGTACCAGACGAAGGCCGAGCCCCACTACTTCGGCCTGACAATCCGCCCGCTGCGTGGTATCAAGCCTCAGCAGACGCACAGCACGACCGTCCCCCAGGCAGCCGCTGCTCCCATCATCGCCCGCGGGCTGGATGGCATGCTCAGCCTGAAGGCACGCCCTGGCGCCGAGCTGATGATCCAGATCGGCAAGACTAAGGCGCAGCGCTACACGGGCCCCGTGCTGATGCGCGAGCCCGTCGAGGTCAAGGCCTGGGATAGGCGTCACCCCGAGCTGGTGAGCGTCGAGCACTTCACCCGCGTAGAGACGGTGCAGGCGACCATCCTCTCTGCCAGCAGCGAGGAGGTGCCCTACGGCGACGAGGCAGCGAACCTCCTCGACTTCGACCCCGCCTCGATCTGGCACAGCATGTACTCCGTGACGGTAGCCAAGTACCCCCACTGGGTCGACTTTGACATCCTTCAGCCCAAGCTCATCCGAGCCTTCACCTACCTGCCACGTCAGGATGAGAGCTGGACGGGCGACGTCAAGGACTACGCCATCTCCATCAGTCAGGACGGCAAGACCTGGACGGAGGTGCAGAAGGGGAGCTTCGTCAAGGACAAGAAGCTCAAGCGCGTCGACCTCAGCCAGCCTCAGCGCGCCCGCTACCTCCGCTTCACGGCCCTCTCGGCGCAGAACGGTGGCGACTACGCCAGCGGTGCCGAGATGAGCATCATCGCCGACTAGCGCCGCTGCTCAGCACACCTACTACAGACAGCGCCCGCCTTCCCTAGCTGGGGAGGCGGGCGCTGTCGTACTTAGATGTAGGAGTGTCTATCGGAGGGCTAGGCCTGCTGCTGGGACTCGCGACGCAGTCGGGCGAGGAAGCGCTGCGTCCGTGCAGCTGCCGCAGGCAGGCAGAGCACGAAGAGGAGCAGCGGCAGGAGGCTCCGATAGGCCTCCCGGAGGCTCATCCCCTCGTGATAGTAGAAGAGCCACCAGCCGATGAGGCAGTAGACGACGAGGAGTATCGTGCGTACGACGGTGGGGGATAGCAGTTGCTTGGGCTTCATACTTGTCAGCTTATTTGTAGTCATTGTACTAGGAGCAAATGTACACATCTATTCCCATTCGGCGAGCTAGCCGCGGCGCCCCCCCGCTAAGGGAGCGACAGCCCCTGCCTAAGGGGGGAGCCCCATCAGCTCGGCTCAGCCTAGAGCTAGCTCGCCACCAAGCGAACGAAGCCCCACAGCCGCGCTACGGGGAGCCCCCACGGGTGGTCTACGACTGCCGCCAGCGGCAAGGGGGTAGCGAGCGCCCAGCTTCCAGGGGGCTGCGCTGAGGGATATCTCTCACGGCGCTGACGGACGTCCCTGACGCACCTGACAGACGTCCCTCACGGCGCTGACTGATATCCCTCAAGAAGCCTCCCCCACAGCCGCGCTCGGGCGGTAAGCCTAGGGGAAGCAGCCGTGCGACAGGTAGGGCACAGGGCTCGTAACCTTTTGCCCACAAGGGCGGTTCTATCCCTGCAGACGAATAAAGACGTATTTAGCTATTCCAATCTATGAGCATCAATATCCCCAGCTCCTCGCTGCCCCGCGTGGTCATCGCAGGCGGAGGCTTCGGCGGGCTCAAGCTCGCCCAGGAGCTCGATAGTAGTCGCTTCCAGATCGTCCTGATCGATCAGAACAACTACCACCAGTTCCCCCCGCTGATCTACCAGGTGGCCTCCTCGGGCCTCGAGCCCAGCAGCATCGCCTTCCCCTTCCGCTCGGCCTTCCGCCGCAAGGATAACTTCCTCTTCCGCCTAGCCTCGGTGGAGGCGGTCGACGCCGAGCAGAAGCAGCTCCTCACCTCCGTGGGGCCCGTCAGCTACGACTACCTCGTGCTGGCCTGCGGCGGGACGACGAACTTCTTCGGCAAGGAGCAGGTGGCGCGCCACGCCCTACCGATGAAGACGCTCTACGAGTCGATAAACCTACGTAACATCCTACTTCAGCATATCGAGCAGGCACTGGTGGCAGACCATCCCGAGGAGCAGGCCGCCCTGCTGCGCGTCATCATCGTCGGCGGCGGCCCCTCAGGGGTCGAGATCGCTGGGGCGCTGGCGGAGATGAAGCGCTACGTCCTGCCCAAGGACTACCCGGGGCTGGATATCGACGCCTTCGAGATCCATCTGGTGGATGCCGCACCACGCCTCTTGGGGGCGATGAGTGAGAAGAGCTCCGAGGCCGCAGCCCGTGGGCTGAGGAGCCTAGGGGTGGAGCTGCACTTCGGCAAGATGGTCACCGACTACGACGGGCTGACGCTCTCCTTCGCCGACGGCGAGGTCATGCGCTCCCGCACCGTCATCTGGGTGAGCGGTATCACCGCCAACGAGGTGGCGGGCCTCGCGGCAGAGACCCTCGGCCGTGGCCGCCGCATCCTCGTCGACGCCCATAGCGAGGTCCTCGGCTACCCCGACATCTTCGCCCTCGGCGACCAGAGCCTCATGACCACGGACCCCAACTACCCGCAGGGACATCCACAGCAGGCGCAGGTAGCCCTACAGCAGGCGAAGCTCCTGGCCTCTAACCTCAAGGCACGCCTCGAGGGCCGTCCTCAGCGTCCCTTCGCCTACCGCGACCTGGGCTCTATGGCCACCATAGGGCGTAATAAGGCCGTGGCCGAGATCGGCCGTCTGAAGTGGGGCGGCTTCTCCGCCTGGCTGCTCTGGCTGGTCGTGCACCTACGCTCCATTCTCTCGGTGCGCAATAAGATCATCGTCCTGCTGAACTGGGTCTGGAACTACATCACCTACGACCGCTCGCTGCGCCTGATCCTCAAGCGCAATATCCCCGTCGAGCCGCGCGACCTCCGTCACTAAGCGCTTGCTCCCCTATGCCTCCTATAGCGATGATCGTGACGGCCATCTCCGTCCTCCTCCTCGGCCTCGGCTACTCTAGCTGGCGCCTCGTGACCATCGCCCCCATGACGCCTGCCCTGCGCTGGATCGTCCTAGGGCTGTGGCTCGGGGCCTTCGCTCTCAGCCTCATCAGCCTGCTCCTCAGGGGCAGTCTGTCGGTAGCCGTGACGCGCTATACCTACCCCTTCAGCACGTCCTGGATCTTCTGGCTGCTCTACCTCGTCCTCCTCTTCCTCGCGCTCGACCTGCTGCGCCTCATCCCACAGCTACGACCGCTCCTCGCCCCGAGCTGGCCGCTGGCGGGCGCGCTGGGGCTCCTCATCGTCGGCATCTTCGCCTGGGGCAGCTACCGCTACCAGCACAAAGAGCGCGTACCGCTGGAGCTCACCGTGGCCAAGCAGCTGGAGCGCCCGATCAAGATCGTCGGCATCAGTGACCTGCACCTAGGCTACACCATAGGCCGCGAGGAGCTGAGCCGCTGGGTACAGCTCATCAATGCCGAGCGCCCCGACCTCATCCTCATCGCGGGCGACCTCGTGGATGGCGACGTGCGCCCCGTGCTGGAGGATCGCCTGGCCGAACTGGTGAATCAGCTCGAGGCCCCCGTCTACGCCTGTCTCGGCAATCATGAGTACATCGGCGGCGAGGCGCGAGAGAAGAGCTTCATCCGTCAGACGAAGATCCAGCTGCTGCAGGACTCGGTAGCCACATTCGAGGACAAGCTCTACATCATCGGGCGCGATGATGCGACCAATCGCCGTCGCCGCTCGCTGCAGGAGCTGACGGCAGGGCTCGACCGCACGAAGCCCATCCTCCTGCTCGACCACCAGCCCCACCACCTCGAGGAGGCCGAGCAGGCGGGCATAGACCTCCAGCTCTCGGGGCATACGCACCGCGGGCAGGTCTTCCCCCTCAACCTCGTCGTGGACCAGCTCTACGAGCGGGCACACGGCTACCACCGCCGCGGCGCCACGCAGTACTACGTCTCGAGCGGCATAGGCATCTGGGGCGGCAAGTACCGCATAGGCACCCAGAGCGAATACGCCGTCATCACCCTTCGTCCCCAGGCGAACTAGCCCGAGCCGCCCCCATCCCGAAGCCCGCCGCCAAGCCTAGCACGACCCTCCTCTCTCCCCAAGCGCAGGGGGCTAAGAGCATCCGTCTTAGCCTCCTGCGCCCTTCGTGACACCAGCGCCTTGCGCTGTGCGGATAATTCCTATATCTTTGCCTCTGCTACACCCCGCCACTCGCCTAGGAGGCGAAGCGACGGGTGCCCCCTGCACCCGCAGGGAGGCTGTCAGCTACACTACATATTAAGATCAATATGAAGAAAACGATCCTACAGCTAGGGCTCACCCTAGCCCTTGGGACAGGCACACTCCTAGCGCAGGAGGCTGAGGCTCCCCTGCAGCGCCACCAGTACGGCTTCGAGCTCGGCTCCCATAATGGGCTCAGCTACGAGTTCCGACTCTCTCGCCGCTTCTCCCTCACCGCTCGGACAGGCTTGGCTATCGGGCTAGGCTATAGCAAAGGGGCTAGCGGGAAGGGAGAGCTGAACTTCAGCGGTCTAGCCCCTTACCTAGAGTTCGCCCCACGCTGGTACTTCTCCAAGGCCTCCACCAGCCCCTACTATCAGAAGGGGGGCTATCTGAGCTTCCGCCTAGCAATCGAGGGAGGAAACAAGCTCTCCCTCTTCGGCCCCAAGCCAAGCGAGTATATGTGGACAGACTATAGCCTTGGCCGAGCCCTGAGCTTCGGATGGACCTTCGGGCTGAGCCAAAAGAGCTACCTGCGCACCGCCCTAGGGCTGGGCTACGTTCGTAACCGCATACACATGTATGATGGCACGAAGTTTTGGTCCTCGAGCAGCCAGAGAGGCGAGACCCCCATCCTCCTGGAGCTGCAGTACGGGATTAGGCTCTAGAGCTCTAGCTCCCGCGCCGCTACCTCCCTCCTAGAGTAAGCAGCGGCGGGAGACAGACAAGGCCTAAGCGCCCTATAGAGGCCACCGAGCGACCCTGCTCGGTGGCCTCCTCGCTATCCAGCCCCGAGGGGCTCAGGGCGCCTCAGCGCTAGGCGGGCTGAGTCTACAGCCTAAGCAGCTCAGGGCCGAAGGCGCACGGCAGGGCGCGGTCGGTCAATTCTTCGTACTTTTGCGCTAGAGACAACACCATACAATAGATATAGCTATGTATCGCACTACTACCTGCGGCGCGCTGCGCCTCAGCCAGGTCGGGGAGCAGGTCACGCTCGCCGGCTGGGTACAGAAGGCACGTCGCATGGGCGGCATGATCTTCGTCGATCTGCGTGACCGCTACGGCATCACGCAGCTGGTCTTCAACGAGAGCCTCGTCGGCCCCGACCTCATCGCCCAGGCTGAGAAGCTGGGACGCGAATACGTCATCCAGGTCTCGGGCAAGGTCGCCGAGCGTGAGAACAAGAACCCCAAGCTCGACACGGGCGACATCGAGATCCTCGTCGAGCGCCTCAGCGTGCTCAACGCCTCGGAGGTCCCCCCCTTCACCATCGAGGACGAGACCGACGGCGGTGATGACCTGCGTATGAAGTACCGCTACCTCGACCTACGCCGCAGCTGCGTGCGCTCCAACCTCGAGCTGCGTCACCGCTTCGCCCTAGCCGTACGTCGCTACCTCGACGCCCAGGGCTTCCTCGAGGTCGAGACGCCCGTACTGATCAAGTCTACCCCTGAGGGCGCCCGCGACTTCGTCGTGCCCTCGCGCATGAACCCCAATCAGTTCTACGCCCTGCCGCAGTCACCGCAGACCTTCAAGCAGCTGCTGATGGTCAGCGGCTTCGACCGCTACTTCCAGATCGTCAAGTGCTTCCGCGACGAAGACCTGCGCGCCGACCGCCAGCCCGAGTTCACGCAGATCGACTGCGAGATGAGCTTCGTGGAGCAGGAGGACGTGCTGACCATCTTCGAGGGCATGACGAAGTACCTCTTCCAGGAGCTGCTGGGCGTGGAGGTCACCACTCCCTTCCCCCGCATGAGCTGGCAGGAGGCGATGAGCCGCTACGGGTCGGACAAGCCCGACACGCGCTTTGGCATGGAGTTTGTAGAGCTCAAGGATACGCTCTCGGGCTTCGGCTTCGGGGTCTTCGACGATGCCGCCTACATCGGGGGCATCTGTGCCCAGGGTACCGCCAGCTACACGCGTAAGCAGCTGGATGCCCTGACGGACTTCGTCAAGCGCCCGCAGATCGGTGCTAAGGGGATGGTCTACGCACGCGTCGAGGCCGACGGCACGGTCAAGAGCAGCGTGGACAAGTTCTACAGCCAGGAGACGCTGCAGGCACTGGCCTCCAAGATGCAGGCCGTACCCGGCGACCTCATCCTCATCCTCTCGGGGGACGAGCCGATGAAGGTACGCAAGCAGCTCTGCGAGCTCCGGCTTGAGCTGGGCTCGCAGCTCGGGCTCAGAGACAAGCGCCAGTTCTCCTGCCTCTGGGTGGTGGACTTCCCGCTCTTCGAGTGGGATGAGGAGACGCAGCGCTTCTACGCCATGCACCACCCCTTCACCTCACCCAAGCCCGAGGACATCCCCCTACTGGCGACCGACCCAGGAGCCGTGCGTGCCAATGCCTACGACATGGTCATCAACGGCGTCGAGGTCGGCGGTGGCTCGATCCGTATCCACGACAGCGGGCTGCAGGCACAGATGTTCGACCTCCTCGGCTTCACCCCAGAGAAGGCTCAGGAGCAGTTCGGCTTCCTGATGAATGCCTTCAAGTACGGGGCTCCTCCCCACGGCGGGCTGGCCTACGGGCTGGATCGCTTCGTCTCGCTCTTCGCTGGGCTGGACAGCATCCGTGACTGTATCGCCTTCCCCAAGAATAACTCTGGCCGCGACGTGATGATCGATGCGCCCTCGCTCATCGACCAGGAGCAGCTCGACGAGCTCTGCCTCTCCCTCACGCAGCCCAAGTAGCGCACCCGTAGCAGCGCCTAGCACCCAGCACGGGGGCGCTGCTGCTGGGGCGCGCCCGCACCTAGATCCACCTATATTATGGTATACCGTCTATCCCTGCTCTCGGACGAGAACGACTTCTTCCGCCGCGAGCTACTCATCGACTCCGAGGCGAGCTTCCTGCAGCTCAATGACTTCATCCTCGACAGCCTGGGCTACCGTCCCGACGAGCTGACGAGCTTCTACGTCTGCGACGAGGACTGGCAGAAGGAGGAGGAGATCACCCGCATGGACATGGGCTCACGCCCCGACGAGGACAGCCTGCTGATGGCCGACACGCTGCTGGAGGACAAGCTCGAGCGCCGTGGCGACCACCTCTTCTTCGTCTTCGACATGCTCAGTGAGCGCGGCCTCTTCATCGAGGTCGAGGAGCTGCAGCCAGGCAAGAGCCTCGAGACCCCCCAGATGATCCTCAGTGAGGGCAAGGCGCCGAAGCAGATCGCCTCCTTCGAGGAGTCGCTGACACGCGCTGCGGCCATCTCTGGGACGCCCTTCGAGGGCGAGGACTTCGGGGATGAGTCCTTCAGCGAGGATGAGCTTGACCTCGAGGGCTTCGATATCGCGGATGCCGAGAGCCTCTACTAGCAGCCCGCTGCTCCTAGTCCTCGTGGGGGCCACGGGGGTAGGCAAGACGGAGCTAAGTATCCGCCTGGCGCAGCGCCTCTCCACGAGCATCCTCTCGGCTGACTCGCGGCAGATCTACCGCGAGCTCCCTATAGGCACAGCTGCCCCCTCCCTAGAGGAGCGAGCGGCTGTACCTCATTACTTCGTAGGCACACACAGCATCCACGACTACTACAGCGCCTCCGACTACGAGCAGGAGGCGCTGGAGACGCTCGCGGGACTCTTCGCGGAGCATCCCGTCGTCCTCGTCTCGGGCGGCTCGATGATGTACGTCGATGCGCTCTGCCGCGGGCTCGACGCCGTGCCCAGCGTGCCCGAGGAGCTGCGCCGTGCCGTCTGGCAGCGCTACGAGGCCGAGGGGCTAGAGGGCATACGCCAGGAGCTGGAGCGGGTCGACCCCGACTATCTGAGCCAGGTCGACCCAGCCAACTACAAGCGCCTCCTCCATGCCTGGGAGGTCTACCTCGCCACGGGCCGCCCCTTCACCAGCTACCACCGAGGGGAGCCCAAGCAGCGCCCCTTCCGCATCCTGAGGGTCGGGCTCCAGCGCCCACGCCCCGAGCTCTACGCCCGCATAGATCGGCGTGTGGAGCTGATGCTCGAGGTGGGGCTGGAGGCCGAGGCGCGCGCCGTCTACCCCTACCGCGAGCTCAACGCGCTGAACACCGTAGGCTACAAGGAGCTCTTCGCCTACTTCGATGGCACCATCGACCGCGCCGAGGCCATCCGCCTCATCCAGCGCAACAGCCGCCACTATGCCCGCAAGCAGCTCAGCTGGTGGCAGCGCGACCCCTCCATCCATTGGCTCGACGCCAGCGCCCCCGACCTCCTCGAGTCCGCCCTGGCCCTCCTCGAGGCCCCCACAGCCCCCTTGGCCTAAGCGCTGCGTAAGCGCCCCCTCCTCCCCGACCAAGGGCGATTTCCCCTCCCCATAAGCACCACGACAGCTGTCCAAGCGGCCTCAAGCAAGGCCGCTTAGGCAGCTCAGCGCGGCAAGAGTCCGCTGCTCACGCCGCGAGGGATAGCCCTCAGCCCGCTGACTGCCGTCCCTCACGGCGCTGACTGCCGTCCGTCGGGCGTCTGACGGATATCCCTCAGGAGCCCTTTTCCCCTTGGCTTAGAGCCCCTCTGACGCGCCTTCGACCGCGAGTCTCGCCCCCAGCTGAGCGAGGCGGGAGGAGATTATGCACCGAGACCTAGCAGCGCTTAGGTGATGTGGATAAATTTCCGTAAATTTGCGGAGCAAAAGGCGGGTATGCCCTACGGGCTGCCTCGACCAGCGCACCAAAGCAGTATAAATAGTATTCACGTATAAGTAATAAGTAAGATGATTAAAGTAGGTATTAACGGCTTCGGACGTATCGGCCGTTTCGTCTTCCGTGCAGCTCAGAAGCGTACGGACATCGAGATCGTAGGTATCAATGACCTCCTCGATGCAGAGTACATGGCATACATGCTGAAGTACGACACGATGCACGGTCGCTTCGATGGCACGGTCGAGGTCAAGGATGGTAACCTCGTAGTCAACGGCAAGACGATCCGCATCACCGCTGAGCGCAACCCCGCTGACCTGAAGTGGGACGCTATCGGTGCTGAGTACGTCGTCGAGTCTACCGGCCTCTTCCTCTCCAAGGACAAGGCTCAGGGTCACATCGACGCTGGTGCTAAGTATGTCGTAATGTCTGCTCCCTCCAAGGACGACACGCCTATGTTCGTCGTAGGGGTCAACACCGACAAGTACGTCAAGGGCACGCAGTTCGTATCCAACGCTTCGTGCACGACGAACTGTCTCGCTCCCCTGGCTAAGGTGCTGCACGACAACTTCGGCATCACCGACGGTCTGATGACGACGGTACACGCTACGACGGCTACGCAGAAGACGGTAGACGGTCCTAGCGCTAAGGACTGGCGTGGTGGCCGCGCTGCTGCCGGCAACATCATCCCCTCCTCCACGGGTGCTGCTAAGGCTGTAGGTAAGGTTATCCCCGAGCTCAACGGTAAGCTGACGGGTATGAGCTTCCGCGTGCCTACCCTCGACGTCTCTGTCGTAGACCTCACGGTCAACCTCGCTAAGCCTGCTAGCTACGCAGAGATCTGCGAAGTCATCAAGAAGGCTTCTGAAGGCGAGCTGAAGGGTATCCTCGGCTACACGGACGAAGACGTTGTATCCAGCGACTTCCTCGGTGACACGCGTACGTCTATCTTCGACGCCAAGGCTGGTATCGCTCTGACGGACAAGTTCGTCAAGCTCGTCAGCTGGTACGACAACGAGATCGGTTACTCCAACAAGGTGCTCGACCTGATCGCTGTCATGGCCAAGGTAAACGGCTAATCGCCCGACACCCCGCTATCACGAGCGTCCCGAGACCACGCCCCAGGCGTCTGGTCTCGGGACGCGCTTTTTTTGTCCCTAGCCTAAGCCCCGCCTACGCACGCCTCCTCTCAGAGCTAATGTATACGTCGAACTGGGTATAGAGGAAGAGCACTTCGAGCTTTACCTAGACGTAGCCCCTCGAGGAATAAGTATTCTCCCCTCTAGCTTGCTCAAACGGGGAGGACAAGCCCCAACGGGGCGACCCATACAAAGCCCAGGGTGCGTAGCCCTGCCAGGGCGACCAAACCCTGGGTAGGCTAGATAAATAGCTATGAAGCCCTACAGGGGCGACCCTTAAAACGCTCGCAGCGCCGAGGAATGCTGCTCCGACTTCACAGCTGCTCCGTCTAAGGGTCGCCCCTGTAGGGCTCTTTATGTTTGGGGAACTTAACCCAGGGTTCCGTCACACCTACAGCGTTCCCTCACCCTGGGCTTTGCACGGATCGCCCCGCTGGGGCTTAGCAAGCCGCTTGACCTTAGCGAGTGACACAGATCGTCCCACTAGGGCTTACTCAGCCGCTTGACCTTAGCGAATAGCAGGGATCAAAGGAGGCTTACTCTATAGCTTCGCGCTCCCCTCCTCGCTCGCAGCGGGTAAAGGAAGGCAGCGCCCGAGGGGCACGCGGCAGGAGACGGCTGCTGGGCTGCCCGAGGGATGGAGCTCACTGGGTTAGTTAGCAGGCTGCACTGGCTGGTTGATAGACTGCGCTGGGCTGATTGGTTGGACGTACGCAATCGACTGGGAGGACAAGCAAGGCTCATGGATAGAGCTCGCGCGGCGAAGCAATAGCCCTCGGCTCACTGACCGATAGTCCTCAGCCGTCCGAGGGATACCCCTCACTCCTCTGAGGGACGTCCCTCAAGGCTCTGACGGATACCCATCAGAGCGCCCTCCCTAGGAGCGGGCCCCACGGCGCGCCCTGCGCCCTCCAGCCAGGAGCAAGGCGCGGCGGGCACTGGCAGCCTAGAGGAGCAGCCAGCCGCGAGGCGGATCAGGGGCACTAGGAGGAATTGAGAGAATTACGCTATCTTTACAGCAGCGAAAGACGCTAGACACATTCACCCATTTACTAAGGATTACGGATATGGCTAATTGTTCGAAGGGGAATTTCTTCCTCGGTGTGCTCATTGGAGCCGCAGCAGGTGCAGCCGCCGCTTACTTCTCTGACCGTCGTAAGCGCGAGCTCTTCGCAGATAATGTATCCAGCTCTGTAGAGCGCGCCCGTGACAGCATCGTCGAGGGCTACTACGAAGCCAAGGAACGCTATCAGCGCTATCGCAATCGCCTGACCGATGAGACGCAGGAGCTCATCGATGAGCTGAAGGACGAGGAATAGCCCTCGCCCCAAAGCACACCCAGCAGTATTAACCACGAGTAGCGCTACCAGAGTACTCAGGGTACCTCGAGTACGCTGAGCACCCTGGTAGCGCTATCTATGCTACCCACCCCTATGGCTACCCTACAGTTAGACAGCTTCCTCATCAAGCTCTATCGCCTAGGTCGGCGACAGCTCGACGTGTCGGTGCTCAGCATCGGCACCCAGATGGCGCGCAGTGCCGGGAGGCTCCTCTTCTGGGTGATCATCGGCTTCTTCGCCTTCTTCCTCTTCCTCGCGCTCAATATCGCAGCAGGCTTCGCCCTAGCCTCCTCCTTCGATGAGTCCCCCGCCTGGGGCTTCCTCTACCTCGCTCTGGGCTACGTGGGGCTTATCCTCCTGACGCTCCTCCTACGCTCCTGGCTGCAACACTGCGTACGGCAGGCCGTAGCGCGGCGTGTGCTGGCGCGTGCCCGCAAGATCAACGACCAGCTGGATCGTATGACGCCCGAGATCAGCTATCAGTCGAGCCTCGACCGACCCGAGGGCGAAGTCCCCTACACGGCCTTGCAGCGCGGCCTCGGGCGTAGCCTCGTCGAGCGAAGCCGCTCTACCGAGGAGATGGCACGCGACGTACGCTACATCAAGGAGAACTACAAGGGAATCCTAGCGCAGACCGCACAGCGTGAGGCCATCAACTACGCCACACAGCTGCCAGGTGTGAGCTCCGTCCTGCGCTTCTTCGGCTACAAGGGGAGCCTCACGCGCCCCAGCCGCCCCAGTCGCCCAGCCGCCAGTAAGCCCAGCTCCCGCCTTACCAAGGTCCTCGAGACGCATGCCGCGGGCCTGGTCAAGTATGCCCCCTATGCACTCATCGCCTGGGACTTCGTACGTCCGACGCTGATGAGTATCGCCATAGGGCAGCTGCAGCACGGCCTGCACCGCCTCTTCACCCGCCGCAAGCGTCGCTAGCCCTCCCCCTCTTAGCCCTCCGTCTAGACACAGCACCTTACCTACGCACCAGCCACTATGCACACCATCGTCGGAATAGGAGAAAGCCTCTGGGATATCTTCCCTGACCGCAAGGCCATCGGCGGCGCGCCCGCCAACTTCGCCTACCACTGCCGTAGCCTCGGCCAAGAGGCCTACGCCGTCACAGCCCTAGGGCGCGATGCCCTCGGGGACGAACTGGCCGCTGAGCTCGACGCCCGTGGCCTCGGCCGCTACGTACAGCGCGTAGACTACCCCACAGGTCGGGTACTCGTGCAGCTCCGCGAGGGGCTCCCCAGCTATGAGATCAAGGAGGACGTCGCCTGGGATCATATCGCCTATACGGAGGAGCTGGCGGAGCTTGCCCGCCGCTGCGATGCGGTATGCTTCGGCTCGCTGGCGCAGCGCTCGCCCATCAGTGCCGCCACCATCCAGCGCTTCATCCAGGAGATGCCCGCAGGTAGTATTAAGGTCTTCGACATCAACCTACGCCTGCACTACTACAGCCGTGAGATCGTCGAGCAGTCCCTGGCACACGCTACCATCCTCAAGCTCAATGATGAGGAGCTGCCCGTCGTGGCTCAGCTCCTGAATATCCACGGCACCGAGCAGGAGATATGCCACACGCTGCTGGAGCGCTATGCGCTGGACAGCCTGCTGCTGACGCGCGGCGCCCTAGGGGTCAATGTCTACTACGTCACGGGTAGCTGCTACCACCCTGCCCTACCCATCGAGGTCGTCGATACGGTCGGTGCGGGCGACTCCTTTGCCGCAGCCTACCTCTGCGCCACCCTCATGGGCCGTGGCCGCGCCGAGGCGGTGCACAACGCCTCGCACCTAGCGGCCTACGTCTGCACCTGCCGCGGGGCGATGCCCCAGCTCCCCGAGGAGCTGCGCTAAGCTAGGGCTACCGCCACGGGCTCCAGCCTAGAGCAGACCGTCTCCAGGCTGCGAGAGCCCAGCGCCACATCCTGCCCCGAGTGAGGGCATATAAAGCGAACAGGACCAACTCTCCCGAGCTGATCCTGTCCTTCGATTTATCACTTAAACGGTTTACTATTTACAAGAGTTACGCGGTCAGAAGCCTTATCACTCTCACAGCACAAAGGTAGAGCCTCGGCCGAGATAGCACAATACCTATATGTGATGATTCGGGGACTAAGTGCTACCTATAAGAGAGGATTGCACGCACGCCGCCTTAGACCTACCTTTGTCCTAGCATCTTCGTGAGGCCTCAGCCCTCACGCGCAGACATTCACCACGCGACGACATGAACTCATACAAGCAACTCCAGGGACAGACCCTGACCAGCCCCATCGGTGCCCTGACCAAGATGAGCGACCTCATCACCAGCAGCGCCGTAGCCCTCCTGATCATCACACGTATGGGCATACCGCTGGGCTTCGGGGAGAAGACCATCAAGCAGCTCTGCCAGGAGCACGGCGTAGACCTCAAGACGCTACTGCTGCTGCTCAATAGCGCGGTCGTGGAGAACTATCGTCCCTCCCAGGAGCAGATCCGCAGCGTGCACCTCGACAGCCTAATCAGCTACCTGTCGAAGTCCCACTCCTACTTCCTCGACTACCGCCTGCCCTCGATCCGTCAGCGCCTTCTCTCGGCGATCTCGGACTGTCCACAGGAGCTGGCCTACGTGATCCGTCGCTTCTTCGACGAGTATGCCGAGGAGGTACGCAAGCACATGGGTTACGAGGATCGCGTCGTCTTCCCCTATGCCCGCAAGCTCGCCGCTGGGGAGCGCGACAGCCACTACAGTATCGCCATCTTCAGCCGCCGCCATGACCAGATCGAGCTCAAGATCACCGAGCTGAAGAACCTGCTCATCAAGTACTACCCCATCCAGAGCGGCTACGAGCTGACGACCGTCCTATACGATATCTTCAGTATCGAGATGGAGCTAGCCTCGCACAACTATATCGAGGACGAGATCTTCACCCCACACATCAGCTATCTGGAGCAGCAGTTCGCCGACTAGCCCCACACTTCGCATAGCTCCTTATCCTTGCCTCCTATGCTCACCTCGGTCAAAATAGCCATCGCCGAGCCCTCCGCTATCGTACGCGCGGGACTCGAGGCGCAGCTACGCAAGCTGCAGCACTACAAGGCGCAGATCATCTACCTCATGGACGAGCAGCGCCGTGAGTGGCAGGACGTGGCCGCCGTCATCTCGGCAGACATCTACCTCATCAACCCCATGCTCACCGGGGCCAACCCGCGCGCACAGCTCCCCGATCTAGCCTTCGAGACCAAGCTCATGGCCATCGACTACGGCAGCTGCGACCCCCTGATCCTCCGTGAGTACGACGGTGTGATCCGCCTCATCGACAGCCCAGCCCAGATCTCCGAGGCCATCGACATCCTGCTGCAGAACGAGCAGGCTGCTGCCTCGGCCAATCTCGAGGCACAGATGCTGACGCCCCGCGAGCGTGAGATCATCATCTGCGTCGTCAAGGGGATGACCAATAAGGAGATCGCGGGACAGCTCTACCTCTCCACCCACACCGTCATCACCCATAGGCGCAACATCTCCAAGAAGCTACAGATCCACAGCCCCAGCGGCCTGACGATCTACGCCATCATGAACAAGCTCGTGGAGCTCGAGGATATCAAGGACGAGCTCTAGCCCTAGGATAGCGCAGGCTTCATCCCCTCGCCACAGCAGCGCCCCCTATCGCCCCAGCCTAGGCTCGGTCGGTAGGGGGCGCTGCTCTTCATTTGCTTGGGTGCGGAGTAAGTGTACCTCGTCCGCCCTCTGTCCCAAGGGACGCAGGGACGCCTCGAAGGAGCCAGGGCGACCTCCCCACCTGCCCCCAACCACCTTGACTGATAGCCCTCAGCACCGTAACCGATAGCCCTCACGCGCGCCACTGACGTCCCTCAGCACCCTAACTGCTATCCCTCAGCGTCCTGACCAATACCCCTTAACCGCCCCTCTTCGGTCTCTCAGCCTGCTGGCTGCTATCCCTCAGCGTCCAGACTACTATCCCTCGGCCGAGCCCGCCTTAGCCCTTCACCACGCACCACATCAAGCAGCCCGCGACGCATACCCTAAACCAAGCTAAGTACGAACGGCCGCGCAAGCCCCTGCGGGGCGACCCCTTCCAAAGCCCAGGGTGAGGGAACGCTGCAGGCGTGACGGAACCCTGGGTCAAACCGCCCATACTTAACGAGCCCTACAGGGGCGACCCGTCAAGCGAACAAAAGCAAAGTCGGAGTGAAACTACCTACAGCACTACAGCTACTTTAAGGATCGCCCCTGTAGGGCTCTATCCTTCTTGCCTCGGGCTACCCAGGGTTTGGTCGCCCTTGCAGGGCTGCGCACCCTGGGCTTTGATCGGGTCGCCCCGCTGGGGCTTATCCTACCCGCCCCAGCACCGCCCCCGCTTTAGCCCTTCACCACGCACCACATCAAGCAGTCCGCGACGCATACCCTACACCAAGCTAAGTACGAGCGGCCGCGCAAGCCCCTGCGGGGTGCTCCCTTCCAAAGCCCAGGGTGAGGGAACGCTGCAGGTGTGACGGAACCCTGGGGCAAGCAGCTCCATACTTAAAGAGCCCTACAGGGGCGACCCTCAAAACAAACGAAAGCAAAAGCGGAGTGAAACTAGCGACAGCGCTATAACTGCTTTATGGATCGCCCCTGTAGGGCTCTATCCTTTTTACCTCGGGCTACCCAGGGTTTGGTCGCCCTTCCAGGGCTGCTCACCCTGGGCTTTGATCGGGTGGCCACGCTGGGGCTTATCCTACCCACCCCAGCACTGCCCCGCCTTAGTCCTTCGCCACGCACCACACCAATCAGCCCGCGACGCATACCCTAAACCAAGCTAAGTACGAGCGGCCGCGCAAGCCCCTGCGGGGTGCTCCCTTCCAAAGCCCAGGGTGAGGGAACGCTGCAGGTGTGACGGAACCCTGGGGCAAGCAGCTCCATACTTAAAGAGCCCTACAGGGGCGACCCTCAAAACAAACGAAAGCAAAAGCGGAGTGAAACTAGCGACAGCGCTATAACTGCTTTATGGATCGCCCCTGTAGGGCTCTATCCTTTTTACCTCGGGCTACCCAGGGTTTGGTCGCCCTTCCAGGGCTGCTCACCCTGGGCTTTGATCGGGTCGCCCCGCTGGGGCTTATCCTACCCACCCCAGCACTACCCCCGCCTTAGTCCTTCGCCACGCCCCACACCGATCAGCCCGCGACGCATACCCTAGACCCAGCAAGATATAGGCAAGGCCTAGCAATTCCACTCAGCCATATTCTGTGGTAAATATCAGAGCGCACCCAGTCGATCCTTCGGCCTGATATCCATCGGTTTCGAGCCTAGGCGCGACACGCGGGCTAAGTCACCGCAATTCCGTATTTTTGCGCTGGTAAAAGCTTTTACAATTAACGTTAAACAAGATTGCACATGAACATTGACCAGTTCAATTTCGCAGGCAAGAAGGCTTTCGTCCGCGTGGACTTCAACGTGCCCCTGGACGCAGACTTCAACATCACGGACGATACGCGTATCCGTGCTGCCATGCCTACGCTCAAGAAGATCCTTGCCGACGGTGGCTCCGTCATCATCGGTTCGCACCTCGGCCGTCCCAAGAAGGTCGAGGATAAGTTCTCTCTCCGCCACATCCTCGCCCACGTCTCCAAGTGCCTTGGTGTAGACGTCAAGTTCGCCCCCGACTGCGTAGGCGAGGAGGCGCGCGAACTCGCAGCCAACCTCAAGCCCGGTGAGGCCCTCCTGCTGGAGAACCTCCGCTTCTACGCTGAGGAGGAAGGCAAGCCCCGCGGCCTGGCTGAGGACGCTACGGACGAAGAGAAGGCCGCTGCCAAGAAGGCCATTAAGGAGAGCCAGAAGGAGTTCACCAAGAAGCTCGCTGCTCTGGCTGACGTCTATGTCAACGACGCCTTCGGTACGGCACACCGCGCACACGCCTCCACGGCCCTCATCGCTGCTTACTTCGACGCCGACCACAAGCTCTTCGGCTACCTCATGGGTAAGGAGGTCGACGCCGTCAACAAGGTGCTGCAGGACATCAAGCGCCCCTTCACCGCCATCATGGGTGGATCCAAGGTATCGTCCAAGATCGACATCATCGAGAACCTGCTGGGTAAGGTCGACAACCTCATCCTCACCGGTGCTATGACCTACACCTTCTTCAAGGCCAACGGCGGCAACATCGGTGCCTCGCTCTGCGAAGAGGATAAGCTCGACCTGGCACGCGAGATCGTCGCTAAGGCCAAGGCCAACGGCGTGAACCTCGTCCTCTCCACGGACTCCAAGATCGCCGACGCCTTCAGCAACGACGCTAAGACCGCCTTCGCGCAGAACGACAACATCCCCGCAGGCTGGATCGGTATGGACATCGGCCCCGACAGCATCGAGGCCTACCGTAAGGTCATCCTCGAGTCCAAGACCATCCTCTGGAACGGTCCTACGGGTGTCTTCGAGATGGACAACTTCGCCGACGGCTCGCGTGCTGTGGCTGCTGCCATCGCTGAGGCTACGGCTAAGGGTGCCTTCTCCCTCGTGGGTGGTGGCGACAGCGTAGCCTGCGTCAACAAGTTCGGCTACGCCGACAAGGTATCCTACGTCTCCACCGGTGGCGGTGCCCTCCTCGAGGCCATCGAGGGCAAGAAGCTCCCCGGTATCGCTGCTATCGAGGAATAAGCCCCTCGCTGAGCTAAGCAAAACAGAAAGCCCCCTAGCGTCCGAGTGACGCTAGGGGGCTTTACTTATTGCCCCGTCGTTAGGGCGGAAGCTAAGGATTTGCCGCGGAGAGAGCTAGCTCGCGGCCGTAGCTGGGGGCGGCGCTACTTCTCGCGGATGAAGATATTGATGGGCGTACCGGAGAAGTCCCAGTGGGCGCGGATCTGATTCTCGAGGAAGCGGCGGTAGGGCTCCTTGACCCACTGCGGGAGGTTAGCGAAGAAGGCGAAGCTCGGCACAGCCGTGGGCAGCTGCATCACGTACTTGATCTTGATATACTTACCCTTGGTGGCGGGAGGCGGCGTGGCCTCGATGATAGGCAGCATCACCTCATTGAGCTTGGAGGTCGGGATACGCTTGCTGCGACGCTCGTAGACGGCCTGCACCTCCTCCAGCACCTTGAAGATACGCTGCTTCGTCAGCGCCGAGATGAAGATGATGGGGAAGTCGGTGAAGGGCGCTAGGCGCTGACGGATAGCGTTCTCGAAGGTCTTGATCACGACCTGGCTCTTGTCCTCGACGAGGTCCCACTTGTTGACGCAGACGATGAGGCCCTTACTGTTCTTCTGTATGAGCGAGAAGATGTTGAGGTCCTGTGCCTCGATGCCGCGCGTGGCGTCCAGCATCAGCACGCAGACGTCCGAGTTCTCGATCGCGCGGATGGAGCGGATGACCGAGTAGTACTCTAGGTCTTCGTTGACCTTACCGCGCTTGCGGATGCCGGCCGTATCTACGAGGTAGAAGTTCATGCCGAACTTCGTGTAGTGCGTGTAGATGGAGTCGCGCGTCGTGCCCGCCACGTTGGTGACGATGTTGCGCTCCTCACCGATGAAGGCGTTGATGAGGGAGGACTTCCCTGCGTTGGGACGGCCGACGATGGCGATACGTGGGGCATCCAGCACCTCATCCTCTGTCGTGCCCTCGGGCAGCTCCTTGACGATGGCGTCCAGCAGATCCCCCGTACCGCTGCCGCTGATGGCGGAGATGGGCATGGGATCCCCGAGGCCGAAGGCGTAGAACTCGGCGGCGGCGTAGTGCTGGGCGAAGTTGTCCGCCTTGTTCGCCACCAGCAGCACGGGCTTCTTGGTGCGGCGGAGCTTGTGCGCGACCTCGTCGTCGAGGTCGGTGATGCCGTTCTCCACGTCGACGACGAAGAGGATGACGTCGGCCTCGTCCATGGCTACCTGCACCTGCTTATTGATCTCGCCCTCGAAGACGTCCTCGCTGCCGACGACCCAGCCACCGGTGTCTACGATGGAGAACTCGTGGTCGAGCCAGGTGACCTTGCCGTACTGACGGTCGCGCGTCGTACCGGCCTCCTCGCTGACGATGGCGCCGCGCGACTGCGTCAGGCGGTTGAAGAGGGTGGACTTCCCGACGTTGGGGCGCCCTACTATTGCTACTAGATGACTCATTGATTCCTGTCTTTGCTGTTAATGTGGGCTAGCCTGAAGCTAGTCGAGGCGGTAGCCATAGGCGCGCAGCATATTGTCGCGGCTGCGCCAGTCCTTCTCTACCTTGACGAAGATCTCAAGGAAGATACGCTTGTCGAAGAAGCGCTCCATGTCCTTGCGGGCCATCATGCCGACCTTCTTGAGCGCTGCGCCCTTGTGCCCAATGATAATGCCCTTCTGGCTATCGCGCTCGACGATGATCAGTGCCTGGATGTGGATGCGCTCGTCCTCCTCCTTGAAGGACTCTACGACGACCTCTACCGAGTAGGGGATCTCCTTCTGGTAGTAGAGCAGCACCTTCTCGCGGATGATCTCGGTGACGAAGAAGCGGGCGGGCTTGTCCGTCAGCGCATCCTTGTCGAAGTAAGGGGGTGAGGGCGGGATGAGGCTCTCGATACGGCGGCGCAGCGGCTGGACGTTGAAGTTATTCAGCGCCGATATGGGGATGATCTCCGCCTGGGGCAGCTCGCGGTGCCAGCGCTCGACCAGCTCCTCCAGCCCGCTCTGTGTGGTGAGGTCTACCTTATTGATGACGAGGAGCACGGGGCACTGGAGGCCGCGCACACGCTCGAGGAAGAACTCGTTCTTGTCCGCCGTCTCGACCGTGTCCGTCACGTAGAGCAGCACGTCGGCATCCCCCAAGGCGGACTCGCTGAACTCGAGCATGCTCTCCTGCAGCTTGTAGTTGGGCCGCAGCACACCGGGCGTATCGCTGTAGACGATCTGCAGCTCGGGCGTATTGACGATGCCCATGATGCGGTGGCGGGTGGTCTGTGCCTTGGCGGTGATGATGGAGACGCGCTCCCCTACCAGCAGGTTCATCAGGGTGGACTTCCCTACGTTGGGGTTACCCACGATATTGACGAAGCCCGAGCGGTGGATGGACTCTTGTACTACTTCGCTCATCGGTCTTGTAGCCTTATTATAATGATAAGAGCCTTACCAAGCTCCGCACCGCGGGAGGCGGCACGAAGGCTGGTAAGGTTCTTCAGTGGTGATTGACGCCCTTAGTGCTTAGGCTCGTAGGCCCACTTGACGTAGACGGCACCCCAGGTGAAGCCTGCGCCGAAGGAGGTCAGGATCAGGTTGTCGCCCTTGTGGAGCTTCTTCTCGAACTCCCAGAGGCATAGGGGGATCGTCGCCGAGCTCGTATTGCCACGGTACTCGATATTGACCATCACGCGCTCCATAGGCACCTTCATCTCACGCGCCACGGCGTCGATGATGCGGAGGTTGGCCTGGTGCGGTACGACCCAGGCTACGTCTTCGTAGCTCAGGCCATTGCGCTGCATGATGTCGCGGCAGCTGGAGGACATGCCCTTGACGGCGTGCTTGAAGACCGCAGCGCCCTCCTGATAGATGTAGTGCTGACGTGCCTCGACGGTCTCGTGCGAAGCAGGGTTGACCGAGCCCCCAGCACGGAGGATGAGGTTGTTACGCCCGATGCCATCGGTGTGGAAGCTAGCGTCCATCACCCCGCAGGCCTCCTCGGTAGGCTCGAGGAGCACGCAGCCCGCGCCGTCGCCGAAGAGGGGGCAGGTAGCGCGGTCGGTGTAGTCGACGAAGGCCGTCATCTTCTCCGCTGCGACGACGAGGACACGCTTGTAGCGGCCCGAGCGGATGTAGTTAGCCCCCGTCTCCAGCGCGTAGATAAAGCCTGGGCAGGCGGAGACGAGGTCGAAGGTAAAGGCATTGACACAGCCCGTATCGTGCGCCACGATGGAGGCCGTCGTCGGGAAGGTATGGTCGCCTGTATTAGTCGTCAGGATGAGCCCATCGATGGTCTTAGGATCGATGCCGCTTCGGGAGAGGAGGTCCTGGACGGCCTGCACCCCGAGGTAAGCGGCGCCCTTAGTCGGGTCCTTGAGGACGCGACGCTCCTTGATCCCCACGCGCGTAGTGATCCATTCATCATTGGTATCGACCAGCTTCTCCAGGTCGGCATTGGTCAGCTTGTCCTCTGGCAGGTAGCCGCCGACGGCTGTGATGGCTGCGTTGATTATGCTCATAGTCAGTTATGATAGTTCTTAGAGTTATGATCCTAGCAGATGCAATGTAGCACGAAGATACGAAAAAAGCCCCAAAGGAGTCCTTGGGGCTTCTTTCGCAAGTGGGGTCTTAGCCTAGTCCTGCTCGATAGCGAGCTTGCCACGGTAGTAGCCGCAGGCGCCACATACGGTGTGGTACACGTGCCACTCACCGCAGTTAGCGCACTTAGCTAGCGTAGGCATTGCTGCCTTGTCATGCGTACGACGCTTGGCGGTACGGGTCTTGGACTGTCTTCTCTTAGGATGTGCCATAAGTCTATTTTTGTTTTGAATTACTACTCTTGCTTCAGTTGCTTCAGTGCCGCCCAGCGCTCATCGATGCCGTCCTCATCGCGGACGATCTCCTGCTGCTGGGGCTGAGGCTCGTCTGCCGCCACCTTGCTGTAGGCGCGCATCATGTCCTCATTGCACTCACCCTCCTCATGCATACGCTGCATAGGTAGGCTCAGCACGATATCCTCGTACATCGTCCACGTCAGGTCGAGGACGCCGTCTTGCTCGGGGATGATCAGGAGCTTCTCACTCTCCTCGCGATGCTCGTCGCCGAACTTCACCACCAGCTCGCGCTCGGTGTACACGTCCAGCTCCAGCGGATCGAGGCAGCGATCGCAGGTCGTCCCCACGTAGCCATCGTACTCTAGCTCCAGGCTGAAGACCCCTCCGATGTGATGAATGTACACATCGACATACACCTCTCCCGAGGTGAAGTCCTCGGCACCCAGGTGCTGGAAATAGTCATCCCCTAGCACCCAGTGTAGCTCGTGATCCCCCTCGGAGAGGCTCCTGAGGTTCACTTTATATAGATCGGTATGCATGTGAGGCTCCTTCAGCTATTTATAAAAATCGCCACAAAGATACGGAAAAGGGTGCACAATCACAAGCCAGCTCCCAGCCCGAGCACGGGGCTGACCCCAGTTCCCCGAGCCATCCCGAGTCCTCAGCCCAAGCCTGCAGCCTAAGCCCTCCTCTATGACGGCTGACACCTCCCCCGCCGTCCGAGCGCGCGGCCACTCCGAGCAAGGCGCCCCACACAGGCCTCCAAGCCCCGCACAGACTGGGCACTCAAGGCCTGCCGAGGGCAAGGAGACTAGGAGGCAAGCAGCGCGCCAAGACGCTCAGCATCAAGGATAAGCGATCGGACAGCCTAGACGGGACGCACTGCGACCCCAGTCGGAGCGAGCTGCGCGCTAACTCAAGCCGGGAAAAGTAATATAATATCCAGCGCTGAGGGACGCCAGTCAGCACGCTGAGGGATAAGGGGGAGGGCGAAAAGTTATATAAGAAATCTCGGCTCCACCTTGCTCGCAGCGCGCTGCGAGCTAAGGGCGGGCGCAGTCCGAGCCGCCCCTCACCGCGGGGCAGCCCGCTGCGCCCCGTCCCCCGTCCCAGAGGACAGCTTCGCCCGCCCTAGACCAGGAGGCCACTTGCACCCCCTAGGCTCTGCGGGCTTTTCAGTATCTTTGTCTAGTTAAGATCATAGACACAAGCCAACAAGAAGAATAAGAAACCCTATGTCAGAGACAAAGAAGATCAGAGCAGCCGTCGTCGGCTACGGCAACATCGGCCGCTACACCATCGAAGCCCTCAGCGCTGCTCCCGACTTCGAGATCGCGGGCGTCGTCCGCCGCGACCCCACACAGATCCCCCACGAGCTAGAGCCCTACCGCATCGTCGGCTCCATTCAGGAGCTGGGGCAGGTCGATGTAGCCATCCTCGCGACGCCGACGCGTCTGGTGGAGCAGACCGCCCTAGAGCTGCTTCCCCTAGGGATCAATACCGTCGATAGCTTCGACATCCACGGCGACATCCTCGCCCTACGCCGCTCACTGGGCGCTGCAGCTCGCGCCGCTGGCGTCGTCAGCGTCATCGCTGCAGGCTGGGACCCCGGTAGCGACTCTGTCGTACGTACGCTGATGGAGGCCATCGTCCCCAAGGGGATTACCTATACCAACTTCGGCCCTGGGATGAGCATGGGGCACACCGTAGCCGTCAAGGCCATCGCAGGCGTACACAAGGCGCTCTCGATGACCATCCCCACGGGCACGGGCATCCACCGCCGCATGGTCTATATCGAGCTCGAGCCGGGCTATAAGGCCGACGAAGTCATCGCCGCCATCAAGCGAGATGACTACTTCGCCCACGACGAGACGCACGTCAGCGTCGTCGACGACGTGGATCAGCTGATCGACATGGGGCACGGCGTGCACATGACGCGCAAGGGCGTCTCGGGCACGACGCAGAACCAGCTGCTGGAGTTCAACATGAAGATCAATAACCCCGCCCTCACGGCGCAGATCCTCGTCGCTGCGGCCCGCGCCGCCTCCCGCCAGCAGCCCGGCTGCTACACCATGCAGGAGCTCCCCGTCATCGACCTGCTGCCCGGCGAGCGCGAGCAGTGGATCGCCAAGCTCTGCTAGCCCCCGACCCTTCCTCACGGGCTCAGCCCGATACGAACGCATACGCATAGACACCCTATAGATCACGATGCTAGGAGCCATTACATGGGACGTCGATCCCGTGATCTTCGAGATCCTCGGCCGCGACATACGCTGGTACGGTCTACTCTTCGCCCTCGGGCTGCTCATCCTCGGGCCTATGATCGAGGAGCGCATGTGGCGCCGCGAGCGCCTCGACCCCGAGTGGATGAACTCCCTATATATATATGTAGTGGTGGGCACCGTCGTCGGGGCGCGCCTAGGGCACGTCCTCTTCTACGACCCAGGCTACTACCTAGCGCACCCCGCGAAGATCTTCGCCATCTGGGAGGGTGGGCTCGCTAGCCACGGCGGCACGCTGGGGATCATCCTCGCGGTATGGCTCTACTCGCGGCGCGTGACGAAGCGCTCCATCCTCTGGACGCTCGACCGTCTGGCCGTGCCTACGGGTCTGGCGGCAGCGCTCATTCGCCTGGGCAATCTGATGAATAGCGAGATCTTCGGCCGCCCTACGGACCTACCCTGGGGCTTCCGCTTCCTGCGCGCCATCGAGTACCGAGGACTAGATCCCGAGGCTATCCCCGCCTGCCACCCGACACAGCTCTACGAGGCGCTGGCCTACCTGGTGACCTTCGGCGTCTGTATGTATCTCTACTGGCAGCGCGATGCCGCACGGCGCTACTCGGGGCTCATCGTGGGCTGGTTCTTCGTGCTCGTCTTCGGCTTCCGCTTCCTCGTCGAGGGGATCAAGAACGTGCAGGAGCGCTGGGAGTACGACCTCATCGCCCAGTGGGGCGTCAATATGGGGCAGCTCCTCAGCATCCCCTTCATCCTGGCGGGGCTGGCCCTCATCGTCTACGCCTACCGCCACCCAATCGCAGACCAAGCAAAATAGGATAGGCGCTAGCGGCTGTGGGAGCCCCGCTTCCCAGCCGCTAGCGCCGCACTCCAGCAAAGGAGGAACACTAACTACACACGACTATGTACCAAGTACCACAGATCACCGACTCGATCTACTACGTAGGGGTCAACGACAGGATGAAGGCGCTCTTCGAGAACATGTGGAGCCTCCCGCAGGGCGTTGCCTACAATGCCTACCTGATCGTCGACGAGCAGACCACGCTCATCGACACGGTGGACGTCTGCTACAGCGACATCTTCTTCCACAAGCTCGACCTTATCCTCCAGGGCCGTCCCCTCGACTACCTCATCATCAACCACATGGAGCCCGACCACGGCGGCTCCATCGGGCTGCTGCGCAAGCGCTACCCCGAGCTCAAGATCGTGGGCAATAAGAAGACCTTCGAGATGCTGCGCGGCTTCCACGGGATCACCGAGGGGCTGCACGAGGTCAAGAATGGGGACGCGCTGAGCATAGGCGGGCACGAGTTCTTCTTCCTCATGGCGCCCATGGTGCACTGGCCCGAGGTGATGTTCACCTACGAGCAGCGCAATAGGGTGCTCTTCACGGCCGACGCCTTCGGCTCCTTCGGCGCGCTGGACGGCATCCTGCGCGACAGCGAGCTCGGCGACCGCTCGGCCTACCTCCGCGAGATGGAGCGCTACTACGCCTGCGTCATCGGTAAGTACGGCCCCTTCGTACAGAAGGCGCTGGCCAACATGGACAAGCAGGGCCTCACGATCGACCACCTCTGCCCCGCGCACGGTGTGGTCTGGACGCCCGAGGGCTTCGGGGAGGCGCGCCGCCTCTACGACCGTCTGTCGCGCTTCGAGGCGGAGGACGGCGTGGTCATCCTCTACGGCTCGATGTATGGCAATACGGAGCAGCTGGCCGACGTCATCGCCCAGAGCCTCTCGGCAGCGGGCATCAAGCGCATCGTCTGCCACAACGTGAGCAAGTCCGACCCCTCAGCCATCCTCGCCGACGTCTTCCGCTACCGCGGCCTCATCATCGGCAGCCCGACCTACTGCGGGGAGCTCTTCACGCCCATAGCCCATCTGATGAACCTCATCCGCATCCGTGACGTCAAGGACAGACTCTACACGGCCTTCGGCTCCTACACCTGGGCGCCCGCTGCCCTCAAGAAGCTGATCCCCTTCGCCGAGGAGATGAAGTGGGAGTTCGTCGGTGAGGCCGTCGAGCTCAAGATGTCCGACCTCAGCTCCGTGCTCGACCTCAGCTGGGCCCTCGGGCAGGCTATGGCCGCGCGCCTCCTTGCCCCCAAGGACTAGCCACCCCTAGCCCCCACCCCCTTTCACATCAGCCAAGAATACTCACTCTACTAATAAAGATCAAGTAATGCGTCTTATCATCCAGCCTGACTACGCAGGCATCTCTCAGTGGGCGGCAGACTATGTCGTCGCCAAGATCAATGCTGCTCAGCCCAGCGCGACTAAGCCCTTCGTCCTCGGCCTCCCCACCGGCTCCTCGCCCCTGGGCATGTACCGGGCGCTGGTAGCTGCTCATCAGGCCGGACGCGTGTCCTTCCAGCACGTCGTCACCTTCAACATGGACGAGTACGTAGGTATCCCTGAGAACCATCCTCAGAGCTACCACAGCTTCATGTGGGACAACTTCTTCCGCCACATCGACATCAAGAAGGAGAACGTCCACATCCTCAACGGCAACGCCGCTGACCTCGAGGCCGAGTGCGCCGCCTACGAGGCTGCGATCGAGGCCGCAGGCGGCATCGACCTCTTCCTCGGCGGTATCGGGCCTGACGGGCATATTGCCTTCAACGAACCCGGATCCTCGCTCAGCTCGCGTACCCGCATGAAGACGCTGACGACGGACACGATCATCGCCAACAGCCGCTTCTTCGAGGGTGACGTCAACAAGGTACCCAAGACGGCCCTCACCGTCGGTGTCGGCACCGTCATGTCCGCCCGTGAGGTCCTCATCCTCGTCAATGGCCACGGCAAGGCACGCGCCCTACAGCAGGCTGTCGAAGGCTCGGTCAACCAGATGTGGACCATCACCGCGCTGCAGCTCCACCCCAAGGGCATCATCGTCTGCGACGAGGCTGCCTGCATCGAGCTGAAGGTCGGCACCTACAACTACTTCAAGGACATCGAGCGCCTCTAGCCTACGTCAGCTAGCGCCACAGCTACACGCCATCAGGGGCGGCCTCGGGGATAGACTCCCTGGGGTCGCCCCTGCTGCTTCTGCTCAGGACGAAGGGCCGCCGCGGCGGAGCGAAGGCGCGGCGCGTCCATAGCTAGATTAAACCTTAGGCCGCTGCTGCAGTCATAGCTGTATAACGTAAGGATAAGCTCTATGACAAAGACAGTGTATCATCTCCTCGGCCTATGCCTCCTCTGGCTCCTCGCCCTCGCGCCCCTCTCAGCGCAGACCACGGCGACGACGCACAGCGTGCAGGGGCAGGTCCTCGATGAGGAGCAGAAGCCCCTGACGGGGGCCAGCGTCAGCCTCCTGCTGCCCGACGGCAAGCTCAAGACGGGCGTAACGACCAGCCGTGACGGCTCCTTCCACCTGCGCTCCGTCGCCAGTGGCAGCTATACCCTCCGCATCACCTTCGTCGGCTACAAGGCCTACAGCAAGGCCCTCAAGGTCGCAGGCAAGAACCTCCAGCTCGGCAAAATCCAGCTCGCCGAGGACGGTGCCCTCCTCTCCGAGGTCAAGGTCATCGGCAAGGCCGCCGAGGTCGTCGTCAAGGGCGACACCCTCGAGTTCAACGCCGGCAGCTACACCACGCAGCAGGGCGACGCCGTCGAGGAGTTGGTCAAGAAGCTCCCCGGCGCCACGATCAACGAGCAGGGACAGGTCACCATCAACGGTAAGACCGTCTCGCAGATCATGGTCGACGGCAAGTGCTTCTTCGAGGGCGACCCCAAGGTGGCGCTCAAGAATCTCCCTGCCGAGCTCGTCGACAAGATCCAGGTCGTAGACCGCGACAGCGAGGCCGCACGTCTCTCAGGCTTCTCGGACGGCAACGAAGAGACCATCCTCAACCTCACCATCAAGGCGGGGAAGAAGCGTGGCACCTTCGGCACAGCCTTCGCTGGCCTCGGTACGGACAAGCGCTACGAGGGTAGCGCCATGCTCAGCCGCTTCACGGGGGACAATCAGATGACCCTCCTCGGCAGCCTCAACAACACCAATAGCGCGGGCTTCAGCGACGTCTCCTCCGAGCTTGCCTCCGCCAATATGATGCTCAGCATGGCGACCTCCGCACGCGGCAGCCGCCCTGGCCCAGGCGGCGGAGGCAACTTCGGCCAGAACAACGGTATCCTCACCTCACGCGTCCTCGGGGGCAACATCAGCCATACCTTCAGCCCGAAGCTGACCTTCGGCGGGAATGCCCTCATCGGCCGCAACTCCCGGGACAAGCAGCTCGAGAGCACCGTGCAGAACATCCTCGGCACGGGCTCCACGACCGAGCGAGGCGGCACCAAGGAGCTCTCGACGAATGACTCCTACGCGGGGAACTTCCGCATCGAGTGGAAGCCCGACAGCCTCACCCAGTTCATCATCTCCCCCCAGCTGCGCTACGGCCGCGGCGAGAGCACCTACAGCTCAGCCTATGAGACGCGCAACGACGATGCCACCCAGCAGTCCATCTCTAGCACCACGCAGAGCCAGCAGAGCGAGCAGCGCCAGACCAGCGGCGAGCTCCACCTCGACGCCAGCCGCCGCCTCTCCCAGAGTGGGCGTACGCTGACGCTCTCGGCCGAGGGCTCCTTCGACCAGACGCTCGGCGAGGGTATGTACCGCTCTCTGCTGCATAGCCTGGCGCGGATCGAGTCCCTCGACCAGCGCATCGCCACCACCAAGCGCAGCCAGAGCTACCGCGCACGTCTGGGCTGGGTCGAGCCCCTCGGTAAGGGCTTCTTCACCCAGCTGACCTATCAGCTACGCGGTAGCCACTCCGAGAGCCAGCGTGAGGCCTTCGACACCGACGCCACGGGGCAGTACACGCAGCCCAACGCTGCCTACAGCAATGAGTTCCGCTCCGACTACTTCACCCAGCAGGCCGGCCTCGCCCTCAAGAAGAAGGGTAAGACCTACGACGTGACGGCTGGGCTCACCGTCGAGCATGCTAGGAGCAGCAGCTACTCGCTGGTCGCAGGCACAGCCGCCCCGACCATCAGCCGCGCGGTGACCAACTTCGCCCCGCAGCTCCGCCTGAGCTACAAGCCGCAGCGCACCACCGAGCTGCACCTCGACTACCACGGCCGCAGCACGCAGCCCACGACCGAGCAGCTCTCTCCCGTGCAGGACGTCACCAATCCGCTGGTCGTCTATCGCGGGAATCAGGACCTGAGCCCGAGCTTCCAGCACAACCTCTTCATGCGCTACAACAACTTCTGGACGAGCACGCAGACCTCGCTGGCGCTCTTCGGCCACGCGCAGCTGGTACAGGACGCCATCATCTCGCGCTCCGTCTACGACCTCAACACGGGGGTGCGCACCGTAGACTACACCAATGTCAACGGTAATGGGATGCTGGGCCTCGGGGGCTTCTTCACCCAGACGCTCCCAGGAAAGAAGTTCTCCCTACGCCTAGGCTCGATGAACAACCTCATCCGTAGCAAGACCTTCATCAACGGTGAGGCCAATACCAGCCTCGCCCTGCGCCTCAACGAGAATATGACCCTCAGCTACCGCCACAGCTGGGTCGACCTCAGCCTACGCGGGGGCTGGGGCTACTACAATGCCTCCAATAGTCTCGGCAACGTCTCGACGCCTGCGACCAAGGACTACAGCCTCGGCTGGACCAGCACCTTCACCCTGCCGCTGGGCTTCACCATCGAGGGCGACGCGACCTACACCAAGACCACGGGCTACAGCAGTGGCTATGATCAGGAGCAGACGCTGCTGAATGCGGGGATCTCCTACAGCTTCCTCACTGGGCGCAAGGCGACGATCCGACTCAAGGGCTACGACCTCCTAGACAGCCGCCGAAGCATCTGGCGCAACATCACCGCCTCCAGCATCTCCACCGAGGAGACCAATACCCTCGGGCGCTACGCCATGCTGCACTTTATTTACCGCTTCGATAGCTTCGCGGGCGGCGGCAGCAAGAGCGACATGAAGACCAACCGTCAGGGCCCTCCAGGTCCACCCCCCTTCTAGCACGCTTGCGCCTCATCCTAGGGGAAGGACCGATTAGCCTCCGCCCCTAATCTAAGTAAAAGCACCCCGCTGCAGCCAATAAGCTACAGCGGGGCGCTTCTTTAGGTGGAGGCTTCCTTGAGGGATATCAGTCAAGGAGCTGAGGGTCGTCGGTGGGAAGGCTGAGGGACGGCAGTCAACGCCGTGAGGGGTGTCAGTCAGGAGGCTAAGGGATAGCCCGTAGGAGGCCGAGAGCAAGCAGTCAACGCGCTCTGTTGCCCACCTCAGCCTACGGACACCCTTAGCCGAAGCTCCTTTCTCCTAGGACAAAACAAAGCCAGGGCGCAGACGTCACGGATGACGTCTACGCCCTGGCTGCTTAGTTGGGGAGTAGTGTGAGTTCGCTGCGCTAGGGGACGAGCTTCTCCAGCTCATCCACGATACGATCGGCAGCCTCCGTGAGGGCGAGCTTCTTGATCTCGGTGGAGAGGCTCTGACGCTGTGGAGCGTCGGCCAGCAGGGCAAGGGCCTTGGGCGTCAAGACATCGTGCGCCTCGGCGTCGGTGACGAGGATGGCCGCACCGCGCGTAGAGAGTGCCAGCGCGTTCTTCGTCTGATGGTCCTCCGCTACATTGGGCGAGGGGACAAGGATCGTAGGCTTGCCGAGGTGGCAGAGCTCGGAGATGGCGCTCGCCCCAGCACGCGAGACGACGACGTCCGCCAGCGTGTAGGCTAGATCCATGCGCTGGATGAAGGGCGCGCAGTAGACGGGGAAGCGATAGCCTGCGAGTAGCTGCTGCGCCTTGTCGGCAAAGCCTGTCCCCGTCTGCCAGATGAGGGCTGCACCCGACTGCTCCCATTCCTGGAGCCGTGCGCCGATGGCCTCGTTGATGCTGCGCGCACCGAGGCTACCGCCTACGACGAGCACCACCCGCTCGGTGTCGGCAGGCAGGCGGAAGTACTCCAGCGCCTCAGCACGCGACGCGCTGAGCTGCTCGATGGCGGGGCGAATGGGGTTGCCCGTCAGGACGATCTTATCCTTGGGGAAGAAGCGCTCCATCTCGGGATAGGCGACGCAGATCTTCGTCGCCCGCCGCGCGAGGAACTTATTCGTCACGCCCGCATAGGAGTTCTGCTCCTGGATGAGCGTCGGTATGCCGAGGCTCTGGGCCGCCTTGAGCGTCGGGGCACTGGCATAGCCCCCCACGCCGATGACGACCTGGGGCTGGAATTCGCGGATGATGTCGCGTGCTGCTACCAGCGCACGCAGGAAGTCCTTCAGCACCCCTACGTTTCGCCAGATGCGCTTGCGATCCAGCCCACGTATGTGTAGCCCCTTGATGCGGAAGCCCGCCTGAGGCACGCGCTGCATCTCCATGCGGCCTTCGGCGCCGATGAAGAGGATGTCGATCTGGGGATAGCGGCGCTGCAGCGCCTCGGCGATCGAGATGGCGGGGAAGATGTGCCCACCCGTACCGCCGCCACTAATGATGGCTCGCTGTATCATACTCAGTGCTGGATAGAGAGGGGTGATAGGCCAGGGCCTGCTCGTCGGGAGCCTCGGCACGCTCCAGTGCCTCCGCGGCCTCTGCCTCCGCTAGTCGTCGCGCCTCGAGCTGGCGCTGCTCCTCGGCCCAGAGCTTGTAGGCGCGCTCGGAGCGGCTCATACCGATCATGATGCCGAAGGCGATGCTGGTGGCAAAGATGGAGGAGCCCCCGAAGCTGAACATCGGCAGCGTCTGACCCGTATTGAAGAGCCCCGCGCCGACGGCTAGATTGACCAGCGCCTGCAGGGGGTAGATGATGGCGAAGCCGCGCAGCACGTTCGCCCTATAGGCGCTGGACTGACGCCGCGCCTCGCGTAGGATGAGCCACATCCATAGGACGTAGAGCCCCGGCAAGACGAGGAGGCCAAGCCAGCCGTATTCCTCGATGGCGATGGCGTAGATGTAGTCGGAGTAGGCTAGCGCTAGGGCGCTGCGGAACTTGCTCTGCCCTGGGCCGACGGGCAGCAGGTTCTTCGACGAGGCGATGGCCATACGTCCCATGTCCTCCTGACCGCCCATGTTGATCTCGCGCACCTCGCCCTTGGCGACGCTATGCTCGTCGACCTTACGCTCGATACGGGCGCGCCAGGTGGAGGCACGGCCAGGCAGCCACGAGGGCGGCAGCGTCATCAGGGCGATCCCACCCAGTAGCGCCAGCCCCACGGTGACACGGACGAACCAGCGGAAGGAGCGCCACGGCGCACGTAGCACAATGCTGTAGATACCGATGAAGAGGACGAAGATGATCCCCGTAGAGAGGTTGCTGCTCGCTAGGATAGCGATCAGGATGCCCGAGAGGACGTAGTAGGCGGTGAACTGCTTCCAGCGCTTGGGGTTGCGCTTCCAGCTGTTGCCCGCCGCTACGGCGCCCCACAGGACGAGGGCGATACGCATGAGCTCGGAGGGCTGCACCGAGATACCAGCGATGTAGATCCAGCGCTCGGCGCCGTTCTTGCCCGAGCCCGCCACGAGCAGCCAGGCGATGAGCAGCGGCATGGCGAGCATCATGATACGGGGCGCCCAGTTCCTCATGAAGCGCGAGGAGAACTGGCTGACGATGGCACAGAGGACGAAGCCTCCGAAGAGGAAGAGGATATGCTTGAAGATAGGCATACCACTGCCTGCCTTGTACACCTCGCTGCTGATGGCGCTCGAGACGATGAGCGTCGAGAGGATCATGAAGGCGATGTAGAGCGCCCACAGAGCCCCGTTGCCATCCAGCAGACGCTGCACTAGGCTGCGCCTATCGACTACCTCGTGCAGGCTATCCATGGGCCTCGGCGTCCTGGATGAGGCGCTGTACGACGCTGCGGAAGCTATCCCCGCGGTGGATGTAGCTCTTGAAGAGGTCGAAGCTAGCGCAGGCTGGCGAGAGCAGCACCGTATCGCCGGGCTGCGCCATAGCACGGGCATGGTCGATGGCCTCCTCCATGCTGAGGGCGGAGGCGATCTGGGGGACCTCGCCGTGGAAGGTCTGGTAGAGCTTCAGCACGTCGGTCGTGAGGAAGACCAGGCCACGCGCCCCGGCCTTCACCAGGTCGCTGATGTCCATGTAGTCGTTGCCCTTGTCCTGACCTCCTAAGATAAGGACGTAGGGTGTGGTCATGGTGCGTAGGGCGTAGTAGGTACTGCTAACGTTGGTCGCCTTGGAGTCATTGATGTAGCGGACGCCGTCCAGCACGCCGACCTTCTCGAGGCGGTGCGGGACGTTGACGAAGTCCGTCAGCGCGCCACGCAGCACCTCCTCACTGACACCGAGCCGCAGGGCGGCGATGGAGGCGGCCATAGCGTTCTGCAGGTTGTGCGGCCCCTGGAGGGCAAGCTGATCCAGCGGGAAGGAGAAGTCGTGCCCCTCGAAGTAGATGCGCATCGTGCCCTCGTCGCTCTTGTCCGCCGCCGAGCCTACCTGCGGATAGGTCAGGAAGGGTAAGCACTGCATAGGCATAGGCTGGTGCGTCATCACATAGCGGGAGACGAACTCGTCCTCGCCCCAGTAGATGAAGGCGTCGTCGCTGGTCTGATTCTGCAGGATGCGCATCTTGGACAGGGCGTACTCTTCGAAGTTGTAGTGGTAGCGGTCGAGGTGGTCGGGCGTGATGTTCATCAAGAGGGCGACGTGCACGCGGAACTGGTGCATATCATCCAGCTGGAAGCTGCTGAGCTCGATGACGAAGTAGTCGGGCTGCTCGTCGGTCATGACCTGACGGGCGAGGCTGAAGCCTACGTTACCCGCCAGCCCTACGGAGAAGCCTGCCTCGGAGAGGATGTGATGCAGCCACATCGTGGTCGTGGTCTTGCCATTGCTCCCCGTGATACCGATGACCTTGGTGGTGGGGCGCAGGTAGCGACCCGCCAGCTCGATCTCCGAGATCACGGGGATGCCTGCAGCGCGTATGGCCTGCATGATCGGCGCCTTCTCGGGGATGCCGGGGCTCTTGACGATCTCGTGAGCGCGCAGGATCAGCTCGGTGCTGTGTACGCCCTCCTCGTAGGGGATGGCAGCTGCCTCGAGCTCTGCCTTATACTTATCTGCTATCGTGCCATAGTCCGACACGAAGACCGTGAGGCCACGGCTCTTATAGAGGAGCGCTGCTCCTACACCACTCTCGCCTGCTCCGAGGACTACGGCCTCGTACTTGACTTCCATCATGATTGTCCTGAGATATCTAGCTTGTGTCCGCTCGGCTAGGGCTCTTCTCGAGGGGCTAGCTGGGTGCGGGCTACTTGTCCTACAATTTTAATCATTTCCCCCCATATAGCCAAGGCACTAGCCACGCTCGGGCGACACGGTGCCGCCCGCAGTGCGCTGCTGCCCTCCCGAGGCTAGGGGAGCAGGCGCAAGCCCCAGCCGAGCAGCCCCGCCGAAGGTCTGCGCTGGGGAAGACCTCCAGCCTCCCCGAGCCCCGCTGCGAGCACTCCTATATATATAAGGAGTGCCATGCCCTACCACCCCCCAAAGGCCAGCGGGGCGACAGCCCTACCCTGAGGCAAGCCGTCGCCCCGCGAGGAGCTATACTATAGGTGATCGCGGGCGCGCCCACGATCGGAGAGAGACTAGCCGAGGGCTACCCAGCGTACGAGCGCGAAGTCCATACGGTGGGGCAGCTCGGGGTGTGTGGGCAGGATGCGCAGGGCGCGCTTGAAGTGCCCGGGCTTGCTCTGGACGAAGTTCAGCTCGTAGGTGCAGCGGCTACCCTGGCTGTCGACCAGCCGCAGCGGCGTCTTCTCGACCAGCTTGAGCTGACCCTTGTCGTCCTCGGCGGCATCGACGAGCTCGACCAGCAGGTCGCAGCTGAGGGCACCCTTGTCGAGGACGAGCTGGATCGTCTCGGTACTGCCCGTGTGGCGCTGACCCGAGCTACCGATGCTGTGGCCATCGTTGCTGACGCTGACGACCTGCAGGTCATCCCAGTGCGCCAGGACGCCGTGCTTCCAGTTCACCAGCTCGCGGGCGATAGCGTTGTTATCCGCATGCAGGCGTGCCGAGCGAGCGGCCAGCTTGCAGTAGAAGCGCTCGAAGTAGTCGTCCATCATACGGCGCATCGTGTAGTGCGGCGCGATGTAGTTCATCGAGTTCTTCATAGCCTGGACCCAGCCCTCAGAGAAGGCCTTGCCCTCGCGGTTGAAGTACAGGGGTACGATCTCCTTCTCCAGCAGGTCGTAGATGGTCGTAGCGTCGAGCTTGTCCTGCAGGCTCTGGTCGGTGAAGGTGCGCTTGTCCGTCAGGGCCCAGCCAGCCCCCTCGCGATAGCCCTCATACCACCAGCCGTCGAGGACGGAGAGGTTGAGCACGCCGTTCATCTCGGCCTTCTCGCCCGAGGTACCCGAGGCCTCCAGCGGACGCGTAGGCGTATTCATCCAGATGTCGACGCCCGCGATCAGCTTGCTCGCCAGACGCATGTCGTAGTTCTCCAGGAAGATGATCTTGCCGAGGAACTCAGGGCGGCGGCTGATCTCTAGGATGTACTTGATGAGCCCCTGACCCCCGCCGTCGGCAGGGTGCGCCTTACCGGTGAAGAGGAACTGTACGGGGTACTTAGGATTGTTGACGATACGCTCCAGACGCTCCAGATCGGTGAAGAGCAGGTGTGCACGCTTGTAGGTAGCGAAGCGGCGGCCGAAGCCGATGAGCAGCGCATTGGGGTTGATGCCCTCCAGTACACTCATCGTCGTCTCGGGCGAAGCACTGCCGCGCAGCCACTTCTCCCCGTAGAAGGTACGGATATGCTCGATGAGGCGGTGCTTGATCGTCAGGTGCGTATCCCAGAGCTCCTCGCTGGGGACGGACTGCACGCGCGACCAGGTATCCTCGCTCGTCTGCTGCTTGATGAAGTCCTCACCGAGGTGCTTGCGGTAGAAGGCCTGCCACTCGGGCGCTGCCCAGGTGGGCAGGTGGACGCCGTTGGTGACGTAGCCCACGTGCAGCTCCTCGGGGAAGAAGCCTCGCCAGACGGGGGCGAACATCTGCTGCGACACGCGGCCGTGGAGTAGGCTCACCCCGTTGGCCTCCTGGCAGGTATTGAGGGCGAAGACGCTCATGGAGAACTTCTCATCGCTCCCGGGATGCTCACGACCGAGGTCGACGAACTCGCCCCAGGAGATCCCGAGGCGCTGGGGCAGATGGCCGAGGTACTTGCCCAGCAGATCCTCTGCGAAGTAGTCGTGCCCTGCAGGTACAGGCGTGTGGACGGTGTAGAGTGAGGAGGCGCGTACCAGCTCGAGAGCCTCATCGAAGCTACGACCCTCGCCCTCGACGTAGTCCAGCAGGCGCTGGGCGTTCATGAAGGCCGCGTGGCCCTCGTTCATATGGTAGACGTCCTTCTTGATGCCGAGCTTGGTGAGCAGCTGTACACCGCCCATCCCGAGGAGGTACTCCTGCTTCATACGGTTCTCCCAGTCCCCGCCGTAGAGCTGGTGGGTGATGGAGCGGTCCCATTCGCTATTCTGGGCGATGTCGGTATCGAGGAGGTAGAGGGAGATACGGCCTACCTTGACCTTCCACACATGGCAGTAGACGGTATGGCTGGAGTAAGGTACCTCGAGGACGAAGGGCGTCTGCCCGTCCTGCTGGAAGACCTGCTCGAGGGGGAGCTGGGCGAAGTCCTGCGCCTCGTAGCTGGCCAGCTGCTGACCCTCGGGGCTCAGCGTCTGCGTGAAGTAGCCATAGCGGTAGAGGAAGCCCACAGCCGTCATACGGACGTTGCTATCGCTGGCCTCCTTGAGGTAGTCCCCAGCCAGGACGCCGAGACCACCCGAGTAGATCTTGAGGACATTGGTCAGCCCGTACTCCATGCTGAAGTAGGCGATGCTGGGGCGCTCGGTGTCGGCGGGTTCGTCGATATAGGCCTTATAATCGGCATAGACAGCCTCGAGCTCGGCCATCAGTGCGGCATTGGTGGTGATGCGCTGGATATCCTCGCTGGAGAGCTGGCGGAGCAGCATGACGGGATTCCCCTCCGTGGACTCCCACAGCTCGGGGGAAAGAGCCTTGTAGAGGCGGTGGGCACGTGGGTTCCAGACCCACCAGAGGTTGTGTGCTAGTTCTTCTAGTCGTGCCAGCTCAGCGGGGAGCTGGGCATAAGCGTAGATACTGGTCCATACAGGATCATTCGCGCGCTTGCTTGCGATCATAGTGCAATGATGATTCAGTCCAATCGTATTAAAGTGGGCGTACCCCTCTATTGTTGTCGCACAAAGATACATAAATCTCTGTGCCCCTACCTCCCGAGCGGCTCAGAGCAGCCTCCCCTCGGACCTCTCCGCCCGCCCCCACCCCAGGAAAAACATTTCCCACAGCCAAGGAATCCCGCCCCCAGCCCTCAGCGCGCCCGCCCCTCCCCTCCAAGGCCGCACGTCCCCTCAGCCCAAGCTAAGCCGCATCCGCACACCAGGCCGCCCGTCCCCCACCCCGCTGCGGCGTGTGCTGCGCCCCGCCTCCGAGCCTCGCTGACCCCTATCCCTCAGCGCGCTGAGGGATACCCATCACGCCCGCCACGGACGCCCCTCACGGAGCTGACTGATATCCCTCAGCACCCCCTCCCCTTATCCCCCAGCCGCGATGCGAAGCTCTTCGCCCCAGTTCTCAGCCCTGGGGCGGAATAGCTGTCCAAGGACGAGACGATACCCCTCTCGGTAGGCTGGGCGGGACACGCTTGTTATCCTCGAAAGATTTTATACTTTTGTTACAGTTCATCATACCTAACTTAACAACTCATGCCCATATGAAGAAACTAGCCAGCATACTACTCGTAGCAGCCCTCGGCTCCTGCTCCAAGGGGAATACGGACAGCCCTACGCCACCAGCGCCACCAGCGCCCTCCACGTCCCAGACGTCCCTCGTGCCCGCACAGCAGATAGACTACATCAGCAAGATCGAGGAGTATGTAGTACATGGATATGACCGCGGGAGGACTCTTGTCCATACATACACCTTCGAATATGACGACCAAAAGCGTTTGATTTCCTTCTCCAAGAGCTCTGATTCTTCTCCTAAATGGAAATATACGCGGACGATCTTCTACGGTGACCGCACGATCACCTTACGTGATGAGAATGGAATGCCCTCACAGATCTTGACACTCGACCCTCAGGGTAGAGTATCAAAGCACGAAAACATCTATTACAAAAAGAACAAGGAGGGGGTCTTAGTCCAGGGGGAGTCAGAGGTCGAGAAGGATTACACCTATGACAGCAAGGGATACTACCTATCCCATACCTCGCCACGATACGACTCCAGCGCAGAATGGCAGGACGGCAACTTGGTAAAGCGCACCTATACCAATTCAACTGAGACACCTATTCGTATACCCCAGGTATTGACTCATGAGTATAGCTCCATACCTAATCGTTCCTTTCCCGACCTCAACTTTATCATAAAACGCTTCGTGGGCTGGTCTGGGGAGCCGCAGCCGTACCTTTGGTCTCACATTCAAGGGCTACGCTCTGCCAAGCTCATCTCCTCCCAAGCACTACCGCTCTACGAGAATGATGGCACTCCCCGAGGGCCGATGGAGAGTCGATGGGCCTACAAATTAGATGCTAAGGGGAGACCCATCGACCTCGAGATGAGCTTATTCTTTCACAACTTCTGGGATAGAGGTATGGCCTACGTCATCACCTATCTAGACAAGTAGTCTTCGCTACATCCGCATACCTCATCATCAGAGGGAGGGCCTCCTTAGGCACCTCCCTCTGATGCTTCTAAGGGGAGCCTAGCCCGCCCCTAGCTCGATCTTACGAAACGGGTAAATCCCCCCTTAAGGCACCCTCGCCCCGAGCCAGCACACCCACCTGTCCTGCTGCGGAGCGCGCTGCGCCCCGCCCCCTAGCCTCGCTGCCCCCTATCCCTCAGCACGCTGAGGGATACCCCTCACGCCCACGACTGCCGCCCCTCACGGCGCTGACCCATATCCCTCAGCGGAGCTCAGTCCTATAGGGGTGTAGACCGTCAGATTACCCTCCACCTCACTCGCAGCTCGTGCAAAAGGAGCTCAGCCCTCAGAGTTCTAGACCGTCAGCTTACCCCCTACCCCGCTCGCACCTCGTGCAAAAGGAGTCCAGCCCCTATAGGGGCGATCCATCCAAAGCCCAGGGTGCGTAGCCCTGCAAGGGCGACCAAACCCTGGGTAGCCTGGATAAAGAAAAAACAAAGCCCTGCAGGGGCGATCCTTAAAGCGTCCGCAGGGCAGTAGCACGATGCGCCTCTACTCTTGTCAGCTCTAGGGGTCGCCCCTATAGGGCTACCTTTGGAATAGGTATGACTAACCCAGGGTTTGGTCGCCCTTGCAGGGCTACGCACCCTGGGCTCTGAAAGGGTCGCCCCGCTAGGGCTTCCGAGGCCGCTCGTCCAAAGCTAATGGCAAGGCACACGAAGCAACACGCTTGACCCGCTCCACTCGGAGGGACAGCAGCGGGCGGCGAAAGGAGCACCAGACTAGGCAACATAGGAGGGACGAGGTGCAGGGAGAGCTGCTCGCAATCGCACCATTAGCCTAGAGCAAAGCATAATGAGCTTGTCAGCCCCGTACTCAGCTTGCGCAGGAGGAGCTCAGCCCTCAGAGTTCTAGACCATCAGCCCGCCCCCTACCCCGCTCGCAGCTCGTGCAAAAGGAGCTCAGCCCTCAGAGTTCTAAACCGTCAGATTACCCTCCACCCCGCACTCAGCTAGCTCAGGCGGAGCCCAGCCCCTATAGGGGCGATCCCTCCAAAGCCCAGGGTGCGTAGCCCTGAAAGGGCGACCAAACCCTGGGTAGCCTAGGTAAAGAAAAAACAAAGCCCTGCAGGGGCGATCCTTAAAGCGTCCGCAGAGCCGTAGCACGATGCACTCTCCCGCTTGTCCGCTCTAGGGTGCGCCCCGCTGGGGCTTCCGAGACTATTCGTCCGCAGCTAATGGCTAGGGCTACGACGCGGGGACGTTCGCCTTCGCAGCCTCATAGGCGGGGGCGCTCCCTATTAAATACTGTAAAAGACTTATCTTTGCGGCCGATCGCCGCCGCTAGGCTGGCGGATAATCACTCAGACAGTAACCACAAAAACGACAACAAGATGAAGCAACTCTTTCTCTCTGCCCTCCTCCTGCTTTCCTCGGGAGTGGCTATGGCGCAGGACACTCCTGCTGCTACGGAATCCAAGTGGAAGGTCGGTGGTATCACGGGCCTCAACCTCGCCCAGACCTCGCTGACCAACTGGTCCGCCGGGGGTGAGAACTCCATGACCTGGAACCTCTACCTCAACGCTACGGCTAACTACAAGCACGACAAGTGGAGCTGGGACAACGCCCTGATCACCGACTTCGGGAAGACCTTCACCTCGAGCAACAAGTGGCTCAAGAGCATGGACAAGATCAACCTGACCAGCAAGCTCGGCCGCTCCATCTCGCAGCACTGGAACGCTTCGCTGCTCGGGGACTTCCTCTCGCAGTTCGACCTCGGCTACGACGCCTCCACCAACCCCAACATCGCGGGGAATAAGGACAAGTACATCTCCAAGTTCTTCGCCCCTGCCTACCTGACGGTCGCTGCCGGTCTTGACTACAAGCCCAACGACAACTTCTCCCTGCTGCTCTCCCCCGCCACGGGTAAGATGACCTTCGTCCTGGACAAGAAGCTCTCCGACGCAGGTGCCTTCGGCGTAGAGCCCGGCAAGAAGCACCTGGCGCAGCTCGGTGCCCTGGCCGTGGCCAACTACAAGCAGGATCTGGCGTCCAACATCAAGCTCGTCACCAAGCTGACCCTCTTCACGCCCTACGACAAGGACTTCGGTAACGTCGACGTCAACTGGGATATGATGCTGGCCTTCAAGATCAATAAGTTCCTCACCACGACGCTGACGACCAACCTCATCTACGATGACAATGTCAAGACGGTCGACGGTGCAGGCAATCCCCGCGGTGCCAAGGTACAGTTCCGCGAGGTCCTCGGCCTCGGTCTCGCCTACAGCTTCTAGGCGCTGAGGCTAGCCCCCAAACAAAGAGCCGCCCCCAGGTCACACGAGGTGACCTGGGGGCGGCTTCTTTACTTAGCCTTAGGCGGAGGACTAGAGGGCTGCGTCTACAGCCTTCTTGAGCGTATCGTAGTCCTGGGCGCCGACGATCTTGTTGACGAGCTCACCGTTCTTGATGAAGAGGATGGTGGGGATGTTGCGGACACCGAAGCGGCTGGGCAGCTCCTGGTCACGGTCTACATCGCACTTGCCGATGACGGCCTTACCCTCGTACTCATGGGCGAGCTTCTCGATGTGGGGACCTACCAGCTGGCAGGGGCCGCACCACGTTGCCCAAAAGTCTACGACGACTAGCTGGCCGCTCGTAGCGAGCTGCTCGAAGTTCTGGCTGTTGATTTCTAGTGCCATGATTCTTTCCTTTCTTACTTAGTGTTACTATTATGTTGGTCTATGCTCTCTAGCGTACCGACATCACGATACCACTGGCGCGGCAGAAGTCCAGCAGCTGTGGCGTCGGCTTGATGGGATTGCGGTCGTAGCTGAGCTGTACGTCGTGGCGACCCGTCCCATCGGTGATACGAATAGATAACATAGCCTCGCCTGGATTGTTCGTAATGAACTGACTAAGCTCCTCAATGACCTCTTGGCTGACGGCGCGCACATCGATCTCGAGGTGCACAGCGCTCATCGTCGTATCGATGACCTCAGAGAGCAGGGAGATGCGACTGACCGAGAGCTCCAGCTCGTCGCCATAGCGGCGACGCTGTACCGTGCCCTGCACGAAGATGAAGAGCCCCTTGTGGCAGTACTGCTGGAAGTTGACGTAGTTACTGCTGAAGAGCGCCAGGTCAAAGGAGCCGAAGGTATCCTCTATCGTGATGCGGGCATAGGGGTCGCCGCGCTTGGTGAAGCCATTATACACCTTGGAGACCATACCGCCGAAGGAGACCGTACGCCCTTCGCCCACCGCCTCGAGGTCGTTCAGCTCGAGGGCATTGACGGGGCAGTAGCACTCCAGCAGCACGCGGTAGGGGTCGAGCGGATTGCCCGAGAGGTAGAGCCCGACGAGCTCACGCTCGCGGTTGAGACGCTCCAGATCGCTTAACTCGACATAGTGCTCGGGCGGCGTGGGACGCGGCAGCTGCATGGCCTCCTCATCTTCGCCGAAGAGTGAGGACTCATTGCGGCTCTGCTCGGACTGCAGCGTCTGGGCATAGCGCACGAGGGCGGAGAGGAAGTTGTCGTCCCTGAAGTTGCTCTCCAGCGGCGCCGTGTAGAGCTCGCGCTGGTAGCCGAAGCTGTCGAAGCCGCCCGCGAAGATGAGGCTCTCGAGCGTCTTCTTATTGATCACCGAGATAGGCACGCGCTCGAAGAAGTCATAGACGTCGCGGAAGGGCCCGTGCTCCTCACGCTCGCGGATGATAGCCTCGACAGCCGAGCTACCCACGCCCTTGATGGCGTTGAGCCCGAAGCGGATGTTGCCCTCCTGGTTGACGGCGAACTTGAAGTCTGACTCATTGACATCGGGGCTCAGCACCTTGATGCCCATGGCGCGACACTCGTCCATCAGCTTGATGATCTCGGTGATGTTGCTGAGATTGCGGCTCAGCGCCCCGGCCATGTACTCGGCGGGATAGTTCGCCTTGAGGTAGGCCGTCTGGTAGGCGACCCAGCTGTAGCAGGTGGCATGGCTCTTGTTGAAGGCGTAGGAGGCGAACTTGGCCCAGTCGGCCCATATCTTCTCGAGCGTCGCCTTGTCGTGGCCGTTCTTGGTTCCACCCTCGAGGAACTTCACCTTGAGCGCGGCCATCTTGTCCGCGAGCTTCTTCCCCATCGCCTTACGGAGCTCGTCGCTCTGCCCTCGGGTGAAGTCGGCGATCTCACGCGAGAGGAGCATCACCTGCTCCTGATAGACGGTGATGCCGTAGGTATCCTTGAGGTAGCGCTCCATGCAGGGCAGGTCGTAGGTGATCTCCTTACGTCCGTGCTTGCGGTCGATGAAGTCAGGGATATAGTCCATAGGCCCCGGGCGGTAGAGGGCATTCATCGCGATGAGGTCCTCGAAGGTCGAGGGCTCCAGCTCGCGCAGGTACTTCTGCATGCCGGCGGACTCGAACTGGAAGGTCCCCACCGTCTTGCCCTCGGCGTAGAGCTGGTAGGTCTTGGCGTCGTCAATGGGGATGCGGTCGATGTCGATCTCTAGGCCACGGCTCTTCTTGATATTGAGCAGCGCCTCCTTGATGACCGAGAGCGTCTTCAGCCCGAGGAAGTCCATCTTGATCAGCCCCGTGGACTCGATGACCGAGCCCTCGTACTGCGTCACAAGCATGCTCTCACCCGTAGCCTTGTCCTCGGCCGTGCTGAGGGGCACGACGTCACTAATGTCCATCTTGCCGATGATAATTCCGCAGGCGTGGACACCCGTGCTGCGGATGTTGCCCTCCAGCATCTGGGCGTACTTCAGCGTATCGTGCAGCAGGGGGTCGGGGCTAAGCGAAGCCTTCTTGAGCTCCTCGACGTACTCGATGGAGTCGGCGATGCTGACGCCCTTCTTGTCGGGGATCTTGTCGGGGATGAGCTTGGTGAGGCGATCGCTCTCGCTCAGGGGGAGCTTCTGCACACGGGCCACGTCCTTGATGGCGCTCTTGGCGGCCATCGTGCCATAGGTAACGATGTGCGCCACGCGCTCGTAGCCGTACTTATCCGTGACCCAGCGTAGGACATCGGCGCGACCATCGTCGTCGAAGTCCACATCGATATCGGGCATGGAGATACGGTCGGGGTTGAGGAAGCGCTCGAAGAGCAGGTCGTAGCGTATCGGGTCAATGTCCGTGATGCCTAGGCAGTAGGCCACAGCCGAGCCCGCGGCCGAGCCGCGCCCTGGGCCTACGAAGACCCCCATATCACGCGCCGCGGCGATGAAGTCCTGCACGATGAGGAAGTAGCCAGGGAAGCCCATGCCCTTGATCGTCGCCAGCTCGAAGTCGATGCGCTCCCGCACCTCCTCCGTCAGTCCCTCCTCACCGTACTTGCGCCGAGCGCCCTCGTAGGTCAGGTGGCGCAGATAGTCGTCATCGTCTTCATAGCCCTCGGGGATGGGGAAGTCGGGCATCAAGGGGCCGTGGTCGATGCTATAGAGCTCGACCTTGTCACAGATCTCCTGGGTCGCCGCCAGCACCTGGGGGACGTCGGCGAAGAGCTCGTACATCTCGCTCCGCGTCTTCATCCACTCCTGCTTGCTGTAGCGCATGCGCTTGGGGTCATTGAGGTCCTTGCCCGTGCTGAGGCAGATGAGGCGGTCGTGCGCCTCGGCATCCTCCTCGTCGAGGAAGTGTATATCGTTGGTCGCGATGACCTTCACCCCGTGCTTCTGTCCTAGCTCTAGCAGCACCGCATTGACGCGCTGCTGCAGCTCGTAGGTCTCTTGGTTGCCCAGCGGGTTGGTCGTCTTGTGACGCTGCAGCTCGAGGTAGAAGTCCTCCCCGAAGATCCCCTGAAACCACTTGATGCTGCGCTCGGCCTCCTCGATGTTCCCATTGAGGATGTGTTGCGGGATCTCTCCGCCGAGGCAAGCCGAGGATACGATGATGCCCTCATGGTACTCCTCCAGTAGCTCCTTGTCGATGCGGGGGCGGTAGTAGTAGCCATCAATCCAGGCGCGGGAAACCATCTTGATGAGGTTCTTGTAGCCCGTGAGGTTCTTGGCCAGCAGCACGAGGTGCCAGCCGCTGTTATCTATGGACTGGGTAGGGCGGTAGGGGTTGGGGACGTTGGCCTCCTTCTTGAAGCGGGAGCGGCGAGCGCAGTAGACCTCGCAGCCGAGGATGGGCTTGAAGAGCGGCCGAGCCTCCGCCGCAGCCAGCTGCGTACGTAGCTCCTCGAGCCGTGCCTCCTCCTCAGCGGTACGTGCCTCCTGGGCCTCGAGGGCGGAGATCTGCTTGGCGAGGTCCTTGCGCTCCCCGAGCAGCGGGGCGTTCTTCTTGCTGACGTAGTCGTAGAACTCCTTGATGCCGAACATCGCCCCGTGGTCGGTCAGGGCGATGCCACTCATGCCATCCTTGATAGCCTTATCTACCAGCCCCTTGACAGAGGCCTGACCATCGAGGAGCGAGAACTGGGAGTGCACATGTAGGTGTACGAAGGGCTGATTGTCCATTATCACGTGAGTAAGGGGAAGGAGGGCTGCGGCCATCTCGCCGCTGCGGGATACAAAGATACGGGAATGCCCGCTATCGCTCGCCCCCTCCCATCCAAGCCGCTCTATATAAAGCATCCGCGCTCCGCCCCCTCAAGCGAGGGAGTGGAGCGCGGTGCATTTGGGGAGCAGCAGGGCAAGGCGCCGTGCCGCTAGCGCGAGCTGCGGGCTACTTAGCCTGGTGGTACTTCGACCAGTCTACATTACGCATATCGCCCGAGGCTGCAGCCTCCTGGTGGAAGGCGAAGCAGCAGTCCAGCGCCTGAGGTGTGTGGCCCTTGACGCCGAGCTCGAGGTACTGACGCAGCAGATCGCGGTAGTCGGGGTGTACGCAGTTGTTGATGATCTCCTCGGCACGCTGGCGAGGATCCTTGCCGCGCAGATCAGCCACCCCGTACTCGGTGATGATGACCTTAACGGAGTGCTCGCTGTGGTCAAGGTGCGAGACCATGGGGACGAAGGCCGAGATCTTACCATCCTTAGCCGTCGAGGGCGTGGTGAAGATGGAGAGGTAGCCGTTACGGGCGAAGTCACCCGAGCCTCCGAGGCCGTTCATCATGCGCGTACCATTGACGTGCGTGGAGTTGACGTTGCCGAAGATGTCGGCCTCCAGTGCCGTGTTGATGGTGATGATCCCGAGGCGGCGTACGATCTCAGGGTTATTGGAGTACTCCTGGGGGCGCAACAGCAGCTTGTCCTTGAAGAAGTCGAGGTTGCCGTAGATCTCCTGGATCACCGAGCGCGAGACGGAGAGCGAGCAGCCGCTGGCGAACTTGACGCGGCCCTTCTTCATCAGCGCGATGACAGCGTCCTGGATGACCTCCGTGTAGACCTCGAAGGCAGGGATCTGCTCGTTGTCCCCGAGGGCACCGAGGACGGCGTTGGCGACATTACCCACCCCACTCTGCAGGGGGAGGAACTCCTTGGGCAGGCGGCCGGCCTCCATCTCAGCGATGAGGAACTTAGCCACGTTGTTCCCGATGGCCTGCGTGACCTCGTCCAGAGGAGCGAAGCCGCCCTCATCATTGGGCTCACTGGTGCGTACGACACCGACGATCTTGGCGGGGTCTACCTTGACGAAGGGCTGACCGACACGATCGCTGGGATGGTAGACGGGCATATCCTTGCGGTGGGGAGGATCCAGCGGCTCGGCGATGTCGTGGATACCGCGGATTTCCTTGGGGTGCTTATCATTGAGCTCGACGATGATCTTGTCCGCTAGGCGGCAGATGGTAGGCAGGATGCCGACGCCCGAGGTGGGGACGATCTCGCCGTCCTCCGTGACGTCTGCAGCCTCGACAATGGCGACGTCTACCTTACCGAGGAAGCCGTAGCGCAGCTCCTGAGCGACCATCGAGAGGTGCATATCGAAGTAAGGGTTCGTCCCGGCGTTGATGCCGGTACGCATGTCCTTATTGGACTGGTAGGGCGTGCGGAACTTGACAGCCTCGGCACGTGCGAGTGCGCCATCGAGGCGGTCGCCCGTGCTGGCGCCGGTGAACATACCAATCTTGAAGAGACGACCAGCGGCGTGCTCTACTTCGGCACGCTTAGCGATAGCGCCGGGGATGACCTTAGGGCACCCTGCAGGGGTAAAGCCGCTAAAGCCCACATTGTCATTGTGCTGCACGAGGGCAGCTGCTTCGTCTGCTGTGATGAACTTCAAAGCCATGATTGCTGTATGAGTGTGGATATTTGTTTGTACTGGCAAATGTAAGGAAATACTCGCTATCGGCGGCTGTCCCCCTTGTCTAGGAGGTCGGGCCGCAGGCGGCGCGTACGCTCAAGCGCCTGCTCCATCTTCCAGCTCTCGATGCGGGCGGCATGGCCGCTCAGCAGCACCTCGGGCACCGTCCAGCCCTTGTACTCGGCGGGGCGAGTGTAGATGGGTGGCGCCAGGAGGTCGTCCTGGAAGGTATCTGAGAGGGCGCTCTCGGCGTCACCGATGACCCCAGGCAGCAGGCGTACCACGGCGTCGGCGATGATCGCCGCGGGTAGCTCGCCGCCCGTCAGCACGTAGTCGCCGACCGAGATCTCACGCGTGATGAGGTGCTCACGGATGCGGTGGTCTATGCCCTTGTAGTGCCCGCAGAGGATGATGATGTTCCCCTTGAGGCTCAGCTCGTTGGCTATACCCTGATCGAAGGTCTCTCCATCGGGTGAGGTGTAGATGATCTCGTCGTAGGCACGCTGGCTGGTGAGCTCGCTGATCGCCCTATCTATGGGCTCGACCTGCAGGATCATACCCGCCTCGCCCCCGAAGGGATAGTCATCCACCCGACGCCATCTATTGGTCGAGTAGTCGCGGAGATTGTGTACATGGAGCTCAGCGAGCCCCTTGGCCTGGGCACGCCCGAGGATGGAGTGCCTCAGCGGGCTCTCCAGCAGCTCGGGGATGACGGTGATGATGTCTATGCGCACGTATACCTATATATAATGTATGGTGGATGCTGGGCTACTCGGCGAAGCGTCGCGTACGTGCCAGCATACAGGCCCCGACGAGCCCAGCGCGGTCGCCCAGCGTAGCGGTGGCGATGCGCGTGTCGCGCGTGACGAGGCTCAGCGAATAGGTGCGTACCGAGGCCTCGATCTGCTGGGTGAAGTAGCCGCCTGCGTCGGCGAGGCTGCCGCCGACGATGACCAGCTCGGGGTTGAAGACGTTGATGAGATTGGCGATCTGCTTGCCTAGCTGTAGCCCGATCTCGCTGAGCACCTGCAGGCAGAGCATATCCTCCTGGGCGCAGGCCTGCAGGAGATCCGAGAGCGTGATGCTGCGCCCCTCGGCTAGCACTGCGGAGAGACTCGAGCTCTCGCCAGCGCGGATGCGTGCCTCGAGCTTGCGGCACATGGCCTGCCCGCTGACCTCGGTCTCGAGGCAGCCCTTCTTCCCGCAGTGGCAGAGGATCTGATTGTCATAGACCGAGATGTGCCCTAGCTCACCCGAGAAGCCCGACTTCCCTAGGTAGATCTCGTGGTCGATGATCATCCCGAGACCGAGCCCCCAGCTGACGTTGACGTAGAGGGCATTATGCACGTCGGCACCCTTACCACAGCCCTGGGTGAACTCCCCGAAGGCCATGCCACGCGTGTCGTTGTCGATCGAGACGCGCGTGCCGAGGCGCTTACCCAGCACCTCGGCGAGGGCCTGGTCGGAGTAGAAGTTGAAGAGCGTGTAGCTATGCCCCGTAGCGGGGTTGATGCGCCCAGGGATGTTGATATTGATGTTGAGGATCTCGGAGCGCTGGCGTCCCGTGCGGGTGATGAACTCGTCGATGATGCGGCAGATCTCCTCCACCGCCTCGGGAGTATTCTCCAGCACGAAGGGCAGATCATACTCGACCTCGAGGAGCTCGCTCTGTAGATTGATCAGGCCGATGTTGATGTAGGAGCGCTTGACGTCCACACCGATGAAGTAGCCACCCTCGGGCTTGAGCCCGAAGAGCATGGGGAAGCGGCCGGCCTCGATCTCCAGCTTGCCCTCCTCCTGCACGCAGCCCGCATCGATCAGCTCCTGCAGGATGCGCGAGGCGGTAGGTGCACTCACCGAGAGCTCCTTGGCGATGTCCGACATGGTAGCTGTGCGGTGGCGCAGTAGGTAGTTAATGACATGGAGCTTCAGCTGTCCGCGCTTAGCTCCTAGGGCGAGCTCCTCTAGTAGTTCTGCTGTCATAGGGATAGATAGGTAGTGTATAGCGAGGCTGCTGCAGCGTGCCAGAGCAGGCTCTGCGCTGCAGCAGCCTCTATAGGGTAGTGTGTGTCATTGCTAGGGGATAGGAGGGCTGGAGGCTAGCTGGCGCTACCGCCTCCACTGGCGCCACACTGAGCCTCCCGGGGCTTGCGGCGCTTCTGGCCCTTGCCGTGGCCGCCCTTGGGACGCTGACCTTCGCGGGGCTGCTGCCCCTCGGCCTTCGCCCCCTCGGGACGTGGACCGCGACCTCCTTCCTTACG
>NZ_CALIXW010000034.1 GCF_938046015.1 uncultured Porphyromonas sp. | reverse complement strand
CGAAGGTCGAGCGGTTCACCGTGAAGATACGCTTGTGCGTAGGCAGGGGAATTGGTCCGCTGACCACAGCGCCGGTAGCCTTGACGGTCTTGACGATCTTCTCTGCCGACTTGTCGAGCAGCGTATGATCGTACGACTTCAACTTGATTCTAATCTTTTGGCTCATATCTCTAGTTGGTAATACTATTTACTTGATGAGATCTACACGACCGCCGACTTCCTCGAGGACCTGACGCGCGATGGATGCAGATACGGGTTCGTAGTGCGAGAAGGTCATCGACGAGGTAGCGCGACCAGAGGTGATCGTACGCAGGCTCGTGACGTAGCCGAACATCTCAGCCAGGGGTACCGAAGCCTTCACCAGACGAGCGCCAGATGGCGTGCTGTCCATACCCTCGACCTGACCGCGACGCTTGTTGAGGTCACCGATCACGTCACCCATGCTTTCCTCAGGCGTATCGACCTCGAGATGCATGATAGGCTCGAGGAGGACGGGGCCTGCCTGTGCCGATGCGTTCTTGAAGGCCTGGATAGCGCAGATCTCGAAGGAGAGCTGATCCGAGTCAACGGGGTGGAACGAACCATCGAGCAGCGTGACCTTCAGCTTATCCAGAGCATAGCCTGCCAGGACACCGTTGGTCATAGCCTTCTGGAAGCCCTTCTGTACCGAGGGGATGAATTCCTTAGGCACATTACCGCCCTTCACTTCGTCGACGAACTGCAGATCGCCTTCGAAGCCTTCGTCGGCGGGCTCTACGCGTACGATGATGTCAGCGAACTTACCACGACCCCCAGTCTGCTTCTTGTAGACTTCGCGGAGCTCGACGGGCTTGGTGATCGCTTCCTTGTACGATACCTGGGGCTTACCCTGGTTAGCCTCTACCTTGAATTCACGCTTCAGACGGTCGATGATGATCTCCAGGTGGAGCTCACCCATACCGCTGATGACGGTCTGGCCGGTCTCTTCGTTGGTCTGCACACGGAAGGTGGGATCTTCTTCGGCCAGCTTAGCCAGACCGACACTCATCTTATCCATATCCTTCTGCGTCTTAGGCTCGACGGCGATACCGATCACGGGCTCGGGGAAGTCCATCGACTCGAGGACGATAGGGTGGTCCTCGTCGCAGAGTGTGTCACCCGTACGGATGTCCTTGAAGCCGACACCTGCACCGATGTCACCGCAGCCGATGACCTCCATGGGGTTCTGCTTGTTGGAGTGCATCTGGAAGAGACGCGAGATACGCTCCTTCTTCTCAGAGCGCGTGTTGTAGACGTAAGAGCCTGCGGGCAGCTCACCAGCGTAGACGCGGAAGAAGCAGAGGCGACCTACGTAGGGGTCGGTAGCGATCTTGAAGGCAAGAGCCGTCAGAGGCGAGCTGGGGTCGACCTTGCGGACGATCTCCTTCTCGGGATCGCGGGGATCCGTACCGATGACCTCGGGCGTATCCATAGGGCTGGGCAGGTAAGCAGCGACTGCGTCGAGCAGCGTCTGTACCCCCTTATTCTTGAAGGACGAACCGCAGAGCATGGGGTTGATCTTCATCGCGAGCGTACCCTTGCGCAGAGCAGCACGGATCTCATCTTCGGTGATCGTGGAGGGATCCTCGAAGTACTTCTCCATCAGGACATCGTCGCAGTCAGCCAGAGCCTCGAGCATCTTATCGCGCCACTCCTCAGCCTCAGCCTGGAGCTCAGCAGGGATGTCGACTACGTCATAGTGCGAACCCATGGTCTCATCGTCCCAGACCAGAGCCTTCATCGTCACGAGGTCAACGACCCCGCGGAAGGTCTCTTCCTGACCGACAGGGATCTGGATGGGGCAAGGCGTAGCGCCCAGGATGGTCTTGATCTGGCGGACAACCTCGAAGAAGTTGGCACCCGAGCGGTCCATCTTGTTCACGTAGCAGATACGGGGTACGCGGTACTTGTCTGCCTGGCGCCATACCGTCTCACTCTGAGGCTGTACACCACCGACAGCGCAGAAGGTGGCGATCGCACCGTCGAGGATACGGAGCGAGCGCTCTACCTCGACCGTGAAGTCCACGTGCCCTGGGGTGTCGATCAGGTTGATCTTGTACTTCGTATTGTCGTAGTTCCAGAAGGTCGTCGTAGCAGCAGAGGTGATCGTGATACCACGCTCCTGCTCCTGCTCCATCCAGTCCATCGTAGCGCCACCATCGTGTACTTCACCGATCTTGTGCGTCAGACCGGTGTAGAAGAGGATACGCTCGGACGTGGTTGTCTTCCCGGCATCGATGTGGGCCATGATGCCGATATTTCTCGTAAGTTCTAGGTGTTTGTGGTCAGCCATTGTCTTTTGCCTTTCTTAGAATCTGAAGTGAGCAAATGCACGGTTGGCTTCGGCCATACGGTGCATATCTTCCTTACGCTTGAAGGCAGCACCCTGGCTATTGAACGCATCCACGATCTCTGCTGCAAGCTTGTCTGCCATGGTCTTACCACCACGCTTGCGAGCAAAGAGGATGAGGTTCTTCATGGAGATAGATTCCTTACGCTCGGCGCGAATTTCCGTTGGCACCTGGAAGGTAGCACCACCGATACGGCGGCTCTTGACTTCTACCTGAGGAGTGATGTTATCGAGGGCAGCCTTCCAGATATCCAGGCTGGTCTTTTCCTCCTGCTGGATCTTCTTGCCGACAATCTCGAGGGCGGTGTAGAAGATATCGAAGGCGATATTCTTCTTACCGTCGTACATCAGGTGATTTACGAACTTCGTCACCTTTACGTCACCAAATACGGGATCAGGTAGTACCTGTCTCTTTTTGGGCTTAGCTTTTCTCATTGCTTGTTTTAATTGCGTTTCTGTCGATTGGTTGTGCTTGGATCGTCTTCACCGCCCCCGCTGGAGCAGTTACTCAACCTTGCTAGCCTATCCAACGAACTCAAGAAACTTGGTTCTATTGTTACTGAGCTATGCCCTCTCCTGGAGGGCGTCCCGCAGCCTAGCGCTAGCGGCCTCTCGGCCTAGAGAGAGGCGGCGGGTGGGGCGAGGAGTGGTCGGGCGACTACTTCTTACCCTTAGCTGGAGCAGCCTGACCTGGCTTAGGACGCTTAGCTCCGTACTTAGAGCGGCGCTGCAGGCGACCGTTGACCCCAGCCGTATCGAGGGCACCACGCACGATGTGGTAGCGTACCCCTGGAAGGTCCTTCACACGTCCACCACGTACGAGGACGATGCTGTGCTCCTGGAGGTTGTGACCTTCACCTGGGATGTAGGCGTTCACTTCCTTACCATTCGTCAGGCGCACACGTGCCACCTTACGCATTGCGGAGTTAGGCTTCTTAGGGGTCGTCGTGTACACACGCACACAGACGCCTCGGCGCTGGGGGCAGGAGTCCAGAGCAGGGCTCTTACCCTTCTCCACGAGCGACTCACGTCCCTTTCTTACCAATTGTTGAATAGTTGGCATTTCGTTTCTACTTATATTTGAACAACTTATCTATCTAACTGGGCGCATAGCTCTGGGTACTCCATACGCTATACGGCATACAAAGATACGTAAAATCAGCGAATAAACAATAGGGGCTCAAGTCCTTAGCGTGCAGAAGCGCCCCCTTAGCTGCCGCAGCGCTGCAGCTCCCCTCGGGGCGCCGCTCCCCTCCGTCTCCCCCGACGCCACTCCTTATATATATATAGGTAGCAATAGCCCCCTCAGCGCGCCGTGTGCTGAGGGGGCTAAATTATGCCCGTCGAGCAGGCAGCCTAGCTCGGGACGGCTCAGCGGAGGGCCTACTACAGCACCTAGACTCTACAAGCTCAAGTAAGGCCCTAGGGGAAGCGCCTCCGAGAGGAAGCCGTAGCGCAGCAGCTGACGATACAGCTCCTTGTCGCGAGCGATCTCCTCCTGAGTAATCGTCCCAGGATAGAGGTCGCGGGCGAAGAGATTTCGCCGCCTATAAGCGATCTTGTCCCAGGTGTGCAGGCGCGCACCGATTTGATAATCTGTATATAGATAGTAGAATAGGACCGCATAGTTCACCCGATGGCGTAGCATCCGTCCGCGGTAGTCACGCGTCACGACATAGAGCGTCTCGTCGAAGTAGGCAGCACACGCCTCCACCTTATCCATGACTTGGACGAAGGCGGCCACTGGCGTATAGCGCCGAGGCGGCGTGAAGAGTGTATCAATGCGGTCGACATAGAGGAGCAGCATAGCCTCAGGATAATCCCAACCCGTGTCGTAGACGAAGAGCGGCAACTCGAGCGAGTCCTGCAGCCCCTGCCACACGGGGCGCAGCGAGAGCCAGCCCCTATTGGTCGGAGCCGCCTTGTGCCGCCGCTCCTTGAGCGGCCTTTCGTAATAGGCCTTGATCCGCGGGGCAAAGTCCCGCATCCGCTCCATCCGCGGCGAGCGCTGATAGTCAAAGAGCAGGTAGGTCGTGTCCGCAGGAGCGGCAGCCTCCGCCGAGGCCTTCATCCCGAAGCCCCCCCCCCCAGAGCGCGACCAGAAGAAAAGCGAGATAACGTGAATAGCTCATAAGGCGAGGAAGACAAAGCACAGGAAACAGCCTAGAAGGTAAAGTAAGGCCCCAGGGGCAGCTGCTCCGAGAGGAAGCCGTAGCGCAGCAGCTGGCGATAGAGCTCCTTGTCGCGGGCGATCTCCTCCCTAGAAATACTCCTAGGGAAGAGCACTCGAACGAAGATGTTCTTCCGCTCATAGTCCAGCTCATCCCAGGTATGAAGCATGACGCAGATATCATGCCCTCGATATACATAGGCGCGCAGGAGCACATAGTTCACCCGATGGCGCAGCATTCGCCCGCGATAGTCACGCGTCACGACGTAGAGCGTCTTGTCGAAGTAGGAAGCACGCCCCGACACCTTCGTCATAGCCTCGGCGAAGATAGCCATTGGTGTATAGCGCTGAGGCGGCGTGAAGAGCGTATCGATGCGGTCGACGTAGAGGAGCAGCATCTCTTTGAGCTCAACGCAACCCGTATCGTAAACGAAGAGCGGCAGCTCGAGCGAGTCCTGTGGTCCCTTCCACACGGGGCGCAGCGAGAGCCAGCCTTTATTTTTCGGACGATTCTTGAACCCTAGCTCCTCGTAGGGACGAGCAAGGTAAGCCTTGAAGCGCGGGGCAAATTCCCGCATCCGCTCCATCCGCGGCGAGCGCTGATAGTCAAAGAGCAGGTAGGTCGTATCCGAGGGTGCGGCGACCTCCGCCGAGGCCTTCGCCCCGAAGCAGAGCCCCGAGAGCAACACCAAGAGATAAGGGAGATAGCGTGAATAGCTCATACGACAAAGACCTAGGCACAGCTCCTCGGAGCGTGCTCGGAGGCATGCGGCAGGGGCAGCAGTGAGCGCTCAGCGCTCCCCCAGCCCTACGAGCGCCGAGCCCTGCCCCGACGCCCAGCCATCGGGCTGCTGTCCCAAGCGGAGCACAAGCTGCAGACGGCACAGCCTCGAGGGCTAGCCCGAGACAAAGTTAATCATTAACTACACAGATAGATACGCACTGAATAAAGCAAGTTTTTAAGGAAGGGGAAGTGCCCCTACAGAGGCGCTCTGAGGCTACTTCGGAGCGAGCTCGAGCCCCAGCCGTAGCCCGCAGCCCGAGCGCTCGAAGCTAAGCCCGCCCGCGCTGAGGGATATCCGTCGGCGGTCTGAGGGGCATCAGTCACACGGCTGAGGGACGGCAGTCAGCACGCTGAGGGATATCCATCAGATCGCCCTCCCGCTAGGCGGAGGCTGCTGCGGGCTCGCCCCGAGGAGCACCAGGGCACTGCGCGCAGGAGCGGGCGACCTAGCGGCAGAGGAGCGCCAGGCGCGGAAGGGCGCCAGCACCAGCCCAGCGGGGGAGGATATGCCGAGGGCTCGCGACACAGCACAAGATCAAGGCCAAACGCTGAGCCCAAGTATCTTAGAGCGGATCTACGAGCCGCATATCCGCCCGAGTCCAGCCTGCGGGGGACGAGGTATCAAAATATCTGTATATTTGCCGCCGAAGAAAAGCGAACCCTGCTCCTAGCTCTAGCTAAGGACATTAGGCAGCACCTGCTGCCCTCGGCTCTACATTGCGGTGAAACCTGAGAAATTTCCAAGCAAGCAATTCGGGAGCGGAGGGTAAGGATAGGTGCATAGGCGTATGCGTGGGCGCTATTCTTTATCCAGTACGAATTGCGGGCATTCTCAGGGCCTCACCGAGTATGTGTTGAGATAGCGTCCACGCTATCTTTCGTAATTCATGGGATAGGATAGGTTCTGCCGCCCAATGACTTGACACCGGCTCCCCCCTTAGACCTCAAGGGGCGGGGCTGGTGCATGTCGCGCCCTGGCTCAGGCCTTCCCCCGACGACATCAGACTATGCTCCAGGTTCTCTGCCAGAGGTATCCCCTCCTGGTACATCTAGGCTATAGCCTCCTCTTGCTCCTCTCCGCCACGGCTTGTCAGCCTGAGGCTGAGGGCAGCTACACCAGCCGAGCGCGCGCCGAGACCGCAGGCCAGCACGAGGCCGCGGACCCCATCCGACTACTCTCCGAGCTCTCGGAGGCCTTCGCCGAGGATAGCGTCCCACTGGCACGCATCCTAGGCGCTAGCCCCGCTAGTCTCTCGCGCCTGATGAGCCGCGAGAGTAGCCCGACACCCGAGTTCCGACAGCAGCTCTACTCCACCTACTGCCTCTACCGCCAGTCTGGGAGCGATGCGCTGAGACTCCGACAGCGTCTCGACCCCGAATACAAGTGGTACGAGTACGTCCTGCACTACCCGCTACTCTATCCGCTACATCCCCTGCTGCTGGTGCTGGTGCTGCTCCTCCTCTACAGGCTCCACCGACATCCGCTGATACTGATCCTACCCCTCTTCACCCTCTTCTTCCTCTGGATCGTGGCCCTCATCTATACGAGCCTCACACCCTGCAGAGATACGCATGATCACTATCGCCAGCTGCTCGACCCCAAGGTCGAGCTCCCACTAGAGGCTCGCCGCCCGAGCTAGCTGCCGCGAGACGGGCATATGCCCTCAGACGAAAAGCCTTACCTTTGAGGGGGCGAAGGGCACTCCTTCGCCCCTTCCTTATATTCGCTATGCAGTCCGCACCCCCATCCCCCGAGTTCTCTCGCCTGGTGAGCGCCCTACGCTTCCCCCTGATCCTCCTGGTCGTCTCGGCGCATCTGCTGCCGACGCAGCTACGGCGCCCGCAGGCGGAGGAGCACTATATCTACTCCTATCTGGTCGAGCTGGTGAGCCACGTGCTGGCACGCGTGGCCGTGCCACTCTTCTTCTTCATCTCGGGCTACTTCTCCTTCTGGGGCAAGGACTGGCGCCGTCGTGAGGTCTTCCTCCCCGCCTGGCGCAAGCGCCTCCGTAGCGTCCTACAGCCCTTCCTCCTGTGGAATGTGCTGGCCTTCGTCCTGCTCAGTGCCTACAGCTACGTGACTACCGCCCTCGGCGGCACCCCCTCGGCGCACCACGACCCGAGCTGGACGCAGCTCCCGCACTACTTCACCGACAGGGTACTGGACTACCCGCTGTGGTTCATGCGCGACCTCATCTGCCTGACGCTGCTCTCGCCCCTCATCTATTACCTACTAGGCCTCAGCCGCGGCTGGATCCTGCTGCCGCTGGCACTGCTCTTCGTCCTCGACCGCGAGATGAGCGTGGCGATGCTGGGCTCACGCGCCCTCTTCTTCTTCCCCCTAGGCGGCTGGATGGCCATGCAGCAGCTCGACCCGATCAAGGCCCTTCAGCCACTACGCCGCCCGCTGCTGGTGCTGGCGCTAGTCCTGGGGCTGGCCACACCCTTCTGCTCCTACGGCGCTGCCTATCCCTACTACCGCTATGTACTCAATGGCTACATCCTCACGGGCTGCCTCTCGGTACTGGCCTGGGGGCAGCAGCTGCTGACGCTCCCTCCGCAGCTCCTCAAGCGCTCGGCCGCCCTCAGCAGCTACGTGATGTACATCTACGCGGCACACACCCTGCTGCTGCTCGACCTCGGGCGCTGGCTCGCCTACCTCTGGGCGCCGCTCCGCCCCAGTGGCGCGCTTCCCCTGCTGGGCTATCTGCTGGCCTGGGGCCTGACGGTAGGGCTCTGCTTCCTGACCTTCGCCCTCTTCAAGCGCTTAGCGCCCCGCCTGCTTCGCCTACTCTACGGCGCCCGCCTCTAGCCCCCTCGGCGAACTAAGGCCTTGCCCGCCGAGCCCTCCACGCCCTAGCGGCGCACACCGGCTTAGGCAAGCCGCCGCCCCATTCGCCGCCCCTTCGCAACTTACGCCCAAGCAGCTCACACAAAGCACGAAGCCCTGCGGGACGACACTCGGTCGTCGCGCAGGGCTTCGTCTTTCCTTATACTTGGGCAGCCGTAGAGGCCGCCGTGCTAGTGGGCGAACTGGTCGAAAAGCTGCAGCGGATCACGCTCCGCCCAGTACCAGTGCGTATAGCCAGCGAGCACGCCGCCCACACGGTACAGCAGCGTCGGTGCCGCCTCACCGCGCGCCGTACGCTGTCCCGCGAGGGTCTCGAGGCCTTCGGAGGCCTCCACGATGCTGGAGTAGTGGAACTCATGCCCGCGCCACAGCTCCGTCCCCACCGTGAGCTCACGGTAGCCGAGCCTGAGGCGCATGCCCTCCATCGTAGCCTCCATATCGAGCACGCCACACATACGCCAGGCGCGCCCCTCCTCATCGCGGATCGCACGGCAGAGGTACATCATCCCCCCGCACTCAGCCAGCACACGGCCGCCCTCAGCGACGTGGGCTGCTATCGTGCTGCGGCTCGTCGAGGCGGCCTCCAGCTCCTCGAGGTAGAACTCTGGGTATCCCCCAGGCAGGTACAGCAGGTCGCAGGGAGGCAGCGGCTCATCGGCCAGTGGGGAGAAGAAGCTCACCGTCCCCAGCTCCGCCAGGCGGTGTATGTTCTCCTCGTAGATGAAGTTGAAGGCTTCGTCCCGAGCTACCACCACACGCAGCGAGCCCTCGGGGGCAGGACGGGCAGGAGGCGGGGTAGGGCAAGGGCGCGTGCAGAGCTCCAGCAGGCCATCGAGGTCTACGTGCTGCTCCAGCAGGTCGGCCACATGCTCGGGCAGCTCATCCAGCTCGGCCAGCTCCTCCAGCGAGAGACCGAGGTGACGCGAGGGCACCTCCAGCAGCTTCGTCTTGGGGATATAGCCCAGCGGACGTACGCCAGCGTCCTCAGCCGCCTCACGCAGGAAGCGGTAGTGGTTCTCCGAGGCGACGCGGTTGAAGACCACACCGACGACCTCTGCCTCGGGGCGGAAGTTCTTGAAGCCGTAGAGGATGGCGCCCACCGAATAGGCCGAGGAGCGCGCATCGATGAGCAGCACCACGGGCGCCCCGACCGTCGCGGCGACCTCGTAGGACGAGCCCTGCATGCGCACGTAGCCGTCGTAGAGCCCCATCACGCCCTCCAGCACCGCCACCTCGGCCTCGGCCGTGCGGCGCGCATAGACCTGGCGCACGTGCTCGGGGCTCATCATATAGAGGTCTAGATTGGTCGAGGGCTGGCCGCTGGCCAGCTCATGGAACTTCGGGTCGATATAGTCAGGCCCGCACTTGAAGCTAGCTACCTGCAGTCCGCGGCGGCGCAGCGCGCGCAGCAGACCGAGCGTGAAGGTCGTCTTGCCACTGCCAGAGCTGGCGGCCGCGACAAGGAGCTGGGGGATCATCTTATTCATAGGAAAGGGATAGGATACTTGGGTAAGAGGTGTAAGGCTGTGCTGTCAGGACGCACCTGCTAGCGCAGTGCCTGCGGCTAGAGCCGCGTCTGCCAGTGGAAGCACGCGGGCCAGGGGCTGAGGTCAAGCTGCAGCGGCTGCGCGGAGAGGGCGTAGAGCGCAGCGCCCGAGCCCGTCAGGAGGGCGAAGTCCGCCCCTGCCGCGTAGAGCGCCGCCTTGAGGGCAGCTAGCTCGGGTTGTCGGGGGAAGAGGCTCGGCTCGAAGTCATTGACCAGCCGCTCACGCCACTCCTCGAGCGGCGAGGCCAGCACCTCCTCGATGCTGTAGCCCTTAGGCGCTATCGGCAGCAGCCCGCGGAAGGCCTCTGCCGTCGAGATATGCAGCTGCGGCTTGACGACCGTCAGCCAGCGCCCCTCGAGCTGCGGCAGCTCCAGCGGACTAAGGACTTCGCCTATCCCACGCGCTACAGCGGGTCGGTTGGCTATGAAGACGGGGCAGTCTGCCCCGAGCGTCAGCGCGATCCGCTCCAGCTCGGCATCCGTCAGCGAGAGATCCGCCAGCGTGCGCAGCGCTGTCAGCGTGAAGCTCGCATCGGCCGATCCGCCGCCCATACCCGCACCCGAAGGGATCTGCTTCTCCAGGCGAAGAGACACCGCAGGGATAGGCGCCAGCTCACGCAGCGCTCGGACGGCACGCAGCACAAGGTTATCCTCCACGGCGCCGAGGTCTGCCCCTACCGCACCCTCGAGACGGAGCTGATCCGCTCCCGACTCAGGCTGCAGCTCTAGCTCCAGCGTATCGACTAGGGGGATGGGGAGGAACGCGGTCTCCAGTAGATGGTAGCCGTCGGCGCGGCGCCCCGTGACGAAGAGCCCGAGGTTTAGCTTGGCATTGGGGTAAACGATCATTGCTGCGAAGATTCTTACGAGCGTATATAAAAGCAGAGCGCGAGACCAGCTAAGTATCCTTAGTCCGTCTCGCGCTCTTCGTCTTGTACGCGGGATGAGATTTGAACTCACACGCCGTAACCGGCACTACCCCCTCAAAGTAGCGTGTCTACCAATTTCACCACCCGCGTATCTATGTTTGCTCTCGGAGAAGCGACGCTCTGTTTCGCTCAGAGGTGTGCCCGGGACAGGAATCGAACCTGCACGTCTTTTGAACACTCGCACCTGAAACGAGCGCGTCTACCAATTCCGCCACCCGGGCGCTTTCCGTTTGCACTGCAAAGATAGTGCAAATCTTGTTTCCCTCCAAATCCTCCCAGCAACAAGCTCCGCAGCAGCCCCGTCGCCCCCCACTGCCGCCACCTCGCGCCCCTCATTCCCAGCCCTCTAGCCACACCTATCCCACACAATAGCCGCTACACCACGCCCCAGCCAAAGCTGCAGGACAAGCCCGATCAAGGCCCAGCCCAAGCCCTCCCCAAGAGCGGCTACCAAGAGCTCGAGCGCGACGCCTTCCTTCCCTCCTGCGAACTAAGGCCTATCCCTCACTGCCCTGACTGGTATCCCTCGCGCCCCTCACTGACACCCCTCAGAGCGCTGACTGATATCTCTCAGTTACTAGACTGATATCCTTCAGCTACCCGACTGCTATTCCTCGACCCGCTGACTGGCCTTGCCCACAGCGCTATCCCATACTCTTTCCAAGCGAACCAACTAGCTCCACCTACGCTTCCCCACCGCACCGCAGCTCCTTCTTTATCCTCCCACAGCTTGCTTGCGGACGCTCCCCCACAGCTCTGTGGATTTGCTTTTTCTGGACATTTCATATAAATGGAATCATACAATATGACCTTTTATAATTGGCTTCTTTCTCTTAGCATGATGTTGTGTCGAATGTAACGTAAAAAAGATTGTTGTTTTGATTATTTAACAGCTAAGGGACAATGGCGAGACTTACGATAAATCCCCGCAGATGTCAAACATTTACGGGGATAATCGTGTATGTTTCAGAAAGAAGACCGTGCGACTGATTATTCTTCGTTTGCGCGTTCTTCGATGCTTTCGCCTTGCGTCGGTGCCAAGGTATCCTTAAAATCAGTAATGCCGGCCTTTATCAGCAAATCATACCATTGAAGTAGTTTCTTGATATCGCTGTCATGCACCCGATCTTGGTCGAAATTGGGCAGTACTTTTGCGAAATAGGTGCGAAGTTCTTTCGAACCGGATTTCTTATAATTGATGGCAGTCTTCTTATAGCTTTCAATCTTTCCTACGTTGTCAAGTACTTTCCACAAAGGAATGTCGTCTGCATCAGTGTACATGGCAATATCTGCCAGACTTGTCACGCGGTCGGAAGCAAAGGTTGGAATACGTTTGTGACTTTCATCGAGTGATTCAACAATGAGATTCATTTTTCCGCGGGAAACCAACTTGTAAAGTCCCGGTTTGCCTGCAATCGATAGTATTGTTTCCATTATTTATTTATAATTTTGATGGTTTCTTATATGTTGAGGACAGGAATTAATCAATGGAGGCACGACAATAGTTTGTCTATTTGCGTCTCAAGATTTGCTTTCCCATCATTTATAATGACGAAATCGGTATGTTTCTCTATTTCACCCTGCGACATCTGGCTTTCTATCCACTGCCTTGCGTGTTCCTCCGTTATGAAATCGCGCTCCATGATGCGTTTTATTCTTATTTCTAAGGGAGCCGACACACAGATTGTGCGGTCGAAAGTAACTCTTTGGTAGAAACCGCTATCGAAAAGAATAGCACTTTCGAGCCA
>NZ_CALIXW010000033.1 GCF_938046015.1 uncultured Porphyromonas sp. | reverse complement strand
CGATGGCCACCATGCGATAGATGTCGTCCACGGAGCAGCCGCGCGAGAGGTCATTGACGGGAGCAGCCATACCCTGGAGGATAGGACCGACAGCCTCTGCCCCAGCCAGGCGCTGCACGAGCTTGTAGCCAATATTCCCAGCCTCGAGGGAGGGGAAGACGAGGACATTGGCCTTACCTGCTACGGGGCTATCGGGAGCCTTGAGCGAAGCGACCTTGGAGACCAGGGCTGCATCCAGCTGGAGCTCCCCATCGAGCAGCAGCTCAGGGGCCTGCTCCTTGGCCAGACGCGTAGCCTCGACGACCTTGTCTACCATCTCGTGGTGGGCACTGCCCTTGGTCGAGAAGCTCAGCATAGCGATACGAGGCTCGATGCCAGCGATGGCACGGGCCGATTCGGCCGAGGAGATCGCGATCTGTGCGAGCTCGGTAGCAGTGGGGTTCGGCATGACGGCACAGTCTGCAAAGAGCAGAAGTCCGTTTTCGCCATAGGTGTTGTTGGGGAGGAACATCATGAAGATACCGCTGACGCAGCTGATGCCTGGCGTCGTCTTGACGATCTGCAGTGCTGGGCGCAGCACGTCCCCCGTAGCATTGATCGCACCAGCTAGCTCGCCGTCGGCATCGCCGGCCTTGATCATGAGGCAGCCTAGGTAGAGGGGATCCTCGACGAGGATAGCAGCCTGCTCCTCGGTGAGGCCCTTACTACGGCGCAGCTCCAGCAGGAGCTCCTTATAGGCTTCCTTCTTGGCGTGCTTCTTCGGGTCGAGGAGCTCGGCCTTATCTATATTACGTAGACCGAGGTCGTGTGCGCGAGATCGGATAGCGTAGGGGTCACCGATGAGGGTTAGGCGGACGACGCCGTCGCGCAGCAGACGGTCTGCCGCCTTGAGTGTACGCTCCTCTGTCCCTTCGGGGAATACGATGTGCTGAGGGTTAGCCTTAGCTCTATCGATAATGTCCTGAATCAGATCCATAGTAATGGTAGATTTGTTGATGTTGTTAGTTCGCTTTGCTCAAAGGTACGGAATATCTACTGGCTTTCCCAAGAGCGCGCTTAAATTCCCAATAGAGAGCATGAATCTTTTTGCTGCGCCCTCCCCCTGGGGCTAAGGCGATGATCCCCTAGAGCATAGGGAGCCCGCAGGTGCTCTGCACCCAGGAGAAGCGCTCTTGGGGAAGGCTGGCAAGTGCGCTCCTTTGGGCTCGAGGCTAGCACCGCACGGCTAAGGCCGAGCCCTACCCTATCTCTCCCGAGGCAGAGGGATATCCATCAGAGTGCTGAGGGCTATCAGTCAAGCTCCTGATGGATGCCAGTCAGCATCGTGAGGGATATCAGTCAGCGAGCCCCTGATATGGGAGGGGCTGCGCGCACCGATATAGAGGACGGTACTCCGTATTGTATTGGGGGATCCCCTCAGGGGAGCTCCCTTTGCTTCGGGAGCAGTCGGCAGCAAGCTAAGGGCAGCGCCCTAGCTAACTATAGATAGGTAGCCGAGGAAAGCGAAATCACTACATGAGGGTATGGCGAAGGCTCTGGAGCTAGCGTACCTTTGCACCCGTAGTTTAGGAACCTCAATATCTCGATTACACCTAACCGCAATGATCAAAAGAATCTCCCTACTAGCCGCCTGCGCTAGCCTCGCCCTCTTCGCCTCGAGCTGCAGTAAGAAGGACGAGCCCGCCAAGGCGAATGCCAAGACCGTCGTCATCGACGCGACCAGCTATACCGACTATGTGTACTTCTCCTTCGAGCAGGGCAAAGTAGTCAAGACCGCCAAGTACGACGACGAGGCCATCAAGAAGGACCAGAGCTGGGACCTCGGGCTGCACCGCTATGAGTTCCGCACCAATAGCGGCACCTCAGGCTCGGGCAAGGGCGGCGCCTACGAGACCTCGGAGACCAATATCAATGCCTCCATCCCCGTCCCCACGAGCGTAGAGACCGACAAGATGCAGCCCCAGCTCATAGCCTCCCCCCACTTTGGCGGCGGCAATCCATCGAAGAGCCTCTTCGACTCCTACGTCAACACGCCTGCCAACCTCGTCCTCACCACGACGCGTGAGCTCAAGGAGGTCCCCGGTAGCCCTATGCCTGTCTTCAAAATCATCCGCCGCGGCGCCATCGTCCAGGACCTCTCTGTACACCTCGGCGGAAGCAATACAGGCGGCCCCAGCACAGTAGTCAGCGACAAGGTCTACGTCGTGCGTACGGCCTCAGGGAAGCACGCCAAGGTCAAGGTACTCTCCCATAAGGGTATCCTCAATGGCAAGGCCGACGTGACTGCCGTCATTACCCTCCAGTACGTATATCCTATCGACTAGCAGCGATGCGGCCCTAGGCCACATGCTCCTACGGTATGCCCCAAGCACGACCTCGATCTGGCGCGTGCTTGGGGCGTCCCATTAACGCCTACCCCATGCGCTTAGTATTACCTCTCCTCTGCCTCTCGACGCTCAGTCTGTCGCCCGAGCTCTCAGCACAGACCTCTGCCCAGGATAGCATCGCGCGCAGCTACGCTATCTCGGAGGTCGTCGTCACGGGGACACAGACCCCGCGCCTACTGAAGAAGCTCCCCATCATGACCCAGGTCATCAGCCACAAGGATCTGGAGCGGGTGCAGCCACGCTCGGCAGCCGATGCCCTGCAGATGACCCTCCCAGGGGTCAACGTCACCGTCCACGGAGCACAGTACCGCGTGTCGATCCAGGGCATGACGGGGGACTACATCCTCTTCCTCATCGACGGGGAGAAGATCACCTCCGAGGGGAACGGGGTGGTAGACCTCAATCGCATCGACATGACTACCATCGAGCGCATCGAGATCGTCCGTGGGGCCGCCTCCGCCCTCTATGGCTCCAATGCTATAGGTGGCGTGGTGAACTTCATCACCAAGAAGGCGGGCAAGCGCCTCCAGGCCACTGCTGGCCTCGACTACAGCAGTGAGGGACAGACGCGCTATACGGCTAGCCTCCAGGCGCGCTACAAGGGACTCTACAGCAGCACCTCGCTCGGCTACACCGACCTCAAGGGCTACACCATCCCCACACGTAGCGGGGCGAGCGATCAGCTGGCGCAGAACGCGGTGATGGGGAGCAAGACTCAGCACTTCGGCCAGAGCCTTCGCTACCGCCCCGAGGGGGATCGACTCGAGCTCTCAGCCTTCGTCCGCTACAGCTTCCGCGACCAGGAGCAGGACGGTGCCACGCGCAATCACTACCACACGCACAACATCGGCGGCAAGGGCTACTACGCCTTCTCCGACCGCTCCAGCCTAAGTCTGGACTATAACAACGAGCTCTACGACCGCTCCTATTGGTATACCTACGTAGGCAGCAAGAGCCCCGTATTCCTCTTCCATGCCCATACGGCACGCCTGCAGTACAACTATGGTAAGGAGGGCTCCACACCGATACTGGCCAATATCGGCGCCGAGCTCTACGCCGAGGACCTGCAGGGCAACCGCATCTCCGAGGATGGCGCTACCCGCCGCGCACAGCTCTATTCGCTCTACGCCCAAGGGGAGTGGCATGCGAGCGACCATTGCTCCGTGGTGGGCGGACTGCGCTACGACAGCCACAGCCGCTTCGGGGGGCACCTCTCTCCGCGCCTCTCGGTACTCTACAGCATAGACCGCATGCGCCTACGGGCCTCCTACTCGGAGGGCTTCCGCTCGCCCTCGATCAAGGAGCTCTTCATGAGCTGGGACCACCTCGGGATGTTCTTCATCAAGGGCAACGACGGGCTTCGCCCCGAGACCAGCCGCATGCTTAGCCTCTCCTCCGAGTGGCAGACGCAGCAGCTCAACCTCACCCTCATCGCCTCCTACAATGAGATCAAGAACCGCATCAGCATGGTCGAGGAGGACGGCGGCAACACGCAGCGCTATCGCAATACCTCCACGAAGGCGCAGCTGCTGAACCTGCAGGCCAGCCTGCGCTGGCGTCTGCCGCTAGGCTTCCACCTCGCTGGGGACTACGTATGGCTACGGGATCTCGACCGCGTGACCAACAAGTCTGGACGTAGGCTTCCCTTCGCCAACACGCGCCCGCACAACTTCACCAGCACGCTCGGCTGGGAGCATCGCCTGGGTCGATACGCCCTCAGCGCTAGCTATACCCTACGTGGGTCGAGCAGCGTAGAGACCGCTCAGTACAATACCGACCTCAAGGATTACCTCGCCGTACGGCATGAGGGCTTCACCCTCTCCCGCCTACATGCGGGCATCGCCTGGCGGGAGCATATCCGTCTCGGGGCAGGGATAGACAATCTCTTCGACTATCACCCCGAGACGCTCAACGTCACGGGCTCGACCTCCCCAGGCCGCAGCTACTACCTCTCCCTCGGGCTCTCGCTCTAGCAGCTACCTTGGGATAAAGGACATCCGCCCCCACTACGAGCTCTTCTATGGACTCGTGGTGGGGGCGGATCTGTATCCGGGGACCTCGGTCTCAGATGGGGGATCGAAGGACTTTGCCTAGCCCTTCAATCCACGCTCCTGCTCCTCGCGGTAGTGCTCCAGCTGGAGTATAGCTTGGCTCTCGAGGGCATCTCGTAGCTCTAGCCCTGCCGCTCGGTAGAGGCGCGTCACCCTATTGTCTTCGGCAGGGATAGATCTGAGGAGCTCGAGATCTGGGGCAGCGCCCCGCAGTCCCTCCTGCCGCTGCGCGTAGAGGACCTGATAGGGCAAGACGACATTGATGATCAGAAGGTCGCAGAGGCTACTCGTGATCGCAGCCCGTGCTGGCTGTCCCTCGACCTCCGCCTCGGCAGCAGGTAGCGTGAAGAGCTCGTGCAGGGCGCGGCGCGTCCTAGCTCTCAGGCAGCGATCCCCGAGGAAGTCGCGGTGTGTGAGGAGGGCAGCGACCTGCAGCAGACGACGCTCGGGGAGGTTGGCGGGACGCGTCCGTGCACGGCGGAAGGTGCCTGCTCCTAGCGCGCGAAGCTCGTACTTATGCCGCAGGAAGTGATATTCCTCGGCGAGCTGCGTCCTATAGGCGCCCTCGGGCAGTACCTCGATGAGCCCAGCTTGCCCCAGTAGGAGCGCCTCTACTTGGTCCAGGCGGTCGCTGTGCTTCTGCAGTAGGTGCAGCGGCAGAGCAAAGGCTAGACGCTCCATGGCCTCACTATTGAGCGTGCCGCCGAAGTAGCGTAGCAGCTGCGCCCAGAAGCACTGACCCCAGCCCCCCGAGGCACGCTCCAACAGCTGCGCGCAGGCCTGTACCTTCGACTGCATACGTGCACGGTAGAGGCAGAGGAGGAGGCTGGAGCGCTCCTCGGCACTGAGGTCAAGGAGCGCCGCTGCAGAGGAGCTGCTGTAGAGCTGCTCGACCAGCGCCGCCTGCTCCTCGGGCTGCGTGCGGGGGACGAGGATGAGGCAGGTCGGTAGCTCCTCGCCATTCAGCCCCGCTACCTGCCGATTGTCGACCTCTACGACATGCAGGATCACCGAGCTGTAGGCAGGGTCTGCGTGGTGCCCATGGGCGAACCACTCGGAGGCGGCATGATGGATCTCGACACAGCCCACCCATAGGAGCTGGTCGATGCGTATGCGGGCGGCGAAGAAGTCGGGACCCGCATGGAGGTTAAGTTCGCCGGGGTCAAGCACCTCGATGCGTGCACCAGCCAGCGCTCCCGTAGGGATGAGCTGCTCGTAGCGCTGATGTAGCCAGAGGTAGTGAAGGAAGGCTTCCATGGTCGGGAGATAAGGTAGTGGGCTGAGTCTTCTGTGGTCTCGGAGGCTAGAGTTCCGTATAGCGGGGCAGCTGCGGCAGCGGGCTGTAGCTCTGCCCCTCGTAGTCGATGCGCCAGGCGTAGTGCGTGAAGCCGTTGCTCAGGACTAGGTAGGGGACGCGCAGGGCATAGTTGTAGCGGACGATCTGCTGGAGGACCTTGTCGGTAATCAGCACCTGGGGCGCCTTGTACTCGAGGAGCATCAGCGGGCGTAGCTGGCGGTCGTAGACGACCGTATCGCAGCGCTTCTTGGTCTGCCCAAGCTCTAGCCCCACCTCATTCATCATCAGCCCTGAGGGGTAGCCTAGATAGCTGAGGAGGTAGTGCACGAAGTGCTGGCGCACCCATTCCTCAGGGGTGAGGCGCACCGCCTTGCGACGTAGCTCATCATATATATAGGTCTTGCCCGAGCGCTGGCTGAGGCGCGGCTCGTAGCTAGGCAGGTTTAGCTCCATGATGCGTATCTTTGTGCTGTCTCTGAGATGAGACTAAGCGCTAAGATACCTAAATAATCAGTCACGCCCTCGCGGCACCTAATGCGAGCCCTATGCCCACCTATGATGAGCTGACCAAAGCGATCAAGTCTAAGTCCCTTGCCCCCGCCTATCTGCTAGCCGGTGAGGAGCCGCTGTACATCGACCGACTCGCGCAGCTCCTGCTAGACACGCTGATCCCCGAGGAGGAGCGCGACTTCAACCTCAGCGTGCTCTATGGCGCGGAGGTAGGAGCCCGCGACATACTCACTGAGGCCATGCGCTTCCCGATGATGGGCACTCGGGTACTGGTCGTCGTGCGAGAGGCCCAGCTCATCAAGGACCTAGACCTCCTAGCTGAGCACCTCGAGGCCCTCCCCTCCTCGACCTGCCTGGTGCTGTGCTACAAGAAGAAGCCCGACAAGCGCAAGGCCCTCTACAAGCGTCTCGAGGCCGCTGGTGCCGTATACGAGTCCAGCCGTATCTATGACTCCAAGCTCCCCGATTTCATCACTAAGAGCTTCGCCCAGCAGCAGCTCGCCATCGACCCGCGGGCAGCTAGCCTCATGGCCGAGGCCACGGGGAACGATCTAGAGAAGATCCTAGGCGAGGTCGAGAAGATCGCCCTCGCGCTGAGTGCCCAGCAGCAGCGTCAGGTGGGGCTGGATGAGATCGAGCAGTATATAGGGGTGAGCAAGGAGTACAACGGCTTCGAGCTGCAGTCTGCCCTCATCAAGCGCGACGCCGCTCGCGCCTATCGCATTGCCTTCTACTTCTCGGCCAACGAGCGCAACCACCCCATCCAGCAGATCCTCGCCATGCTCTTCGGCTTCTTCAGCAACCTCATGGCCGTGCACTATATGGGTGCTCGGGACGAGCGCAGCATAGCCTCTGGGCTGAAGATATCGCCCTACGCTGCCCGTGACTATAACCTCGCACGAACGAACTATAATGCGGCTCAGGTCTTCGCCATCATCCGCCAGCTGCGCCTGCTTGACGCCTATTCCAAGGGCGTAGACGCTAGTATCCCGAGCTCCGAGCTCTACAAGGAGCTTGTCACGCGCGTCCTCGACGCCTAGCTCGCAGCCCTCGCTTAGCGAGGGGCGCCAAGTGCCCCAGGTCGCAGTGATCTAAGTCTCCCCTCCATGAAGGATATCCCTCAGTACGCTGACTGCTATCCCTGAGGCTCGTGACTGACGCCCTTCAGCGCTCTGACTGATATCCCTCACGGCGCCGCCCCCTTATCCCTTGGCACAGCTGCAGCACGAGCCGCAGCCCGCTTCCTCATTATATGGAGTGCATTGGCAGCACTCTTTCAGTTCCACTTTGCCTTGCCGAAAGCAGACCTACGCACGGCTCGACTCCTTCCCTTGCCTTCGGATGAAAAGGTCCGTAAAGGCCCCTCCCCTCATCCCTCACGGATGGAGAGCGGCAATGAGGCATAGGTAGCACGATGCGCCAAGATAAGGCGGGCAACCCTTCGCATTAGGACGATAGCAGATATTTAGCTATCTTTGGACACATAGCTCCTCCCTGGGGAGCCTTAGTCTGAAACTATTTCACACAAAACGAATAAAAGGAGATGAAGAAACTAATCGCACTAGCCGCTGTAGTGAGTCTCAGCGCTGGACTATGGGCGCAGACACCTCAGCAGCCCAAGACGGATGGCGAGGCCAACGTCTTCACGACGGTGAAGGACGCTCGTATCACGTCGGTCAAGGACCAAGCAAACTCAGGGACCTGCTGGGCCTATTCGGCACAGAGCTTCCTCGAGGACGAGCTCATCCGTATGGGGAAGGGTAACTTCGACCTCTCCGAGATGTTTGTCGTCAGCCACTCCTACCGCGATAAGGGGCGTAAGTATGTACGCCTGCACGGCAAGCTCAACTACGGCCAGGGCGGCTCCTTCTACGACGTAATCTACGTCCTCAAGCACTACGGGGCAGTACCCCGCTCGGTGATGATGGGGCTGAACTACGGTACGACGCGCAATCAGCACAGCGAGCTGGAGTCAGGGCTCAAGGCCTTCCTCGACGCCATCATCGCCAAGCCCAACGGCAAGCTCTCCACGGCCTGGTATCCCGCCTACGAGGGGATCATCGACAGCTACCTGGGCAAGCTCCCCGAGAGCTTCACCTACAATGGCAAGAAATACACGCCTAAGAGCTACGCCGAGGCCATCGGGCTCAACGCGGACGACTACGTATCGCTGACCTCCTTCACGCACCACCCCTTCTACTCCAAGTTCGCCCTCGAGATCGAGGACAACTGGCGCTGGTCAGAGTCCTACAACCTGCCCATCGACGAGTTTATGCGCGTCATGGAGCACGCCATTGACAAGGGCTTCACCATCGCTTGGGGCTCGGACGTCAGTGAGCGCGGCTTCACCCGCGACGGGATCGCCGTCCTAGCCGACCTCGAGGAGATCCAGACGCAGGGCTCCGACCAGGCTCGCTGGGTAGGCCTGAGCGTCAACGACCGCGCCAGCTACATCAATAAGGTGATCCACTCGGCTAACGTCCCCGAGATCAACCCCACGCAGGAGTACCGCCAGCAGGGCTTCGATAACTACGAGCTGACGGACGACCACGGCATGGTCATCTACGGCACGGCGAAGAATCAGAACGGGCGTAAGTTCTTCCTCGTCAAGAACTCTTGGGGCGAGGCCGGTAAGTACAAGGGGCACTGGTATGCCTCCTACAACTTCGTCAAGGGTAAGACGATGAACATCGTCATCAACCGCAAGGCTCTGCCCGACGATATCGCCAAGAAGCTCGGCATAAGCAATAAGTAGCCTCCAGAGCCTACAGGCACCACAAGGACGAGCGGTCAGCTATCCCCTCTAGGGGCTGGCTGACCGCTCGTCCTTTGTCCTTTTTTAGCTATCTTTGAGACGCATTTACGCTTCGACAATACAAACACATTACTATGGCAGAACAAAGCTATACGCTCCTAGATGGTAAGGGGACCAGTGCCCGTATCAAGGAGGAGATCGCCCAGGAAGTCGCTGCACGCCTGGCCTCAGGCAAGCCCGCCCCTCACCTCGTCGCTATCCTCGTCGGTCATGACGGCGGCAGCGAGACCTACGTAGCCTCCAAGATCAAGACCTGTGCTGAGGTAGGCTTCCGCTCCAGTCTCATACGCTTCGAGGACGACGTCACCCAGGAGCAGCTGCTCGCTGAGATCAAGCGGCTGAACGAGGATCCCGACGTGCATGGCTTCATCGTACAGCTTCCTCTGCCGAAGCATATAGACGAGCAGAAGATCATCGAGGCCGTAGACCCAGCCAAGGACGTCGACGGCTTCCACCCCATCAATGTAGGGCGTATGAGCATCGGTCTCCCTTGCTTCGTCTCCGCCACGCCCCAGGGAATCATCGAGCTCCTGAGACGCTACGAGATCGATACCCGAGGCAAGCACTGCGTCGTCCTCGGGCGTAGTAATATCGTAGGCAAGCCTATGGCCCAGCTGCTCCTACATAAGGGCAACCCAGGCGACTGCACCGTCACTGTCTGCCATAGCCGTACGCCAAATATCAAGGAGCTCTGCCTGCAGGCCGACATCATCGTAGCGGCACTGGGCGTCCCCGAGTTCCTGCGCGGTGATATGGTCAAGCCCGGAGCGGTGATCATCGACGTAGGTACGACGCGTGTACCCGACGCAACGAAGAAGAGCGGCTTCCGCCTCTCGGGAGACGTCGCCTTCGCGGAGGTAGCGCCCAAGGCTAGCTTCATCACGCCTGTCCCAGGCGGCGTAGGGCCTATGACCATCGTCTCCCTGATGCTCAACACACTGCAGGCGGCGCGCCAGCAGCAGGACTAAAGCTCCAGCACAATGGCAAAACGATTCAATCCCATCGCATGGGTGCCTAGCGTCTACTTCGGTATGGGGCTCCCCTACGTAGCCCTGTCGCTCGTCTCGGTACTGATGTTCACCGACCTCGGGGTAGACAAGAAGGACGTGACGCTATGGACCTCGCTGCTGGTGCTCCCCTGGTCGCTCAAGCCCCTCTTCAGCCTCTGCATGGAGCTCTTCGGCACCAAGCGCCAGTACGTCTATATGACGGAGGCCGTGACGGCGCTGATGTTTGGGCTCGTCTCATTTGCTCTGCCACTGCCGAGCTTCTTTGCCGTGACGGTAGGAATCATGGGCGTCATGGCGATCAGCGGGTCTATGCACGACATCGCTGGCGACGGCGTCTACATGCAGCAGCTCAGCACCCAGGAGCAGGGCGTATACGCGGGCTGGCAGGGTGCCTTCTATAACCTAGCCAAGATCCTCACCAATGGCGGCCTCGTCTATCTGGCGGGGACGCTCTCCAAGAGCCTCGGGCTTACCAAGGCCTGGATGGTCATCATGGGCATCTGCGCGGGCATCATGCTGCTACTGGCTCTCTATCACATGGTGGTACTCCCCCAGGAGCCCAAGCGCGATCGGCTGAGTGCCGACGAGGGGCTCAAGGAGCTGATGGAGATCCTCCGCAGCTTCTTCACCAAGCCTTATATATGGCTCTACCTAGGCTTCATCTTCCTCTATCGCCTCGGCGAAGGGCTGGCGATGAAGATTGCCCCTATCTTCCTCAAGGATGGGCTGGACAAGGGCGGACTGGCGCTGAGCAACGAGCACTACGGCCTCATCTACGGCACGGCAGGCACGATCGCCTTTATCCTCGGCTCCATCCTCTCGGGCTACTACATCGCTAAGTTTGGGCTCAAGAAGACGCTCTTTTCACTGGTCTGCATCTTCAACATCCCCTTCGCCGTGTATCTACTCTTCGCCATCTTCCAGCCTCAGGGGCTTGGATGGCTCGCTACGGGGATTATCTTCGAATACTTCAGCTACGGCTTTGGGTTCGTAGGTATCACCCTATTCATGATGCAGCAGATAGCCCCTGGCCCGTACCAGATGGCACACTATGCCTTCGCCAATAGTCTGATGAACCTCAGTGTCATGATACCTGGGATGATCAGTGGCTGGCTCGTCGGGAAGCTAGGCTATCAGAGCTTCTTTATCCTCGTCATGGTGGTTACTCTACCAGCTATACTCATGGCTGCTCGCCTTCCCTTTGTACACAAGGAGCAGAAGGCTGCCTAATCTAGATGATATTTACTGTAATAATAAGAACTGAATGAGCAAGATCAAGATCGTAGGACAAGCCCTACCCGATATGCCCTGGGAAGACCGCCCTAGTGGCTGCCAAGATGTAATGTGGCGCTACAGCGCGAACCCCATCATCCCACGTGACCTACTACCTACCTCAAATAGCATCTTCAATAGTGCTGTCGTCCGCTTCGGTGAGGGGTATGCAGGGGTGTTCCGTTGTGATGACACCAATAGGCGTATGCGCCTACATGTTGGCTTCAGCGATGATGCTATCCACTGGAATATCAACCATGAGCCTCTGCGCTTTGAGTGTGATGACAAGGAGATCGGAGAATGGGTCTATGGCTATGATCCTCGTGTAGTCTTCATCGAAGATAGATACCATGTCACTTGGTGTAA
>NZ_CALIXW010000032.1 GCF_938046015.1 uncultured Porphyromonas sp. | reverse complement strand
CGCTCCAGAGCCGCCGAAGCGTCGCCGCCCCATCTTCGGCGGGCAGCGTGCCGCCCTCCAGCAGGCCCAGGCGCAGGCCGCGGCGACAGAGGTAGCCCCCACGCTCGAGGAGCATGAGCCCTTCACCGAGGAGCAGCTGCAGCGCGCCTGGATGCGCTACATCGAGGAGGTGCTCCCGAGTGAGCAGATCGTCTGCCGCTCCATCCTGCTGGAGTGCCTACCGCATCTGCTCAGCGCCACCGAGGCCGAGACGGCACTCCCACCGAGCTCCGCCGCCCGCGAGGCCGTCGAGGCCATCTATCCCCAGCTCCTCAGCTACCTACGCGGACAGCTGCACAACCATGACCTGACGCTGCTGCTGCGTGAGAAGAACTCCGAGGAGCAGGCGCGCCTAGCCTTCACGCCCGAGGATAAGTTCAAGAAGCTGGCCGAGGTCAACCCACAGGTCGTCGAGCTCAAGGAGCGCCTCGGCCTGCGCTTCACCTAGCGCCCTTCCCTTGCCCTGACCCAACCCCAAATACAGCATAGACTATGAAGATCAAGCAACAGATGGCAGCTCTCGTGGCGACCACCGCGCTGGTAGCCGCTGCCCCTGAGCAGCTGGCCGCGCAGCAGTACATGAGTCCGGAGATGATGCTGAGCCTAGCGCGCCTCGGCGAGTCCGCCGCTTCGCCCGATGGCAAGCAGATCGTCTACAGCGTCGGCTTCCCCAGCATCAAGGACAATAAGATACGTACCGAGTTCTTTACCATCACGAGCTCGGGCAGCGCACGCCGCCAGATCACCGAGGGGCTCAAGGGCATCCACGCTCCTCGCTGGATCCAGCAGGGGCGCCGCATCAGCTACCTCTCCTCCGAGAGTGGTAGCTCGCAGCTCTGGACGATGGCGCCCGACGGCAGCGATCGCCGTCAGGTGACAGACGTCGAGGGAGGCATCACGGACTACCTCTATTCGCCCGATGAGACGAAGCTCGCCTATATCCACGAGATCAAGTTCGGCCAGTCTACGGCCGACCGCTACCCTGACCTGCCGCAGGCTACGGGGCGCATCATCACCGACCTGATGTACAAGCACTGGGACGAGTGGGTAGAGACCATCCCGCATATCTTCGTCGCTGAGCTGGGCTCGGGACTGGTGAAGGCGGGTAAGGACATCCTCGAGGGCGAGCCCTACGAGGCTCCGACTAAGCCCTTCGGCGGTGCGGAGGAGCTCTCCTGGAGCCCCGATGGCAAGACGCTGGCCTATTCCTCGCGCAAGAAGACGGGCCTGGAGTACGCCCTCTCGACCAATACCGATATCTACCTCTACGACCTCGCGACAGGACGCACGCGCAACGTCACCGAGGGCAATGGCGGCTACGACACGCAGCCCCGCTTCTCCCCCGATGGCCGCAGCCTCAGCTGGATCAGCATGGAGCGCGACGGCTACGAGGCCGACCTCAAGCGCCTCTTCACCCTCGATCTGAAGACGGGGGCGAAGAGCTGGCTGACCGAGGGCTTCGAGTGCGACGTTGAGCAGACCGTCTGGGCCGCCGACAGCAAGTCCATCTACTTCCTCGCTACGAAGGAGGCCGAGACGCAGCTCTGGCAGCTAATACTCCGAGGCAAGAAGCTCCGTCAGATCACCTCGGGGACGCACGACTATACCTCCATCGCACTGGCGGGAGGCAAGCTGCTGGCAGGTCGCCAGACGATGGTGCAGCCCAAGGACCTCTACCTCGTCGAGCCCAAGACGGGCGCAGCGCAGCAGCTGACCCAGGAGAATGCTACGACGCTGGCCCAGCTAGCCACCCCCACCGTCGAGAAGCGCTGGATCCAGACCACCGACGGCGGCCGTATGCTCGTATGGGTGCTCCTGCCGCCGAACTTTGACAAGACGAAGAAGTACCCCGCACTGCTCTACTGCCAGGGTGGGCCGCAGAGCACCGTGAGCCAGTTCTTCTCCTACCGCTGGAACCTCCGTCTGATGGCCGAGCAGGGCTACATCGTCATCGCCCCCAATCGTCACGGCGTCCCCAGCTTCGGCAAGGCGTGGAACGAGCAGATCAGTGGCGACTACTCGGGGCAGAATATTCAGGACTACCTCACCGCCGTCGATGAGGTGAGCAAGGAGCCCTACGTCGATAAGGCGCGCCTAGGCTGTGTCGGGGCTAGCTACGGCGGCTACTCGACCTTCTACCTAGCGGGCGTACACCAGAAGCGCTTCTCCGCCTTTGTCGCGCATGCGGGGATCTTCAACCTCGAGCACCAGTATATGTGCACCGAGGAGATGTGGTTTGCCAACTGGGATATGGGTGGCGCACCCTGGGAGAAGGGTAATGCCGTGGCACAGCGCACCTTCGCTAATTCGCCTCACCGCCTCGTGGGCAATTGGGATACGCCTATCCTCGTCATCCACGGCGAGCGTGACTATCGTATCCTGGCTGATCAGGGGATGGCAGCCTTCAACGCCGCCAAGCTCCGTGGCATCCCTGCCGAGCTGCTCGTCTACCCCGATGAGACGCACTGGGTCGTCAAGCCGCAGAACGCTCTGCTCTGGCAGCGCACCTTCTTCGGCTGGCTCGACAAGTGGCTCAAGAAGTAAGCCCGCCTGCGCCCTAGCCTAGCTGCTATATAAGTAAGCCTCGCCCCCGCAACGCTCGTCGAGTATTGCGGGGGCGAGGCCTTTCCGTGTCCTAGATGCCCCTCTCGCTTTTCCCTACGGTGCCGAGGCTAGGGGAGGGGACTCGTCGAAGGCGGCCCGCGGCTGCGCCTTGCCCTGCCTTTACTTGATATAAGGAAAGCGTGTTGGCGCTCGGACTGCTATCCCTCGCTGCGCTGACTGGCGTCGGTCAGCGCGGTGACTGCCGTCAGTGGGCGGCCTGACTGCTATGGGTCAGCGGCGGGGCAGGCGGTGCCACGTGGCGTGCGGACAGACCTATGACTAGCTTCCTCGTCTCCTCGCAGCGCTCCCAAAACCCCTTGTAAGCGCTCCTAAATCCCCTTTTCCGCACCTCCTCGCCCCGCTCCGCGCTCGTCTAACGCCCCTTCCTGCCCCCAATTTCTCGTGAGTGAGAAAAAACTTTTGGCCTCTGTAATCCGCTGTTCTAAACGGCAATGAATAGCACTCAGAGCCTGCTCCCGGCACCTTTTTCTCTTTGAGATTTGGTTGGTATTAGTTTTTCGTCTTACCTTTGCAACCGCAAACGAGGAAAGGCCCACGGAGCTACGGCA
>NZ_CALIXW010000031.1 GCF_938046015.1 uncultured Porphyromonas sp. | reverse complement strand
GGATCTTGATGTAGTGCATACGCATCTTCCCAGAGATATGGGCGGTGATGACGTGGCCATTCTCGAGCTCGACCTTGAACATAGCGTTCGAGAGCGCCTCCAGGATGACCCCGTCTAGTTCTATAGCTGCTTGCTTTGGCATATATCGTACTTGATTAAAACTCGCGGTCGCCCAAGACGTCCTTGATAAAGTCAAACGAAGAGAGGATGTCGGCGCGGCCGTTGCGGATGGCGACACAGTGCTCGAAGTGAGCGCTGGGCTTACCCGTCTTGGTGCGCACCGTCCAGCCGTCGTTGCGGTCGAAGGTGACATTCTTGGAGCCCATGTTGACCATAGGCTCGATGCAGATGCACATCCCCGAGCGCAGCTCAGGCCCCGTACCGCGGCGTCCGAAGTTGGGGACGCCCGGCTCCTCATGCATATTCTTCCCGATACCGTGCCCCTCGAGCTCGCGGACGATGTGGTAGCCGCGATGCTCGCAGTACTGCTGTACCGCGTGGCCGATATCTCCCACACGCTTACCAGCCACAGCCTGCTCGATGCCGATGTAGAGGGACTCCTTGGTGGTGCGCAGCAGCGCAAGCACCTCGGGAGCGATCTCACCGACGGCGAAGGTGTAGGCGGAGTCGCCTGTGAAGCCAGCGAGCTTCGTCCCGCAGTCGACGGAGACGATGTCTCCCTCCTTGAGGATCATCTTCGCTGAAGGGATGCCGTGCACCACGTGGTCATTGACCGAGGTGCAGAGGCTACCCGGGAAGCCATTATAGCCGAGGAAGGCGGGAGTCGCACCGTTATCACGGATGAACTCCTCGGCGCGCTTGTCCAAGTCCAGGGTCGAGACCCCAGGAGCTATGATCTTAGCGACCTCGGCCAGCGTGCGCCCCACAAGGAGGTTCGCCGCACGCATGAGTTCAATTTCTTCGTCTGTCTTTAGGTAGATCATCTTAGTAGGCAGCTACAGAGCCTGTACGCCCCTTGATACGGCCGCTCTTGAGCAGACCGTCGTAGTGACGCATCAAGAGGTGGCTTTCGATCTGCTGGAGCGTATCCAGGACGACACCGACCAAGATCAAGAGCGAGGTACCACCGAAGAACTGCGCGAACTCTCCTGAGATACCTAGGATACGAGCGAAGGCGGGCATGATAGCCACGATC
>NZ_CALIXW010000030.1 GCF_938046015.1 uncultured Porphyromonas sp. | reverse complement strand
TTTTCCCAGATAATCTTCCCAGATGGCACCTCCACACACGACACACGACTTTTATCTTCTTCCCCCATAGGAGGGAACCACACGATAACGACCTTATTCTCGTAGGGATAAACTTTGTAGATATAAGCACCTGGGAGGTCTAGCTCCCAGAGCACAGCTCCAGTAGCGAGCTCGATGAGCTGGCAGGAACCTTCAAGTTGTCCTCTCCCTTCATAAAATAGAGCAAACGAACCTACTTGGATGACTTGAGAGAAACTAGTGGTCTTAGTCCAAACCTCCTTTCCTTCAAGCTCTAGTGTATAGGTGTGCTCCCTATTCTTGTATCTCCCTAGGAGCAAGCACTCATCGGAGGTACCTAATCGTATTCTTTGTGATCTCGACACACAAAGCCTAATAAAATTACTCTCTGGGTCGAGTCTGTATATTGCAGGTGGCTCCGAGGATCTTAGGTAGTGCCCACCATCATAGTTGAGGTATGGGTATAAGTACCTAGGAAAAATGAGCTCCCCATTACAGTACAGTCCATCATCCAAAGTATATAACAAAAGGTCATCGCCCATATTCTCGATATGGCGGCCTCCAGGAATCACCCTATTAAGTCCTTTGATCTTCATAATCTATCTTACTACAAATACCTTGTTAAACAATGGTAAGCCTTATCCCTTCAACGCGCTGTAGCCCGTCCGCCTACAGATGGGAGAGTAGCTTTGCTTCGCCTCGGCCTCGATAAGGCGAAGGCGCGACAGTGCCCGCCGCTTGGCTTGGGCTGCGAAGACGACACGTAGCCCACTCATTAGGTGACGGATGTGGCTAGACTTTCAAGCCTTCCTTCAGCCGCTTCATCCCCTTAGACCAGGCTAAGGCCAAAGAAAGTCGCTGGCCTTTGCTAGCGCGGTCGAAGGACTTCGCCAGGGCGCTAGAGGCAGGCTCGAGACGAAGTCCCTAATCTTCCTCCCAAAAGTAACTAATCTTTTATGAAAAAGTGGCTAATCTTTTGCGCAAAAGATTAGCCACTTTTTCTTGATTTATAAGGTACTTTCTGCAGCTGCCTTAGCGCCTTCGCTCGGAAGGCTCACTTAGCTTGCTCGCCAAGTCCCTCACCCATCCGCCCTTTGATCGCTCACGCCCTAGACAGCCTTGACGGACTTTACGCACATATAAGGGGAAGGCTCCTGAGAGCTATCAGTCAGCGAGCCGAGGGACGGCAGTCAGCGCCGTGAGAGCTATCAGTCAGCGAGCCGAGAGATAAGGCTCAGCAGCGGGGCGGGCAGCAGCGAAGGAGGACGGCCAGCGGCAGGCAGCAGACGGGAGCGATAAGGAGTAGGAGACAGCACACGGGGAAGCCCCTACGCGCTAGGCCTTACGGGGGCTTGGTGCGCTAGGGGCTTTTACTTATCTTTGAGCTAGCAATCAAGCGCTAGCAACCATCTATGAAGCAGTTCAGTCACCTAGCTACACGCATCTTCAAGGAGGCTATCGGGGTCTACGAGACTCAGGGTAGCGTCGATACTCCCTGTGTCAACCCTCATCCCGAGCGGACGATCGAGCACGACCTCTTCCGTAAGAACTGGATCGACAACGCCCAGTGGTGCCTCGAGGACATCATCCGCGACCCCGACATCGACCCCGTGGAAGCGCTCAAGATCAAGCGCCGCATCGACCGCAGCAACCAGGAGCGCACCGACCTCGTGGAGCTCATCGACAGCTTCTTCCTGCAGGAGTTCGCCTCCGTGAAGCCACTTCCCGAGGCCAGCATCAATACCGAGAGCCCAGCCTGGGCCATCGATCGCCTCTCCATCCTCGAGCTGAAGATCTACAACATGGACAAGGCCCTCAAGGGTGCCCAGGGGAACGAAGAGCTGCGCGCTAAGTGCAGTAGCAAGCTCGCCGTCCTCATCGAGCAGGAGCGCGACCTGACGCAGGCCATCGACGAGCTCCTAGAGGACATCGCCGCAGGGCGTAAGTACATGAAGGTCTACAAGCAGATGAAGATGTACAACGACCCGCAGCTCAATCCCCTACTCAAGGGGCAGACGCTCTAGCCCACGATGCTCACGAGCTACCCACTCCATATATACATAGACCTCTGTGGCGCGCTACCTCGTCATTCGCCTCTCCGCTCTCGGGGACGTGGCGATGCTCCTTCGGCTCCTCTACGCTGTAGCTCGGGCCAATGAGCAGCACGACTTCATCCTCCTGACGCAGCCCTTCATGACGGAGCTGCTGGTCGATCCGCCCGACAACCTCGAGGCCATGGCCATAGACACCCGCCGCGAGGAGCGCAGCCTCCTCGGGCTGATGCGCTATGCCCGCAGGCTGAGGCTGGAGCGCTTCGACGCCGTGCTGGATCTGCACGATGTGCTGCGTACCAAGTTCCTCCGCCGCTACCTCAGCCTCTGGGGCATCCCCGTACGCCATCTGGTGAAGCCCCGCCGCGAGCGCCGCGCCCTACTCCACCGCCCCGCTGGAGCACCTATACAGCCCGTGCCGCCGATGTGGACGCTCTACCGCAAGGTCTTCGTCGAGGCGGGCCTCGAGGTCCCCGACCTCCCGCCGCCCATAGCGCTGCACCCCTCGCTCCTGGAGACCTTCGCACGCCTCCACCCCGAGCTGGTGCAGACCCCACGCGGGCGCCTTCGCCTCGGCATCGCCCCCTTCGCCTCCACGGCGACCAAGACCTACGCCCCCGAGCGGATGAAGGAGGTGCTGGCGGCCCTTGTCGCAGACGGTCGCTTCGAGCTCTACCTCTTCGGGGCGCCTGGGCGTGAGGCCCAGCAGCTTGAGGCTTGGGCCAAGGAGCTGCCCGAGCTGCGCACGGTGGCTGGCCTCCTGGACTTCTCCGAGGAACTGCTCCTCATCGCCACACTCGACGCCATGCTCAGCATGGACAGCGCCAATATGCACCTGGCGTCGCTCGTCGGTGTGCGCTGCTTCTCCATCTGGTGCTGCACCCATCCCGCGGCGGGCTTCCTCGGCATCGGGCAGCAGCTCGAGGACTGTCTACAGCCCGAGGGCATGGAGCATCGCCCCTGCAGTATCTTCGGGGACAATAAGGAATGCCATTCCGAGGGCCTAAGCTGCTCGGAGGCCCTGCCCAGCGCCGAGGTCGTGCAGCATATCACAGCCTGGGCCGATACCCAGCTGCGCCCCTAGGCCCACCCCAGCCCAGCCACCCCCATCAGCGACCCCATACCACAGCAGAATGAAACTACGAATCAACAAGCTCATCAGCGACGCTGGCCTCGGCTCTCGTCGCGATGCCGAAGACTACATACGGCAGGGACGCGTCAAGGTCAACGGACGCCGCGCCACCCTAGCCGATCTCGTCGGCCCCGAGGACAGCGTCTACTTTGACGAAGTAGACCTGCCCGTCAAGGATCTCATCCGTGATCACCTCGCGGAGGAGAAGCTCCAGGCCAAGGAGCAGAAGGATGCCAGCCGCAGCCGCACACGCGACAAGCGTACCGAGCGCGCCGAGAGCCAGCGCCAGGCCTCGGCAGCCAAGAGCGCGGCCCTACGCAAGACCAGCAAGAACAACCCCGAGAACCGCCGCCTCCATAAGCAGCGCACCGAGGGCTGGGACGAGGAGGAGCAGTCCTTCGACGAGCGTGCCCTGAGGCATCGCAATAGCGGCCGCCGCGGCGCAGTACGCCAAGAGCGCAGTACCCCCAAGGGCCGCCCCGCCCGCCTACGCAGGGACTGGGACGACTAAGGAGGCGCAGGCACCACGCCTGCCACAATGAACAAAAAGGACCGCTCGGCTGTATTACTAGGCGAACGGTTTATACAATCACAATTACAAGAACAAGCTATTATGAAGTTTACTGAGAAGATGCAGTCTGCCATCAATGAGCAGATCGCCCTGGAGATGCTCTCCGCTAACCTCTACCTCTCGATGTCGGCACACTACGCATCGGTTGGCCTGGACGGCTTCGCCCACTGGTACTATGTCCAGTACCGCGAGGAGCTGGGGCACGCCGAGGACATGATGAAGTACAGCATCGAGCGTGGGGGCAAGGTACGCATCCAGGCCATCCCCGCCGTAGAGACGGACTTCGCCTCCGCCCTCGAGATCGCTGAGAAGGCCTACGCCCACGAGTGCCTCGTATCCTCCAAGATCGAGGAGCTCGTACGCCTAGCGGCTGCGGAGCAGGACCTGGCCTCGCAGGACTTCTTCATGAAGTACGTCCGCGAGCAGGTAGAGGAAGAGGCTACCGCCTCCAACCTCGTCGATCGCCTGCGCCTGGCTCAGGGTGCAGCCCTGATCTTCCTCGACAAGGAGCTCGCTGAGCGCAAGTAAGCGCCCCTCCTAGTCCATAAGGCCAAGCCAGCCCGCACGCCCCACAAAAGGGAGCTGCGGGCTGGCTTTGCTTTAGCCCCGTGTCGTCTCCTTGGCGCTATCGAATATAATCTGTACCTTTGCAGTGTCTTACAGGTATAGCCACCGCAGCAGATGAAGCGCATCTAGAGGACGGGGCTAGTAAGGGAAGCCGGTGCGAATCCGGCGCAGTACCCGCTACTGTGAGTCACCCCCTCCCCCTCAGGGAGGGTCTCCGACACCAAAGGCTGTAGCCTGCCACTGAGTCCTAGGACTTGGGAAGGTGCGTGCTCGGGGATAGACCAGGGTGATGAGCCAGGAGACCTGCCCGTAAGAACCAGTGTGACAATCTCGGGAATAAGATTGAGAAGACGACAGCCATGTGACCCAATAGCTCGCCGCCTCTAGGCCTGCTATCCTCACCCTAGGTGCACCTTCTGCTCGACGTATAGGTCAGAGAAGGGTCTTCCCTTGTGTAGCTCCCTAGCCACAGTGGATACCTCCTCTTGATATCATGTCGCTATCGTCCTCGCTACGACGAGGACCAAGCTCGCTCTACGAGGGGTACCTATCCGACCGCACCATACGACCGACCTTAGGCTCCCTCATGCTCGGATGTCCCCCAGGCTGGGGAGATGTCCCCACCCACTTGGGAGAAGTAGGACAGATCACTACGCACTCCGGACTGGGATCTAGGCTAGACTCGCGAAGGGGTTTCTTTATTTGTTCCTCCAACCTATCCAAAACCGCCCCTTCCAGCCTAGATAGCATAGCGTCCAGAGTGGATCATGTGCCAGGAGCAGCTATAAGCCGATAGCGTACATGCAGCAGGTGCATGGTCGGGTACAGAGTCCTGAGTCGCCCTCTCGGAGGGAGATCAGCTCTGTCACCACCATCACCCCTGCGCTTCAAGTAAGGTAAGCCCACCCGCTAGGATCAAGCAGCCAAGGAGACAAGGCATCAGGCAAAGCGTCGCCACACACCGCCCCTCAAGGCGCCTCCCTTAGACCTAAACACCCCTCGAGGACTACCCTCTCCCCATACTTCCCTACTGATAGGGTCTCTCTCCCTAGGCTCCTAGCCTCAGCTCCCACAGCGAGCAAGCTCCCCCTCCAGCATCCCCTACTCTTCCTCCTAGCCCTATATAAGGCAGGCTAAGTCCGTATATCCTCGGCCTAAGCCATCGCCGCTGTAGTCCTACTGCACGGCTATGGCTACCCAAGCATACAGCTCCGAGCGCAGTGCCCAGCAAGGGAGGCCGCAGCATCAAGAGATAAGGAACAGACCAGCAAGTAGCCCAAGAATGAGGCAAGGCAAGGAGCCTGCCTCCGCGTAGCCTAATAAAAAAAATCGCCCCCATCAGCTCAGAGCGAGCTGATGGGGGCGACTTCGTTTGCTGTCTAGCAGGTGCTGGGACTAGATGACGCCCTGCTCGAGCATCGCTGTGGCGACCTTGAGGAAGCCTGCGATGTTAGCGCCCTTGACGTAGTTGATATAGTTGCCTTCCTTACCATTGAGGACGCACTGCTCGTGGATGTCGCTCATGATCTGGTGCAGCTTAGCATCTACCTCTTCGTTGGTCCAAGAGAGGTGCATGGCATTCTGGGACATCTCGAGGCCCGAGGTAGCCACGCCACCGGCGTTGACTGCCTTACCAGGAGCGAAGAGCATCTTCTGTGCGACGAAGTACTCAGCAGCCTCGGCCGTACAGCCCATGTTGGAGGTCTCGGCGACGATGGTCACGCCGTTGGCGTGCAGCATCTTGGCATCTGCCTCGTTCATCTCATTCTGCGTAGCGCAGGGCATAGCGATGTCGACCTTCTGCTCCCAGGGCTTCTTGCCTGCGAAGAACTGAGCCTTGGGGAACTTCTTGATGTAGTCGGATACGACGTCGTTACCGCTGGAGCGGAGGTCAAGCAGTGCCTGGAACTTCTCCTCGGTATTGATGCCGTCGGGGTCGTAGACATAGCCGTCGGGGCCAGAGATCGTCACGACCTTAGCGCCCAGCTCGGTAGCCTTCTTGGCTACACCCCAGGCGACGTTACCGAAGCCCGAGATAGCGACCGTCTTGCCCTTGAGCTCGATGCCGTGCTGCTGGCAGATGTGCTGTACGAAGTACACAGCCCCGAAGCCCGTAGACTCAGGACGCAGACGCGAGCCCCCGAAGGTGAAGCCCTTCCCCGTCATCGTACCCGTATGCTCGTTCGCCAGGCGCTTGTACTGGCCATACATATAGGCGACCTCACGGCCACCTACGCCGATGTCCCCTGCAGGCACGTCGGTGTCAGGACCGATGTGGCGCCACAGCTCGCGCATGAAGCTTTGGCAGAAGGTCATGATCTCACGGTCGCTCTTACCCTTGGGGGAGAAGTCAGCGCCGCCCTTGCCGCCACCCATAGGCAGCGTGGTGAGTGCATTCTTGAAGGTCTGCTCGAAGCCGAGGAACTTCAGGATGGAGAGGTTGACCGTGGGATGGAAGCGGATACCGCCCTTGTAGGGGCCGATGGCGTTGTTGAACTGCACGCGGTAGCCGATGTTGACATGCACCTTACCAGCATCGTCTATCCAGGGCACGCGGAAGGTGATGATACGGTCTGGCTCCACGAGGCGCTCCATGATGGCGGCCTTCTCGAACTCAGGGTGCTGGTTGTACACCTCCTCTACCGAGAGGAGCACTTCTTTCACGGCTTGGAGGAATTCCTTCTCTCCAGGGTGCTTCGCCTCAAGCGAGGCGAGGATTTCTGCGGATTTCATACGCAATAGTATTTAGTTGTGATGTGTAGGCTCCTGGTGGAGTCTGCTTTGCTATAGGCAAATGTAACCAATGATTTTGTAACGCCCAAATAGGCGCCCGACTCCGCCTCGGAGCGCACCTCATCCCTTGCGTTGACGCACGAAGAAGTGTATCGGATAGAGGGAGATCAGGTACGAGATCGCGCTGACACTGACGAAGGCCAACACGAGGTCCAGCGGCAGGATCTTCACCGGAAGTGCCTGGGCCGATAGTCCCGCACCTGTGGAGATGATGCCGAAGTACTGCTGTAGGAGCGAGACGACGAGCCCCAGGACGAGCCCCAGGCTCGAGCCAATGAGGGCGATCAGCAGGCCTACGCTGCGGAAGATACTCCCCACCATGCGCTGCGAGGCGCCGAGGGCGTAGAGGATGGCATAGTCGCTGCGCTTCTCCAGGAGCAGCATCGTCAGGCTGCTGGCGACATTGAGCGAGGCCAACAGCAGGATGAAGAGCAGGATCAGGTAGGTCATCACCTTCTCCATGCGTATGAGGTAGGAGAGCTCGGGGTGCTGCTCCTCGCGGTCCTGGACGACTAGCTCCGACCCCAGTCCCTCTGTGAGGCGCTCACGCACGGCCTCGAGGTCGGTCCCCTTAGGGTAGCGGAGCGCCAGGGCACTGAGCTCGTCGCGCTCGTAGTCCAGCAGCTGCTGCAGTCCCTCCAGCGGCACGTAGATGGTGTGGTCCGTCTCGAGGCTCATCGGGGGATACTGGCCGATGACCTCGACGGGCATACCGCTGAAGGAGCTGGCGGGGTTCAGCGGGTTGATGAAGCCCCGACGCTTGGGGAAGAGTAGCGTCACCTCGGCGGGCTCGGTTCCACGAGCCGTGCTATCGGTCAGCAGCGGCAGCCCCGCGCCTATGGTGATGGGGAGGACGCTGTCGGCACTGCTATAGTGGCGGAGCGCTGAGCTCAGGGCGCGGCCCGAGAAGAGCTGCTGCTCCATCGTGTAGACCTCCCCGAAGTGACGGTCTACCCCCTGCACCTCGACGACCCACTGGCGCTCATCGGCACGTAGTAGCCCCTTGCTGTAGAGGAGGCGCACACAGCTACGCGCCCCCGTCTCACGGAGTAGCTTCGGCCACTGAGGGTACTTGCTGAGGTCGAAGACGCCACCGCTACGCGCTCGTACGAGTAGCTCGGCATCCGTGCGCTCTGTCCCTGCCAGGATAAGCTCCACATAGCCATTGTAGACCGAGAGGACGCAGACCAGCGCCATGGCGACGATGGCTACGGCGAGGGTGGAGACCCCCGTCACATAGTTCACCGCATGTAGGCGCGATCGGCTGAAAAGGTAGCGGAGCGCTATACGTAGGCTGAGCACGTCCTTCCTATATATAATATGGTATCGGGGCGGCTAGCGACCCAGCAGCTCATCAATGCGCTCGAGGTAGTCGAGCGAGTCGTCGATGAAGAAGGTCAGCTCGGGCAACTTGCGCAGCTGCTTGCCTACGCGCAGGCCCAGGTCGTAGCGGATGGCACGGGCGTTGGAGCGGATGGTCTCCAGCAGTTCCTCCCCGCGCTCGGTGGGGAAGATCGAGAGGCGCACGCGTGCAATGCTTAGGTCAGGGCTCACGGTGACCGAGGTGACGGTGACCAGCGTCCCAGGGAGGGCCTGGGTCTGCTGGCGGAAGAGGTCACTGACTTCCTTTTGTATCAGCCGATTGATGCGGCTCATTCGGGTATTGTCCATTCTGCTATACTGTCTAGTTGGTACGGCACAAAGATACGTAAAAGCCTGCAGCGACCGCGCGCGACAAGCGGGCTGACGCACCGCACCCCCACTACTCCACCCCACTGTTACTCGCTAGGAGCAGCTGCAAAGGCCCTTGCTGTGTCCGATCCCATTTACCCTTAGGCAAGGCCATTATCTGTGTGATCACAGGCCGCTGACTGGGCTCGGGGCTCCGTGAGGGATATCCCTCAGCCTCGCGATGGGTATCCATGGCGCATGTGACTGACGTCCCTCAGCGCGCTGACTGCTATCCCTCAGAGGCGATCTCCCTATGGGCGCACTTCGCCGAGGGCTTAGCCCTCCCTTCGCTGGAGATGGGGCGAGGCTGGAGCTGCGAGCTGCCTCGGGGGCAAGCGCGGCTTACGCCTCCGTGCGGGGCGAACGTAGGGATTACGTACCTTTGCAGAAACGATATAAACACAGCATAGATATGAGTGAGATTAAGAACTTCGTCGAAGAGCTACGCTGGCGTGGCATGATCCATGATATGATCCCCGGGACAGAGGAGGAGCTCACCAAGGGCATGACCTCCGCCTACCTCGGGATAGACCCCACGGCGGACTCGCTGCATATAGGTCACCTCGTGGGCGTCATGATGCTGCGCCACCTACAGCGCGCCGGCCATCGCCCCATCGCCCTACTGGGCGGCGCTACGGGGATGATCGGCGACCCCTCGATGAAGTCGGACGAGCGCAAGCTGCTCGATGAGGAGACGCTGAAGCGCAATCAGGCTGGGATCAAGAAGCAGCTGTCGAAGTTCCTTGACTTCGAGAGCGACGCCCCCAATGCCGCCATCCTCGTCAATAACTACGACTGGATGAAGGACTACAGCTTCCTAGGCTTCATCCGCGACATCGGCAAGCACATCACCGTCAACTATATGATGGCTAAGGACTCGGTCAAGAAGCGTCTCAACGGGGAGAACTCCAACGGGATGTCCTTCACTGAGTTCAGCTACCAGCTCCTCCAGGGCTACGACTTCCTATACCTCTACCGCAACTACGGCTGCCGTCTACAGATGGGCGGATCGGACCAGTGGGGCAATATCACCACGGGGACGGAGCTGATCCGCCGCAAGGATGGGGGCGAAGCCTTCGGCCTCGTCTGCCCGCTGATCACCAAGGCCGACGGGGGTAAGTTCGGCAAGACGGAGAGTGGCAACGTATGGCTCGACCCCGAGCGCACGACGCCCTATGCCTTCTACCAGTTCTGGCTCAACGTCAACGATGCCGACGCCGCACGCTATATCAAGATCTTCACCACGCTCTCCCGTGAGGAGATCGCAGCCCTCGAGGCCGAGCAGGCAGCAGCGCCCCACCTACGTGCGCTGCAGCGTCGCCTGGCAGAGGAGCTGACCGTACTGGTACACAGCCGCGCCGACTACGAGGCCGCTGTAGCCGCTTCGGGGATCCTCTTCGGGCAGGGCACGCGTGAGCAGCTCCAGACGCTCGACGAGGCTACGCTGCTGGCCGTCTTCGAGGGGGTACCTCAGTACGAAGTTTCCCGCACCGAGCTCGAGGCAGGCCGTCGCCTCATCGAGCTCCTGACGGAGGATGCCGCCATCTTCCCCTCCAAGGGTGAGCTGCGCAAGCTCGTCCAAGCTGGAGGCATCAGCATCAACAAGGAGAAGGTCAGCTCCACGGACGAGCTGATCACCACCGAGCAGCTCATCGACGGGCGCTACCTGCTCGTGCAGCGCGGCAAGAAGAACTACTACCTCCTCATCGCCCGCTAGCCTAGCCCACGCAGCGCCTAGACTCAAACCACTAAGCAGACAGACATCATGAAGTTCTCAAAAGGAATCATCGCAGCCGTCGTGGCTGTCCTCGTCCTCCTCTGGGGGGTATCGAAGTATAACGGCCTCGTAGGCTCGCAGGAGCAGGTCAATACCGCCTGGGCTCAGGTAGAGAATAACTACCAGCGCCGCGCCGACCTCATCCCCAACCTCGTCAACGTAGTCAAGGGCTACGCCAGCCACGAGCGTGAGACCCTCGAGGGCGTCATCCAGGCACGTAGCCGCGCCACGAGCACCACGATCGATGCCAACAATATGGACGAGGCCGCACTGGCACGCTTCCAGCAGTCTCAGGATGCCCTCTCCTCGGCGCTCTCTCGCCTGATGGTCGTCGTGGAGAAGTACCCCGAGCTGAAGGCCAACGAGCAGTTCCAGACGCTGATGGCGCAGCTGGAGGGCACGGAGAATCGTATCGCCACGGCGCGCCGTGACTTCAACGAGATCGCCAAGACCTACAACCTCGAGGTGCGCAGCTTCCCCAACTCGCTGATCGCAGGCATCACGGGCTTCCGTCCCCGCCCCTACTTCACGGCTCAGGCTGGCAGCGATGTAGCTCCAGTGGTCGACTTCTCCTCTAGTCAGAAGTAGCGCCTATGCTGCAGTATCTACAGCCTGCTCCCATGACTTCCTTCGGGGAGCGTGGGGGCAGGCTTCGTCATATAGCCTACGTGCTTAGCCTCCTCTTGGAGCTGGCACTTAGCCTTGGGCTCTTCTCCCCAGAGCTCCAGGCACAGGGCTCAAGCGGCACAGTCTACACGGTAGAGCGTGTCCCCAAGGTCTTCGCCCAGGATAGCCTCCAGCTCTTCTCCGATCCCGAGAGCTACATGAGCCCCAACGTACGGGATGTGCTGAACGCTCTGCTCACCGAGCTACGTAGCGACACGGGCGTAGAGTGCGCCGTCGTGCTACTGCCCAGCATCGGGGAGCGCGATATCGAGGGCTTCGCCACCGAGCTCTTCCGCAGCTGGGGCATAGGCTCCCGCACGCTCAACGATGGGCTGCTGATCCTCCTGGTCCTCGACCAGCGCAAGGTACGCTTCGAGGTCGGCTATGGCCTCGAGGGTACACTGCCCGATGCCACGGCCTCCCGCATCCAGCGCCAAGTGATGATCCCCCTCCTCCGTCAGGGCCACTATGCGGATGCCTTGATCATGGGGGTAGAGGCTGTGAAGCAGGAGCTGATCGCAGCAGGCTACCGCTCGGATCGGCACACTGCCCGAGGGCCTAGCAGCGAGGGGCTCGGGCTGGATAGCTCTGTGCTCCTCTACCTCTACATCCTCATCGTAGCGATCATTGCCTTCTCGCTGGTGAACAACCTGCAGGGCGTGGTACACCAGGCACAGCGTGGGCAGCGTCAGCTCCTGCTCAGCTACCCCAGCCTACGCCGCACCTACCGCATCTGGGCGCTGGTGCTCTGCGTGCTTTGCCTACCGGTCGGCATCCTATACTATATATATATGCAGCGCAGGCTACAGGAGATCGAGCAGCGCCTCTCGCGCTGCCCACACTGCCAGGTCGGGCTCCTCAAGCAGCTGAGCCCTGAGGAGAGCTACAGCTATCTGACGCAGCCCCAGCGCCTGGAGACCGCCCTCGGCTCGCGGCGCTATGTCGCCTTCGCCTGCCCTGAGTGCCACGAGCGGGAGCTCGTCGGGGAGGACCTCTCCGAGCACTGGAGCGTATGCCGCCACTGTCGGGCACGTACGGCCGAGGTCGTCAGGCAGCAGCGCATACGCCTCGAGGGGGTCCGCTACATACGTACCGAGCTACGCTGTCGTAACTGTGGGGAGAGCGATCACCGTGACTATCGCGACAATTCGACCGATGATGCAGCCCTCGGCGCTATGCTCCTCGGCGGGCTCTTGAGTGGCGGCCGTCACCGCGGAGGAGGCTTCGGCGGAGGAGGCTTCGGTGGGGGCTTTGGCGGAGGCAGCTTCGGTGGAGGCTCCTCGGGCGGCGGTGGTGCCACCAGCGGGTGGTAGCCCGTCGAAGGCTCCACCCCTAGCTAGTCCAGGCAGCCCACGTCCCTGGGACAAGGGCTCAGCGCCCACAGCGATACGCGGAATTAGCGTACCTTTGCATCCTCAATCACATTGATACAAGCCTAAATACATAGATGAGTGACAAGAGCAGCATGACTTCGCAAGAAATCCGCGAGTCGTACAAGCAATTCTTCCATAGCAAGGGGCACCAGATCGTCCCCTCTGCTCCCATGGTGATCAAGGGCGACCCTACGCTGATGTTCACCAATGCCGGGATGAACCAGTTCAAGGACATCATCCTCGGGAATGCCGAGATCAAGTACCCCCGCGTGACCGACTCGCAGAAGTGCCTGCGCGTCAGCGGCAAGCACAACGACCTTGAGGAAGTAGGCCACGACACCTACCACCACACGATGTTCGAGATGCTGGGGAACTGGTCCTTCGGGGACTACTTCAAGCACGAGGCTATCGACTGGGCTTGGGAATACCTAACGGAGGTACTTAAGCTGCCCAAGGATCGCCTCTATGTGACCGTCTTCGAGGGAGCACCCGACGAAGGCCTAGAGCGTGACGATGAGGCCGCAGGCTTCTGGGAGAAGCACCTCCCTGCCGAGCGCATCATCAATGGCAACAAGCACGACAACTTCTGGGAGATGGGCGATCAGGGTCCCTGCGGTCCTTGCTCCGAGATCCACGTGGATATCCGCCCCGAGGAGGAGCGCGCCCAGGTCGACGGGCTGAGTCTGGTCAACCAAGGCCACCCTCAGGTCATCGAGATCTGGAACCTCGTCTTCATGCAGTACAACCGCAAGGCCGACGGCTCACTGGAGCCCCTGCCCAAGCGCGTCATCGACACGGGGATGGGATTCGAGCGTCTCTGCATGGCCATACAGGGCAAGACGTCCAACTACGATACCGACATCTTCACCCCAATGATCCAGGCCATCGCCACGCTCACGGGTATAGAGTACGGTGCCGCCAAGGAGTCGGACGTGGCGATGCGTGTCATCGCCGACCACATCCGTACCATCGCCTTCGCCATCACGGACGGGCAGCTGCCCTCCAATGCTAAGGCGGGCTACGTCATCCGCCGCATCCTGCGCCGCGCCGTACGCTACGGCTACACCTTCCTCGGGCGTCGCGAGGCCTTCATGTACAGCCTCCTGCCCGTACTCATCCAGACCATGGGCGAGGCTTACCCCGAGCTTGTGGCAGGCCGCGAGCTGATCGAGAAGGTGATGCGCGAGGAGGAAGAGAGCTTCCTGCGCACGCTGGAGACGGGCATCCGCCTACTGGACAAGCAGATCGAGGAGTGCAAGCGCCAGGGCCAGCAGGTGCTGGACGGGCAGGCCGCCTTCGTCCTCTACGACACCTACGGCTTCCCGCTTGACTTGACGGCCCTCATCCTCAGCGAGCAGGGCATGACGGTCGATGAAGCGGGCTTCGACGCTGCGATGCAGCAGCAGAAGGAGCGTGCGCGCAACGCCGCCGCCATCGATGCGGGCGACTGGATCAGCGTCCACGACGAGGCTGCCGTACGCTTCGTAGGCTACGACCAGCTGGAGACGACGACGGAGATCCTCCGCTATCGCCAGGTCAAGCAGAAGGGGCAGGAGTACTACCAGGTCGTCCTCAGCGAGACGCCCTTCTACGCCGAGATGGGCGGACAGGTCGGTGACCGCGGTGCCCTCATCGCCTCCGACGGCACGCGCTACGCTATCTTCGACACCAAGCGGGAGAACAACCTAGCCATCCACCTGATGAAGCAGCTCCCCGCCGAGCTAGAGGGGAGCTTCCGCGCTGTCGTGGATGCCGAGCGTCGCCACCGTATCGAGGCCAATCACTCCGCTACTCACCTGCTGCACGAGGCCCTACGTGAGGTCCTCGGCGCGCACGTCGAGCAGAAGGGTTCCTTCGTCTCTGACGAGGTGCTGCGCTTTGACTTCGCCCACTTTGCCAAGGTAGAGCCCGAGCAGCTCCGCGCCGTAGAGCGCCTCGTCACCGAGCGTGTCCGCGCCTGCCTCCCCCTACAGGAGTACCGCGAGGTACCCATTGAGGAGGCACGTCAGATGGGCGCCCTGGCGCTCTTCGGCGAGAAGTACGGCGACTACGTACGCGTAATCCGCTTCGGCAGCTCGACGGAGTTCTGCGGCGGTACACACGTCCGCTCTACGGGTGTCATCGGCACGGTACGCATCACCAGCGAGTCCTCTGTGGCTGCAGGCGTACGCCGCATCGAGGCCGTAACGGGCGCCGCAGCCGAGGAGTACCTCTATGCCCAGGAGGATCTCCTGCAGAGCATCCGCGGGCTCTTCAACAACAGCCCGCAGCTCATGACGGCCATCCAGAAGATGTTCGAGGAGAACAGCGAGCTGGCTCGCCAGGTAGGCGATTACGTTAAGCAGCAGCTCCTCGAGGTCAAGCGCCGCCTACTGGAGAAGCGCCACGAGGTGAACGGTATCCGCCTCTTCCTCCTGCGTCAGAACGTCCCCAGCGAGATCATCAAGGATCTTGCCTTCCAGATCGCAGGCGAGCTCAGCGAGCCCTTCGTCTTCATCGGAGCCCAGGAGGACAAGACCTCGGGCAAGCCCAACCTCACGCTGATGCTGAGCAAGGACCTCGTCGAGAGCCGTGGCTGGAATGCCGCCCAGCTCCTCCGCGCGGCAGCCAAGCACATCCAGGGCGGCGGCGGTGGTCAGCCTCACTTCGCTACCGCTGGGGGGAAGAACCCTGATGGGCTCAATGCCGCGGTAGACCAGCTGCTGGCTGACCTCGGACTCCAGGCCTAAGGCACACCCATGATCCTAGGCACAGACCTACTCGGTCGCAGGCTACCCTCGCTCGTCGAGGGGCTAGCCTGCGACCGTCTTTTTGTCCTGATTGACCCCGCGCTTCGACAGCTGCAGGAAGCACGCATCGCCGAGCTCCAAGCGCAGCTCCCCCCCTCCACGGCCTACTACAGCCTCGAGTGCTCGGGCGAGGAGAGCAAGGACACCAGCCAGCTCGCGGAGCTCTGGAGCTGGCTCGCAGATGCAGGAGCCAGCCGTCAGAGTCTACTGGTCATCATCGGCGGAGGCGCCCTGCTGGACCTCGGCGGCTTCGCTGCCGCCACCTACATGCGGGGCATACGGACGATCAATGTCCCCACGACGCTGCTGTCCATGGTAGACGCCTCCGTGGGGGGTAAGACCGCTATCGACTTCGCTGGGGTCAAGAACCTCGTCGGCGCCTTCCACCTCCCCGAGGAGGTAGTCATTGATACGGCCTTCCTCGAGACCCTAGCCCTAGACGAACTCCTATCGGGCTACGGGGAGATCATCAAGCACGCGAGCTTGCAGGGAGAGGAGACCTGGCTCCAGCTGCGGCGCCTCGGCGACCCCGTCGGGCTCAGCGATGCGGAGTGGCTAGAGCTCATTCGCTCCAGCGTGGAGTATAAGGAGGCGATCGTCACGGCCGATCCGCGCGAGTCGGGCCTCAGGCGTATCCTCAACGCAGGGCATACCGTAGGCCACGCCCTCGAAGCCTTCGCCCTAGCGCGCCCCCAGGGGCAGAGCCTACGGCACGGCGAGGCGGTCGTCCTCGGCCTCATCGTCGAGAGCTACCTCACGACGGAGCTCACGGGCTGCTCCCGCGACTACCTCCGCCAGCTGCTCTACCTCGCGCAGGAGCTCTACCAGCCCGCGCTCTACAGCTGCCGCGACTACGGCGAACTGATCTCACTGATGCGTCAGGACAAGAAGAACAGCCACGGCCTCATCCGCTTCGTCGGCATCAAGGCCCCGGGAGACTGGGAGCTGCTGGAGCTAAGCGACGAGGCACCTCTGCGCGCCGCCCTAGACTTCCTCCGCGAGACCTTCGGACGGCTCTAGCCGCCCCTACCCTCCTCTAGCCAAACAGCCGCGCCCCCGAGCATCTCTAGATACTCGGGGGCGCGGCTGTTTGCTTCTATCGCTAAGGGCTAGCCAAGGAGATCGGTGGCTAAGGCGGAGCACTAAGGATACTCCAGGCGAGGCTCTGAGCTCCGCACCCTAAGGATAGAGCGGGCGTGCCGCTAGAGGAGCTCAGGGGCAAGTACGCCTTCCAGCTGGAGGAGCCAGCGCTTGGTCTCGAGGCCCGCACTGAAGCCGCCGAGGCCGCCACCACTGGAGACAATGCGGTGGCAGGGCAGGATGATGGCGATGGGATTGCGTCCCAAGGCCTGGGCTACAGCACGCACGGCGGCGGGCTTACCCAGGCGCTGGGCCAGCTGAAGGTAGCTCAGCGTCTGCCCGTAGGGTACACGGGCGAGCTCTGCCCACACCGCCCGCTGGAAGGGTGTCCCCACTGGGGCAAGCGGCAGATCAAAGTGCTGGCGACGCCCCGCGAAGTAGTCCGCCAGCTGCTGCCCCACGCACCCTAGGAGCGTAGCGTCCTCGGCTGGGGGCTCCGTGCAGAGCTCCTCGGCGCCTATACTAGGCTGCGCCTCGCTAGGGAGGTCAAGCAGCGCGAGTGCGCCAGCTCTGATCCCCAGCGTGATCGTCCCGAGGGGCGAGGGGTAGGCGTAATAGTGCAGCGGCTGATCCATAGGCTAGGCCTCGCTCGTACGACGCGCTACGAGCTCCGTCCAGTCCTGATGCTCGAGGTACCAGCGTACGGTCAGCTCCAGCCCCTCCTCGAACTGTAGGCTAGGCTCCCAGCCCAGCTCCTCCTTGAGCTTCGACGAGTCTATGGCGTAGCGCAGGTCATGCCCCGCACGGTCGGTGACGTAGGTGATGAGCTCCTCGGAGTAGCCCTCGGGGTGACCAAGGATGCGGTCCACGGTCTTGACCAGCAGGTGCACGAGGTCAATGTTGCGCCACTCGTTGAAGCCGCCGATGTTGTAGGTCGAGGCGATAGCCCCCTTGTGGAAGATGGTGTCGATGGCGCGGGCGTGGTCTAGGACATAGAGCCAGTCACGGATGTTCTCACCCTTGCCGTAGACGGGGAGCGGCTTGCGCTGGATGATGTTGTGGATGAAGAGCGGGATCAGCTTCTCGGGATACTGATAGGGGCCGTAGTTATTGGAGCAGTTGGTCACCAGTGTAGGCAGCCCATAGGTATCGTGGAAGGCACGGACGAAGTGGTCGCTGGAGGCCTTGCTCGCCGAATAAGGGCTGTGGGGATCGTACTTCGTCTCCTCGGTGAAGAAGCCGCCGTCCAGCTCCAGCGCTCCGTAGACCTCATCGGTAGAGATGTGGTAGAAGCGCTTGCCCTCATAGCCCTCGGGGCGCGCCGACCAGACCTCCTTGGCGGCTTGCAGCAGGCTCAGCGTGCCGAGGACATTGGTGCGGGCGAAGGTGAAGGGATCACTGATGCTGCGATCCACGTGGCTCTCGGCCGCAAGGTGGATGATACCGTCGACCTCGTGCTCCACGAGGAGGCGGCGCATGGTCTCGTAGTCGCAGATGTCGGCTTGGACGAAGGTGAAGTTCGGTGCCTCCGCCACGTCGGCTATGGTCTCGAGGTTGCCCGCGTAGGTGAGCTTGTCGAGGCAGATGATGTGGTAGTCGGGGTAGCGCTGGGTCATCAGGCGCACGACGTGCCCCCCGATGAAGCCCGCCCCCCCGGTGATGAGGAGGCTACGGGTATACTTAGTCATGAGTGTTCGCTAGGATTAGGGGCAGACAGCTCTGGAGCGAGCTGCGCCAGTGGGGGATGTGGAGCTCGGGAAGCGCGGCCTTGATCTTCGCCTTGTCTAGGAGCGAATAGAGGGGACGCACGGCAGCTGTGGGGTAGGCGCTCGTCGGTATGGGTAGCACCTCGCAGTCGAGGCCTGCGTACTCGCGTATAGCCTCGGCAAAGTCGTACCAGCTGGCCACTCCCTCGTTGCTGAAGTGGTAGAGCCCGACCAGTGGCTCAGGGCGCTGGATGAGCTGGAGGATGCAGCCCGCGAGATCACGTGCATAGGTGGGGCTCCCGATCTGGTCCGCCACAACCGTAAGCTGGCTGCGCTCGCGCATCAGGCGAAGCATCGTCTTGACGAAGTTCGCCCCGTAGCTGGAGTAGAGCCAGGCTGTGCGGAGGATGGTGTAGCGGCAGCCCGAGCGCTCGATGGCTTCCTCGCCCGCGCGCTTCGTACGGCCATAGACGCCGAGGGGCGCCGTGGGCTGCTCCTCACTAAGTGGGCTGTGCGCCGTGCCGTCGAAGACATAGTCCGTCGAGACGTGGATGAGGTAGGCGCCTGCCTCGGCGGCCCACTGGGCGAGCTGGGCAGGGGCTAGATGATTGAGCTGCTCGGCGAGCTCACGCTCGCTCTCGGCCTTGTCCACGGCGGTATAGGCGGCCGCATTGATGATGAGTGCGGGCTGATGTGCCGCGAGGTAGCCCGCTAGAGACGCAGGGCTCGTGAGGTCGAGCTCGTCCAGCTCAGGGGCTAGATAGGGTACGGCGGCGGCATTCAGCAGGCGGCGCAGCTCACTGCCGAGCTGGCCGCTGGCACCGAGGAGTAGGAAGGGCTGGGCGTAGCTCATCGGATGTACTCGGCTAGCTTGGTGGCCTCCGAGAGGCGGGGGTGAGCGCTGTCCTTGGCCGAGAGGAGCACCCGTTCGCGCGGGATGCGCCAGTCGATCCCCAGCTCGGGATCATCCCAGGCGATAGCGCCCTCGGCCTCGGGAGTGTAGTAGTTATCACACTTGTACTGGAAGATGACTTCCTCGCTCAGCACACTGAAGCCGTGGGCGAAGCCGCGGGGGATGAAGAGCTGGCGGTGATTGTCCTCCGTCAGCTCTACGGCCACATGCTGCCCGAAGGTGGGCGAGCCCCGCCGCACGTCTACCGCCACGTCCAGCACACGGCCACGGATGACGCGCACCAGCTTGGCCTGTGCCGCCTCGCCGCACTGGAAGTGGAGGCCACGCACGACGCCGTAGCTGGAGCGGCTCTCATTATCCTGGACGAAGTGTACGGGCGCTACGAGCTCGGCGAAGAGGCGCTCATTGAAGGACTCGAAGAAGTAGCCGCGGGCATCCTCGAAGAGGCGCGGCTCGAGGATCTTGACCTCGGGGATCGCAGTGTCTAGGATCTTCATACGCTAGCGCTCGAGGAGCCTAAGGAGGTACTGACCATACTGATTGCGCTTCATCGGCTCGGCCACACGGCGCAGCTCCTCAGCGCTGAGCCAGCCCTGGTGGTAGGCGATCTCCTCGAGGCAAGCGACCTTGAGCCCCTGACGCTTCTCTATGACCTCGACGAAGGTAGAGGCCTCCGAGAGGGAGTCATGCGTCCCGGTATCGAGCCAAGCGAAGCCACGGCCCAGCGTCTCAATGCTGAGCTCGCCCGACTCGAGGAAGGCCTGGTTCACACTCGTGATCTCCAGCTCACCGCGTGCCGAGGGCTTGACCCCAGCGGCCACGTCGACGACCTTATTCGGGTAGAAGTAGAGGCCGACTACGGCATAGTTGCTCTTGGGCTGGGCGGGCTTCTCCTCAATGGAGATGCAGCGCCCCTCGGCGTCGAACTCCGCCACCCCATAGCGCTCGGGGTCGCTGACCCAGTAGCCGAAGATCGTCGCCCTACCCTCGCGCTCGGCACGCGCCACGGACTGCTGCAGCAGCTGCGTGAAGCTCATACCGTAGAATATATTATCCCCCAGCACGAGGCAGGCGCTGTCGTCACCGATGAAGTCCCGACCGATGATGAAGGCCTGAGCTAGGCCGTCGGGGGAGGGCTGCTCGGCGTAGCTGAAGCTGAGCCCATAGCTCGACCCGTCACCGAGGAGGCGGCGGAAGCCGGGCAGGTCCTCGGGGGTGGAGATGATGAGTATCTCGCGTATGCCCGCGAGCATCAGTACCGAGATCGGGTAGTAGATCATCGGCTTGTCGTAGATGGGCAGGAGCTGCTTGCTCACGCCCTTGGTGATGGGATAGAGGCGCGTGCCCGCACCGCCTGCTAGGACTATTCCTTTCATCTATCTAGGTGAGTCGTTTGCCGTTCTGATTCTTAATGATGGATAAAGATACGGCTTTTGCCCGTATCCCCGCGAGCCCTCTGGGGCTGCGCGCTCTAGCGGCTGCAAGCAGGCTCATCCCGCAGGCGACACGGCGGCCACTACGGCCTGTACTCGTAGCCGCTATAGGCAGTACGCTTTACCCGCCCTTGGCTGTGCTCTTCCCCACCCTAGGCTCTGCGCTTCGGCCGCCCCAAGTCTAGAGCGGGCTGACCGATACCCATCGGCGAGCTGAGGGGTATCCCTCACGGTGCTGACGGACGTCCCTCAGCCGCCTGACTGATATCCCTCACGGACGCTTCCCCTGAGCCCGGAGCATCCGCGACGGCTAGGGAAGCGCTCCGCGAGGAGCTGTAGGGCGATCCCAGCGCTGAGTGTCTGGACTTTGCGCCCCTTATTCGTATCTTTGTACTTCCTAGCCAGCGGAGGCGGCAGCTCGGGGGGACCCCGAGGTCGCAGCCCCGAGGCTAAGCCACCCACCGACAAAGTATAAGATAAGCAGAGAGCAATATGTCCATCGTACACGCACTGCAGAGCGCAGTGAGCCAAGCCGTAGAGGAGCTCTACGGACAGAGCGTGCCCCAGGAGCAGCTACAGCTGCAGAAGACACGCAGCGAATTCGAGGGTCAGTGGACCCTGGTGACCTTCCCCCTCCTGAAGGTCTCCCGCAAGAGCCCCGAGGCTACGGCCCAGGAGCTGGGCGAGGCACTGCTGGAGCGTCACCCTGAGCTCGTCACCAGCGTGCAGGTCGTCAAGGGCTTCCTCAACCTCACGATCGCCACGGAGGCCTGGGTCGAGGACTTCAACGCCATACGCCACGATGCGGACTACGGACATATCCGCGCCACGGAGCAGTCTCCCTTGGTCATGGTCGAGTACTCCTCGCCCAATACCAACAAGCCCCTGCACCTCGGGCACGTGCGCAATAACCTCCTCGGCTATAGCCTCGCCTTGATCCTAGAGGCCGCAGGGCAGCGCGTGGTCAAGACCAATATCGTCAACGACCGCGGTATCCATATCTGTAAGTCCATGCTCGCCTGGGTACGCTGGGGCGAGGGCGCCACGCCCGAGAGCACGGGCAAGAAGGGCGACCACCTGATCGGGGACTTCTACGTCCTCTTCGACAAGCACTACAAGGCCGAGCTCGAGGCCCTCATGGCCTCAGGCAAGAGCAAGGAGGAGGCCGAGGCTGCCTCTGAGCTGATGGCCGAGGCGCGCGCCATGCTGCGCCGCTGGGAGGAGGGTGACGAGGAGACCGTAGCCATCTGGCGCATGATGAATAGCTGGGTCTACGCGGGCTTCGACGAGACCTACGAGCGTATGGGCGTCAGCTTCGACAAGATCTACTACGAGTCCGAAACCTACCTCGAGGGGAAGGCCGAGGTACTCCGAGGGCTGAAGGAGGGGAAGTTCGTCCAGGATCCCGACGGCTCGGTATGGGCCGACTTCACCGACGAGGGACTGGACCGCAAGATCCTACTGCGCTCCGACGGCACCTCCGTCTACATGACTCAGGACATCGGGACGGCGAAGAAGCGCTTCGACGAGTACCCCATCGACAAGATGGTCTACGTCGTGGGCAACGAGCAGGACTACCACTTCAAGGTGCTCTCGCTACTGCTCGACCGCCTCGGCTATGACTTCGGCAAGGGGCTCGTACACTTCAGCTACGGCATGGTCGAGCTGCCCAACGGCAAGATGAAGAGCCGTGAGGGCACGGTCGTCGACGCCGATGACCTCATGGACGAGATGATCGCCACGGCCCGCAGCATCGCCGAGGAGCAGGGCAAGGCCAAGGACATGAGCCCCGAGGAGACGGACGAGGTAGCTCGCCGCGTAGGCCTCGGAGCGCTGAAGTACTTCCTCCTCAAGGTCGATCCCCGCAAGAACATCGTCTTCCGCCCCGAGGAGATCATCGACTTCAACGGCAATACGGGCCCCTTCATCCAGTACACCTACGCCCGTATCCGCAGTGTGCTGCGCCGCGCCGCCGAGCAGGGTATCAGCCTACCCGAGACCTTCGACCCCAAGACGCTCACCCTCGAGACGAAGGAGCAGGAGCTGGTGGCTAAGCTCGCCGAATACGCCGATGTCGTGGCCGACGCAGCGCGCGACTTCAGCCCCGCACTTATAGCCAACTACGTCTACGAGCTGGTCAAGGAGTACAACCAGTTCTACCACGAGCACTCTATCCTCAAGGAGGAGGACGAGACGAAGCGTGCCTTCCGCCTCGCCCTCTCCGAGGTCATCGCCCGTACCATCGCCGCGGGCTCGGCCCTGCTGGGCATCGAGATGCCCGAGCGCATGTAGCCCAAGCCCCCAGCCATGGGCGCCACCAGCATCACCTAAGAGCGGAGGGACGCCTCGAGGCAAGCCGCCTCGGGGCGTCCCTCTGGCATTTATATAGCAGCTATGACGACTAGACAGATCCTCTACGCCCTCCTCCTGGGCTCGGGGCTCCTCGCGGCCTGCAGCCCGAGTAGCAGCACCAGCGGGGAGCAGCGCGATCCCATCGACTACGTGAACCCCTACCTGGGGAGCATCAGCCACCTGCTCGTGCCCACCTTCCCCACGGTGCACCTGCCGAACAGTATGATGCGCGTCCACCCTCAGCGCACGGACTACGCCGCCGAGCAGCTGGAGGGCCTTCCGCTCATCCTCACCTCGCACCGCGGGATCTCCGCCTTTGCCCTCAGCCCCCGCACCTCGCTGGAGGACTCCGTCCCCGCCGTCACCCGCTACAGCTACGATCAGGAGGAGGTCAAGCCCTACCTCTACAGCGTACGCCTGCTGGAGCCTGAGGTCAGCGTAGGCTATGCCCCCGCAGCACGTAGCGCCCTCTATACCTTCGACTTCGAGGGACAGGGCTCGGGGCGCTACCTCGTCTTCTCCACGCCAGACGGCCAGCTACGTGCCTCGGGGCGCAGCGTCTCGGGCTGGCAGCAGCTCTCCGACTCCACGCGCGTCTATCTCTGGGCAGAGCTGAGCGAGGCGCCTAAGGCTCTCGGCCTGCGCGAGGCACGTACGGGGCGCGTGCAGATGCAGCCCGACAGCGTCTCGGGCTCCAGTATCGTCGTGGCGCTCAGCGGCGACAAGGGCGCCCTACGCTACGGCGTCTCCTACATCAGCGTAGAGCAGGCGCAGCGCAATGTCCAGCGTGAGATCCAGTCCTACGAGCTCAAGCTCGTGGCCAAGGCTGGGCGCAACGAATGGGCCAAGGCTCTGGACAAGGTCCAGGTCGAGGGCGGGACGGCCGCCGAGCGGAGTACCTTCTACACCTCCCTCTACCGCACCTACGAGCGTATGGTCTGCATCTCGGAGGAGGGACGCTACTGGTCAGCCTTCGACAACAAGGTACACGAGGACGGCGGCGTACCCTTCTACACCGATGACTGGCTGTGGGATACCTACCGCGCCGTGCACCCGCTGCGCCTACTGCTCGACCCCGAGCGCGAGCAGCAGATGCTCACCTCGCTGCTGCGGATGGCGCGCCAGTCCCCCGAGGGCTGGCTGCCTACCTTCCCCGAGGTGCAGGGCGACACGCACCGCATGAACGGCTCGCACACCATCGCTACCTTCGCCGATGCCTATGCCAAGGGCGTCACGGGCTTCAACCTCGCCGCGGCCTACGCCGCTGCCCAGCGCACGCTGGAAGAGAAGTCCTACCTTCCCTGGACCCGCATCCCCAAGGGGCCCCTCTCTAAGGCCCTCGACGAGCGTGGCTATATGCCCGCCCTACGTCCAGGAGAGCGTGAGAGCGACCCACGCGTCACCCTCTGGGAGAAGCGGCAGAGCGTGGCCGTAAGCCTCGCTACGGCCTACGACTACTGGACGCTGGCGCAGCTGGCCAAGTGCGCGGGCCACGACGAGGATGCCGCACGCTACCTACGCCGCAGCTACGACTACCGCAAGCTCTTCAACTACGAGACGGGCTTCTTCCATCCACGCGACAGCCGCGGGCAGTTCATCCAGCCCTTCGACTACGAGCTCTCGGGCGGCCTAGGGGCACGCGACTACTACGACGAGAACAACGCCTACACCTACCGCTGGGGTGTACCGCACAATCCCGCCGACCTCATCTACCTGATGGGCGGCCGCGAACGCTTCATAGCCAACCTCGACCAGACGCTGCGCACCCCGCTCAGCAAGTCCAAGTGGGAGTTCTACAGCCAGCTCCCCGACCAGACGGGCAACGTGGGGCAGTTCGCCATGAGCAACGAGCCCAGCATGCACATCCCCTACCTCTATACCTACGCTGGGGCTCCCTGGCGTACGCAGCGCCTGGTGCGCAAGCTCATCGACACCTGGTTCCGCAACGACCTGATGGGCGTCCCTGGGGATGAGGATGGGGGCGGACTAAGCGCCTTCGTCGTCTTCTCCATGATGGGGATCTACCCCGTGACGCCGGGGCTGCCCGTCTACGTGATCGGTACGCCCTTCTTCGAGAAGGTGACGCTGCAGCTCTCCTCGGGACGCAGCTTCGTCATCGAGGCTAAGGGCGCCTCCTCGGTCAATAAGTACATCCAGCGCGCCGAGCTCAACGGCAAGGCGCTCGACCGCGCTTGGCTGCGTCACAGCGAACTCGCCTCGGGTGGCCGCCTCGTCTTCGTCATGGGTGACAAGCCCAATAAGGAATGGGGGGCCAAGCTCCCCCCACCCTCAGCCGATAAGATCGACCTCAAGGACGAGCGCTAGGCGTCGTCCCGACCTAGGCTACAGCACAGGGCCCCGCAGCTTCTCGTGAGCTGCGGGGCCCTGTGTCTTAATGAGACAATAAGCAAACTAAGCGCACAGGGCTCCCAGTCTGTAGGTGACAGAGCTGCCTAAGTCGAGTGCCTTGCCCCAGGCCGCCCAGCGAAGGGACGAAGGGATTGCAGCGAAGCGAACACCTCCTCCCAGCTCGGTGAGGGATATCAGTGGCGGGGCTGAGGGATATCCCTCGCAGGCGTCACGGACGTCCCTTAGCCTCCTGACTGATATCCCTCAGAAGGCCTCCCCCTGGACCGTCCCGCCTCTAGGACAAGCCTCCCGCCTCAGCCCCCCAAAGCACAGCGCCCCACAGCTCACGAGGAGCTGCGGGGCGCTGTATCTAGCGGATCAAGTAGGCTAGCTAGGGGCTCAGAGAGCCAGCCCTAGTAGGGCCAGCTACATTCCCCGCGGCCTCTAGCGTGCCATGAGGGTGAGCTTATCCCCCGCCTTCATCAGTGGGAGCTGGAGGCGCCCCGAGTGGAGGAGCTGCTTGGGCTGCAGGAGACGCCCATTGAGGCGCAGCTCGTAGCGCTCGAGCCCCTTGGGCAGGGTGAGCTGATGGCGGTAGGGGCTGTGGCTGACGAGCTCGAGGTAGCTCAGGCTGCCGGGCTTCGACTGGTCCCAGGAGAGGGAGCAGGTAGCATTGCCCACTACACGTAGGCCCGTGATCTCCCCCTTAGCCCAAGCCTTGGGCAGGGCAGGCAGGGGCGTGATGCTCCCCGTCTCGCTGCGCAGCAGCATCTCCATGATGCCCGAGGCACCACCGAAGTTGCCGTCGATCTGGAAGGGCGGGTGCGCGCTGAAGAGATTGTTCTCCGTGCCGCTGCCGTTGGCCTTTCCCGTCGTGGGATCGAGCTCAGCGACGGGGCGCAGCAGGAGGTTGAGCACCTTGTAGGCCTCCTCGGCATCCCCGAGGCGCGCACGGAAGTTCACCTTCCAGGCCATAGACCAGCTGGTGCTACTTGCCCCTCGGGCGTCGAGACTACGGCGTGCAGCCTCCACCAGCTCGGGCGTCTCCTCCTGGGTGATCTCGCTGCCGGGGTAGAGCCCGTAGAGGTGGGAGACATGGCGGTGGTGTGGCTCGGCCTCGGCGAAGTTCTCCATCCACTCCATGATACGTCCGTCGGGGGCGATCGTGGTAGGCTTGATGCGGGGGAGCAGCGTCGCCAGATGGCGCTGCGCCGCGGTGTCGACGCCGAGCGTCTTGGCCGCTGCGATGGTGTTTTGCAGGAGCTCGCGGATGATCTGATTGTCCATTGTAGAGCCCGCACAGACGGCCACGCTCTTGCCCTCGGGCGTCAGGTAGTGGTTCTCAGGCGAGGTCGTCGGTACGTTGACCAGATAGCCATTGCGCGGGTCCTCCACCAGTGTACTGGAGAAGAAGCGTGCCGCGCCGCGCATGATGGGATAGATGCGCTCGAGGTAGGCCTTGTCCTGCGTGTAGCGGTAGTGGTTGTAGAGATGCTGGCAGAGCCAAGCCGCGCCCGTATTCGTCGCGCCCCAGCTGGGATGCTCGCCAGGGGCGGTGAACTGCCAGAGGTTACCGAGGATGTGCGTCACCCAGCCCTCGGCATTGTAGAAGGCCTTAGCCGTGGCCTCTCCCGAGCGTACCTGGGAGGCGATCCAGTCGGTGAGCGGACTGACGGCCTCCCCAAGGTTGCCCTTCTCGCTAGGCCAGTAGTTCATCTGTAGGTTGATATTCAGATGGTAGTCCCCATTCCATGGCGCCTGGATGGTATTGGTCCATAGGCCCTGCAGGTTGGG
>NZ_CALIXW010000029.1 GCF_938046015.1 uncultured Porphyromonas sp. | reverse complement strand
GGGTGGAGCCCAGTCCGCCCGCCCCGACGACCGCCACCCGCGCGCTGCTGAGGCGCTGCTGTCCCTCCAGTCCGAGCTCGGGGAGGAGGAGCTGCCGCTGGTAGCGCTCGGCGGCCTCGTCCGTCCAGCCTTCGCCCCCTCGCCCCGCCGCTAGAGCCAGCTGTCCCAATCCTTCCATACGGCTTCGTAGCCGACAGAGCGCAGGTAGGCTACGAACTCGGCGGGGCTGCGGCTGTCGGCGATGGCGAACTGCTCCAGATCCTCATGTTGCTCGGCGTAGCCCCCGGGCTCGGTGTGGCTCCCCGCGCTCATGCTCGTGATGCCCAGCGGGAGGACATGGTTGCGGAAGGTCTCCGACTCGCGCGTCGAGAGCGAGATCTCCAGATGCGGATCCAGTAGGCGGTAGGCTAGGATCAGCTGCAGCACGCCGCGGTCATCGATGGGGTAGGCGGGGTCGTAGCCCCCGACGGCGGGCCTGAGGCGTGGGAGGGAGACGGAGTAGCGAGTCTGGCGGTAGCGGTGCTTGAGGTAGTCCAGATGTAGGGCCGTGAAGGCGCTGTCGGTGCGCCATTCCTCGAGCCCCAAGAGGGCGCCCAGGCCGATCTTGGGGATGCCCGCCTGGGCGATGCGGTCGGGCGTCTCGAGGCGGTAGCGATAGTCGGCCTTCTTCCCCTGGAGGTGATACTTAGGGTAGGCCGCCTCGTGGTAGGTCTCCTGATAGACGCAGACGTAGCTGATGCCCGCCTCTCCTAGGGCGGCGTACTGCTCCGTCTCGAGCGGCTGCACCTCCAGCGAGAGCTGGGCGAAGTGCGGACGTAGGTGCTTCGCCACCTCGAGGTAGTAGCGCCAGGAGCTGGCGCGCAGGTCTTCGCCGCTCACCAGCAGCAGGTGGCGGAAGCCCAGCTCCTTGATGGCCGCTACCTCGCGGTCGATCTCGGCGAGCGTCAGCCGACGGCGGCGTATGTGGTGCTCGACGCTGAAGCCGCAGTACACGCAGCTATTGGAGCACACATTAGATAGGTAGAGGGGTAGATAGAGCTGCAGGGTGCGGCCGTAGCGCTCGAGGGTCAGGCGCCTAGCCTCCTCAGCCATAGGCTCGAGGTAGGCCTCTGCTGCGGGCGAGATGAGGGCAAGGAAGTCCGTCAGCTCGCGGTGGGGGCGGCTCAGCGCACGCTCTACGTCGGCGGGGCGCTGGCTATAGATCGCCTCCTGCAGCCGACCGAAGTCATAGCGCTGCAGGTAGTCGTAGGCACTCGTCGGTATCATCGTCGGCAGGGCTCACGAGAGGAAGGCGGTCAGCGGCGAGGAGGCTTGGGCGAAGCTACGCTGGGGTGCGAGGCGCGCCTCATAGGCCTTATGTCCTGCCTCAACGCCCAGGCGGAAGGCCTCGGCCATGGCTACGGGGTCCTGGGCGGTAGCTATGGCGGTATTCACGAGCACAGCGTCCGCGCCCAGCTCCATGCACTCGGCGGCGTGGCTCGGGCTGCCTAGGCCCGCATCCACGACGACGGGGATGCTGCTCTCGGCGATGATGATGCGCAGGAGCTCGCGGGTATCGAGTCCGCGGTTGCTCCCTATAGGGGCGGCCAGCGGCATGACGGTGGCGCAGCCTGCCTCCTCGAGGCGCTTGCAGAGCACGGGATCGGCCTGCACGTAGGGCAGGACGACGAAGCCACGGCGTACGAGCTCCGTCGCGGCCTCCAGCGTCTCTATGGGGTCGGGCATGAGGTAGCGTGGGTCGGGGTGGATCTCGAGCTTGAGCCAGTTCGTCTGGAGCGCCTCACGGCTGAGCTCGGCCGCTAGGATGGCCTCGCGTGCGGTGCGTGCGCCGCTGGTATTGGGCAGGAGGCTAAGCCCCTCCGTGAGCAGGGGGCTTAGGAGACTATCGCTCTCGGGGCGGTCGAGCTCGAGGCGCTTGAGGGCGAGGGTCACGAGCTGGCTGCCCGAGGCGCGGACGGCCTCGGCCATCTGCTGGGAGGAGGCGAACTTGCCCGTCCCGAGGAATAGCCGGCTGTGGAAGGTCTTATCAGCTATGGTAAGCATGGTCTAGGGTCTAGTAGGTCTGTGGGGTAGGGGGGCTTGCCCTCCCCCGTGGATCGAAGTAGGGAGCGGCTCATGGCGATGCCGTACAGGCCGAGGGCGCGCAGCTCGGGCTCCTCCTGGGGCTCGATGCCGCCTATGGCGTAGACGGGCAGCGGGTAGTCGTGGAGCTGGAGGCGGCGGTAGCCCTCGTGCCCGAGGATGGGCGCTAGGCGCTGCTTGGTCTCGGTGTAGTGGCAGGGGCCGAGGCCTATGTAGTCGATGGGGAGCTGGAGGGCGCGCTCGAGCTGGAGGGCGTCATTGCAGGTCAGGCCGATGAGGGCCTCGGGCCCCAGCAGCTGACGGGCGCGCTCGGGAGGGCAATCCTGCTGCCCGAGGTGCACGCCGTCGGCGGCGATGCGGAAGGCCAGCTCCACGTCGTCGTTGATCAGCAGTGGGACGCCGTAGCTACGGCAGAGGCTAAGCAGCTGGCGGGCTGCGGCCTCCCTTAGGGGCGCGCTGGCCTCCTTCATCCGTAGCTCCACGAGGTCGCTGAGGCCAAGGCTCAGCACACGCTCGGTCTGCAGCAGGAGCTCCTCGGGCGTGCTGCCGTGGGTGACGAACATACGCCGCCCCAGCGTCGGGCGAGGCCGTGCGGCAGGTGGCCTTAGTCCCTGGCGGGAGTGGCTCACCGCACGCTGGGCGCGCCGCATAGCGGTCTCGAGGCCGAGCCCCGAGGCCAGCGCTAGGGCAAGCTCCGTGCCATAGAGGCAGCCCGTGCCGTGGCGGTCGGTGCCCGCAGGTGGGCAGCAGCTGGCTATACACTGGCCCTCGGGCGTGTAGCCGAGGTCGGTGATGTAGGCGGCACTAGGGAGCGGCTCGGCGTGCTGTCCTGTCGGAGTGTCCTCTCCTGCCTTCGTGTCCTGCCCTGCTCCTAGGCTGGGGACAAGGTCGGTGCTCGGGCGAGCGCCCTTACAGATCAGCGTGCAGTGCCAGCGGCCGGCGGCCTCGGCGGGGCTAAGCTCCCCGAGGAGCTGACGCTGCTCGTAGGCATTGGGCAGTAGGAGGTCCACCTCCCGCAGTGCCGCCTCCAGCTCCTCAGCAGTCGGCGTCGGGAGGAGCTGATAGCCCGAGCTGCTGCGTAGGATGGGGTCCCAGAGGATGAGGCAGTGCGGGTAGCGGGCGCGGATGAGCCCCGCGAGCATCCGCAGCTGCTCCAGCGAGGCTACGAGGCCGATCTTGGCCACCTCGGGCGGAGGCAGTGCCTCGAGGCTCCGCAGCTGCCCGCGGAGCTCCTCCTCCCCCAGCGGCGTGAGGCCGTAGAAGTGCTCCGCGTCCTGACTCGTGACGGCCGTGATGAGGCTGTAGCTCTCCGCGCCGAGGCGCTGGGCATGGCTGAGGTCGGCCGTGATGCCCGCCCCGCCTGTGGGGTCGAGCCCGCCGCAGAGCAGGAGGCGTGGGGCACAGAGGCGTCTCAGCGCCTCGGGAAGCTCCTCGAGCGAGAGCCCCTGCCAGTAGCCGAGGCTCGCCACGCCCGCGAAGCCCAGACGGAGGAAGTGCCCC
>NZ_CALIXW010000028.1 GCF_938046015.1 uncultured Porphyromonas sp. | reverse complement strand
TCGACCACGGTGATAGCCTCGAGCTCTGCAAGAGCTGTATCGAGATGGGCTTCTCCTCTGTGATGATCGACGGCTCGCACCTGCCCTACGACGAGAACGTAGCGCTGACCAAGTCTGTCGTAGACTACGCACACCAGTACGATGTCACGGTAGAAGGTGAGCTCGGTGTCCTGGCTGGTATCGAAGACGATGTCGTAGCTGAGCACCACACCTACACCGAGCCCGAGGAAGTGATCGACTTCGTCAGCAAGACGGGGGTAGACTCGCTCGCTATCTCGATCGGTACCTCGCACGGGGCTAACAAGTTCACGCCCGAGCAGTGCAAGCGCGATGCTAACGGCATCCTCGTACCTCCCCCCCTCCGCTTCGACATCCTCGCTGAGATCGAGAAGCAGATCCCTGGCTTCCCCATCGTGCTCCACGGCTCCAGCTCCGTGCCCCAGGACGAAGTCGCTACGATCAACCAGTACGGCGGTGCGCTGAAGGATGCTGTCGGTATCCCCGAGGAGCAGCTCCGTCAGGCTGCTAAGAGCGCTGTCTGCAAGATCAACATCGACTCCGACGGCCGTCTGGCTATGACCGCTGCTATCCGCAAGGTCTTCGCTACGAACCCCGCTGAGTTCGACCCCCGCAAGTATCTCGGCCCAGCTCGTGACTCGCTCAAGAAGCTGTACATGCACAAGGTGCTCAACGTCCTCGGTTCGAACGACCGTATCTAATCAATCACACGCTGACCGATCCTCTAGGCTTGCCGCCTAAGGTTCGCTGCGTGCGCCTAGAGGCTACCTGCCGTTCTTCCTCCCGATACGGAGGAGCGAGGGCAGGTAGCCTCTTGTCTTTTTACGCTAGTGTATGAATAGCATTTATTCGTCCAGCACCCTGCCGCATGGAGCCTATGCCTTCGACCAGGTACAGGCGGGGGACTTCCGAGAGGCCTTCCGCCATGCCATCGCGGCTAAGCGTGCGGAGGTCGACGCCTTGATCGCCCAGAGGGAGGAGCCGACCTTCGCCAATACGATCCTTGCTCTGGAGCGTAGTGGCGCCGAACTCGAATGGGTCTCGGGGATCTTCTATAACCTCCTACATGCCGAGGCGAGCGACGAGCTGATGGAGATCAGCCAGGAGCTGACGCCCGAGCTCTCCGAATTGTCCTCCTATATCCTCCTCTCCGAGACACTCTTTGCCCGAGTGCGTCAGCTCTGGGAGCAGCGCGAGTCGCTGGACCTAGATGAGGAGGATGCACGCCTGCTGCAGCGCAGCTGGGAGTACTTCAGTGAGAGCGGTGCCGCCCTAGAGCCGGAGAAAAAGGAGCGCCTCCGTCAGGTCAAGCAGGAGCTGAGCGAGCTGAGCCTACGCTTTGGGCAGAACAACCTCAAGGACCAGCAGCGCTACAGTCTACACCTCACCGATCCCGAGCAGGTGGCTGGTCTGCCAGCCGTTAGCCTCGAGGCTGCAGCCGAGCTGGCGCGAGCTCGTGGGCTCGAGGGCTGGGTCTTTACGCTCGCGGCACCGAGCTTCTTCCCCTTCATGGCGCACTGCCCCGATCGCCAGCTCCGAGAGCAGATGTATCTGTCGAAGATGAGCCTGGGGGCCAAGGGCGATGAGTATGACAACCGAGGCATCGTTCGCCGTCTGGCTAATCTCCGCCTCGAGTACGCCCAGCTCCTAGGCGCGCAGTCCTACGCTGATAAGGTTCTCTCCAAGCGCATGGCAGGCTCTCCCGAAGCAGTCTATAGGCTGCTGGACGAGCTGCTCGTGGCCTATAAGCCCGTAGCCGAACGAGAGCTGGAGGAGGTTGCTGCCTTTGCTCAGAAGCAGGGGCAGACGCTCCCGCTACAGCCCTGGGACTGGGCCTATTGGGCGGAGCGCTATAAGCAAGCCTACTATGAGCTGAACGAGGAGGAGCTACGTCCTTACTTCGAGCTCTCCCATGTCTCGGAGGCGGTCTTCGGCCTTGCCCAAAGGCTCTATGGGATCAGCTTTCATGAGCGCAAGGACCTCCCCGTCTATCATCCCGACGTACATACCTACGAGGTGCATGACCGCGATGGCTCGTACCTCGGGCTGCTGTACACCGACTTCTTCCCGCGGGAGGACAAGCAGAGTGGGGCCTGGATGAACAACCTGCAGGAACAGTATCATGAAGCTACGGGCGAGGACCATCGTCCGCACATCGTCTTGGTGATGAACTTCACGCCCCCTACGGCAGAACGCCCCGCGCTGCTGACGCCCGGGGAGGTGCGCACCTTCCTCCACGAGTTCGGCCATGCGCTGCACGGGATGTTCGCGGCCTGTCGCTACCGCTTGCTGAGCGGGACGAACGTCGTCCGTGACTTCGTCGAGCTGCCTAGCCAGCTGATGGAGAACTGGCTCGACGAGCGTAGCTGGCTTGAGAGCTTCGCCTATCACTACCAGAGCGGAGAGGCGCTGCCCGAGGCGCTCTTAGAGCGTATGGAGCGTGCACGTCACTTCCTCGTGGGCTATGCTGCCTGCCGCCAGCTGAGCTTCGGCTACCTTGACCTCGCTTGGCATGGGATTAGGGAGGCCTTGCCCGAGACGCTGGACGTGAAGGCCTTTGAGGAAGAGGCCTGGGCTAAGGCTGTCCTACTGCCAGCCGCGCCTGCTCCGTGCCTGATGAGCACCTCCTTCGGGCACATCTTCTCGGGGGGCTACAGCGCGGGCTACTACGGCTACAAATGGGCTGAGGTGCTTGACGCCGATGCCTTCGCCGCCTTCCAGGAGGAAGGGATCTTCTCTCAGGAGACGGCCGAGCGCTTCCGTCGCGAGGTTCTCTCCCAGGGCGACAAGCGCGATGCTGCCGTGCTTTATCAGGCCTTCAGAGGCAAGGAGGCGAGCATCGCAGCGCTCCTGCGCCGAGATGGGCTAGAGGCCTAGCCGCTCTCGGACGATACGTACATTCACCATCACCCTATAATAATGAACCAATGAAGCAACTACTTCGCAAGGCTCTTGTCCTCGGTGTCGCTGCGCTCTCGCTGGGCGTACAGGCACGTGCCGACAAGGGGATGTGGCTCCTCAACGAGCTCACGAAGGAGAACATTGCGCAGATGAAGGAGCTTGGCTTCCGTCTGCCCATCGACTCCCTATATTCGCTGGATAAGCCCAGCGTCGCTAACTCTGTCGTCATCTTCGGACGCGGCTGTACGGGGGTCACCGTCTCGGATAAGGGGCTGGTCTTCACCAATCACCACTGTGGCTTCGACGCTATCCAGTCGGTGAGTGCCGTCGACCACGACTACCTGCGTGACGGCTTCGTCTCGCAGCAGTTTTCCGAGGAGCTCCCCATCGAGGGCCTCACCATCAGCTACCTGAGCTCGATCAAGGACGTGACCAAGGAGATCCTCGCTCAGCTCAAGAAGCCTAAGGACGAGCTCGACCGCCTAGCTCAGATCCGCAAGATCTGCGACGCACTGGAGATCGCTGAGGGGCGTCGCCTCAAGTCGGATCACAAGCGCATCGAGGTGCGCCCTTACTACGCCAACAATAAGTACTACCTGCTGACCTACGACGTCTTCACCGACATCCGCCTTGTCTTCGCTCCTCCGGGGTCGGTAGGTAAGTTCGGCGGTGATACGGACAACTGGATGTGGCCTCGCCAGACGGGGGACTTCTCCGTCTTCCGCGTCTACGCTGGCAAGGACAATGCGCCCGCTGACTACAGCAAGGACAACGTCCCCTACAAGCCTAAGTACCACGCTACGGTCTCTACCGAAGGCTACCAGAAGGGTGACTATGCGATGACCATCGGCTTCCCCGGCTCGACGAGTCGCTATATCCCCTCCTTCGCCATTCAGAACCGTATGGCGGACCAGAACGCTCCCCGTATCGAGGTGCGTGGCGCCAAGCAGGAGCTCTGGTGGGCTGCGATGCAGGCCGATCAGGCTACCCGCATCAAGTATGCCTCCAAGTACGCCCGCAGCTCCAACTACTGGAAGAACTCCATCGGGATGAACAAGGCCCTGGTCAAGCTCGATGTCCTCGGCGCTAAGCGTGCCGAGGAGCAGGCCTTCAACCAGTGGGTCGCCCAGGGCGGCAAGGCTACCAAGGTCTATCAGGGGCTGCTCTCGGAGATGGAGCAAGCCTACAAGGGGCAGGCTGCATTGATGCGTGACTATACCTACCTCACCGAGGCCTATAGCGGTATGGAGGTTGCAGCCCTTGCCTACGGGCTCAAGGATATCCGCTACAAGGATATGGCCGAGCATGGTGCTAAGATCAAGGCCGGCATCGAGGATGTGTACAAGAACTACGTCCCCAGCCTTGACGAGCGTGTCCTGCCCGCGATGCTCGACATCCTGCGTCAGCGCGTCAGCTCTGAGCGTGTAGCTGCGCTCTTCGCCCAGATCGACCGCGACTACAAGGGCGATACTAAGGCCTATGCCAAGGCTCTCTTCGCCAAGAGCATCGTCCCCTACAAGGACAAGGTGCTCGCTGCGATCGAGCGTGAGGACTTCTCCCACGTCCTCGCAGAGGATCCTGCCTACAAGCTCGCTCTGAGCCTGCGTGAGATCATCCTCCCACTCGGCAAGGAGCTGAACCGCTACGATGAGGCCATCAGCCGTGGCAATCGCCTCTACTTCGCAGGCCGTCAGCAGATGAATCCCTCGAAGCCCATGCCTAGCGATGCCAACTCGACGATGCGCCTCAGCTATGGCTCCATCAAGCCCTATTCGCCTGCAGACGCTACGGAGTACGACTACTTCACCACGCCTCGTGGTATTCTGGAGAAGAATGCCGATACGGCTAATCCCGACTATGTGGTCGCTAGCTCCTTCCTCGATCTGCTGAAGAAGAAGGACTGGGGACGCTGGGCGGATAAGAGCGGCGAGCTGCATGTCAACTTCATCTCCAACAACGATATCACCGGTGGTAACTCGGGTAGCCCTGTCTTCGACAAGAACGGTCGTGTCTTCGGGCTTGCCTTCGACGGCAACTGGGATGCGATGAGCGGTGATATCGAGTTCGAGCCTCAGCTGCAGCGCACGATCATCGTAGACATTCGCTACGTCCTCTTCACGATCGACAAGTGGGGTAAGTGCCCCCGCCTCATCGAGGAGCTTAGCCTGCGCTAGGCTGTCCCCGAGGGCTGACGGATTGATAGTCCGCCTTCCTCATCCTTTAGGCGCCCCGCTGGAGCATATAGCCCCAGCGGGGCGCTTCGTTTATGGGGGAGGGCTCCCGAGAGATATCAGTGAGCACGCTGAGGGACGTCCATGAGAGGCGTGAGAGATAGCAGTCAGGCGGCTGAGGGATATCTCTCAGTGAGCTCTCCTAAGGGTGCCTGCTTGCTTTACCTAGCTCAAGCCACTCTATAAGTGGCTTGAGCTAAGCGAAGCAGCCTAGTCAGCGACCGTCTCCTTGGGCGAGGCTAAGTCTTCCTCCAGCAGCGTACAGTCCAACTGATCTATGCACCCGAGGAGCGCTCAGAGCCTCACTAAACGAAGTGGGGCGACTACACCGCTGTAGTCGCCCCGCTTTATTGCTTGGGAGGATGTGTGTTTTAGACCGCCGCTGCCAGTGCATCCCGCACGATGCGGCTCACCTGTAGCGCCATGGTCAGCGTCAGGGGGATGGTCATCGCTAGCGCGAGACTTAGGTAGCCCAGTCCTGAGCGGTAGATCGCCTGAGGCTGGCGCTTGCCCGTGGAGAGGAGCTGCCTACGCAGCCAGAGGTAGATGCGGTAGACGAGCTGCGCCACCAGGAGCCCTACAGCGATACCTACGAGACAATCCGAGAGGAAGTGTGCCCCGAGGTACATGCGGCTGTAGATGACCCAGCCAACGAGCACAGCCAGGACGAGGGTGAAGCGGCGGTCGCGGAAGGTGAGGCAAAGGAGCGTAGCCACCGAAGTATAGTTGGCCGAGTGTCCCGAGAAGAATCCGTACTTGCCTCCATGGTAGCCGTAGACGTAGTGTAGCCCCTCCTGCAGCCAAGGGCTGTGTGTGGGGCGGAGACGGGTGAAGAAGGGCTTCGCGATACCCGAGCTCATCAGATCGCCCAGCGCGATGCAGAGTCCGACACAGAGCAGGAGAAGTAGGGCCTCGCTCGTGGGCTTGCGCCAGAAGAGGAAGAAGAGTAGGGCGAAGCCTGGGTAGATCCACGCGGCGAAGTTGGAGATCAGCCACATGGCTGCGTCCCAGAAGGGGCTATGCGTGCCATTGATGGCCTGGAGCAGCTCGATCTCGCCAGGAAGGAAGGGTACGGTCATCTTGCTTGGGTAAAGGTGAATGCGGGCGCTCGGGGCTAGGTTTAGGCCGCGGCTAGGGCTAGGCTAACTAGCCCACGATGGTGCGGTCTCCGAGCAGGGCGGAGAGGCGGCGTTTGGATTCGTTGAGCAGGCTGAGCTCCTGGACGAGCTCGGTGAGGGTCTCTAGATCGCCCGCGCGCTGGGCCTGCTTGATCTGCTGGTTGATCTCTACCATGTACTTGATCAGCATAGCCATCTTGTAGCTATTGCATACGCGCATCGTGAGCGATCCATAGTAGAGCGTCTCCTCAGCCTGCTGCAGGAGCTGACTCTCGGCATCCGCCTCCGAGCTCTGGCCCATCATACGCGTGAAGGCTAGGGAGCTGGTGAAGCTGGGACGATATTCGAGCGCTTCGCTACCACTGAGGAGCTCGGTGGAGAGGCTACGTAGCTCGGGGTTGGGGTGGTTGGTGAAGTAGCTCAGCGGGTCTTGTCCCTCTGGGGGCAATGCCTGGAGCTCCTCCATGAAGAAGGCGAAGAGGGGCGTGTAGAGGCTACTCAGCCCATCGATCTCGAGCTCTCGCTGGACGAAGGGGCCGAGGACGAACTCCGTGGGCGCGCTAGGGTAGGGCTGCCCTTCCTCATCGGGGCTAGCCAGTCCCGTACCGATGAGGATCGTCTGCCGGCTGTGCAGGAGGAGTAGCTGCATGAGCTCTCGCTCTGCGGGGGCAATAGAGTTCGCGGGTGCTGGAGTGGGGGGCTCGGGTGCAGGGGTACTATCCGCAGCCGCATGGACTGGCACGCCTTGACTAGGCTGAGGCACTGGGCTCGCAGTCGCTGCGGGCTGTTGTGGCTGCGCTAGCGGGGTAGGGCGTGCTGGAGCGGTGGCGTAGGGATGCGCCGTGATACCCTGGCGGCGGAGCTTGTTGACCTCAGCGATCAGCAGCTGCTCGTCCATACGCAGCAGGCTCGCTGAGGACTGCAGTAGGACGGCGCGCTGTATGCTGTCGGGGATGAGCGCGATGCTGCGCATGATGTCCGAGATCAGTTCGGCACGGCGCATAGGGTCGCGCTGCATCTCCTCCTGATAGAGCTGGATCTTGAAGTGAATGAAGTCAGTCTCCTCGGCGTCAAGGAAGGCCTTCAGTTCGCTCGGGCTATGGTTGCGAGCGAAGGAGTCTGGGTCCTCACCCTCGGGGAGCAGGACGACCTTGATGCGACAGCCCTCCTCCAGCAGGAGATCGATCCCGCGGAGCGCTGCTCGTATGCCTGCAGCATCGCCGTCGTAGAGGACGGTGATATTCGGCGTGAAGCGCCGTAGCAGGCGGATCTGATCGAGGGTAAGTGCCGTGCCCGAGCTCGATACGACGTGCTCTATCCCGGCCTGGTGCATGGAGAGGACGTCGGTGTAGCCCTCGACGAGATAGCACTTATTGGCCTTGGAGATGGCGCCCTTAGCCCAGTAGAGGCCGTAGAGCTCGCGGCTCTTGGAGTAGATGATGCTCTCGGGGGAGTTGACGTACTTCGCCGTCTTGGCCTGGCTACTCATGACGCGTCCCCCGAAGGCTACGTAGCGTCCGCTGAGGTTGCGCACGGGGAAGATGATGCGGCCACGGAAGCGATCCAGTACAAGCCCCGGCCTGTCCTCGTACTGCGAGCACAGCCCTACGTCGATGAGGCGCTTGAGGCTGTAGCCTGCCTTCTGCGCCTGTGTGCTGAGGGCGGACTTGTCCTCAGGGGAGTAGCCCAGACCAAACTTCTCGATGGTCTCGGGGCGTATCCCACGCTCGCGGAAGTAGCTGAGGCCTATGCTGCGGCCTTCCTCTGTCTCCGTCAGCTGCTGCTGGAAGAACTTCGCAGCGAAGTCATTGACGATGAAGAGGCTCTCGCGCTCGTTGTTGCGCTGCTTCTCCTCCTCGGTCTCCTCACGCTCTACGACCTCGATGTTGTACTTCTTCGCTAGGTACTTCAGAGCCTCGGTATAGGACAGCTGCTCGTGCTTCATGATGAAGTTGAGCGGTGTGCCCCCCTCACCGCAGGAGAAGCACTTGCAGATATTCTTGGAGGGAGTGACGTAGAAGGAAGGGTGCCGATCGCTGTGGAAGGGGCACAGACCCACGTAGCTGATCCCCTGACGTCGTAGGCTGACGAAGTCGCTGACGACATCGAGGATCTGCGCTGTGTCGATGATGCGCTGTCGGGTCTGCTGGTCGATCATGCCCTTAGTCCTGCGTGTGGCCGCGCTCGAGGATCAGCGCGCTGAGCTCCTCGAGGTCCTCGGGCGTGTCGATACCAACGGTCCCGAGCTCGGTGTACTGCACCTGTATGCGATAGCCAGCGTCGAGCCAGCGAAGCTGCTCTAGGCTCTCGGCGAGCTCCAGCGGGGAGTCGGGGAGCTGCTGCAGCTGGGGAAGGATCTTCGTGCGGAAGGCATAGAGGCCTATGTGTTTGAGGTAGCGATGCTGGTGAGCCCAACCCTCCTTCGTCCCTCGTAGGTAAGGGATGACCGAGCGACTGAAATAGAGCGCCTGGCCACGCTGACCTCGTACGACCTTGACGGCGTTGGGGTTCGCCAGCTCCTCATCGCTGCACTCCTCACCGAAGGGCTGCGCTAGGGTAGCGATGTCTACCTCGGGGTCCTCGAAGGCCGCCAGCAGCAGCTCGATATGCTCGGCGGCGATGAAGGGCTCATCTCCCTGTAGGTTCACAAGTATATCGGCCTCCTGCCCCAGTCGCTCATAGGCCTGGATGCAGCGCTCTGTGCCCGAGCGTAGGTCGCTCGAGGTCATGATGGCCTCGTAGCCCGCCTGCCGTACGCAGCTGGCTATGCGCTCGTCGTCGGTCGCGACGTAGAGGCTGGGGCTGATACGACTGGCCCGCTCGAGGACATGGAGGATCATCTCCTTGTCTCCGATCTTGGCTAGCGGCTTGCCAGGAAAGCGGGTGGAGGCATAGCGTGCTGGGATGATCGTGAGGATACGCATAGGGCTATAGGTAAATGGAGGGGGGATAGGCGACATGCTCTAGATAGAGGGCATGTGCTGGAGCCGAGGCGGCTGCTCGGCCTCTGTCCTTGGACTCGATGATAGCAGCGAAGTCCTCGGGGCTTAGGCGACCCTTACCCACCTGCAGGAGCGTGCCGACGATGGCGCGCACCATATTGCGCAGGAAGCGGTCTGCCGTTATGGTGAAGATCCACTCGCCGTCGTGAGCCCCTGCCTGCCAATAGGCCTCGGTGACGCGGCAGTTATTGGTCTTGACGTCCGTGTGCAGCTTACTGAAGCTCGTGAAGTCGCTGTAGTTCATCAGCTGGGCTGCTGCGGCGTTCATGCGCTCAAAGTCCAGGTCGAAGTGTATGTGCAGCATCTGCTCCTCGGCGAAGGGGTTCTTCTTCGTCGTCAGATAATAGCGATAGGTGCGGGCCGTAGCGCTGAAGCGGGCATGCGCCTCTTCGCTGACGGGGACGATGCTGCGTAGGGCGATGTCGTGGGGCAGGTAGCGGTCGGCGCGGAAGCGTAGCTCCTCGGCCTCCTCTAGGCTTAGGTCGAGATCGATGTGTGCTACCATGGCACGAGCATGTACCCCAGCGTCGGTACGTCCTGCCCCCACGATGGAGATAGGCTCGGGACTGCGAGAGACCAAGGTCAAGGCACGCTCGATGGTCTCCTGCACCGTCGGGGCGTCAGGCTGGGTCTGCCAGCCACTATATGCCGTGCCTTTATAGAGGAGTGTGATGAAGTAGCGCATCAGGACTTGCGGCGTCTCGTCGTAGAGCTGGAGCGCGCACGGCTCGAGCTCTTGCGGGTAGGCTTGCTACCGCTGCTTTGGATCAGCTCGAGGCAAGCCGCGTAGCTGAGGGAGGGAATGTCGCTGTCCTTGGGGAGCTTGTAGTTCGAGCCCTTGTACTTGATGTAGGGGCCAAAGCGTCCCGTGCGGATCTCGAGTTCGGGATCCTCATCGAAGCTACGGAGTAGGCTCTGTTGCTCAGCCTGGCGCTTGGTCTGGATCAGCTCGATGGCTTGGTCGGCGGTGCAGCTCAGCGGGTCTAGTCCCTCGGGGAGGCTGTAGAACTTCCCTGCGTGGCGCACATAGGGACCGAAGCGTCCCGTGGCGACGAGGAGGTCCTCACCCTCGTACTGACCGATGACCTTGGGCAACTTGAAGAGCTCCAGCGCATCCTCCAGGGTGATGGTTTCGAGGGACTGCCCCGACTGGAGGGAGGCGAAGCGAGGCTTAGCCTCGTCCTCCTGCGTCCCGAGCTGTGCCATGGGGCCATAGCGGCCTATGCTCACCGATACGCGTAGCCCCGTGGCGGGATCTACCCCTAGGACGCGCTGCCCCACACGGTGCTCGCTGCGCTCACTGATGGCACGGTCCACCTCGGGATGGAAGCCCGTGTAGAAGTCTCCGATGACGCCGTCCCACTGCGTGCCTCCCTCGGCGATGGTGTCGAAGTCCTCCTCGACACGCGCCGTGAAGTTGTAGTCCACGATGTTGGGGAACTGCTCTACGAGGAAGTCATTGACGACAATGCCGACGTCTGTCGGTAGGAGCTTGCCCTTGTCGGCGCCGTAGATCTCGGTCTTGGTCGAGCGTTTGATCTGGCCGTCCTGTAGCTGGAGGATGGTATAGCTACGCTCCTCACCAGGGAGGTCACCGCGCTCGACGTAGCCTCTATTCTGGATCGTCTGTATCGTCGGGGCGTAGGTCGAGGGGCGGCCTATGCCTAGCTCCTCCATCTTGCTGACCATAGAGGCTTCGGTGTAGCGGGCGGGGCGCTGGGTGAAGCGCTCCTCGGCCTGCAGGCTCTGGAGGCTGAGTGCCTCGCCTTCGGCTACCTGGGGTAGGAGACGATTGGCCTTGCCCTGCTCCTCATCCCCAGCGCTCATATAGACGTCTAGGAAGCCTCGGAAGGTGATCACCTCGCCCTGAGCGACGAAGGCGTGCTCTGTCCCCTCGACGGGGATGCTCACGGTCGTGCGCTCCAGCTGGGCGTCGGCCATCTGCGAGGCGAGGGTACGCTTGCGGATGAGGTCATAGAGGCGCTGCTCCTGCGCGCTGCCCTCGATCTGAGCGCGGTCGATGTAGGTAGGGCGGATGGCTTCGTGTGCCTCCTGAGCTCCCTTGCTACGGGTGTGGTACTGGCGTGGCTGATGGTATTCGGCACCTGGGTGCTGGGCGATCTGTCGGCCGATGGCAGCCAGCGCCTGCTGCGAGAGGTTCACCGAGTCGGTACGCATATAGGTGATGTACCCCGATTCGTAGAGCGACTGTGCCAGGCGCATGGTCTGGGAGACGGAGTAGCCGAGCTTGTGCGCGGCCTCCTGCTGCAGCGTGGAGGTGGTGAAGGGTGCGGCAGGGGAGCGACGACCTGCACGGCGGGTGATGCTCTGTATCTGGAAGGGCGCACCGATGCAGCGCTCTAGCAGCGCCTGGGCTTCGGCTTCACTAGCGAAGCGTTCATTGAGCTCGGTGCGTAGGGTCTTCCCCGAGGGGAGGAGGAAGTCGGCCTGCACGCGGTAGCTACTCTGGGCGACGAAGCTGCGGATCTCGCGCTCTCGATCTACGATGAGGCGCACGGCTACGGACTGCACGCGCCCTGCCGAGAGGGAGGGACGGATGCGCTTCCAGAGTACAGGCGAGAGCTCGAAGCCCACGATGCGATCCAGTACGCGGCGCGCCTGCTGGGCGTCTACTAGGTGCATGTCGATGTCGCGGGGATGCTCTAGGGCGTGAAGGAAAGCCTCGGCGGTGATCTCGTGGAAGACGATGCGCTTAGTCTTCTCTGGCTGTAGCTCCAGCGCCTCCTTGAGGTGCCAGGCGATGGCCTCTCCCTCACGGTCTTCATCGGATGCGAGGTAGACGATGTCGGCCTTCTTGGCCTGCTCCTTCAGCTCGCGCACTAGGCTCTTCTTGTCCTCCGTGATGACGTACTCGGGACGGAAGTTGTCCGCTACGTCTATGCTGAAGGAATGGCTCTTGAGGTCACGCACGTGACCCGCGCTGGCCATGACCTTATAGTTATTGAGCTTATGCTTCTTGAGAAAGCCTTGGATGAGTTCGGCCTTCTTGGGGGATTCTACTATGACTAGGTTCATCGTCTGATTTGGCTGCACCTACGTATATAATGCTGGGGGAGGCTCGTCGCACCTCCGGCTGCAAAGGTAACAAAAAGCCTTAACTGCAGGGGAGCGCAGCTCGAGGCTCGCTCGGGGCCTAGGTAAATCGCTCGGGAGCGCATCCTCGTAGTAGGAGCCACCCTCGCTGTCGCCTGCTTGGCTAGGCTGTGGCGGAGGGCTAGGGAAGCAGGGGAGTGCAGGGTGCGAGTAGTGGTGCGAGGAAAGGAGTGCCGCGCTAGCGAAGTGCTGAGCCGCTCCGTGGACGGGGTGTCTACGGGGCGGCTCAGTCGCTAGGGGTGCTCGCTGGGGACGCTCAGCCCGCGAGGATAGGGCAGATGGAGTCTACGATACCGTCGGCGAGCCCTTTGGTCGGGACGATGATCTCGCTGGCGCCCGTGAGCTCGGAGACGGTGAGGAAGATGTCCGCTGCGGGGACGATGACCTCGGCGCGGTCGGGCTTGAGGCGGAAGAGCTGCATACGCTCCTCGGGCGTGTACTGGCGTAGCTGGTCGGCCACCTCACGCAGGCTCTCGACGGGGAGGATATTGATATTGGCGCGCTCGGAGGGAGCACCCAGGCGTAGGAGCTTATTGATATTTCCCCCAGTACCCACCAACTGCAGCTCCCCGAAGCGTGCACGTAGCTCGTGTATATGCTCGGCGAAGGCCTCGCGCACCTCGTCGCGCACCCGCCCACTGAGCTGACGTATCGTACCGATGTCGAAGGAGCGTGAGTCGATGAGCTGATCGCCCTGGACGAGGTTGAGCTCCGTACTCCCCCCACCGACGTCTACATATAAATAGGTGTCACCATCGCGCCCAGCGAGCGAGCGCATGAGGTCGGCCGAGATGAGGCGGGCCTCCTCCTTGCCGTCGATGATCTCGATCTTGATGCCCGTCTTCTCGTAGATACGCTCGACGAGCTCCTGCCCGTTCTCGGCATCACGCATGGCAGAGGTGGCACAGGCACGCCAGGCCGTCACCTCGTAGATCTCCATCAGGGAGCTATAGGCCTTTATGAGGGAGACGAGCTGCTTAGCCTTCTTCTTGGAGATGCGCCCCTCGGTGAAGGCGTCCTCTCCGAGACGGAGGGGGACACGCACGAGCTGCACCTTGGATAGGGGCTCGCTGCTCCCGGGTTCATTGAGGCATTTGATGAGCAGGCGCACGGCATTGGAGCCGATGTCTATACCTGCGTAGTGGGACTTACTCATGTTCCTTGGCTTGTCGATCACTGTAATACTGGTAGAGCACCTGCTGTGAGTTGTACGGCTCGGTGCCTGGCGGGAGCTCCTCGCGGCGGGCATGGACGACGCCCTCGCGGGTGTAGTAGCCCTGGGAGGTATCGGCGAGCCCTGCCTCTACGATGAGGTCGAGCTCTCGCTGGATATCGGGGTCGTAGACGGGCGTCATGACCTCTACGCGCTTATCGAGATTGCGCGGCATCCAGTCCGTGGAGCCAACGAAGTAGCGGGGAGCCCCGTCGTTGCCGAAGATATAGATGCGCGTATGCTCGAGATAGCGGGAGATGATGGCATTGATGTAGAGTCCCTCGCTGTAGCCTGGGACCTCGGGGACGAGGGAGCAGTTGCCACGCAGGCAGAGCTCCACCTGGACCCCCGCCTGGCAGGCCTCATAGAGCTTCTGCACCATACGCTCGTCGACGATATGGTTCAGCTTGAGTCGGATCAAGCCCCTACGCCCGCTGCGCGCTAGGCGGATCTCGCGGTTGATGAGCTGGTAGAGCTTGCCGCGCAGCTCGTTCGGCGCTACCAGCAGCTCCTTGAACTTGGTGGTGAGGAAGGGGCGCTCGATGAAGTCAAAGACGCGTACCACATCGGCGCAGATCCCCTCGTGGGCGGTCATCAGCATGAGGTCGGTATAGAGCTCAGCTGTACCCTCATGGAGGTTGCCCGAGGCGATGCAGGAGATATTGCCCTGCTTGGTGGCGATGTAGATGAGCTTGGAGTGGATCTTCAGCTTCTCGTGCCCGAAGACGACGTTGATGCCCGAGTCCTGCATCTTCTTGCTCCAGCCGATATTGGACTCCTCGTCGAAGCGGGCGAGCAGCTCGATGACCGCAGTGACGCGCTTGCCATTGAGTGCAGCGGCGGTGAGGGCACGGATGACCTTGGAGTTGTGCGCTACGCGGTAGAGCGAGATGCGTATCTCGGTGACAAGGGGATTGATCGCCGCCTCCTGCAGCAGCCTCAGGATGTAGTCGAAGCTCTGATAGGGGAGGTGGATGCAGAGGTCACGCTGCAGGATACGCTTGATGAGGCTCTCTCGGTAGCAGCGTGCCGAGGGGCGCAGCGGGGGTTGAGGGGCAAAGCGCAGCTCGCTACGGCCGAAGTCGGGGAGCGTCATCAGGTCGCGCATGTTGTGGTAGCGCCCGCCTCCGACGCGTGTGTCTCTGAAGTTGAGCTCCGCCATATCGCTCAGTCGCTTCAGGACGTCTGGGGGCATAGCGGCGTCGAAGACTACGCGTACCGTCTCGCCACGCTTGCGGCGCTTGACCCCGCGCGAGACCTTCTCGATGACACTGGTGCGTAGGTCTTGCTCAATCTCGAACTCGGCGTCCTTGGTGAACTTGAAGGCATAAGCCTCGTAGCGGGCATAGTTCGTCCCTACGAAGATATAGGGGAGGCAGTAGCGCAGCACGTCGTCGAGGAACATGAGGTAGCTCTCGCCGCCCTGATCCTTGAGGCGGAAGAAGCGCCCCAGCGCCTTCGTCGGCACCTCCAGGAGAGCGATCTCGTGCTTCTCCTCGGGCTCCGTGGCCTCGTGCCATAGGACGACCGCCAGGTAGAGCGTCTCGCGGAGGTGGCGCTCAGGGCTGAAGGTCGGGCTATTGATGAAGATCGGGCTGGTCGTACCATTGATCTTGCGGATGAAGAAGTCTAGGACCTCCTCGGCCTGCGCAGGCGATAGCTCCTGCTCGTTGACGAAGTGGATGTGCTCCTGCGCTAGGCGACGCATGAGCGCCTCCAGCGTCTCCTCGAAGATCTCGGAATACTCTTGGTTCAGCCTCAGGATGCTGCGCAGCGTCTCCTTGGCCTTGCGACGCTCGGCCTCGGTCGCCTCCGTCGTAGCGTCGACCATACGTCTGAGCGAGGCCACGCGGACGCGGAAGAACTCGTCTAGATTATTGGAGTAGATCCCGAGATAGTTGAAGCACTCGAGCAGCGGGAGGTCTTCGCGCATGGCCTCCATGAGGATGCGGCGATTGAAGTACATCCAGCTCGTGTCGCGCTCTATGTAGGGGAAGTGCTGTCCCCGTCGTCTGGGATGGGCCATAGCGGGTAGTCTTGGGGGGCTAGAGGGCACTACCGTCAAAGCCGAAGGGCAGCAGCTGGCGGCTGTCCTCCAGCAGGAAGGCCTCTTGCTCCCCGCAGAGGAGCACGGGGAAGGGGCGGTAGCGGGTAGCGGTCTCGAGGATGACCTGGCGACAGGCACCACAGGGAGAGATGAAGGGGACACGCCCTGCCTCGTTCGTCGCCACGATGGCCAGACACGCTACTGCCGCCTCGGGCCACTGGGAGGCTGCCCAGAAGAGGGCTGTGCGCTCGGCGCAGATCCCCGAGGGGTAGGCAGCGTTCTCTTGGTTGGAGCCCGTCACGATCTCGCCATTATCGAGCAGGACGGCTGCCCCTACATGGAAGTGGCTGTAGGGGGCGTAGGCTCCCTCGGCGGCCTTGAGTGCGGCGGCCTCCAGGCGTAGTTGCTCCTCGGATAGCTCGCTGCGCTGGAGCACCTGGTAGTTGATCTTGATGCTTCTCTCCATATATATAATAATGTATCGCGGTTAGGGTAAGGAGCGACTGGCGGCTTAGCTTCATTGAGTAGAGCGAGCCGCCTAGCGCTAAGCCAAAGTACGAAAAAAGGCCGTGGCGGACAAATTCCGACTTGCTCCGCCGCCTTGCCCGAGAGGCTGAGTAAGCGTGCGGCGCGGTGCTCTCGAGGGGGTTGCTGCCTGCCTATAGCCTCTCCTCGCTTAGCCTCCCAAGCCTCTAGCTTCATCCTGCTGGCTTCTGTCCAGGCTTGGCCGCCTAATCTGAACTTCCTCCCTCGCTCGTCTGCCTAACGCCGCTTGGCCCCGTGACTGATATCCCTCAGCACATTGATGGATATCCCTCGACGAACTGACTGCTATCCATCACAGCGCTGACTGATATCCCTCACGGAGCTGAGGCCTATTCTTGCTGCTCGGCATACCTCCTTCCTTTTCCCTTCATCTTGCCTCCGAAGTTCTAGCCTCGCTTAGGGAGCGCTGGCTGCTCCCCGAGCTTGGACTGGGCTGAGCTTTGTCTTGGGCTGCCGCTCGTGCTTGTTCCTTGCTTCCCTCCCACAGATTGAGGAGCAAGCCCTCGAGCAAGGAGCATGACAGGCTGTCATTGCTTTGCTGACTCCGAATTTAATCAGCCAACGAGCACTTAGCGTATCCCGAATAGCGCTTGCCTGTAAATCGGAGGAGCGAATTGGAGAGTAGGGGAGTGTACTTGCATTGGGTGGGGCGGGTGTAGTTCGGCAGATTGAACTGCTGCCACGACTTAGCTGTCGATCGAGTGGTGTAAGTATCTTGCATTCATTCTGTTCTAAGTCGTAGTATCACGAAACGCTTTAGTGCGTCTGTTCTTTGGTATATCTGAATAGAGGTCTACGTCTCGTGCTGCAGGGTTTAGTGTGTTGTTTCCCAGCTTTTTGACCCTAGTTTGTTAAGTTTTACTTGTGTCAATTAGGGCATCGAAAAGAGGGTGAAGGCACTTGTTTGGCTTAGCTCGCGCTTCGCGGTGAGCGATTTCTTAATTCGGAATTAGCTAATCGTAAACTCTTAATTGTGTATCTTTGTATCGTAGTTTGGAACCGCTAAAACAGAGACGTAATGGCAGATTTTCTCGACCTCGGAGCTATCTCTCAACGCTTGCGAGAACTCTACGAGCGAAGTGGGATGATGGCAAAGGAATTTGCTGCGAAGGTGGGCATAGCTCAATCGACCCTCTCGGGTATCCTCAATGCCAAGCAGGAGATCAATGTCCCCATCATCAATAAGGTCATCGCGACCCATAGCCCCGAGGAGCTCGATCCCTACTGGCTACTCTTCGGAGGGGGCGCGGCGCTTCCCCTCGAGGGGGCGAGTCAGCTTCCTCGTGCGGATGCCGCAGCAGATAGCCCAGCCTTAGCTCCACTCCTCGATCGGCTGGAGGCGCAGTGCCTAGAGATCGAGCGGCTGAAGGCCGAGCTGGCAGCGCTCAGCCATACGAGGAGCATAGACCACATCGCCATCTACTACAGTGATAATAGCTTCGAGCGCTTCCGCAGCGAGCTGCCTACGGAGTAGCGCTGGGGGCTCTATATAATAAGGAGTATCTTTGTAGGGCTAACCCTTACGCATAGATCAATGAAAAAGTATTCCCTCCGCTTTAGGCTCGTGGAGACGCAGGTACTGGGTGCGGGCAATCATTTGCTGCGCCTGGTGCTGCCCCGTGAGGCTGGAGACTTCCCCGAGATGCGCCCAGGTCAGTTCGTTCAGGTCGCTGTACCTGGCGGGCTCGTCCTGCTCCGACGCCCCATATCGGTCTGTAATGTGCTCCGAGAGCAGCGCGAGCTGTGGCTGCTCATCGCTCGGGTAGGCACGGGTACCTCTGTCCTCACGCAGCTCCCCGACGGAGCGGAGCTTAGCCTCCTGCTCCCGCTGGGCAATACCTTCCCCACGGAGGGGGTGGAGCGCCCCCTGCTCATCGGTGGAGGTGTCGGCATAGCGCCTATGCTCTATCTGGCGCGTGCCTTTGCCGCGCGCGGCCTGCGGCCGAGTATCCTCCTCGGAGGGCGTACGGCGGGGCATATCGTGCTGCGCGAGCACTTCGAGGCGCTGGGGGATGTCTACTATACGACGGATGACGGCTCGGACGGCATCAAGGGGCGGGTGACAGATCATCCCATCCTCTCGGAGGGGGCCTTCGATCGCGTCTATACCTGCGGGCCCAAGGTGATGATGCTCGCCGTGGCTCGCGTTGCCGAGGCACGTGAGATCCCTTGCTTTGTCTCCTTGGAGAACACTATGGCCTGCGGCATCGGTGCCTGCCTCTGCTGCGTGGAGGACCTCGTCGACACGGGGAATACCTGCGTATGCACCGAGGGGCCTGTCTTCGATTCCCGTCTACTCAAGAAATAAGCGATGATGAATACACTGGATACGCGCGTACATATCGGGAGAGGGCTCTACATCAAGAATCCCGTCATGACGGCCTCGGGCACCTACGGCTATGGCCTAGAGTACGAGGACTTCGTAGAGCTGCAGCGCCTCGGCGGGATCATGGTCAAGGGGACGACGCTCCACCCGCGCCAGGGCAATCCCTATCCGCGTATGGCCGAGACCCCAGCGGGGATGCTCAATGCCGTAGGACTACAGAATAAGGGTGTCGACTACTTCTGCGAGCACATCTACCCCAGCATCAAGGACTACGATACGGCTATGATCGTCAACGTGAGTGGCTCGCAGGTAGAGGACTATATCGCTACGGCAGAGCGCATCAACGCCCTAGAGCGTATCCCTGCCATCGAGCTCAATATCTCTTGTCCCAATGTCAAGGAGGGCGGTATGGCCTTTGGCGTGACCTGTGCTGGGGCTGCCTCCGTGGTGCGCGCTGTACGCGCCGTCTACGACAAGACGCTTATCGTCAAGCTCTCGCCCAATGTCACGGACATCACAGAGATCGCCCGTGCCGTAGAGGCAGAGGGGGCGGATGCCGTCTCTATGATCAATACGCTCCTCGGCATGGCCATCGATGCCGAGCGTCGCCGTCCCGTCCTCTCGACGGTCACAGGGGGGCTCTCGGGGCCCGCAGTCAAGCCCATAGCGCTGCGCATGGTCTGGCAGACGGCGCAGGCGATCAAGCTGCCCATCATCGGTATGGGAGGGATCGCCACCGCCAATGACGCTATCGAATTCCTCCTCGCTGGGGCCTCAGCGATCGAGGTCGGTACCTATAACTTCGTTGACCCCACGGCGACAGTCAAGATCGTAGACGGCATCGAGGACTATATGCGTCGTCATGGCTTCTCCTCGGTGAATGATCTAGTCGGAGCTCTCCAGCTACCTTCCAAGGGCTAGTTCCTAGGCTTGGGACGAAGGCTCGATAAATGACCGCCGTGCCGCCCAGCAATCCATCAGCTCATTCCGCAGAGCCTATTGAATGATTAGTTGTGTTATGTTTAATTCGTGCATAGCGGTGATTGCTGCACGCATAGCATAGACAGCTCAGCCCTCCCCCTTGGCAGTCCCTCCCTTTAGGGAGCAGACGCATCGCAGCTAGCATTAAGTACAGCTAGCCTCTCCGAAGCGCTCCGATTATTATTACTTATCTTTGCAGCTCAATCAACAGAAAGGTAACAACAGTGACTCAAGCCCCATCCCTAGATACCCTCAAGCTACCTTCACCGAGCTACGTCCTCGAAGAAGATAAGCTGAGAGCCAACCTAAGCCTCATCCGTAGTGTCGCCGATCGTGCAGGCGTGGAGATTATCTTAGCCTTCAAGGCCTATGCCTTGTGGAAGACCTTCCCCATCATACGTGAGTACATCGCCCACAGCACGGCCAGCTCTATCTGGGAGGCGCAGCTAGCCTATGAAGAGATGGGCGCTAAGGCGCATACCTTCAGTCCTGCCTATACCGAGGAGGAGTTCCCCACGATCCTACGCTACAGCTCGCACGTCAGCTTCAACTCCCTATCGCAGATCGAGCGTATGCGCCCCTTGATGCCACGCGACGGTAGCGTGTCCTTCGGGCTGCGCATCAATCCCGAGTACTCAGCGGTCGAGACCGACCTATATAATCCCTGCGCCCCAGGCTCACGCTTCGGCGTCCCTGCGAGCGAACTAGCAGAGCTCCCCGAGGGCATCGAGGGCCTGCACTTCCACTCCCTGTGCGAGGGCTCGGCCGAAGATCTCGAGGTGACGCTTGGCCTTATCGAGCGCAACTTTGCCCATATCCTGCTCCACATCAAGTGGCTGAATATGGGCGGCGGACACCTGATGACGCGTAAGGACTACGACGTGGAGCGCCTCGTGCGTGTGCTGCAGGAGTTCAAGGCACGTCATCCCCAGCTCCAGCTCATCCTCGAGCCTGGGAGCGCCTTCGCCTGGCAGACGGGCTTCCTGACCTCCCGTGTCGTCGACATCGTGGAGCATCACGGGATACGTACGGCCATCGTCGACGTCTCCTTCACCTGCCACATGCCTGACTGTCTCGAGATGCCCTACCAGCCTGCGATCCGCGGAGCTAAGACGAGCGGGGAGTATCGCCCCGAGGCCCACTCCTATCGTATCGGGGGGAATAGCTGTCTGAGTGGTGACTTCATCGGCTACTGGGAGTTCGACCACCCCCTAGAGATCGGCGAGCAGATCATCTTTGAGGATATGCTGCACTACACGACGGTCAAGACCACAATGTTCAACGGGATCTCCCACCCCAGCATCAGCCTGCTGCGGAGCTCGGGCGAAGTGGAGCTGCTGCGCACCTTTGACTACGCAGACTACAAGGGGCGCATGGACTAGAGCCAAACCTATTCAGCCAAACAGATATAACTATGATTTTCGATAAGCGCACGGAGTACAAGCCCTTCGAGTACCCCGAGGTTCAGGTCTTCATTGACAATATGAACCGTACCTTCTGGGTACACTCGGAGGTGGACTTCAGCGACGACATCCAGGACTTCAAGACGCTGCTCAGCGACACGGAGCGTGAGGTCATCAAGCGAAGCCTCCTGGCCATCGCCCAGGTCGAGGTGACGGTCAAGACCTTCTGGGGGAAGCTCTACGACTTCCTCCCCAAGCCTGAGTTCAACGACCTCGGGGCTACCTTCAGCGAATCCGAATGCCGCCACTCCTCGGCCTATGCCCGCCTCCTAGAGGTCGTCGGGCTGGAGGAGGAGTTCAAGCGCATCCTTGAGGTGCCTGTCTTCAAGCGCAAGCTGGAGCTCACGGAGGAGCACCTGACGAGTCAGCAGGACTTCATCCATAAGCTCTTCTTCTTCACCATCGTCATCGAGAACTCCTCGCTCTTCTCGCAGTTCGCCAATATGGTGGCCTTTTCCCACTTCCGTGGCATGCTGAAGAACACCGCGAACATGGTCTCCTGGAGCAGCATCGATGAGCAGTGTCACGCCGATGCGGGGGTATACATTATCAATAAGATCTTTGAGGAGCGTCCAGACCTTCGCCTCGACTACAACGAGGTAGAGCGTATGGTGCGTAGCTATCTGAGCTACGAGGAGGAGCTGCTCGACTGGATCTACGAGCCTGGGGAGCTGGAGTTCTTCAGTAAGCAGGACATGCTGAACTTCATGAAGTACCGTGTCGACAAGGCCCTGACGCAGATGGCTTATGGGCAGGTCTACAACATCAGCACCGAGCAGTACATGCCCATGGAGTGGTTCGATGAGTACGTCTTCGCCAACGACCTAGACGACTTCTTCGCCAAGCGTCCGACCGCCTACACCAAGCACGACA
>NZ_CALIXW010000027.1 GCF_938046015.1 uncultured Porphyromonas sp. | reverse complement strand
GATCTTGGCCGAACGGTCGCCGGTGGAGACCATAGTCTTGCGGCGGGCTGCGATGGCCTCGTTGTGCTTGGTCAGCTCGATGTCGTAGAGCTTGGTGCGCAGCATCTGCATGGCCAGCTCACGGTTGGCTAGCTGGGTACGTGCCTGCTGGCAGACGACGACGATGCCCGTAGGCTTGTGCGTCAGCTGTACCTTGGTCTCGACCTTATTGACGTTCTGTCCACCAGCGCCCCCCGAGCGTGCGGTCTGCATCTCGATGTCGGCGGGGTTGAGCACGACGTCTACCTCCTCGGCCTCGGGGAGTACAGCCACGGAGGCTGCGGAGGTGTGTACACGTCCCTGGGTCTCGGTCTCGGGCACACGCTGCACGCGGTGCACGCCGCTCTCATACTTGAGGATGCCGTAGACGCCATCGCCCGTGACGGTGAAGATGATTTCTTTGTACCCCCCTGCGGTACCCTCGCTCATGCTGGTGACCTCGGTCGTCCAGCCGCGGCTCTCGCAGTAGCGCACGTACATCTTATATAGGTCTCCAGCGAAGAGTGCTGCCTCGTCGCCGCCCGTACCGCCGCGGATCTCCATGACGACGTTCTTCGCGTCCTCGGGGTCGGCGGGGATGAGCAGGAGCTTGATCTCCTCCTCGAGGGCGGGGATACGCTCCTCGGCCTCCTGCATCATCTCGCGTGCCATCGCACGCAGCTCGGGGTCGCTCTCGCTCTCGAGCGTCTCGCGGCCCTCGCTGATGTTGCCCAGTAGATTCCGATACTCCTTTCCCTTGTCTAAGATGCGCTCGAGGTCACGATACTCCTTACTGAGCTTCATGAATCGCTTCTGATCGGCGATGATGTCGGGCGCGGTGATGAGGGTCGTGATCTCCTGGAACCGTATCTCGAGGCTCTCTATACGACTAAGCAGGTCGTTCTCTGTTGCCATGTATATCGCTGTGTGGGTTGCTGTCTAATTCTTATTCGTAGCTGAGGGTGCCGTAGGGGGAGTGTATGGTGAGCTGCTTGCGCTCGGCGGCCTCGACGCGCCCTATGATCTGAGCCTCTACGCCGAAGCTCTCAGAGATCTCGATGATGCGTGCGGCATCCTCGGGGGCTACATAGAGCTCCATGCGGTGCCCCATGTTGAAGACCTTGTACATCTCCTGCCACGGCGTGCCGCTCTCCTGCTGTATGAGCTCGAAGAGGGGCGGTGTGGGGAAGAGCTTGTCCTTGATGACGTGCACCTTATCGACGAAGTGCAGCACCTTGGTCTGCGCTCCGCCCGAGCAGTGTACCATGCCGTGGATGCGTGGACGGAGCTCGTCCAGCACCTGGCGGATGATGGGGGCGTAGGTGCGGGTAGGGGACAGGATGAGGCGCCCAGCGTCGAGGGGCGTCCCTGCGATGGGCTCGGTGAGCTCGCGCGTACCGCTGTAGACGAGTTCGTCGGGCGTAGCGGCGTCGTAGCTCTCGGGGTAGCGGGCGGCCAGCGCATGCGTCAGCACGTCGTGGCGCGCCGAGGTCAGGCCATTGCTGCCCATACCGCCGTTGTACTCGCGCTCGTAGCTGGCCTGTCCGTAGGAGGCCAGGCCGACGATGACGTCCCCGGGGCGTATGCGGGCGTTGTCGATGACGTCGCTGCGACGCATGCGGCAGGTGACGGTGCTGTCGACGATGATGGTACGCACCAGGTCACCCACGTCGGCCGTCTCTCCGCCCGTGGCGTAGACGCCTATGCCCTGCTCGCGTAGCTCGGCGAGCAGCTCCTCGGTGCCGTTGATGATGGCGGCGATGACTTCGCCAGGGATGAGGTGCTTATTGCGCCCTATGGTGGAGGATACGAGGATGCCATCGACGGCGCCCACGCAGAGTAGGTCGTCGATGTTCATGATCAGCGCATCCTGCGCGATGCCCTTCCATACGGAGAGGTCGCCCGTCTCCCGCCAGTAGAGGTAGGCCAGCGAGGACTTGGTGCCCGCGCCGTCGGCGTGCATGATGTTGCAGTACTCAGGATCACCGCCGAGGATGTCGGGGATGATCTTGCAGAAGGCCTTAGGGTAGAGTCCCTTGTCTACGTTCTTGATGGCGGCATGGACGTCCTCCTTGCTGGCGGAGACGCCGCGCTGCATATAGCGTTCGTTCATATTCGGTGCGTGGTCACGAGGCAGCCGCTATCGCAGACGAAGGACATCGCCTTCCTCTGGAATGTAGTCGCCATCCTTATTGTTGAGCTTGTATAGTCGGTCCAGACGGATGCCGTAGCGCTGGGCGATGTCGTGCATGGAGTCTCCGATGCGGACGGTGTAGGTGCTATAGCGCGGAGTGGCCTCCGTGTTCTTCGTCTCGAGGTAGACGATGTCGCCCTCGCTGAGGGGGAAGTCCAGCGGCGTGTCGTTGTACTTAGCGAGCTTCTTGGCAGGGATGCCCATATCCTCGGCGATGCGCTCGTAGCTGTCGTTCTGATCCGCCAGCACATACAGCAGGCCGTAGCTGATGTAGGCACGGCGCTGGGGCTGGTCGTAGTGGCGCGCGGTGCGGAGCGGGCTACGGGCGCTGCGGGCCTCGGCACCAGTATACCAGCTGGGGGTATTGCCGTGGTCGAAGGTGTAGAGCTCGTAGTCCTCGATGACCTTGATGAGCATGTTGGCGTAGCCCTTGTTGGTGGCGTAGCCGCATAGCTGTAGACCCTGGGCCCAGCCACGGTAGTCGTCGTAGCGCAGGGCGAAGAGGCGCTGGTAGCGCTTGCCCTTGAGGAAGGCGGAGTGATCCTCGTAGGATTCCCTAGCCGAGGGGTAGGAGCGGAAGCAGTCGTTGGGGCGGTCGTCCTTGTGATAGGTGCGCTTGCCCATCCAGCTGTTGTGGCACTTGATGCCGAAGTGGTTGTTGTGCTCCAGCGCCAGTATGCTGGAGCCTGCGCCCGTCTCGATGAGCCCCTGCGCCAGGGTGATGCTGGCGGGGATAGCGTGGCGGTCCATCTGTCGCTTGGCCTCGGGGCTGAAGCTCCGTATATAGTCCATGTAGGACTGCTTACGCGGGGTCTGTGCGGAGAGCGTGACGAGGCTAAGGAGGCTCAGACAGAGGGCGAGAGCCATGCTGTAGAGACTCCGTGCGCGGCTGAGTGCGGGGCAATTATTCATCTATCTATAACTGTCGGACGTAGCTAAGAAATAGCTATATACGAGCACAAAGATACGAATAATGGACTAATCCCTTGAGCCGTGCGTAGCGGCCTCTCCTAGGGCTAGATAGCGCTGCGGGCTGCCTCGGGAGTGCGCTGCGCACTGCCTCGGGACGGCACTCCCATGATGCCCGCTGCGCCTCGGGGATCGGGATGGAGCTTCGCCCCAGCTATTCCTCGAGACTCCTAACTGATATCCCTCAGCCTCCTGACGGACGTCCCTCACGGTGCTGACTGATACCAGCGAGTGGGGCTGAGGGATATCGGTCAGCGCGGTGCAGGCTAAGGCGGCCCTTTGCCCGCCCGCGTAGCTCAGAGCGCTCGCATGGGGGAGAACTCGTACCTTTGTGTACAGCCCTGCCTTAGGTCAGGGCTAGCCCTCAGGGCCAGGACTTCACCTAGATAACCCTAGACATATACAATAATGAGTAGCAAGCGCATCATCCCCTCCTCCGAGCTGATCATCAATGCCGATGGCTCGGTCTTCCACCTGCACCTGCGTCCCGAGCAGCTCGCCGATAAGGTCTTCCTCGTCGGAGACCCTGCGCGTGTCGATATGGTGGCCTCCCGCTTCGAGCGTATCGAGTGCAATGTGTCGAGCCGTGAGTTCCACACCATCACGGGCTACTATCAGGGCAAGCGGATTACCGTCGTCAGCCACGGGATAGGCACGGACAACATCGACATCGTGCTCAACGAGCTCGATGCGCTGGCCAACATCGACTTCGAGACGCGTCAGATTAAGGACGAGCTGCGCCAGCTGACCCTCGTGCGTGTCGGCACCTCGGGCGGCCTGCAGGACGAGACGCCCATCGGCAGCTACGTGGCGGCGGTGAACTCCGTGGGCTTCGACGGCGTGCTCTACTTCTACGCCGATAGCCAGCGGGTGCGTCATCGTGCCTTCGAGGAGGCGCTCGTCCAGCAGCTGGACTGGCAGGTCGAGGGCCTGCGTCCCTACGTCGTGCCAGCAGATCCCTCCCTCATCGAGCAGATCTGCGGCAGCGATATCCTGCGCGGGAACACCATAGCGGCCAACGGCTTCTACGGCCCTCAGGGACGTCAGCTGCGCCTAGCCCTGCAGGATCCAGGGCTCAATGCCAAGATCCAGGCCTTCGACTATGAGGGCCTGCGCCTGACCAACTACGAGATGGAGAGCTCTTCGCTGGCGGGGCTCGCGGCCCTGATGGGGCACCGCGCCATGACCGTCTGCTGCATCATCGCTGGACGCAAGGCGCAGACCATGAATACCGACTATAAGGGCAGCATCGAGGGGCTCATCGACCTCGTCCTCGAGCGTATCTAGCCGCGCGAGGCGCTATGTCGGCACTCCCTGCTCCGCTGCCCGCACTGGGCCTGGCCTTCGTCGGTGGAGGCCTAGGCAGCGCGCTACGCTACCTGCTGGGGCTCCTCGGGGCTCAGCTCCTCGGGCAGCCCAGCCCGTGGATGACCTGGGGGATCAATCTCCTCGGTTCGCTCGCCCTTGGCTACCTCCTTGGGCTCTCGGATCGCACGCTGGGCTCGTGGAGCCCCGAGCTGCGTATCCTCCTCGGCGCGGGCTTCTGTGGCGGCTTCACCACCTTCTCTACCTTCTCAGCCGAGGCGCTGGGACTGCTTCGCTCGGCGGCCTATCTCGAGGCTGCCCTCTACATCCTGCTCAGCGTCGCGCTGGGGCTAGGGGCTAGTCTCCTCGGGCTCCGACTGGCGCAGGGCTAGTATCTCACGACCATGATCCTACTGGACGATCTCTATCAGCTCTATCTCGAGCACCCTACGGTATCGACTGATACGCGGCGCCTCAGCCCGGGCTGTATCTTCTTTGCCCTCAAGGGGGCGAACTTCGACGGCAACCGCTACGCCCGCCAGGCACTCGAGGCGGGGGCAGCCTACGCCGTGCTGGACGATCCCGAGCAGCTCATCGACGAGCGCACCCTCCTCGTGCAGGATGTCCTCATGAGCCTGCAGCAGCTGGCCGCTCACCACAGACGGCAGCTGGGGACGCCTATCCTGGCGATCACAGGTACCAATGGCAAGACGACGACCAAGGAGCTGACGGCCGCCGTCCTCTCCGCACGCTACCCCATCCTCTATACCGAGGGTAACCTCAATAACCACATAGGCGTGCCGCTGACGCTGCTCCGCCTGCGTCCCGAGCACCAGTGGGCGATCATCGAGATGGGGGCCAGTCACCCCGGGGACATTGCCGAGCTCTGCGCGATTGCCGATCCTGACTACGGGCTCATCACCAATATAGGCGCGGCGCACCTCGAGGGCTTCGGTTCGCTGGAGGGGGTACGGGCGACCAAGGGCGAGCTCTATGACCATATCCGCGCCAAGGGCGCTCAGCTCTTCGTCCACGCCGATGATCCCATGCTGCTGGAGATGAGCGCGGGCGTCCTACGCCATACCTATGGGACGAGCCCCGAGGCCGAGCTCCGAGGTGAGGTGCTCCATGAGGGCAGCTCGCTGCAGCTAGCACTCCGCTACCGCTCGGGCGACTATGAGGGGCATCTAGCCACCCAGCTCGTGGGGGACTACAACCTGCCCAACGTGCTGGCGGCGCTCGCTGTGGGGAGCTACCTAGGCGTGCCCTATGCCGCTATGGAGGAGGCCTTAGCCCGCTATGCGCCCAGCAACAGCCGCTCCCAGCTCATCGAGACCGCCCGCGGCAATCGCCTCATCGCCGACGCCTACAATGCCAATCCCTCTAGCATGCACACTGCCTTGCAGAACTTCCTCGCCATCCCTCAGACTCCAGGGCAGGGGCGCGTCCTCATACTCGGGGATATGAATGAGCTCGGCGCCGCGAGCGAGTCGGCACACCACGAGCTCCTCGAGGAGATCCGTCGCGCAGGGCAGCCGCTCCAGCTCTACCTCTGCGGGCCCTGCTGGATGCGTGAGCTGGCGGCGCACCCCGACCCTGCGGTCGCTGTATTCGCCGAGGTAGGGGAGCTCATCCGCAGCCTCGAGGCCGCACCCATCAGCGATAGCCTCATCCTCATCAAGGGCTCCAATGGGATCAAGCTCGGCAGCGTGCTGGAGCATCTGTAGCCCTTCTCCTGCCTTGCCCTAGAGCAAAGCAGCGCCGCCCCCTCACTCATAGCGAGTGAGGGGGCGGCGCCGTTTATAGAGGATCTTCGACTGCGCTCGGGGCAGCCTGCTGCGGGGAGCTTATTCGCCCTTGACCCAGACCTGATTATTAGCTACCGAGGTGAAGATCTGGTAGCGGCTATTGCTGGGGTCCTCGCTGAGCACGTAGGGCGACTGCGCCACGATGTAGGCGTAGAAGCGGTCCATCGCGCGGCGGCCGTAGAACCATGAGAGCCCCTGCTGGATCATGCGCGTCATGTGGATCTGCTTCGGCTCGTTGTAGACCGAGGTGAAGTCCGTGTAGTAGTCCACCCAGTTCCTGAAGTAGTAGCCCGCATCCAGGTAGCTGCCCATCACGGGCAGACTGCGCTGCATCATCCCTAGGTGCAGGGTGAAGATGTAGCTGCCGGGGTAGCTGTCCAGTGCCTGCGTCTGGTCGGCCTGTCGCGTCTCCGCCAGGAAGGGCTCTGAGGCATAGCCCTCGTAGAAGTAGAGCTGCATGTAGCGGCGCGTCAGGTCTACCTCGCCCTGATAGAGTGCCAGCTTCTGGCGGCCGTCGGCCGTGGTCATCGACTGCTTATCAGCACTGAGGTGGAGCGCTGTGAGACTGTCGCTACCTACGACGTAGGGGCGCAGCAGCTCGATGCCCTGAGGGGTGTAGTGGAAGGGGAGCAGCTCCTCCTTGCCGCCCGAGCGTAGGCTCAGCTGACGTGCGAAGCCGAAGATGGAGAGCTGGTACTGCTTGCCCCCGAGGGTGATCGGCGCCAGAGCCTTGCCCTGCAGCTCCTGTTTCATGGCGAAGCACTGCTGCAGCTGATCCTTGTCGGCGCTGGTGCGGCGCGTCAGGCGCATGGGCGTCTTGGTACGTGAGCCTTGCAGGTAGATGGTGTTGCGGTCGCGGCTGATGGAGTCCACGCGGAAGGTGAAGTCCCCGTTGTAGGAGTCGGGGACGCCCCAGCCAGGATTGGACCAGCTATGCAGCGCTACGTTGAAGGTGTCGAAGGTCAGCTGTATGCCGCCCCTGTCCGTCAGGTGGTAGGTGGAGCCGAACTCCGTCTTGGTGACCGCCTCTAGGTCGCTCGCGGGATTGGTCACTACGGAGGGGATGGTACCGCCCTTCTGGTAGGCCTCGCTGCTCATGACGACCTCCGAGGCGGAGGTGAAGCGCATGGAGAGGTTGATCCCACCGAAGTTGCCGCCGTCGGGGATGAGGACGAGGTCCCAGCCCTCAGTGCTGGAGCGCAGCGCCGTGTGGATCTCCTCGAGGCCCCGAGCGATGCGGGCCGAGGGGTACTGATCGTGGCTGGGAAGATCCTCGTACTGGGCACAGGAGGCGAGGAGGCCTAGGGCTAGCAGGCCAGAGAATAGGGGATAGGTGCGCATGATCTAGTATCCTTTAGGGTAGTGGGAGAAGTCCATCGAGCCGACCAGCGCCAGGCGGCGCTGCACCTCGGCACGCATCGCATCCAGGTCGGCCGAGTACTCGTCACGCAGGTACTTCTTCATAATCGCGACCTTCGCAAGTAGGATCTGGCGCCCTGTGTACTGGGCGTCGCTGCGGTTGCGCCCGTCGGCGCCCGTCAGCTTGGCCTGCCATTCGCTGTCTGAGTCAAGGAGGTAGTAGGCGAAGAGCTCGGCGAAGTCTTCGTCAGGGTCCGTGCTGGCGTAGTCCGAGACGAAGCCCGCACGCAGCGAGCTCTGTCCCGTACGTGTCCAGTAGAGGAAGGCGTCCTGCTTCTGATACTCGAGGGAGGAGAACTTATCGTACTCGGGCGGATAGGCGCGCTCCTCGTGTAGCGTGTGGGCCGACTCGTGGAAGAGCACGCTGATGAAGTTGCTTCGCAGCAGGCTGTTGTCCTGTATGTCGAGGTTATTGATGTCGTAGATCCAGATCTCGCCCTGCGGTGCGGCCCCCAGCATCTTACGGTCGATGCCGTAGCCCGAGGATCCGAAGAGGCTGAGGTACTTGATCGTGTGCTCCTCGAGATAGCCCGAGGGCGTCGCAGCGCGGTAGGAGCCGAAGAAGACGTAGTCCATGACGTTGAGGAACTCCAGTATCTTACCCTCGAGCGCTGGGGCGAGCAGGAAGCGGCGGTCGGTATTGCTGTCGTCGTAGCGGTAGCGTATCGAGACGTTGTACTCCTTGGCGAAGTGCTGCTCTATGTAGCGGTCCAGTCGGCTCTTGGACTGCGTCTGCTGGGTGAAGACCCTAGCCTTGCCGTCGACGATGTCGCTATCGGGCGAGCAGCCAGCCAGGAGGCCGAGCACGCCGAGGAGGGCAGTGGTGATGATTTTCTTCATTGCGGTGTGTCGGCTAGTATTTGTTGCCCTTGATCGAGCCCTGGACGGCGAGGTCGGGCAGCTGGATGGCGTGGCGGGGATCCTGGGCGGTGAGCTCAGCCTTGACGGTGTAGCGACCGCTGCCATCGTTCTGCCTGCGGTAGACGGGGATGCCGTAGCGCTTGATGTCCTGCCAGCGTAGGCCTTCGTGCAGCGTCAGGAGGCGGCGGCACTGCAGCAGGTGCTGCAGCAGGGCGTTCTCCTCGTCGCCCGAGATGGTGAAGCTGGGGCTGAGCGGCTTGCGCAGCGAGGCCGCCTCACGGCTGTCGACGTCGAGTGCCTGGTAGAACTTGACGATGTCCGCGCGGCTGAAGCTACGGGGCATCGAGCCCGTGCTGCCGCCGTTGAGGTAGCGGCTCGTCCAGAGGTTGAGGTCTGCGACCGCTGCGTCCCACTGCGCCTTCCCGAGGTGGATCTTGGCCTCAGCGCGTACCATCAGCGTCTCGTCTGTGGTCAGGGGGACGGCGAAGGTGACGTTGGCGTTGCTCGGGAGCTTGGGGTACTTCGGCTGCACGGTCTTGTTGATGTTCGTCTCCGTGTAGATGAAGGGCTGGAAGTAGTAGCGGTCGGAGTTGCCCCAGATGTTGCGGGCGTAGAGCGTCTCGGTACGCGTGAGCTCCTGCCCCTGCCCGAAGCGGGTGTTGAAGTAGATGACGCCGCTCGTCGTGATCGAGGAGAGGACGGAGTAGGTGCTGTGCGTCAGTAGGTTCGCGGGGTTCTTGCTGTCGTAGTAGGCCAGGGCATAGGACTCGTCGGTACGCGGCGTGGCGGTGAAGGCCGACCAGTCGCGCAGCACGCGTGTAGGGTCGTTGCCGAGCACCTTGTCGGCGTGGCTGACGGCCTCGCTCCACTTCTGATAGTAGAGGTAGAAGCGTGCGGCGAAGGCGTTGGCCGAGGCGGCGGAGAAGTGGTAGGGCTTGTAGCTCTCCGTATAGTGGAGGTACTTCTCGATGAGGGGGATGCCCTCCTTGAGGTCACGCTCGATCTGCTGGTAGGTCTCGGCCAGCGTACCGCGGGGGTAGTCGGGGCGTACGTTGGGGACGACGGTGGAGATATAGGGGATGCCGGGATCGGAGCTGCTGGCGGTCGGGCTGTAGGCCTTGCAGAAGAGGTTCGCCAGGCAGAAGTGCGCCCAGGCACGTGCTACCAGTGCCTCCCCGCGTAGGCCTTGGAGCTCCTCGTCCTGGCTGTCCAGCTTCTGGATGCTCGCTAGCGCCTCGTTGGCGTGGGCGATAGCCAGGTAGTGCGACTCCCAGATATTGTAGACGGCGTCGTACTCCCCGTCCGAGTTGAGCGCGGGACGCCAGTAGGCCACGGACTCGACGAACTGCGTGGAGAAGGGATTGCGTGTGCCGTCGTCGAGGGTGTTGTCGCTGGAGAGCTCCTCGATGTAGCACGTCGAGCTACGGGGATAGGCGTAGACCAGCAGGCCACGTATCCCAGTGGCATCGTGGGGCTCGACATAGTTGGAGCGGGGATTGGCGTCGAGATAGGAGTTGCAGGAGCTGACTCCCATTGCTAGGGTGAGGAGCGCCAGTGACGCCGTCAGGATGATGCTTCGCTTCATAGTGTACAAGTACTATAGTCGTCAAGGGCGCTTAGATCCCCACGACGCAGGTGAAGATGAGCGCGTGCGGGCGATAGTCGTAGGGCAGGGCTCCGTTGAGCTTCTTGCTCGAGTAGAGGAGGGCGACGTTGGAGGCCTGCAGCTTGAGGTCTATGCTGTGGATGAGGCTACGCGTCAGCAGACGTCTCGGGATGCTGTAGTTCACCGAGATGTCGCGCAGCTGTATGTAGTCCAGTGGTGCGATGCGCACGTCGGAGTAGTTATAGGTGCGGTAGGCACGCGAGAGGGTAGCGTTGTCGTAGAGCTGGGCGGCCGTCGGGATGGAGGGCACGTCGGTGGTGGCCTCATCGCCAGGGCGTACCCAGCGGCGGTTGAACTCCTTGCCGCGCAGCTCGTGGTCGTAGTACTGCGAGCTGAACTGTGTGGGCAGGCGGCGTACGTGCCCCATAGCGTAGAGCAGGTAGACGCTGAGGCGGACGTTGCCGATGCGTAGGCTATTGGTCAGCCCTCCCTGATCGGTCGGGGTGCGCGTCCCTGAGTAAACGAGGTAGTCGAGGTCGGTCGTCTGGCTGAAGTTGATGAGGTCGCGCGTCACCTTGCCATCGGCATTGCGGAAGAGGGGGAAGCCCTCGCTGGAGAGCCCATGGAAGGGGACGGAGAAGATCGAGGATAGGGGGTAGCCCTCGCGCGCTGCGCCAGAGGAGCCCGTCAGGACGGAGACGGAGGGTCGGGCATTGAGCTTGGTGATCTTGTTGGTGCTATGCGTGTAGCTGAAGTTCGTCGTCCACTCGAAGTCCTTGGTCTGGATCTGGTGCGTGGTCAGACTCAGCTCCAGCCCGTGTGCCTCCATGCTGGCCACGTTGGCATAGGGGCGGAAGAAGCCACCCGTACCCTGATTGTAGGAGACGTCCATGAGGTCGCGCCCCTGACGCTGGTAGAGGTTGAGCCCCAGGCTGACGCGCTCGCGCCAGAGTCCCAGGTGTAGCTCCCAGTTCAGCTCGTACATACGCTCGTAGGTGAGGTCCCTATTGGTCGGCTCGCTGATGGTGAGGCCGGGCTCGACGAGCTTATTGGGGCGGTAGGGCAGCTCGGCGATGATGCGGCGATTGGAGTTGTAGACGAAGGGTAGCGTCCCCGTCATCCCGTAGGCGATCTTGGTCGAGAGGGAGGAGAGGGGCTGCAGGTGGGAGAAGAAGGACTCACGGCCGAGGTCCCAGCCCAGGGCTACATTCCACGTCGGGGTCCAGCGGCTGGTGCGGGAGGCCCCGAAGCGGTTCGTCCCCTCGTAGCGCATCGATCCCTCGAGGCTGTAGCGTCCGAGGTAGGTGTAGGCGAAGTTCGCCAGGAAGGAGACGTTGCGGTCGAGCTCCGTCAAGCGGTAATAGTAGTTATTGTTGGCATCACGCAGCCAGGTGAAGGCGAGCGGGTCGAAGGTCGCGAGCTCCCCGAAGGCGAAGTTGACCCCGTACTCGTCGTGCCAGCCGTTCTTGCTCGTCTGGTCATAGAGGTCGAAGCCTGCCGTGGCCGAGAGCTGATGCCTGCCGCTCCACTCGTCGCTGTAGCTGAGGCGTCCCTGCAGGTCGAGGCGGGAGTCGCTGGTGCTGCTGATATTGCGCAGCCCCCCGTAGGGCATTACGCTCTGGGGGATGGCATAGACGTCGTCGGCGGGCTTATAGAGGTAGCTGTTGTTGTCACGGATGATGCGCTTCTGCATGGCGCGGTAGCGCTTGGCTACGTTGGAGTTCTCGGTGCGTATGTACTCGGTCTCGCTACCGCTGTACTGGATGGAGCCGAGGATGCTGGCCGATAGCTGTCGGATGGGCTGCCAGCGGAGTGAGGCCTGGAAGCGGAGGTTGGCTCCCTGTAGGTCCATATAGTTCTCCTTGAGCTCCTGCTTGGCGTTCAGCGGGGCGTATTCGTAGAGGTAGTAGAGCTTCGGGTCGTACTGGCGGGGCATAGACTGCGCCAGTGTGAGTGTCTTGAAGTCTCCCCCAGCGTGCTCCTGGCGGTAGGTCGCGTTGGCTATGGCATTGAAGGTCCAGTGGGCGTGCGGGCGGTAGGTGGCGTTGAGGTTGAAGAAGTAGCGCTTCGAGTGCTCGTCCTTCGCCCAGCCTGGGTCGAGGTCTGCGCCTATGCTGGTGTAGAAGTTGGCTCGCTGCGTCCCCGAGGAGAGGCTGACGGTGTGCTGGTGGCGTATGCTGTGCTGGTAGAGCTCGCGGAACCAGTCCGTATTGCGCTGCTCGGCGGCCGCTAGGTATGCCAGGCGTCCCTCCTCGGTGTTGTCCTGGGTGAACTTGCCGTTGCGGTACTTGAGCACATTATCATAGAGCCAGCCGTAGACCCCGTATTTGTTTTGGTAGAGGATATTGGCGGGGGTGAGGTTCCCGCCCGCCTCCAGCTCACGTAGGAAGGCCATCTGGTCCTGCGAGTTCATGATGTTGAAGTCGCGGTAGGAGGGGATGAAGCGGTAGGTGAGCTGGCTGGTGTAGGTCATGTGGCTGGTGCCCTGTCCCGCGCGTCGGGTGCGGACGGCGATGACCCCACCCATGGCTTGGTTCCCATAGAGGGCCGTAGCGGAGGCGTCGGAGATCACCTGGTAGCCCTCGATGTCCTGCTCGGAGAGTCCGGGCAGGGCTGAGGCGATGAGGCGCTTGGCGTCGGGGCTCGCCAGGTCAGCGGTGTTGAAGGTACTATCCTGTCGGTAGACGACGCCGTCGATGACCCATAGGGGGTAGTACTTGCTCTGGATGGAGGTCGCCTGACGCATGGTCGTCACCTGGCTCCCTTGCTCCTCGGCATCCTCGAGGGTGAGCTGTAGGCGTACGGGAGTGGCGAGGACCTCGAGCTGCTTCTTACCCTCGAGGCTGAAGAGGAGGATGCTGCGCTCCTCTGTCTGTATGGAGAAGGTACCGACGCTGTCGGTGCTCCCGAGTAGTTTGTTGCTCGCCTTAGTGGTGATCGAGACGCGGGGGAGCGGGGTGCCTCGTGAATCGCGGACCACTCCATGTACTCGTATGCTCTGTGCTAGAGCCGGAGTAGCGAGGAAGAGGAGCAGCCCTATACAACAGAGCAGTTGCCTGAGTCGATAGATCATATCCATACGGGAAGTAGCTGGATGGTTTAAGTAGTATTCCACTAGCAAATGTAAAGAAAAATCATTTTACCACGTATTCCTGCTCTAAAGTGTAATCATGAGGGTCGTGAGCGCCTGCTCCTCGACCTGCTGCGGCGGGGGCTAGATAGCCCCTCAGAGCCGAGCCTCGGAGTTGCCCGAGGGCTGCCGAAGCAAGCTGCCGCCTCTAGGGGGCGCGGCTGAGGGATATCCTTCACGGAGCTGACTGACGTCCCTCAGCGGCCTCACTGGCGTCCCTCAGTGTGCTGAGGGATATCCCTCAGCAGCGTGGCGGATCAGGCTCAGCGCCTCCGCCCTTAGCAGGGTACTCAGCTGCCCCCTTATGCTAAGGAGTGCGCCTCACCGTCCGAGGGGATGGATGACAAGCGTTGTACAAGCTTTGACGCGTAGCGATATTCACGGCCTACACCTAGCTATCGGCTCGGGAAAGTGGCTTCGTAGGGGCTTGTGCGACAGCTCTAGGCTTGCTCATACAGCTTGGCGAAGCCCCAGCGGGGCGACCCGCTCAAAGCCCAGGGTGAGGGAACGCTGCAGGCGTGACGGAACCCTGGGTCAGGCAGCACCATAAACAAAGAGCCCTACAGGGGCGACCCTCAAAACAGGTAAGAGCAAGGTCGAAGCGTATCTATTGTAGCCTTACGAAGGCTTTGAGGGTCGCCCCTGTAGGGCTTTAATATCTATTTGTCTGAGCTACCCAGGGTTTGGTCGCCCTTACAGGGCTGCGCACCCTGGGCTTTGGACGGGTCGCCCCTGAGGGGCTTTCCCAATCCGCTCGAGCAGCATGTAGGACTGGCCAGCTCATCCCGATCTATCCTATCCTTTGGCAAAATATCAAAGGGAGCGCTATCTGTCTGCTTGTTTGGAGTAGGCCTTGTTCCTAGGCCTTGTCCTGCCGTCTGTAGGCTGAGTGTAGCGAGTGCGCGGAATCAGGATAAGGGCTAAATGACTAACTTCGCAGTAAGCCTGATACCTAGTCTCGTCTACTACCTATGAAGCCAATGAATGACCTTGGAGCACAGCTCGTCCTCGTGCTGCTACTCTGCCTTTCCCTTCCTTATCCTAGCTTTGCGGAGGTCGCTATGCCCGCCGCAGACTCCCTCCCCGCGCTCAGTGCGCCTCGGGATAGCCTCCTCGGACGGGAGGCTTGGGGTGCTTGGATCGAGGAGCAGCAGGCCCTCGGTGTGCTCGAGGAGGACGAGGCGGGGCAGCTCTATGCTCTCTATGAGCGGCTGAGGCTCGCGCCGCTGGAGCTCAATATGCTGCATGAGGAGGAGCTGCGGCAGTTGCCCTTCCTCTCCGACTATCAGATCTATCAGCTGCTTCGCTTCCGTAGCGATCAGGGGCAGCTGCTCTCGATGGGGCAGCTGAGCCTAGTCCCAGGCTGGGATGCGGCGACGCTGCGGCTCTTCGTTCCCATAGCCGTCTGCCGCTACGCCCCGCCTACTGGCAGCCTCGCCGTCCTCGAGGGGCGCGGACAACTGGAGCTAGGCTACAGGCGGTGCGAGGGGCAGAGGCCGCGTGCGGGGCAGCTGGGGGCAGAGGATGCGGCGCTCCTCTCGGCCTACTATCAGCGGCAGGAGCGGCTGCAGCTCTATGTGGCGGGGGCGAAGGGCTACGGTGAGCCTTGGAGCTGGCGCGGGCGGCGCGGCTTCGACAGCTACAACCTCTCGCTGCGGCTGAGCCGTGAGGGGCTGCTGCGGCAGCTGGTGCTGGGAGACTACAGGATGGCGCGCGGCCTGGGACTCGTGCTCGGGCAGGGCAACTATCCGCTGGGGCTTCGCTCCTACCGCCCTAGGCTGGGGCGGGGACTAAGGCCCGTACAGCACGCCACCGAGCAGCGCTTTTCCCGAGGACTGGCCTGCGTGCTTGCTCCAGCACGGGACTGGGAATTGGGCTTCGGCCTCTCCCTGCGGGCACTTGATGCCACGCAGCGGGGCTCTTCGTCGCGTCTGCAGCTCAGCGAGGCGGGCGTACATCGGACGGCGAGCGAGCAGGCACGGCGGGGCGCCCTCGAGGAGCGGATGCTAGCGGGCTGGCTGCAGTACAGCCACGGGCGTGGGGCAGTGGCCGTGCAGGCGGCCTATCTGGATTGGGGGGATAAGGAGCTCCAGCTGCTGCCGAGCGCTCCTGAGCTCGGCGCGCGCCGCCGCCTTGTGCTGGGGAGCCTGAGCTACCACTGGCACAGCCCGCAGGCACAGCTGAGGCTGGAGGGCGAGCTAGCCTCTCAGAGCGGCGGAGGCTGGGCGCTGGCGCAGCATCTGAGCTGGGGGCAGGGGGTGCTGGGGGATCTAGGGCTCGGCTATTGGCGCCTCAGCCCCAGCTATTGGAATAGCCTCGGGCGCGGGCTGGAGCATGCGGCCTGGGTGCATGGCGAGGAGGGCGCACGCCTCTACTGGCAGCTACCCGAGCTGCTGGCCTATACGCGGCTCACGCTGCAGGCTGAGGCCTATCACCCGTTGGGTGCACTGCGAAGGGGGCAGAGGGAGGGTGGCCACTGGAGCTGGGTCGCCGAACTGAGGCATCAGCTCGACGCCGCAGGACGGAGCTTCCTTAGCCTCTGGTGGCGGCGTGCTCAGCGCGCCGAGGGGACGACGAGCCGCCTGAGGCTACAGCTCGAGCACAGCGGCCGTATGATGGAGCTGCGCTGTGGGCTCCAGCTTGTCCCGAGCGCGCTGCGACACGCCTGGGCGCTCTATGCCCGTATCCGTACGCAGCTGAGTCCCGCGCTTCGCCTAGAGCTCGGGGCGGACTACTTCGACGCCCCGAGCTGGCAGCAGCGGCTCTATGGCTACCTCCCGCGAGGGCGCCACAGCTACGCCCCGCAGCTGCTCTATGGTCGGGGCTATGATCTGGTGCTGCGCCTAGCTGGGCACCTCGGAGCTCGCTGGCAGCTGGAGGGCGAGGCCAGCTACCAGCGTCAGTTCGTCCCCGCACGCCCCAGCCTAATGCACTACGCCCTGAGCTGCATCTACCGCTACTAGCGGTGCGATGTGGCTCAGGGCGTAGCCTGATGGGAGGGGAGGCCTTGTCGGAGCGCCTTCTCTAGATCAGCGGATCTTCGTCTGAGCTGGGGCTGTAGGCGCTGAGATCGAGCTGGACCTCCTTCGCGGGGCTGCTGGCGGCGGGCGCAGCGGGCTGTACGGCGGCGCGCTGCTGCAGCTGTACGTGCTGGCAGACGATCTCCGTGGTGGGCTGACTGAAGCCTGCCTTGTCCGTCTCCCGTCCGTACTCGAGGCGTCCCGCCACGGCGATGGTGTCCCCCATAGCCACGTGCTGCTCGACGTAGATACCTGGGGCGCCGCGCAGCACGACGCGGTGCCAGGCACGCTGCTCATAGAGCTGACCGCCCTCACGCTGGGTGATCTGCTCGCGCGTCTCGAGCCGTAGGCGTACCTCGGGGTAGCCAGGGGCGAGGTAGTGCACGCGGGGGCTGTCGGTGACGACGCCCGTGAGGATGACCTGATTGATGGGGGTGGGGGAGCTGCTCATCGGTGGGCTAGCGCTGCAGGACCTTGTTCTTGGCTACGACGGCTACGTATTCCTTGAGGTAGTTGGGCGTCCAGTAGGCCGTGTCGACGAAGGTCTCCGCTTCGTAGAGCTGGGTAGCCAGCGCGACCATGTCCTTAGCCTCGGGATACAGCAGCTCCTCGAGGAGCTCGTAGTGGCCCTCTGGCCAGAGACCCTTGACCTTGAGGGCGCCGTCGCCGAAGAAGAGGTGCTCACCCTCGGTAGCGAGGCTTTGCTCTGCCTCCAGCACAAGGGCGCTGTCCTCACTGAGGCGTCGCCCCGCGGCGTCAAAGGTCGCGGTATAGATCTCCATGCGGCGTGCGTCCAGCATGGGATGCAGCGTGGCCTGCGTCTCGGGACGTAGGCGGCGAGCACCAGCGGTAAGGATGGCGAGTGTGTCCACGGCGATGAGCGGTAGCTGCATCCCCAGGCAGAGGCCCTTGGCGAGCGAGGTGCTGATGCGTAGCCCCGTATAGCTGCCTGGGCCTGCACTTACGGCGATGGCACGCAGCTGCTTGCCCTCAGCCTTCAGCTGCCCTAGTAGCTCCTCGACCATAGGGGCAAGGGCAGCGGCATGTCCCCCCTCGGGGGCGCTCACTGAGCGGGAGGCTAGGAGCTCTTCGCCCCAGCCTAGGGCTGCACTGCAGTGGCTGGTGGCGGTCTCGATGCAGAGTATCATGAGGGGCTTAGTCTAGGATGAGTTCGACGGGGCAGTGGTCGGAGCCGAAGACCTGATCGTGGATCTCGGCCGAGCGGAGACGGGGCGCTAGACGCGCTGAGGTGACGAAGTAATCAATACGCCAGCCTGCGTTGCGCTCGCGGGCTCTACCGCGGTAGGACCACCAGGAGTAGCGCTCCCGCGCCTCGGGGTGGAAGTAGCGGAAGGTGTCGACGAAGCCCGCGTCCAGCAGCAGCTGGAACTTGCCGCGCTCCTCGTCGGTGAAGCCCGCGTTGTGCCTATTGGTCTTGGGGTTCTTGAGGTCTATCTCTTGGTGCGCTACGTTGAGGTCGCCACAGACGATGATGGGCTTCTTGGCATCCAGTGCCACGAGGTAGCTACGGAAGGCATCTTCCCACTCCATGCGGTAGTCGAGGCGGCGCAGCTCATCCTGTGAGTTGGGTGTGTAGACCGTGATGAGGTAGTAGTCGGGGTACTCGAGCGTAATGACGCGCCCTTCCTGATCGTGCTCCTCCTGCCCGATACCATAACTCACGCTGAGCGGCTCGTGGCGGGTGTAGATGGCCGTACCGGAGTATCCCTTCTTGACGGCATAGTTCCAGTAGCTCTGATAGCCAGGGAGCTCGGCATCGAGCTGCCCTGCCTGCATCTTGGTCTCCTGTAGGCAGACGAAGTCAGCGTCGAAGCTGGCGATGATGTCCGGGAAGCCCTTGCCGAAGACGGCGCGTAGCCCGTTGACGTTCCATGAGATGAACTTCATTCCTGTGATGTGTGCTTGGGGTCTCTTCTATTCTAGATATGGGGTGGGGTCCTCGATACCAGCCTCGGCCATCGCCTCACGGCGCTCGACGCAGGTGCCACAGCGGCCACACTGTACGCTGCCACCCTCGTAGCAGCTCCAGGTCTCGGCATAGTTGAGGCCGAGGGCCTTGCCGTGGCGGGCGATCTCGCCCTTGCTGATGTCTGTGTAGGGGGCACATACCTCGACGCCGAGGCTGGTGCCCGCGGCAATCGCCTCGTGCATGGGACGGATGAAGGAGGCGCGGCAGTCGGGGTAGATGGCGTGGTCGCCGAAGTGATTGGCTATGTAGAGGCGCTGGAGGCCGCGGCTCTCCGCCAGGCCCGCAGCTATGGAGAGCATGATGCCGTTGCGGAAGGGGACGACGGTCGCAGCCATGTTCTCCTCGTCGTAGGCGCCCTTGGGGATCTCCCCGCCGCCCTCTAGGAGCGTGCTGCGGAAGTACTGGCCCATGAAGCCTAAGGGGATGATGATATGCTCGATGCCTAGGCGCTGGCAGTGCAGTGCCGCCATGGGGAGCTCCCGGGCGTTGTGCTTCGAGCCGTAGTCGAAGGAGAGGGCGAGGGCGATATCAGCCTGATACTCGTAGAGCAGCGTCACGCTGTCCATGCCGCCCGAGAGGACGATGAGTCCTTGCTTTGTATTCATTAGTCTCTGGTCTCTGTACTGGTATAATGCCCCGCTAGGCTGCTTGGTTCAGTGGCGCACCACTAGGGGAAGCGCCTAGACGAAGAAGCTGAGGAGGATCTGCGCCGAGATGATGCGCACGAACATCGCCACGGGGTAGACGATGGCGTAGGCTACGGAGCTGGAGCGCGACTCATTGAGTGACATCGCGTAGTCCAGGGCCATGGAGTTGGCCATCGCCCCGCAGAGCAGCCCTACGGTCTCGGCGTGCGTCTTGCGATAGCCGAAGAGCGACACGATGCCGACTAGCAGCGTGGGCAGCAGGGTGATGAGGAAGCCGAGGAAGATCCATAGCAGTCCGTCGCCGTGGATGATGGTCTCGAAGAAGTGCGCGCCGCTGGCGAGCCCCAGCCCCGCTAGGTAGAGGATGATGCCGAGCTGCTTGATCAGCTGCGTGGCGCTATTGGTCATGTAGGTCGCGATCCGCAGTCGTGGGCCGAAGGCACCCATGAGGATACCTATTATAATAGGCCCGCCAGCTAGCCCCAGCTTGATCGGCATGCTGAGCCCTGGAATTGCTACGGGGATCGAGCCCAGGATGCAGCCGAGGGCCAGCCCAGCGAAGAAGCTCACCAGCTTGGGCTTGTCGAGGGTGTTGATGGAGTCGCCGATGAACTTCTTCGCCTTGGCGATTTCCTGCGCCTCGCCTACGACCGTCAGGCGGTCACCGAGCTGTAGGTGCAGCTCGGGCGAGGCGAGGATCTCGATCCCAGCACGGTCGATGCGGGTGATGTTGATGCCGTACTCGTTGCGCAGACGTAGGGCGCCGAGCTTGATGCCATTGATCTTGCCGTTGGTGATGATCAGGCGCTTGGTGATGAGCTGGGCGTCGATGGCGTCCCAATCGATGTCGGGGCGGTTCCAGTCGCGCGACTCGGAGCGGCGTCCGAAGAAGGCCTCCAGCACGCCGAGATCCTCCTCGTGGATCAGCAGGAGCAGGTGGTCGCCCTCCTGCAGCAGAGTCTGTGAGGTGGGGACGATGAGCTTGTCGCCGCGCCAGACGCGGGAGATGATGAAGTGCTTCTCCTGTAGGCGGACCACCTCGAGGATGCTCTTGCCGAAGAGTCCAGGGTTCGTCAGCTCCAGCTCCGTGATGTAGGTGGTCTTGCCCTCGAGGCGGTCTTCCTTCTGCCGCTTGGGCTCTATGACCTGTAGGATGAGGATCGCGAGGATCATCCCCACGACGCCCAGCGGGTAGGTCAGGGCGCAGGCCAGCGCCAGGTCAGCTACCTGGCGGGTGCCCTCCAGCCCGACGATGTCCTGCAGGGTGCTCTGTACGGCCGCCAGCATGGGGGTATTGGTCACGGCACCCGACATGATGCCCATCATATTGGGCATGGAGATACCGAAGCAGTAGTGGAGGATGACCACCAGCAGCAGGCCCAGGGTGATGAGCAGCAGCCCAAGACCATTATATAGGATGCCCTGACTCTTGAGCGAGGGGAAGAAGGAGGGGCCCACCTCGACCCCTAGCGCATAGACGAAGAGCGTCAGCCCCAGCGTCTGAGCAAAGCTGCTCATCTCGGGCTGGACAACCACGCCGAAGTGCGCCGCCAGGATCCCGACGAAGAAGACGAAGGTAATGCCCAGTGAGATCTTGCCTATGCGCAGCTTGCCCAGGATCAGCCCCACGGCTGACACGAGGGTGAGTATTACGAGAGTCTGGAGTACCGACGGCTCGACGAAGACCATGCGGCACCAAGAGTAAACTGCCTCCATATGTCACTAATTAGCTAGCTGGGCGGCCCTGTCTAGCCGCCTTGGCCTGGACAAAAGTAGCACTTTTATAGCTAAGCCCACGCCGCCGAGCCTGAGCCGAGCGCCGCTCTCGGGTGTGTCGTAGCGCCTTGCCCCCTTACCTTATATACCGATAGAGCGCTTAGGCAAGCAGCCCCCTAGTCCGATCGTGGGCTAGGGGGCTGCTTGCTTAGGGGGGGAGGATAGGCTAGGCGAGCGGAGCTTAGTCCAGCAGCTCGAGCTGGGCGAAGCGCAGTAGGAGCTTCTTGGTGTCACCGGCGTCGAAGGCTACGGTGGCCTTGGCGTCGTCGCCTGCGCCCTCTAGCTCCATCACCTCGCCCTCGCCGAAGCGCTTGTGCAGCACGCGGGAGCCGATACGCAGCTTCCCGATGCGACTGACGGGCTGCGGCGCCTCTTCGCCTGCCTTCCTACGGCCGACGAAGACCTTGCGGCTAGGGCGTGCGGGACGGGCCTCGAAGACGGGGGCGGCGCTGAAGTCCATCGGCAGCTCCTCGCTGTAGCCTCGCCGCGCGCTGCCGTAGCCCGTGCTGCTACCCATGCTGAGTGATGTGTCCATACGGAGCAGCTCCTGGGGCAGCTCACGCAGGAAGCGGCTGGGGCGGCAGTACTCGGTACGCCCGTTGCGGAAGCGCTCGCGGGCGTAGCCTAGATGACAGCTGCGCTCGGCACGCGTCAGGGCTACGTAGAAGAGTCTTCGCTCCTCCTCCAGCTCGCGCCCTACATTGCTCATCATCGAGGGGAAGAGGTCCTCCTCCAGCCCGAGGATGAAGACGTGGGCGAACTCCAGCCCTTTGGAGGCGTGGATCGTCATCAGCGTCACGGCGTCATCCCCCTCGCCTGCGGTGTCCTGGTCGGTCATCAGGGCGACCTCGCTGAGATAGCTGCCGAGGGTGGGCTGCAGGTCAGCCTCGAGGCTGGTGCGTACGTATTCGTCGATGCCGCCGAGCAGCTCCTTGATGTTCTCCAGCCGTGCCTTGCCCTCGCCCGAGCTATCGGACTGCAGGTCGGCCAGGATACCCGTCTGGCGGATGACGCGCTCTACGACGGCATAGAGGTCCTGCTCGCTGCGGCTGTAGTCGCGGAGCTCATCGATGAGGGTGGCGAAGGCCTGGAGACGTGCTGCGGTAGGCTTGTTCACCGCTATGCCATAGCCCAGCGGGTCGTGTAGCACGCGGCTCAGGGAGACGGCCTCACGCTGGGCGGCCTCGCGTACACGCAGTACGGTGGTGTCGCCTATGCTTCGCTTGGGATAGTTGATGATGCGCAGTAGGGCCTCCTCGTCCTGCTCGTTGATCAAGAGGCGACAGTAGGCGATGACGTCCATGATCTCCTTGTGGTCGAAGAAGGAGCGCCCGCCGTAGATGCGGAAGGGGATACCGAGGCGGCGGAAGACCTGCTCGAGGGTGCGGCTCTGCGCATTGGTGCGGTAGAGCACGGCGATGCTGCTGTAGGGCTCGCCCGAGCGGACGAAGCGGCGGATCTCCTCGCCTGCCCAGAGCGCCTCGAGATCGCCCGTCATGGCCTCATGCACCTGGATGGGCTCGCCCTCCTCTTCCTCGGAGAAGACGGCCTTGGGGATCTGGTATTCGTTCTGAGCGATGATGCGACCCGCTGCGGCTACGATGGTCTGGGTGGAGCGATAGTTGCGCTCGAGCTTGAAGACACGTGCCCCAGCGAAGGTCTTCTCGAAGCTCAGGATGTTCTCGAGGTTCGCTCCGCGGAAGGAGTAGATGCTCTGGGCGTCGTCGCCGACGACGAAGATCTTGCCTTTCTCCTGCATCAGCTGCTTGGCCACCATGTACTGGGCGAAGTTGGTATCCTGGTACTCGTCGATCAGCAGGTAGTCGATGCGCTCCTGCCACTCGCGCAGCACATCGGGGTACTCGCGGAAGAGGATGTTGATCTGCAGCAAGAGGTCATCGAAGTCCATGGCGTTGGCCTGCTTCAGCTCCCGCTGGTAGTGGCTGTAGATCTCCGCTACACGGGGGATGCTGCTCTTGGCGTCGTAGGTCAGCAGCTCCTTGTAGGAGGGGTAAGCCTCGGCCGTGATCAGTCGGTTCTTGGCCGAGGAGATACGGCTGTGCACCACGTTCGGCTTGTAGATCTTGTCGTCGAGGCCGAGCTGCTTGATGATGCCCTTGATGCGGCTGCGGCTGTCACTCGTATTATATATGGAGAAGTCGGGCGTGTAGCCCAGTAGGCTGGCGTGCTGCCGTAGGATACGTAGGAAGACGGAGTGGAAGGTCCCCATACGGATGTGCCGCGCCGCAGCCCCCGCCCGCTGGCTGATACGCTCGCGCATCTCGCGGGCCGCCTTGTTGGTGAAGGTCAGTGCCATGAGCCCTTTGGGGTGGTAGCCCGAGTCGATGAGGTAGAGCAGCTTGTAGACCAGCACGCGCGTCTTGCCGCTGCCGGCTCCAGCGATCACGAGGGCTGGGCCATCGTCGTAGGTCACAGCGGCACGCTGGGCGTCATTGAGTTCGCTGAGGTAGGGGAAGTCGAGGGGGGCTGCGCCTTGCATAGGGGAGCTTGCTTAGGTCTATAGGGGAGATGAACGTAAGGGAGCGGGGCTGAGGTGGTAGGACCTCAGCCCCGCTCCTCTGAGGGCACAAAGATACGGAATTACCTGCGGGGCTCCGTTCGCTAGGGCTCGCGCTCGCGCTCCTTCATATCCACGTAGTGCCGCTTGTGGTAGGGGCCGTAGGGGAGCTCACCGATGCCGAAGTCCTGCACTCGGTCGATCGCGTGCCGTGGCGACCTGAAGAGGCTCGTCAGCGCATTGAAGAAGAACTGGAAGATGTGCGTGCCGACGGATTCGTCGCGGAAGTCCACCACGCTATCGTCGATCACTCCGCTGACGCGGCGATTGATGAGGGTCTCACCCGATCGGAGCGAACGTAGCTCGTAGCCAATGTCAATCCGCGTCTCCCCTTGGCCTCTATTCTGCTGCCAGTCGAGGATGGTCGTATAGAGGGCGGCATCAGCGCCGAAGAGCTCCACGAGGTAGTGGGGCTCCATCGTGCGGTAGAACTCCAGCCCGCCGACCCCGACGAGTGCCGAGACAACGCGCGGGCTGATGACGTAGTAGCCCTGCTCGCTCAGAGCGCGCACACTGGCCTGTAGTAGGGGCTGGTCCAGCTGGGCTCCTCCGCCCTTGTTGACCACAGGCATCAGGAGGATGGTGCGGGGGCGCTCGGCGTAGAGCTTGCTGTAGTTGTCCATGCGGCTGCGCTGCACGTGGGTGTTATTCTGTATGCTGCAGCTGCTCAGGGCGAGGAGGGCGCCTAGGGCTAGGCTAAGGGCGTGGAGCTTCATCCTTCTGTAGACGCTTGATGAGACGTGTGATCATAGGGCTGCTCTCGGGGTAGAGCTCCATCTCCTGGCGGAGGTAGTGTAGGGCCTCCTCCCGGCGCTCGAGTTGCCAGAGGAAGAGTCCGTACTCGGCGCAGCGTCCAGGGGCGGGGCGGCGTAGCTGGCCACCGGGCTGCTGTATGGCCTTGAGGTAGAGCTGCTCCAGGGTCTTGGCGCGGCTAGGGGTGAGCTTCTTGGGCTGCAGGTCGACCAGCGTGTCGTACTGTTTCCACGAGTAGAGCGTGCGGCGGCCGCAGCTGGAGGCGCTGAGCGTCAGCACGAGGGCGGCGAGGGCGCAGCCTAGGGGGAGGGTCCTCATATTATAGGTATATACGTGTCCTTGGGGGAGCGGCGGCGGGAGCCCGCCCTGCTCAAGGCGCAAAGATATAGGGAATTGCGCACGCGCGCAAGGGGGGCGCTGAGAGGCTTCCCGCAGGGGGGCGAGGCCTCCACGCTCTTCTGCCGTGCTCCTCCGCCTTATCCTTGAGGCGTTTTGAGGGATACCCCTCAAAGCGCCCACTGATATCCCTCAGCTCCCTGACTGCCGTCCCTCAGCTTCTTGACTGATATCCCTCAGAGGGCCTCGAGGCTAGGACGGCTGTCCGCTCAGTCCCTTAGCCTCGCCTGCGCGGCCTAGGTGGGCGGGTGCGTAGGAGTAGGGGAGAGGGTGGTTTGCAGGGAATTCTCGACCTTTGTGCCCAAGGAGGGGAGGGCGCTCCCCTCGGGCACCATTACCTGTCGTTCATTATGAAGCATCTCTTTATGACCCTCGTCTCTACCCTCGGACTCCTCTCCAGCACGACTGGCGAAGAGGCCATCCCCCTGCTCGCTCCTAAGGCCTTCCAGGCCGCTTTCCAGGTCGATAGCACGGCTGTGATCCTCGACGTACGTCGCCCCTCAGAGTTCGCCGAAGGGCATCTCAAGGGCGCCGTGCTCCTCGATTGGCTCAGTGATAAGGCCTTCGTCGAGGGGCTGGCGAAGCTCGATAAGAGCCGTACGCACTATGTCTACTGCCGCAGTGGCCATCGTAGCCATGCTGCTGCTACGCTGATGCAGTCCCGTGGCTTCAAGATCGTCGAGCTGAAGGGCGGCTACCTCGGCTGGGTCTCCGAAGGGCTCCCCGTAGAGAAGTGAGGCCCTCCCCACTAGACGCTCCTAGAGCTGCTGGGGCAGCCTCCTCCTAGGGTGAGGGGGCTGCCCCAGTGTGTCCTGCGTCGGGTGGGGCCTCGGGCGCCTCAGTATGGGGCAGGCGTGGAGCCTCATCCCCTGCAGTGGGGGACGCGGGTGGGGGAGGCGTGCTGCGGCCCTAGCTGGGGAGGTGTCTCGCTATACTGAGGCGACTTCCTTGGCCGTTTATTCGTCTGAAACTAGTATCTTTGCATGACCCTGCACCCGCGTGCATGGGTACAGACTAATGTATGTTATGATCAAGAGACTCTCTATAGCGGCCTTCGGGCTACTGCTCCTCTCCTCCTGCGGCGAGTACTATCGCGTGCAGAAGTCCACGGACGTGGCCGAGCGCTACTCCTATGCCAAGAAGAGCTACAACGAGCAGAAGTACGGCCGTGTGGTCAGTCTGCTGGAGGATGTCGTACCCTCGCTGGTCGGCACCGCCGAGGGGCCGCAGAGTACCTATCTCTTGGCTAACTCCTACTTCGAGCAAGGGCAGGAGGCCGACGCCGCCCGCTACTTCCAGAGCTACTACACGAGCTATCCCAAGGCTCCGATGGCCGAGGAGGCGCACTTCAAGGCTGGCTACTGTCTCTATAAGGCTTCGCCCGACGCGCGCCTCGATCAGTCCGCCACGCTCGGCGCGATCAAGGAGCTGCAGACCTACCTAGACCTCTACCCCGAGGGGGGACACAAGGGGGAGGTGGAGCAGATGCTCTTCGACCTGCAGGACAAGCTTGCCTACAAGGAGTACCTAGCGGCCAAGCTCTACTTCGACCTAGGCCTCTACCTGGGGAACAACTATGAGTCGGCCGTCATCACGGCGCAGAACGCACTCAAGGACTTCCCCTACACGCGCCACAAGGAGGATATATACTTCCTCATCCTGCGTGCCAAGTATGAGCAGGCCGAGCTCAGCGTCCCCGAGCGTCTCCAGGAGCGTATCCGTGAGGCTCTCGATAGCTACTACGCCTACGTCAACGACTTTCCCGAGGGCAAGTACCGTAAGGCCGCCCAGCGCATCTACGAGCGCATGAACAGCCGCAAGACGCAGGACTAGCCGCCGCCCTTCCCTCCCTCAAGACGATATCTACAGACAATAAAGAGAATATGCCCAAGTACAAGAAGAACGTACCGACCAACACGATCAGCCGTGACATGGTCAGCCTCAGCAAGGATACGGAGAACATCTACGAGACGGTGATGATCATCGCTAAGCGCGCCAACCAGATCGCTCAGGAGACGAAGCAGGAGCTGGAGGCGAAGCTGCAGGAGTTCGCCGTGTACACCGATGAGAACCAAGAGGTCTTCGAGAACGAAGAGCAGATCGAGCTGTCGCGTCAGTACGAGCGCCTGCCCAAGCCTACGCTCGTAGCGGCGAAGGAGTACGAGGACGGCGAGCTGTACTACAACATCGCCGGTCGCAACAAGAAGTAGTCCCCGACGTCTACCGCTATGTGGCAACGTATTCAGACCCTCTGGCTGCTCCTCGTAGCCCTGGCTATGGGCGTCTTCGCCTTCCAGGACATCGCCATCTTCACGATGGATGAGGGCACCTACTGCCTGCTCAATAACTGGGGCATCTATAACGGTGCCGACGGCCTCGTCCAGCACCGCGTCTACGCCATCGGGATCCTCAGCTGGCTCACCTGCCTCGGTGCGCTCGGCCTCATCGGGCTCTACAAGCGCCGCGTGCTGCAGATGCGCCTGACGATCCTCCTGGCGCTCGTCATCTTCGGCGAGCTGATCTACATCGGCTTCGTTAGCTATGCCTTCTGCTTCAACAATACGGCGAGCTTCGGCATACGCTTCCCGCTGGCTCTGCCCATCATCTGCCTCCCGCTGCTGTATCTGGCTGCGCGACGCATGATCTACGACGAGACCCTCGTCCGAGCCTCCAATAGACTCCGAGACTAGGCAGTGTATCCCCTCGTCCCGACCCCACAGTAGACGAAGCGAAGTCTTACCCCTTGCCCCTGCGGCAGCCTTGGTAGGACTTCGCTTTGTCGTATCCCCCCGCTTATCCTAGTCTACACTTCACCATCCCTAGACCCACAGTCACAGCTCATGCAGTTCGATTCCCTACAGGCGATCTCGCCTATCGATGGCCGCTATCGTGCCCAGGCCGAGGCCCTCGTCCCCTATTTCTCTGAGGAGGCCCTCATCCGCTACCGTGTACGCATCGAGATCCTTTACTTCATCGCCCTCTCAGGCGAGCTGCCCAATCTGCGCGGCGTCCTGAGCGAGGAGCGCCTAGAGCGTCTCCACGACATCTACCTCAGCTTCACGAGCGCTGACGCAGCACGTATCAAGGACATCGAGCGTATCACCAACCACGATGTCAAGGCCGTCGAGTACTTCATCAAGGAGAAGTTCGACGAGCTTGGACTGGCCGATGAGAAGGAGTTCGTACACTTTGGTCTGACGTCTCAGGACATCAATAACACCGCCTTCCCGCTGATGATCCGAGAGGCGGTAGAGCACGTCTATCTGCCCGAGCTGGGTGGGCTGGTCGATCAGCTGCAGTTCTATGCAGAGGAGTGGGCCGACGTGGCTATGCTGGCCCGCACACATGGGCAGCCCGCCTCCCCGACGCGCCTGGGGAAGGAGCTCGCGGTCTATGTCTACCGCCTGCAGGAGCAGATCAAGACGCTCGAGGCCCTGCCCCATACGGCTAAGTTCGGCGGTGCGACGGGCAACTTCAACGCCCATGCCGTGGCCTATCCAGGACGTGACTGGCGCCGCTTCGGGGCGGACTTCGTCCAGAGCCTAGGCCTGCAGCGCGAGGAGTATACCACGCAGATATCGAACTACGACCAGCTGGCGGCGCTCTTCGACGTCCTGACGCGCATCAACGTCATCCTCATCGACCTGGCGCGTGACTTCTGGATGTACATCTCGATGGACTACTTCAAGCAGCAGATCCGCGCGGGCGAAGTTGGCTCCTCGGCTATGCCGCACAAGGTCAATCCTATTGACTTCGAGAACGCGGAGGGCAACCTCGGGATGGCCAATGCCGTCTATGGCTTCCTGGCGCGCAAGCTCCCCATCTCTCGCCTGCAGCGTGACCTCACCGACTCGACCGTCCTGCGCAACGTCGGCGTCCCCCTGGCACACAGCATGATCGCCCTGAAGAGCCTACGCAAGGGACTGGGTAAGGTGCTCCTGAACAAGGAGGCGCTGTACCGCGACCTAGAGCACAACTGGGCCGTCGTGGCCGAGGCGCTCCAGACGATCCTGCGCCGCGAAGGCTACCCCAAGCCCTACGAAGCGCTCAAGGCCCTGACCCGCACCAATGAGGGCATCACCGAGAAGTCGATCTACGAGTTCATCGAAGGGCTGCCCATCAGTGCCGAGCTCAAGGAGGAGATGCACCGCATCAGCCCACACAGCTACACTGGGATCTAGGCTCCCGCCTTCCTTCCCTTAGCCTCTCTAGAGAGGCAGGAGCCCCGCAGTGATCTGTCCCTCCAGAGTGGAGCTGGGAGCGGTCGCCGCGGGGCTCGCTTGCCTCTGTAGTCTGGGACTATACGCAGACTCCTGGCTCCAGCATCCCACCTAGCTCCGCACCACTTGCTGGCCTCGCTCCCGCCTTGGGGGCCTTGGCTGAGCATCCTTTGGGACTTCACCTTCCCCTTTCACTTTGTATTAACATCTCCCTGCGGCATAGCGCTCGCGCTGAGCGCTCCTTTCACCTGCCGCAGGCGCTTACCAAGCTCTCCTATATGAGTATACTGCAGCGCATACGCGTCTTCCTCAACCTGCGTCCTGTCCTCGAGGACGAGCAGCTCGTCGTGGCCGAGATCACGCAGGGCGTCTCCTTCCGTGGGGCCAACCTATGGATCTTGATCTTCGCCATCTTCACCGCATCGCTGGGCCTCAACGTCAATTCGACGGCTGTCATCATCGGCGCGATGCTCATCTCCCCGCTCATGGGCCCTATTATAGGTATGGGGCTAGCGGTGGGGATCAATGACCCTGACCTCCTGCGACGGGCGGCGAAGAACTACACTCTCGCTACGCTGATCAGCGTCCTGACGGCTATGGTCTACTTCCTCATCAGTCCGCTGGGGGAGGCGCAGTCCGAGCTGCTGGCGCGTACCTCACCGACGATCTACGACGTGCTGATCGCCTTCTTCGGCGGTGCGGCAGGGATCGTGGCGCTGGCGACGCGTGGGGGTAAGAGCGGTAATGTGCTGCCGGGCGTGGCTATCGCTACGGCGCTGATGCCGCCGCTCTGTACGGCGGGCTACGGGCTGGCGACAGGGCAGCTGCTGTACTTCTTCGGTGCCTTCTACCTCTTCTTCATCAATACGGTCTTCATCGCACTGGCCACCATCATAGGCGTGCGGCTGATGCGCTTCACGCCGCACAGCTTCCTGACGCCTGAGCGTGCCAAGCGTGCGCGCCACATGCTCACCCTGATCGTCATCGCTACGGCGCTGCCTGCGCTGTGGATGACGGCCGACATCGTGCGCAGCAGCATCACGGCGGCCAACCTGCGGAGCTTCGTCAAGGGCGAGCTGACGCAGTCGGGTACGCAGATCCTCTCCAGCGACCTCGACCGCGGGGAGCGGACGCTACGTATCGTGGCCGTAGGCCGTGAGCTCAGCGAGCAGAGGCAGCAGGAGGCCGCCGCGCGCCTCTCGGACTATGGCCTCTCGGGCTATCAGCTCTCCGTGATCCAGGGGGTACAGTCCGATAGCATCCTAGCGTTGAGTAGCCAGCTGGAGCAGCGCCTGAGCGTGCAGGAGCAGCAGCGCCAGCAGCTGCTGCAGCTGACGCAGGAGCACGCGCTACTGACGGATCGCCTCGAGGGCTATATGCGCTACGAGGAGCTGAGTCGTCAGCTGCAGCCCGAGCTCAGGGCGCTCTTCCCTGGGGTGCAGCGCCTGGCGCTTGCCCCCGTGGCTGAGCCCGAGGGGGACAGTACGCTGCGCTATGTCCTGGGCCTGCTGAGTCTCGAGGGGACTGCGGAGCTCTCGGCAGCCGACCGCGAGCGTCTCGAGTCCTGGCTCCGTACGCGTCTCGGCGGGGATAGCCTCCTGCTCGTGGAGCGCTCCACACCGCGTGGGCGTCGTACTCGCTAGTTGCTCATGCTCGCGGGCTGGGCTCAGGCCACGGCCTACCCTAGCAGCCTCCTTCGTCTAGCCTCGCTTTAGGCGAAGGTGCTAAGAGATACTAGCAAAGACTTGGCCTTAGGGGGAGGCCTCCTGAGGGATATCAGTCAGCGCTCTTAGGGACGTCCCTCAGCACACTGACCGACGGCAGTGAGCTCCGCGAGGGATATCCCTCGTGGAGCTTTGCTTTAGGCGGCTACCTCGCTCCGCCGCCTTCCCGCCCTCGCTCCAGGAGCCTAGGGCGGAGCTTCGCACTCCGCGCTTGGCATCCCTTGCGGCGGCAGTAAGTACACAAAAAGCAAGGGACTGCGAACCTTTCAGGAGGCTCAGCGGTTTTATAAACGTTCACATACATATTACTCACACTTTTACCTGAACGTTATGAAGAGATTCTTTGCCTTTGCCCTAGCCCTGATCGCGATCTCGATCACCGCACTAAAGGCGGACAATGATCGCATCATCACCTTCAACCAGCTGCCCGTGGCAGCTCAGCAGTTCATTAAGTCTTACTTTCCTGATCGTACGGTCGCCTATGTCAAGGAGGATCGTGAGCTGACGGGTAAGACCTATGAGCTACGCCTCTCCGACGGCATCGAGATCGAGTTCGATGGCAAGGGGAACTGGCAGGACGTCGATGGAGACCGCGTGCACATCCCTACGGGCTTCATCCCCAAGGGCGTCCTGAACAGCCTGAACGCAGCACATCCCGGCGATCGCATCGTCAAGATTGAGCGCAAGTGGCACGGCTACTATGTCGAGCTTGCCTCGGGCCTGGATGTCCTACTCAACAAAAGCGGTAAAATCACCGGCTACGACGACTAAAACACACACAGCACACTTACACCACACACATCACAATCCCCTAACTCAATGAGACGATATCTCCTGACCCTACTCTTGGCTAGCCTCGGGCTACCGCTATCCACCTCCTCGACGCTGCAGGCGCAGACGACGAGCCCCGCCACCACCCAGAGCTACGAGCTCATCAAGCTGCCCTACGCTAGCGACGCCCTAGCGCCTGTCATCAGCAAGCGTACGGTAGAACTGCATCACGGCAAGCACCTAGCGGGCTACGTCTCCAAGCTGAACAGCCTCCTCAAGGAGTCGGGCATGCCAGGCTCCGACCTGGTGCGCCTGGTGCGCTACAGCTCGGGGGCTATCTTCGACAACGCGGGCCAGCTGCTCAATCATAACCTCTACTTCCTACAGTTCCGCCCTGCCACAGCCGAGGCGACCAAGCCCGTAGGAGCATTGGCCAAGATGATCGAGGCGTCTTATGGGAGCTTCGAGGCCTTCCAGAAGGCCTTCGAGCAGGCTGGGGTCTCTATCTTCGGATCGGGCTGGCTGTGGCTGGCCTGCGATGCCGAGGGCAAGCTCTACATCGATAAGGAGCCCAATGCAGGTAACCCCGTAGTACGTGGGCTCACGCCCCTCCTCGGGATCGACATCTGGGAGCATGCCTACTATCTAGACTATGAGAACCGCCGTGCCGAGCACCTCAAGCAGGTATGGCGTATCATCGACTGGGAGGTCGTGGGCAAGCGCTACGACCGCCGTGCCGAGGGTGTCCGTCCCTACTAGGCACTCCAGAGCTCAGCTATAGGAGCGGGGCGAGCATCCATCAGGGTGCTCGCCCCGCTCTCTTTTGGGCCCTAGCGTAGGCGGTGGGCGTCGCGTGCGGGGAGGGCGCCAGGGCACGGTGGACGAAGGGCGGGCGAGGCGATCGCCTGAGGTGAGGGAGCTGACAGACATCCCTCAGCCTCCTGACGGCTATCCCTCACGAAGCTGACGGACGTCCCTCAGCTTCTTGGCTGATATCCCACAGAGGCCTCTGCCTTAGGTATGAGCTTCGCGGGAGCTATGGCCTCCCTTTGCTGGGTCCTTAGCTGGGGGAGGGTGGGGGCTTGCTGGCTGCTTGGTTTACTCTAGGCGGGAGGAGAAGGCTGCCCAAGGGGAGCTACGCGCCGCGAGCGAACTGAACCCTGCCCCCCAAGGCTTGTTATAGCTATACATGACGACGCAAAGCAGATATCTCCACGCACTACGCCGCCGCCTCGGGCTGATGCAGCTCCCCTTGCCTACGGAGTTCTTCACCTTCCCCGTGGGGCTGGTGCTGAGCCTTTTCCTCCCGCCCTTGCTGGCGCTCCTAGGGGCAGCTCTCGGCCTGGGCCTCGGCATCCTGCTGCTCTGGCTGGTGGGTGGCCTAGCGGCCAATCGTCCCAGCGTGGGGCGCTCGCTCTTCGTCCTGCTGCTCTGGGCTGCACTGGCCCTGAGCTTCGATGACTTCTATGAGCACCCGCTATGGCTGCAGTCGCTGCTGCTCTTCAGCTACATCACCAGTAGCCTTGTGGCTGGGATCTATCGTTGGGGACGCGACCGCTGGGGTACGCTTAGCTGTGGCTGCCTGCGCTCGCGTATCCTTAGAGAGGAGCGGCTACGCTTCGAGCGCATCCTCATCGCCTTCTCTCTGGTGACCCTCTGTGCTATCTCGGCCTGCGTCCACCTCTGTCCCGTGGAGTGGGGAGCACTGCTGCAGTACTTCGCCATCTTCGTGGCGCTCTTCACCTGGGGTGTCTATGCCTTCGAGTCCCTGCACCTGCTGTGGGTCAATAAGCGCCTAGACCGCGAGCAGTGGATCCCCGTAGTGGGCGACCAACAGCAGCAGCTGGGGCGCGTGCCGCTCACCGATGCGCGTAGCGACCAGGGACGCCTGCCCGTGGTGCGCCTGATGGCTACGACCGGCGACATGCTCTACCTCGAGCACGCCGAGCGGGAGCAGCTGCCGATCGCCGCGGGCTATGATACGCCCTTCGTCAGCTGGCTCACCGAGGGCTGCCGCCCCGAGGCGCTGGCGCAGCTGCTGATCGATCAGCGCTTCTGCGGCGTACGCCGAGCCCGCCCGCGCTTCCTCCTGCACTACCATGAGACGCTAGAGGGGCAGCCGCTCAGCGTCTACCTCTACGCCGTCGATATCGCCGAGCCCAGCCAGCTGCTCGTAGACTGCCAGCCGCAGCAAGGGCGCTGGTGGCCGCTGGAGCACATCACCGCGCAGCTTGGGCAGCTGGACTTCGCTCCTTACCTACGTGCCGAGCTGCCCTATCTCGAGCAGACCATCCTCTTGGCGCAGCGCCTGCGTCAGGGCGCTAGCCTCTAGACCTCCCTGCCACTTACCCCTTCTATGATCTACCTCATCCCCGTACCGCTGGCGGACGTGCCCCACGAGACTTGCCTGCCCGAGTACAATAGGCAGCTGCTGCCCCAGCTGCGTCACTTCATCGTGGAGAACGTACGCTCGGCACGCCGCTTCCTCAAGGCGGCTGACCGCAGCATCGATATCGACGCCTGCACCTTCTACGAGCTGAACAAGCACACTCCCGCCGAGGAGCTGGCGCGCTACCTAGAGCCCGCCCTGAGGGGAGAGGACATGGGCATCATCTCCGAGGCGGGCTGTCCCGCCATCGCCGACCCGGGGGCGGATGTCGTGGCCCTAGCTCAGCATAAGGGGCTACGCGTCGTCCCGCTCGTCGGGCCCAGCTCCATCCTGATGGCCCTGATGGGTTCGGGCTTCAATGGGCAGCGCTTCGCCTTCCGCGGCTACCTGCCCATCGAGGAGGCCGAGCGTAGCCGTACGCTCCATGAGCTGGAGCAGCGCCTGCGCTCCACAGGGGAGACGCAGATCTTCATCGAGACCCCCTACCGCAATGTGCAGCTGGTGGAGCAACTGATCCGTCACTGCTCGGGCGACACGCTGCTCTGCATCGCCTCGGGGCTGACGGGGGAGGGCGAGCTCCTGCAAACGCGCCGCCTCAGTCAGTGGCGCGGGCATATCCCCGATATCCATAAGGTACCTACCATCTTCCTGATCGGACGCTAAGCCTATGCCCTTGACTACGCCGCTACCTGCCGAGTTCGTTCGGCTCATCCAGCAGCTCCTGCCTGAGGAGGCCGAGGCCCTGCTGGGCGCGCTCGAGGGAGAGGCCTCGGTCTCTGTGCGCCGCAATGCCGCCAAGTGCGCCGCCCTGCCCTCCGAGCTCCCGCTCGCTGGGCCCGTGGCTTGGTCCCAGGGGCTCGGCTACTACCTCAGTCGCCGCCCGAGCTTCACCGCTGATCCGCTGTGGCATGCGGGGCAGTACTACGTGCAGGAGGCCTCGTCCATGACCTTGGCCGCCATCAGCCCCTACCTCGGGGAGGAGCCCCTAGTAGCCCTTGACCTCTGTGCCGCCCCTGGGGGGAAGAGCACGCTGCTGCTGGACCTGCTTCCTGCGGGCAGTACCCTCGTGAGCAACGAGTACGTCCGCAGCCGCGCGCATATCCTCACCGAGAACCTCCAGAAGTGGGGTCCGCCCTACAGCATCGTCACCAGTACGGACGCTGCTAGCCTGGGGCGCATGCGCTCCAGCTATGATCTCATCCTCGTGGATGCCCCTTGCTCGGGCGAGGGGATGATGCGCAAGGACGAGGAGGCACGGCGTCAGTGGTCGCCCCAGCTGGTCAGTCAGTGCGCTGCCCTACAGCGCAGCATCCTCGAGGATATATGGCCGGCGCTCGCCCCAGGCGGGCTGCTGGTCTACAGCACCTGCACGCTGAACGGACAGGAGGACGAGGCGCAGGTGGCCTACCTCGTGGAGGAGCTCGGCGCCGAGCCGCTCAGGCTGCAGGCGCTGGAGCCCTTCGTCGCGCCCTCAGCCCTCAGTCCCTATCCCTGCTACCGTATGATGCCGCACCGCACACGTGGGGAGGGGCTCTTTCTTGCCCTGCTGCGCAAGCCCAGTGCAGCAGGCGAGGCGAAGTCCTCCCACGGGCGTAAGGCTAAAGGCGCCAAGGCGGGGCGCAGCGCGAGCGTCAAGCCCCCGAAGGAGCTCCTCCCGTGGCTCGAGCCCTCCCCAGCACTGCAGTGGCGCATGCTGGAGGAGACGCGCCTGCTGGCACTGCCTGATCCCACTGCCCGCCTCCTAGAGGAGCTCGAGGCGCTACGTATCCCCGTGCTGAGCGCGGGGCTGCAGGTGGCCGAGCTCAAGGGCCGTGACTGGCTGCCGCAGCCCGCACTGGCACTGAGCCAGCTGCTGGCTCAGGAGGCCTTCCCCCGTGTGGAGCTGACGCGGCAGGAGTGCCTGCGCTACCTCGCTGGCGAGGCCTTGACGCTGCCCCCCGAGACGCCGCGCGGCTTCGTCCTCATTTGCTATCAAGGTGCGCCCTTGGGCTTCGCGAAGCACCTCGGCAACCGTACGAACAACCTCTACCCCCAGCCCTGGCGCATCCGTCAGCTGGATGCCGTGCTGCGCCGACTAGAGGAGTCCCAGCCTGAGGAGGATGTCCAGTAGCGCGGAGATCTTCCACTTCCGCCAGTTCGAGCTCAGGCAGGGGCGGGCGGCACAGAAATGTGGGACGGATGCCCTGCTGCTGGGCGCTTGGCAGCCCACGCGTCTCACCCCCCCGCGCCGCGTCCTCGACGTCGGTACGGGTACGGGCGTGCTGGCCCTGATGCTCGCCCAGCGCTACCCGACGGCCGAGGTCGAGGCCTGGGAACTGGAGGCGGGGGCCGCAGCCGAAGCGGCGGAAAACTTCGCCGCCTCCCCCTGGAGCACACGCCTCAGCCTACGGCAGACGGACTTCCTCGCTGCGGCGACGACGGAGGAGCCTGCCCGCTATGATCTCATCCTCTCCAATCCTCCCTACTATACCGAGACGACCCTTGCCCCCGAGGCGAGCCGAGCGCTGGCGCGCCACACGCTCGGGGGGAGTCTCTCTCCCGCCCTGCTGCTGCGCTATGCACCCCGCCTCTTGGAGCGGGGTGGAGCACTAGCCCTCATCACGCCTGCCGAGCAGCTCGAGGCGCTGCGGCAGCAGGCCGTCAGGAGCGGCCTCTACCTGTCGGAGTGGGTCGCCGTCTCCTCGCGCCCCGCTCGCCCCGTGCGTAGCCTCACGCTCTGGCGCCGTATCGCCGAGCTCACGAGCTACCAGCCCTGTCTGTGCAGCGAGCTCGTCCTGCAGGAGGCAGACGGCTCACCGAGCCTCGACTACAGGCGCTGGACGGAGGCCTACCTACTGGGCTAAGGGAGCCGAGACTGAACCATTACGCTTGCTCCTCGTTATTAAAGGGTAAGCAAGTAATCAGTACAACAACTAATCAACACCTAAGTACTATGCAATCTGCATTCCTGTCCTTCCTCGAGTGTGCCAGTAAGCTGCGCGGGCTCGGCCTGAAGCTCATCCGTGTCGCCATCCTCATCATCTTCGTCTGGATCGGTGGTCTGAAGTTCGCCAACTACGAGGCGAATGGCATCATCCCCTTCGTGGCCAACAGCCCACTGATGAGCTTCTTCCTCAAGAACGCTAGCAATAAGGTCACTACCGACGAAGGCAAGGTCGTCAAGGAGTACACCCTCAACAAGGTCCCCGAGGGCAAGTACGATCAGGCCAAGCATGACTGGCACGTCGAGAACCGTACCTACCTCTTCTCGCACGGCCTCGGTATCCTCATCATGACGATCGGTATCCTGGTCTTCCTCGGCCTCTTCAGCCCCTACCTCGGCATTATCGGTGAGCTGCTGTGCATCATCATGACCATCGGCACCCTCAGCTTCCTCGTCACGACGCCCGAGACCTTCGTCAGCGCCTCGCCCGAAGCTCTGGCCGCTGGTGAGTGGGCCAATGGCTTCCCCTTCCTCTCGGGTGCTGGCCGTCTGGTGATCAAGGATACGGCTATCCTCGCGGGTGCTGTCGTCCTGCTCTCTGACTCGGCGAGCAAGATCCTGGCACGCCTCAAGAAGTAGGCCCGCCCCTACAGTATAGATCTAAGTGCAGCGTCTCGACCTTCGCGGTCGGGGCGCTGCGCTTTTTTTGCTCTAAGGGTGAACCAAAGTCCTCGCCTGCTGTTACCTCTACGTAAGTAAGCCCTGGGACAGGGCCTAAGAAACTCAAGATATATTCCCAATGAACGTACTCGTCATTTATTCGCACACCTACCAGAGTCAGAGTCACGCTGGTAAGGCCATCCTCGAGGTGCTCGAGGCACAGCCCGGCATCACCGTCCGCAAGCTCGAGGAGCTCTATCCCGACAATCGCCCCATTGATGTGGCCGCCGAGCAGGCAGCGCTCGTGGCAGCTGACGTCATCGTCTTCCAGCATCCCCTCTTCTGGTTCGCCACGCCCGCGCTCATGAAGCGCTATATGGACGAAGTCTTCCAGTACGGCTTTGCCTACGGTGCTGATAGCTTCAAGCTCGCTGGTAAGAAGTTCGTCCACAGCTATACGACAGGCGCGGCTGCGGAGGTCTACACCGGTGGTCTGCACCTGGATGTAGAGGCCGCGCTGCGTACCTCGGCAGGCTACTGCCGTATGGAGTACGCTGGTGCCTTCCCCCTCTACGGGCAGCTGGCACTGGAAAATCCCAACGTCGCTGCCGAGGCTAAGGCACACGCTGAGCGCCTTGTCGAGCTGCTCAAGACGCTCTAGGCCTCCGAGCACCTAGCCTAGGGGAGGACAAGAAGCCGCAGCGCTTCGTCCGCCTCTCCCTTCGCCCCCAGCTGTCCGCTATACGGTGGACGGCTGGGGGCGAAGTCTTTTGCTGGCTTCCCTTAGTCTAAGTGGAGTAGAAGGCTCGCTAGGCTGCCCGCCCGCTAGCGACTAAGGGCGAGCGCTCCTGACTGCTATCCATCAGCGCTCCTCAGGGATATCAGTCAGCTAGGCCAAGGGATATCAGTCAAGGAGTTGAGGGATATCCATCAGAGCGCTGAGGCTTTACCCTCGCCCGAGGGTGAAGCCTAGAGTGAGCGCCCCGAGTAGCTGCTAGCAGCTCAGCGACAGAAGGAGCGAGCTGCGGCCGAAGCCTCCTCCGTTCGCCCTTCTGCCCGTGCGGGGAGCCGCTGGTGGACGAACTGCCGTATCTTTGTAGCGTGAAGAAACGAAAGCAAGAGCTCGATCTCCCGAGCTTCCACTTCCCGAGCTACCTGACGCAGGCGGCGAAGGGACAGCTGCAGCGCCTCGACCCTACGGGCGTGCTGCGCATCTCTGGCCTCTATGGCAGTGCCTTAGCCCCGCTCACGGCGGAGCTGCATGCGCTGTCTCCGCTCCTCGTGCTGCTGCGCGATGAGGAGGAGGCGGGCTACCTCTATTCCGACCTCGAGCAACTGCTGGGGCGTGAGGCCGTCCTCTTCTTCCCCTCCGCCTACCGCCGTGCGCTACGCTACGGCCATAGAGACGAGGCGCAGGTACTGCTGCGCTCCATGGTGCTCAGCCGTCTCAGCGAGGAGGGCGGACGCCTGCCCATCATCATCTCCTACCCCGAGGCGGTGCAGGAGCTGGTACCGCCGATGCGAGAGGCCAGCTACGAGCGCTATACGCTCCGCCAGGGGCAGCTGGTAGATCGCGACGAGCTGCGCGATAGGCTGCTGGGCTGGGGCTTCGAGCGCGTGGACTATGTCTACGAGCCGGGCCAGTTCGCCATCCGCGGGAGTATCTTCGACATCTATTCCTTTAGCTCCGAGCTGCCCTATCGCTTGGACTTCTTCGACGACGAGCTGGAGAGTCTGCGCCTCTTCGAGGTGGATAGCCAGCTCTCGGTGGAGCGCCTTCAGGAGCTGACGCTGAGCCCTGACCTAGGGCAGGCCGAGGATGGCGCTGTATCGCTGCTGGAGCTGCTGCCTGGCGAGCTACGTATCCTCTATAAGGGTAGGGGAGGGCTGCGCGCACGCCTCGTGACCAACTGGCAGACAGCCCCCGTGTACCAGGAGGAGGGAGGCTTCCGCTCGCTGGAGGAGGTACAGCGTATGCTGCGCTCCCCCGAGGCCCTGGAAGAGGAGCTAGCACGCCATGCCAGCTACGAGCTGACGAGTGACCATGCGGCCGCCGACCTCGTCTACGCCACGGCAGCCCCGCCGCACTCCCGCAAGGACTATGCGGCGCTGGCGGCCCAGCTACGCCACTGGCAGGAGGCGGGCTATCAGCTGTGGCTGGCAGCGGCGAGTGACAGCGCCTACGAGCGCGTCGTGGAGCTCCTCGCCCCACATCTCGCCCCGAACTACCTGCCGCAGCGCGTGGAGGCGACCTACCATGAGGGCTTCGTCGACGAGGCGCATCGCTGGGTGCTGCTTACCGAGCACGAGCTCTTCGACCGCTACCATAAGTACAGCCTGCGCAGTGACAAGGCGCGCTCGGGCAAGGTCTCTCTCTCGCTCAAGGAGCTGCAGAGCTTCCACCGCGGCGACCTCGTGGTACATGCCGATCACGGCGTGGGGCGCTTCGACGGCCTGGTGACGATGGAGCAGCAGGGCCGCCCGCAGGAGTTCGTCAAGCTCATCTACAACCGCGGCGACAGCATCTATGTCAACCTCCACAGCCTGCACAAGCTCTCGCACTACCGCGCCGGTGGCGAGCAGTCCGAGGCGAAGCTGAGTACGCTCGGCACGAGCGCCTGGCAGCGCATCAAGGATAAGACCAAGAAGCGCATCAAGGACATCGCCCGCGACCTGATCAAGCTCTACAAGGAGCGCCGCGAGAGTGAGGGCTTCGCCTTCAGTCCCGATAGCTATCTGCAGCACGAGCTCGAGGCGAGCTTTGCCTTTGAGGACACGCCCGACCAGGCCGCAGCCACGGCGGCGGTCAAGGCCGACATGGAGCGTGCCTTCCCCATGGACCGACTGCTCTGCGGGGACGTGGGCTTCGGCAAGACGGAGATCGCCGTGCGGGCGGCCTTCAAGGCTGCGACCGATGGTCGGCAGGTAGCCGTACTGGTGCCTACGACGGTGCTTGCCTACCAGCACTACCGCACCTTCTCCAAGCGCCTGGCGGACTTCCCCGTCCGTGTGGACTATATCTCACGGGCACGCACACCTAAGGAGCTCCGTGCCCTGCTGGCGGAGCTAGCGGAGGGCAAGATAGACATCATCATCGGCACGCACCGCCTGACGAGCAAGGACGTCCGCTTCCGTGACCTCGGCCTACTGATCATTGACGAGGAGCAGAAGTTCGGTGTCGCCGTCAAGGAGCGCCTGCGTCAGCTGCAGGTCAACGTGGATACGCTGACCATGAGTGCCACGCCTATACCCCGTACCCTGCAGTTCTCGCTGATGGGCGCACGGGACCTGTCGAACCTCAACACGCCGCCCGCCAATCGCCGACCCGTCGAGACCATGCTCAGCCAGACCTCGCCCCAGGTGATCCGCGAGGCCGTGAACTACGAGCTGAGCCGCGGGGGGCAGGTCTATTTCGTCAATAGCCGCATCGAGAATATCGAGAGTCTGGCAGGCCTCATCCAGCGTGAGGTACCCGACGCGCGCATCGCCGTGGCGCACGGCCGACTGGCGCCCAAGGAGACCGAGCAGATCCTCACCGCCTTCGCCGCACACGAGTATGACGTGCTGGTCGCGACCAAAATCATAGAGAACGGCATCGACGTGCCGAACGCCAATACCATCATGATCCACGACGCCCACCACTACGGCCTGAGCGAGCTGCACCAGCTGCGCGGCCGCGTCGGGCGCAGTGACCGCAAGGCCTACTGCTACCTGCTGACGCCCCCGCTGTCGGGCCTCAGCGAGGACGCCCAGCGGCGTCTGCGCGCCATCGAGAGCTTCAGCGACCTCGGTAGCGGCATCCGTATCGCGCTGCAGGACCTCGATCAGCGCGGCGCGGGCAACGTGCTCGGAGCCGAGCAGAGTGGCTTCATCACCGACATGGGATACGAGACCTACCAGAAGGTCTTCGATGAGGCAATCCGCGAGCTCAAGGCCGACGAGTTCGCCGAGGTCTACGCCGAGCAGGATCAGCGCTCGGGGGCGGAGACGGCCGACCGCTTCGTCGTGGAGACGCAGGTAGAGAGTGACCTCGAGCTCAGCTTCCCTCAGGACTACGTGCCGCAGGACGGCGAGCGCATCCTTCTCTATCGCGAGCTGGACGGGCTGACGGAGGACGCGGAGCTGGAGGCCTTCCGTGGGCGCATGATCGACCGCTTCGGGCCGCTGCCCGAGGCTGCCGAGGCGCTCATCCAGGTGCCGAAGCTACGCCGTCTGGGGCGTCACCTCGGCATCGAGAAGCTCGTCCTCAAGGGCGGCTCCATGAGCCTGCACCTCATCGCCGACACCGAGAGCGCCTACTACAGCACCGAGGTCTTCGGACGCCTGCTGGGCTATGTGGCGCGCAATAATAGACGCTGCGAATTCGTCCAGCGCTCCGGTCGACACATCATCCGCATACAGCATATACCCACCATTGCCCTAGCCCTCGAGACGCTAGAGCACATCCTCGGGGGCAAGGACTCCGAAGCGACGACCAAGGCATGACGACCATACATCTGATCACAGGCGGCGAGCGCTCGGGCAAGAGTGCCTATGCTGAGGCCGAGGCGCTAGGCCTCAGCCCTCAGCCCGTGTATATCGCCACGGCACGCATCTGGGACGAGGAGTTCGCCGAGCGCGTACGCCGACACCAGGAGCGGCGAGGTCCCGAGTGGACGAATATCGAGGAGGAGAAGGCCCTCTCGCGGCCCCCGCTCTCGGGGCGCACCGTGCTCATCGACTGCGTGACACTGTGGGCGACGAACTTCTTCTTCGACCTCGAGCAGGACATCGACCGAGCCCTCCAGGAGATGAAGGCCGAGCTGGAGCTCCTCTTCGCCCAGGACGCGCACTTCATCCTCGTGACCAATGAGATCGGCCTCGGCGGTGTCCCGATGGATCCCGTGCAGCGTCGCTTCACCGACCTGCAGGGCTGGATCAATCAGTATATCGCCGCGCGGGCAGACCGCGTGACCCTTATGGTCTGCGGCATCCCTGTGCCCGTCAAGGGGGCCCCCCTATAGCTAGAACTATGAGACACTATGATATCAAGCCCCTGAGTGACCAGGCTCTCCTGCAGGCTCAGGGCTACATCGACCGCATCGCCAAGCCCCTTGGCTCCATGGGGCGCCTCGAGGCGCTGGCCGCACGGCTGGCCGCTATCCAGGATACGCTACGCCCCGAGCTGAGCCCACGGGAGCATTTCGTCTTTGCTGCCGACCATGGCATCGCCGAGGAGGACATCAGTAAGAGCCCCAAGGAGGTCACCCGTCAGGTCGTCTACAGCATGCTGCACGGCGGGGCAGGCATCTGCTTTCTCTGCCGTCAGCACGACTTCCGCCTGCATCTGGTGGATGTGGGGGTGGACCATGACTTCGGTGACGAGCCGCAGCTGATGCACCGCAAGCTCCGCCACGGCACACGCTCCTACCTGAGGGAGGCAGCGATGACGAAGGAGGAGGCGACCAAGGCGCTGGAGATCGGCGAGCGCTGCGTGGACGAAGCGCTAGAGCGCGGCTGCCGCCTCCTCAGCTTCGGCGAGATGGGCATTACCAATACCTCCTCCTCGGCGCTGTGGATGTACTACCTGACGGATCTGCCGCTGGAGGCCTGCGTAGGCCGTGGCAGTGGGCTCGATGACGAGGGCATGCAGCGCAAGCTCGCTGTGCTGCGCACGGCCGTGGAGCACTATATTGGGGTGGGCGATGCGTGGAGCGTGCTCTGCTACTTCGGCGGCTATGAACTGGTGACGACCGTGGGTGCGATGCTGCGCGCGGCCGAGCGGCGTACACCCTTCCTCGTCGATGGCTTCATCATGACGGCCTGCGTGCTGATGGCACGTAGCTTTGCCCCCGCGGTGACGGACTACGCTTTCTACGGGCACGTAGGCGACGAAGCGGGCCATGCACGCCTGCTGCGCTACCTCAATGCCCAGCCCATCCTGAACCTCGGGCTGCGTCTGGGCGAAGGCACGGGCGCCATCTGCGCCTTCCCCATCCTCGACTCGGCGGCGCGTATGCTGCGCGAGATGGCGAGCTTCACCACCTCGGGCGTCACGGACTACATTGGCGTCATGGAGGGCTAGCCTTAGGTTGCATACCCGCAGCGGGGTGGGGCAGAGCGCACGGATAGCCTTGTCCGAGCCCTGTGAGGGCTATCCCTCAGCTCTCTGACCGATACCCCTCAGCACGCTGACTGACGTCCCTCAGCCTGCTGACTGATATCCCTCAGAAGGCCTCCCCCTTAGTCTGGGGCGTAGTGCGGGTCTTAGCCCAATACACCCAAACCGGATATAAATAGCGCGCCCAGCGATAGCAGAACTATCGCTGGGCGCGCTATTTGCTTTGCTTAGGCTGTGCAGTGGGGCGGCTGATGCCCTACTCGGCGTAGGTCCAGATGTCGCGAGCCTCAAGGATGCCGCTGTGCTGGGAGCGGGCGAGTGCGTGCATGCAGCGCGCTACGACGCTCGTCGGCATGGGGCGAAGGGCGCGCAGGAGGCCCAGTGTGTTCAGCCCCCGAAGGATGGCCGCAGCGAGGCGCTCGCCGCCGCGCGTGGATCCCTTGCGCTCGAGAAGCGGCGGGCGGAGGATGCTGATGTGTCGGAAGGGTAGCGCTTGGACGGCGGCTTCCAGTTCGCCCTTCATTCTGGTATAGAAGCTGCGGGAGCTGGCCTTAGCACCCCAGGCCGAGACGAGGACGTAGTGCGGGACGCCTCGGGCAGCAGCGCGGCGCGCCACTTCGTACTGATAGCCGTAGTCCACGCGGTACTGCGCAGCTTGACTCCCCGCATCGCGTAGCGTCGTGCCGAGGCAGGAGAAGAGGACGTCTGCCTCGGGGAGCTCGGGCCACTGCTCGGGCTGGTCGAAGTCGAGGACCTGGATCTTGAGCTTGGGGGAACTGAGTCCCTCGGGGATGCGGCGCACGAGGAGGTAGAGCTCGGTGACACTTTCGTCCTGCAGCAGCTGGTGGACAAGGTCGCGTCCGATAGCGCCCGTAGCGCCTAGGATGATGGCCTTCATTGTGTGGGGGATAGGGGAGTGCTTAGGTGGGGGAGTGCTTGGAGCCCTTAGCGGGAGGGGCTAGGGTGCTAATGTAAGCGGGAGCGCTAGGGCGCTAGGGCTCGGCCTCGAGGAGGGCGCGCTCGATCTTGGCGGTGAACTCAAAGTTCTTCCAGCCCCAGCGCGGTGCCAGCAGCAGCTCGGGAGGGGACTGCGAGACGAAGCGCTCGATGACGAGCCCACGGGGGAGGCGGCGCACGAAGTCGACGCAGAGGGCGATGTACTCCTCCTCGGTGAAGAGGTGGAAGTCCTCGGGCTGGCGGAGGTATTCGCCTGCCATCAGCGTGCCCTTGATGATCTGCAGCTGGTGTATCTTGAGGGTCGTTAGCGGGAGTGCCCCGAGGCGGTCGGCATGGCTCAGTAGCTCCTCACGGCTCTCGCCAGGCAGGCCGAGGATGATGTGCGCCCCGACCATGATGCCTGCTCGGTGCGTACGCTCGATGGTCTCTACGCTCTCGGCCCAGCTGTGCCCGCGCTGGATGCGCTCGAGACTGCGGTCTAGCGTGCTCTCCACGCCGTACTCGATGAGGACGAAGCGGCGGCGTGCCAGAGCGCTCAGATAGTCCAGTAGCGGCTCGGGCATGCAGTCGGGGCGCGTGCCTATGATCAGGCCCACGACCCCGGGATGCGCTAGGGCCTCCTCGTACTTGGCTATGCAGTCCTCGACGGCGCCATAGGTATTGGTGTAGGACTGAAAGTAGGCCAGGTACTTCATCGCGGGGTACTTGCGGCTGAAGAAGCGTATGCCCTCGTCGAGCTGCTCGGTGATGCTGCGCTGCTTGGCGGCGTAGTTGGGACTGAAGCTCTTATTATTGCAGTAGGTGCAGCCACCCTTGCCCCGCGATCCGTCGCGCGTGGGGCAGGAGAAGCCTGCCGTCAGGGTGATCTTCTGCACCTTCTCACCAGGGAAGTGCTCCGCGAGGAAGCTCGAGAAGCTGCGGTAGGGGAGTGTCGCTGTGCTCATAGGGGCTACTTGGCTCGGCCTATAGGGGCGTGGATCCAGTCGGGATGCTCGAAGTGGGTCTCCCGCTGCTCGCGTATGTAGTCCTCCACCTGTGGGCGGAAGTCCAGCGGATAGAGGGCTCCTGCATGGCGGCGCTCTAGCTCGGAGAGGATGCTGGCCTTGAAGTCCTCCATGGTGAAGCCTGCAGGGAGGTGCGGCCTGAGGTTCGTCACCACGGAGCGCACCGAGGCCACTCGGGATCGTGCCTCCGTCTCGGGGACAGTGAGGATACGCTCCAGTTCGTCGAGGTCTGTGTCGAAGAGCAGGCAGATGTGGTACAGCATGCGGCTGCGTGAGGTGGCCTCGGCAGCGCCGCCGACCTTCAGCCCGTCGAGCCTGAGGTCCCCGCGGGGCGAGCGTACCACCTCTACGCCGAGCGTGGCGAGAGCAGCCTGCACGGGCTCGGGGAAGGCCTTGAGGTCGAAGCCGTGGCCCGTATGGTCGTTGCTGATGACCGAGAAGTTGAGGTTGCCTAGGTCATGGTAGACCGTGCCGCCACCCGAGCTGCGGCGAAGCAGAGCGATCTGTCGCTCCTCGAGGTAAGCCATGTCCAGCTCGGCCTCGGCGCACTGGTAGCGCCCCATGAAGACGGAGGGGCGATTGACCCAGAGCATGTAGATCGTGTCCAGCGGACGTAGCTGGCGGTAGAGGTAGTCCTCGAGGGCGATGTTGTAGTAGGGGTCAGTCGAGGGGCTGACGTAGTAATAGGCGTGCGCGGGACGGTCGTGTATCATCTTTGTCCTAAGTGCTGGGGGCGGGCTGAGGGCTCGTGGATAGGCTCCTAGGGAGTGGGTGGGAGCAGGGCTCCAAGCGGGCTGCCCTCGCCGCGATATATAGGAGCGAGCGCACAGCCTCTAGGGGTAGAGGCTGTGCGCTCGTGCTGTGCTGGCGTCTTGCTAAGCTCGAGGCCTAGGCATCGATATTGGCGTGGATGGCGTTGGCCTCGATGAACTCACGGCGCGGCCCTACCTCGTCGCCCATCAGCATGGAGAAGATGGCATCGGCCTCGGCGGCGTTCTCGATGGTGATCTTGCGTAGGGTGCGGTTCTCTGGGTTCATGGTCGTCTCCCAGAGCTGCTCTTCGTTCATCTCCCCAAGACCCTTGTAGCGCTGTACGTGGACGCGCTTCTCGTCACCCCCACCGAAGCGCTCGACGAAGGCCTGACGCTGCTGCTCGGTCCAGCAGTACTCGCGCTCCTTGCCGCGCGTGCAGAGGTAGAGCGGCGGCGTAGCGATGTAGACATAGCCGTTCTCGATAAGGGAGCGCATGTTGCGGAAGAAGAAGGTCAGGATCAGCGTGGCGATATGGCTGCCGTCCACGTCGGCATCGGTCATGATGACGATCTTGTGGTAGCGCAGCTTGGAGAGGTTGAGCGCCTTGCTATCCTCCTCGGTGCCGATGGTGACGCCTAGGGCGGTGTAGATGTTGCGGATCTCTTCGCTCTCGAGCACCTTATGCTGCATGGCCTTCTCTACGTTGAGGATCTTACCGCGCAGAGGTAGGATGGCCTGGTACTCACGGTCGCGTCCCTGCTTGGCCGTACCCCCTGCCGAGTCACCCTCGACGAGGAAGAGCTCGGAGAGCGCAGGGTCTTTGGACGAGCAGTCGGCGAGCTTGCCGGGCAGGCCACCGCCTGAGAGGGGTGACTTGCGCTGCACCATCTCGCGCGCCTTGCGGGCAGCCTGACGGGCGGTAGCGGCAAGGATGACCTTGTCTACGATCACCTTGGCCTCCTTGGGGTGCTCCTCGAGGTAGATCTCTAGGGCCTCGCTGACGGCGACGTCTACGGCGCCCATCACCTCGTTGTTCCCCAGCTTGGTCTTGGTCTGCCCCTCGAACTGGGGCTCGGCTACCTTGATGCTGACCACGGCGGTGAGCCCCTCGCGGAAGTCGTCCCCCGTGATCTCGACCTTGACCTTGTCGAGAAGCTTGGAGTCGGTGGCGTACTTCTTCAGCGTACGCGTCAGCCCACGGCGGAAGCCTGCCAGGTGCGTGCCGCCCTCGATCGTGTTGATGTTGTTGACGTAGCTATATACGTTCTCGTTGTAGGACGTGTTGTAGGTCATCGCCACCTCGACGGGGATGCCCTGCTTCTCCGTGATGATGTGGATGACGTCCTCGATGAGGTGCTCCTTGGAGCGGTCGATATAGCGAGCGAATTCCTCGAGCCCAGTCTCGGAGTAGTATTCCTCGGTGAGCGGCGTGCCTGCCTCGTCCAGTACGCGCTCGTCGACCAGCGTCAGGCGGATGCCGGCGTTGAGGAAGGCGAGCTCGCGTAGACGGTTGGAGAGGATCTTGAACTGATACTCTGTGACGGTGAAGATGGTCTCGTCGGGCTTGAAGATGACCGTCGTACCCGTACGATCGGTCGTGCCTACCGTGAGGAGCTCGGTCGTGGGGACGCCGCGACTGAAGTCCATGGTGTAGATCTTACCCCCGCGGTGGACGATGGCCTTCAGCGAGGTGGAGAGGGCATTGACGCAGGAGACCCCTACGCCGTGCAGCCCGCCCGAGACTTTGTAGGAGCCCTTGTCGAACTTACCCCCTGCATGCAGGACGGTCAGGACGACCTCGAGGGCGCTCTTGCCCTCCTTCTCGTGCAGGTCGACGGGGATCCCACGACCGTTATCTTGGACCTCTATGGAGTTGTCAGGGTGGATGATGACCTTGATGTCGGTACAGTAGCCAGCTAGGGCCTCGTCGATGGAGTTGTCCACGACCTCATATACCAGGTGGTGTAGCCCCTTCTCGCCGATGTCACCGATGTACATGGCAGGGCGCTTGCGCACGGCCTCCAGCCCCTCGAGGACTTGGATACTGCTCGCCGAGTATTCCTTGGGCTGGGTAGCCTCTAGGTCAAATAGCTCTTCGCTCATTTAGATTACGTGCTTGTTTACGTATATATAATATGTAGACAAAGATACGAAAAAGCCCCCAGCTGGCCAGCCCCAGAGGCCCTCCCGCGAGGTAGCCCGTGCGGTGCGTGCCCTAGCCCGCTTTGCCGCGCCTCTAGTAGGGCATACATCCTCAGCGGGCTCCTCGGGAGCTGTGGGCCTCGGGGCGGCGAGCTGCCCCGAGGGGCTCGTCGGGGATTCTTATATTACTTTGCGGCAAAAGTTATATTATTTTCGGCGAAATGTTATATAACATTTGGCGGAAAGTTATATTACTTTTCCCTGAATATTATATTACTTTTCTCCCTCCGAGCAGTGTCTCAGCTCCGTTCCCCCTTATCCTGCACCGCGCTGAGGGGCTCCTCGCGTCGGCAGGGCCTACGTAGTTGCAAAAGCTTCGTACCTTTGTCTAGCTCATATAATAGCACCCACTACCGTATATCCAATGAAGAAGATAAGTCCTATCCGCTCCCTCCTGCTGCTGGCGCTCCTCTTGGGGGGCGTGGCCTGCAGCTCAGGCTCGAAGGAGCAGAAGCCCGACCCCGTGCAGCTCCTGCTAGTGGAGGCACAGAGCCTTGCCCGCCTCGAGCTGGCGACGACCAAGCTGCGTACGACGGTCGTCATCGATCCCAAGCAAGATGGCTTCCTCGGCTGGAAGCGCCTCTTCGGCACGCGTCGCACCGAGCTCGAGCTGACGAGTCAGGCCTCCGTATCCTGTGACCTCAGCAAGCTCACCGAGTCCATGATCCACAGCGTCAACGATACGCTGGTGGAGCTGACGCTGCCTCCACTAGAGGTGCAGCGCGAGCTGGAAGGCGTCCATCGCAAGGTGCGGCGTGAGGCCGACCCGCTACGCTCCTCGCTGACAGCCAATGAGGTCAACGAGCTGCTCCGTCAGCGCAAGGAGCTCATCGAGGAGACGCAGGAGCGTGCCCTCATAGAGGCGCGCCCACAGCTCTTCCGTGCCGCCGAGCGGAGTGCCCGCACGCGCCTAGCGCCGCTCTTCGCTAAGCTCGGCCTCGGGATGCGCGTCTCCCTCGCGCCTCAGGATGCTGCCTACCTCGCCCCGAGTGACGAGACGAACCCCCAATAGCTAGACAACGATGACACTCAAGTCTTGGCTACGCCTCGTCCAGGGGCTCATCGTACTGGTCCTAGCCCTCGGCCTCGGTGGCTACATCCTCTATACCTGCCGCTCTAGGGAGGCGGAGCGCCAGCCTGAGGTGACACCCCAGGAGATCCAGATGGAGATCACCGAGCGCCTCCGACTGATCACCCAGCGCATCACCTACCGCAGGCAGATCTACATCCGCGACGGGGCCTACAGCGCCGAGGGAGTGGCGGATCTAGCGGCCTACAGCAAGTTCGACCTCGAGCGGCTCAAGGTCCAGCGCGGCCCAGGCGATACCATCTACATCTCGCTGCCCGAGCCACAGGTGGAGCTGGGGCAGACGCCTGGGGGTTCGCACAGCGTCAAGTACTACGAGTATAGCCAGGGCCTCTGGGGGACGCGTCGCAAGGCTACGAGTGATCGCCGCGCCGTGAAGCGCCTCGACGACTCCATCATGAGCCGTGCCTGGCGTGAGATCCAGGCGGACCCCCAGCTCGTGCCGCAGTCCAAGGTGGAGGCGCGGGAGCGCCTGCAGAGCCTCGTCAGAGCGCTCTACCCCCAGCAGCATATCATCGTCACCGAGGAGCTCCTGCTGCCCGGTGTCGAGACCAGAACGAACATAGCGCCTCAATGATCAGCGTCAACAAGCTATCCGTATACTTCGGGGCTAAGCCCCTCTTCGAGGATCTTTCCTTCGTCATCTCAGCGCGGGAGCGCATCGCCCTCGTGGGCAAGAACGGGGCGGGTAAGTCCACCCTCCTCAAGCTACTGGCAGGCGTCTCCTCCCCGACGGAGGGGACGATCGCCTTCCCCAAGGGGCTGCAGATCGGCTACCTGCCGCAGGTGATGCAGCTCAGCGATGAGCGCACCGTGCTGGAGGAGTGCCAGCAGGTCTTCAGTCACATCACCGAGCTGGAGGAGGAGGTAGCGCAGCTGGCGGCCGAGATGGCCGAGCGCACCGACTACGAGAGCGAGGCCTATATGGAGCTCATCGAGCGCCACGCCCAGCGCTCGGACCTCTTGCTGATGCATGGCTCGGGCAACTTCCAGGCCGACATCGAGCGCACGCTCCTCGGGCTGGGCTTCGAGCGCAGTGACCTCGAGCGCCCGACCTCGGTCTTCTCGGGCGGCTGGCGTATGCGTATCGAGCTGGCGAAAATCCTCCTGCAGCGCCCCGATATCCTCCTGCTGGACGAGCCGACCAACCACCTCGACATCGAGTCCATCCGCTGGCTGGAGCGCTTCATCGCCTCCAGCAGCTCGGCGCTCGTGCTCATCAGTCACGACCGTGCCTTCATAGATGCTACCACCAGCCGCACCCTAGAGATCGAGCTGGGCCGCCTACACGACTACCGCACGAACTACAGCCACTACCTCGAGCTGCGCGAGGAGCGCCTGGAGCAGCAGCGTCGCGCCTACGAGAACCAGCAGAAGGATATCAAGGACACCGAGCGCTTCATCGAGCGCTTCCGCTACAAGCCCTCCAAGAGCGATCAGGTACAGAGCCGCATCAAGCAGCTGGCCAAGATCGAGCGTATCGAGGTCGAGGACGTGGATCGCCGCGCCATGCACTTCTCCTTCATGCCTGCCGTCACCTCAGGCGCCTACCCCGTCATCATCGAGAACCTCAGGAAGGACTACGGCGAGCACACCGTCTTCTCGGGCGTCAATATGACCATAGAGCGCGGGGAGAAGGTAGCCTTCGTCGGGAAGAACGGCTCGGGGAAGTCGACGTTGGTCAAGTGTATCATGGGACTCATCAACGATTACCAGGGCGAGCTACGCCTAGGGCACAATGTCGAGGTCGGCTACTTCGCTCAGACGCAGAGCCAGGAGCTCGCGGGGGACTACACCGTCTACGAGACGATCGACCGCGAGGCGCAGGGCGAGATACGCACGCGCATCAATGACCTCTTGGGAGCCTTCATGTTCGGCGGCGAGGAGGCGGAGAAGAAGGTCAGCGTCCTCAGTGGCGGTGAGCGCGGACGTGTCGCGCTCATCAAGCTGCTGCTCCGTCCCGCCAACCTCCTGATCCTTGACGAACCGACCAACCACCTGGATATCCGCTCCAAGGAAGTGCTCAAGGAGGCCATCCTACGCTTCACGGGCACGGTCATTGTCGTCTCGCACGACCGCGAGTTCCTCGATGGGTTGGTGAGCCGCGTCTATGAGTTCCGTCGCGGCAAGGTCACCGAGCATATCGGTGGCATCTATGACTGGCTGCAGGCACGTGACCGCGAGGACAGTACAGAGGCCGCGACTCCGCGCCCTGGGAGCACAGCGGGCGCCTCTTCGGCCGCAGCTCCCAGCCCCAGCAGTGGGGCGGAGGACTATCAGCGGCAGAAGGAGCTGGCGAAGCAGCGCCGCAGCCTGGAGCGCGAGCTCAAGGGGCTGGAGGAGCGCAGCGAGGCGATCGACGCCGAGCTGGCCGCCCTGGAGGAGCAGCTGGCCCAGCCTGAGCACGCTACGGACGCGAGCCTTTTCCAGCGCTACTCGAGCCTCAAGAAGGAGCAGGAGACGACCCTCGAGCGCTGGGCCGAGCTTAGCCTCGAGCTCGAGGGCGCCTAGGCAGAGGCGCTCCAGCCTTTTTCCGTAACTTTGCGAAGAAGGAACCTCAAGTAAAGATTCACTACATAGATCAGTATGGCAGAAGACGAATTCGACGGCTACGATGACGCTGCGTCCGTAGCCTTCATACGCAACTATATCCCCCAGGAGATGAAGGAGCTGCTGAGTGACGATGATATCGTCTACTTCGTGGACCTTATCTACGACTACTACGAGAGCCGTGGCTACATGGACGAGGACCTCGATGAGGACGAAGCCATAGAGGTAGATGAGGACGAGCTCGTGGAGTATGTCGTGCGCAATGCCCGCAAGGATGGTGTCGGGAAGTTCGAGCCCGAGCAGATCCGCTTCGTCGTACAGGGCGAGCTAGAGTATTGCCAGAGCATCAATCTCTTTGACTAGGCGCGCGGGTGGGAAAGAATAAGCTGGCGAAGTTCGCCGAGATGGAGACCTTCCCCCATGTCTTCCAGTATCCCTTTGCGCGTCTACAGCAGGAGGACTTCCCGCTGCGTGGTCGCTGGCGGGAGGACTTCTTCCACAACGATCACCCCATAGTCCTCGAGCTGGGCTGTGGCAAGGGCGAGTACACGGTAGGCCTCGGCGAGGTCTATCCCGAGAAGAACTTCATTGGCGTGGACGTCAAGGGGGCACGCATCTGGACGGGGGCTAAGGCTTCGCACGAGGCAGGGATGAGCAATGTGGCCTTCCTGCGTGGCGAGATCGAGTCCCTCGGGCGCTTCTTCGCCCCTGGGGAGGTGGACGAGATCTGGATTACCTTCCCCGACCCGCAGATGAAGAAGGTGACCAAGCGCCTGACCTCCTCGCGCTTCCTCCTGCGCTACCTCGAGGCACTCAAGCCTGGCGGTATCATCCACCTCAAGACGGACAGTCCCTTCCTCTATACCTATACTAAGGCCTTCGTCACGCTCAACGCTCAGGAGATCATCACTGACACCGACGACCTCTACAGCGGAGCCTACGAGGACAAGATCCTCGGGATTAAGACCTACTACGAGCGTCAGTGGCTGAGCCGCGGCCTTACGATCAAGTATCTGAGCTTCCGCCCTGCGCTCCCCGCGGGAGGCTTCGTGGAGCCCGACATAGAGATCGAGCCCGACAGCTACCGCAGCTTCAGCCGTTCGCGCCGCGTACAATAGATGAGCACTATGGCCAAGACCCTATATCCTAATCTGATCCTCGAGGCACTCGCCAAGGTACGCTACCCGGGCACGGGGAAGAACCTCGTCGAGTCGGGCATGGTGGAGGATGACATCCGCATCGAGGGAATGAAGGTGAGCTTCTCCCTGATCTTCGACAAGCCCAATAACCCCTTCGTCAAGTCCGTCGTACGGGCTGCTGAGACGGCTATCCTTACCCATATCGGCCCTGAGGTCGAGATCGTAGGGAATATCTCGGTAAAGCAGCCCGAGCTCGTCTCCCAGGAGGAGCAGCCCCTGCTGCCCGAGGTGCGCAATACGCTGGCGGTCTTCTCCGGTAAGGGCGGCGTCGGTAAGAGCACCGTCTCGGCTAACCTTGCCGTAGCCCTAGCACAGGCTGGCTACAAGGTCGGCCTACTGGATGCCGACATCTTCGGTCCCTCGCAGCCCAAGATGTTCGGCTGTGAGGATGCCCGTCCCGTCCTCGAGACGACGAGCTCGGGGCGCGAGCTGATCGCCCCCGTAGAGCGCTACGGCGTCAAGCTCCTCTCCATCGGCTTCTTCGTCAACCAGGAGAGCCCCGTCCTCTGGCGAGGCAGCATGGCCAGCAATGCCCTCAAGCAGCTCCTCACCGAGACGAACTGGGGCGAGCTAGACTACCTCCTCATTGACCTCCCCCCAGGGACGAGCGACATCCACCTGACGCTCGTGCAGACGCTGGGCCTTACGGGCTCGATCATCGTCACGACGCCGCAGCAAGTGGCGCTTGCCGATGCCATCAAGGGCATAGGTATGTTCACCGACGAGCACGTACAGGTGCCCATCCTCGGACTGGTAGAGAACATGGCTTGGTTCACCCCTGCCGAGCTGCCCCAGAATAAGTACTACATCTTCGGCCGCGAGGGGGGCAAGGAGCTGGCCGAGGAGCTTGGCCTGCCGCTGCTGGGGCAGCTACCCCTCATCCAGAGCGTATGCAGCTCGGGCGACGAAGGGCGGCCTATAGCCACCGACGAGACCAGCCTCATGGGCATCTACTTCCGCACGCTGGCGCGCAACGTCGTCGAGCAGATGGAGGCGCGCAATGCCTCCGCCGCGCCGACGCAGCGGGTCGAGGTGCAGCGCTAGCTAGGCTCGACACATCATCATAGTCAAGTAGCGTCGCAGTGGGGCGGTCTGTCGCTCCTCCCCCAGCGGGAGGTGAGGAACGTCCGGGCAACGCAGAGCACCATGCTTCCTAACGGGAAGTCGTCCGTGAGGGCGAAGTAGCGTAACAGAGAATGACCGCCCGAGGCTTCGGCTACGGGTAAGGGTGAAAAGGTGCGGTAAGAGCGCACCGAGCCTGTGGTGACACGGGCTGCCGTACGCCTGATGGGTTGCAAGATCATGTATACCGACGCCACGAGGCTTGCTCGGCCCATGTCGGAGGGTAGATCGCTTGAGAGGAGTGGTGACACTCCATCCAGATAAATGGCAGACGCCGAGCCTTAGCTCGGTACAGAACCCGGCTTATAGCCCCACTGCCGCTGCTTGACTTCCCCTTTATTCCCCCTTCTATATGAGTAGTAGCATACGTAGATTCACCGCACTAGGCCTAAGGAGCTATCGCTTCCTCAGCCTCGATATGTGGCGCCTTCGTCCCGAGGGCCTCAGTTCGACGAGACGCTGTGGGGTCGCGACGCTGCGCGTGCTCTACATGACGATCCTCAGCTATATCGAGCAGGGCATAGGCACGCTGGCGGGTTCGCTGACCTACAGCACGGCACTCTCCATCGTCCCTCTGCTGGCCGTCATCATCGGTGTCGCGAAGGGCTTCGGCCTGCAGGAGATCGTGCGTGATGCCCTGATCCAAGGGCTCCCAGGGCATGAGGTGGAGCTGTCGAAGGCCTTCTCCTACGTGGAGAACTATCTAGCGCAGGTGCAGGGCGGGCTCTTCATCGGCGTGGGGCTAGCAGTGCTCTTCTACACCGTGCTGATGCTCATCTCGACGATAGAGGATAGCTTCAACCGCCTATGGCAGGCGCCGAGCGCGCGTCCCTGGGGGCGTAGGATCATGGGTTACCTCAGTGCCTTCCTACTGCTGCCCCTACTGATGACTATCTCCAGCGCTACGACCATCTTCCTCTCGACGCTCAACCATACCTACCTCGCTCAGCTAGGGCTCATCTCCACGGTGACCAATCAGCTGCTGCAGCTGCTGCCCTTCGCCATCCTCATCATCCTCTTCACGCTGCTCTATTTGTTGATCCCCAATGTGCGGGTACGCTTCGTCCCGGCGCTCATCGCGGGCGTCATCGCGGGGCTGGCCTTCCAGTGCTTCCAGGCGCTGTACATCAATGGGGTGCTGTGGATCTCCAAGTACAATGCCATCTATGGGAGCTTCGCTGCCGTACCTCTGGCCTTGCTGTGGACGCAGCTCTCCTGGGTTATCATCCTGCTGGGGGCGCAGATCAGCTACGCGGTGCAGCATGTGTGGTACTTCACGACGCCGCCTCTGAGCGGGCGGCTCTCCCGTCGCTACGAGGATCTCATCCTCATCTCGGTCGCGGCTACGACCGCACGCCTCTTCGCCGAAGGCTACCGTCCGCTGCCTGAGGCTACGACGCTGGCCGAGCGCAGCCGTCTGCCGCTGCGAGAGACGCAGGAGGCGCTGCTCAGGCTGCTACGTCTCGGCGTGCTAGCCGAGGTACGTACCCTGCAGCACGGTGCTGAGCAAGTCGGCTACCAGCCAGCCCTGCCGCTGGATAGGCTCACGCTGGGCTACCTGCTGGAGCTACTCGATCGGGGAGGGGAGGAAGTGCTGCCGCTGGAGCTCGACGGGCGGCACGAGACCCTCTGGCAGCTACGTCGTCAGCTCTATCGCCCGCTCTTCAGGAGCGCGGCTCAGCTTCGCATTTGTGATATCGATTTAGACACTTAGACCTTATGCAGACATTGATCAAGATCTTCGCGATCTTCCTCTTCTATTGGATAGGGGAGTTTGTCTCCACCTTGATGGGCGGCTTTGTCCCGGGGAGCGTCCTTGGGATGGTCTTCCTCTTCCTTGCCTTGCAGCTCAAGTGGGTCAAGGAAGACCAGGTGGACACCCCCGCCAAGGCCTTGACCGACAATATGGGCCTTTTCTTCATCCCCGCTGGTGTAGGCCTCATGGCACAGATGGATACTGTGCGGGAGAACTGGTGGGTGATCCTCGTGGCGGTGCTGGTGAGCTCGGTGCTCGTCATCGCCTCGGTAGCATACATTCAGGAACACATGGAGCGTAGGAGGAGTAAGTAATGATACAGCAGTTCTTCAACAGTGAGGTCTTCACCATCACCTTCGTCATCGCCCTCTACCTACTCAATTACAAGCTCTATCGCCTGGCGGGGACGACGCTGCTGCACCCTGTGCTGCTAACGATCATCGAGCTCATCGTCCTGCTGATGTACCTAGATGTACCCTACGACACCTTCAAGAGCGGCAGCCGCATGATCCACTTCATGCTCGGCCCCTCGGTAGTCTCGCTAGGCTACATCCTGCACCAGCAGGTAGCTCACCTCAAGGGCAACGTCATCTCCATCATGGTCGCCATCACCGTGGGGGCTATGATCGGCATCGGCTCCATCATCGGTATCGGTCAGCTCCTCGGGGCGCGTCAGACGCTCATCGCTTCGCTGGCGCCGAAGTCCGTGACGACCCCGATCGCCATGGAGCTCTCGGGCAATACGGGCGGCATCCCAGGGCTCACGGCCGTCATCGTCGTCTGCGCAGGGATTCTCGGCAGCATCATCGGCCCCCCGATCATGAAGCTCATGCGGATCAAGAGCCCTGTGGCCAAGGGGCTCGCTATGGGCGCCTCCTCGCACGGCATCGGTACGGCAGCTGCCATACAAATGGGTGCGATCGAAGGCGCACTGAGCGGCCTGGCTATCGGCATCATGGGACTCATCACGGCGCTGCTGCTGCCGCTCTTCGCCCGTTGGTTCGGCTAGCTGTCTCCTAGAGTAGCCCTCATCTTGCCTCCCCGCAGGGTCGCAGCCTCGAGCTGTGGCGCTGCGGGGAGGCTTCTTTTTGTCCCTAGCCTCGGTCTGTGCTTCGTCCCGCCTCCGTGAGGGATATCCCTCAGCTGTCTGACTGCTATCCCTCAGCCTTGTGACTGACGTACCTCAGTGCGCTGAGGGATATCCATCAGAAGGCCTCCCCGCTACACGTAGCCCCCTCGGGCTTGTTTCTTCCCCCTTTACCATAAAGGCGAAGGAAGCGCCGAGGCTCGTCCTTAGACCACTGCCCAGACGAGGTAGCGCCGTGCGTGGCGACGCCTCAGGACTTTTGTATCTTTGCAGCAGAAGCATTTCCCCAAGCTAAGCATTCATGTCAGATCAATATATCGTCTCGGCCCGTAAGTATCGCCCCGATAGCTTCCACAGTATCGTGGGGCAGGGGGCTATGGCCTCGACACTGCGTACGGCGGTGCTGGAGCGCAAGCTCGCACACGCCTATCTCTTCTGTGGCCCGCGTGGGGTGGGGAAGACGACAGCGGCGCGCGTGCTCGCCAAGACGATCAACTGTACCAACCTCCAGCCCGACGGCGAGGCCTGTAACGCGTGCGAGAGCTGCCGCGCCTTCAACGAGCAGCGCTCCTTCAACATCTTCGAGCTCGACGCCGCGTCCAATAATTCGGTCGACGACATCCGTACCCTGACCGAGCAGGTAGCCATGCCGCCAGCCCTTGGGCGCTACAAGGTCTACATCATCGACGAGGTGCACATGCTCTCGGCGGCAGCCTTCAACGCCTTCCTCAAGACGCTCGAGGAGCCGCCCAGCTACGCCATCTTCATCCTCGCCACGACGGAGAAGCACAAGATCCTACCCACGATCCTCTCGCGCTGCCAGATCTATGACTTCAAGCGTATCACGGTTGGGGACATCACCCAGCACCTGCGCTACGTCGCCCAGCAGGAGGGGATCGAGGCCGACGAAGCGGCCCTGGGGCTCATCGCCGAGAAGGCCGATGGGGGGATGCGTGACGCGCTGTCGATGTTCGACCGCATCGCCAGCTTCTCCTCCGGGCATATCAGCTACCAGCATGCGCTGGAGAGCCTGAACGTCCTGGACTACGGCTACTTCATCCGTATCTACGAGCAGCTGCTGAGCGGGGACTTCCGCACGCTGCTGCTGCTCGTGGACGAACTGCTGGCGCGCGGCTTCGAGGGGCAGCTGATCCTCAATGGGCTGGCTGCCTTCACCCGCGACCTGCTCGTGGTGCAGCACCCCGATACGGCGCAGCTTCTGGAGAAGCCCGAGGGCGTGGCACGGCAGTACCAGAGCCTCGCGCAGCGCTGCACGGCGGCACAGCTCTTCGGCGTGCTGAAGGTACTCGTCACGGCCGATCAGCAGTGGCGTGCGGCCACCAGCAAGCGCCTGCTGCTGGAGCTCTCGCTGCTGCAGCTCGTGGCGCTCTTCCCCAGCTCGGGGGAGCTCGCCGCTCCTGCTCCCGAGCCTAGTGCCGCTCCGAGGACGAGCCCCAGCCCTGCGACTCCTAAGGCCGCCCCTGCTCCCACCCCGACGCCGAGCGCTGCCCCGACAGCCCCCCCCGTCTACGCTCCGCCCAATCGCCTGCCGCGCACCTTTACGAG
>NZ_CALIXW010000026.1 GCF_938046015.1 uncultured Porphyromonas sp. | reverse complement strand
ATCTAGGGGCGAGCGGTATAGGTAGGGAGTAAGTTTACTTGTACTCAGCCCAGCTCTTGATCTGGAGCTCCTCGACGGGGAGCGTGCAGAAGGAGGTGATGAAGGCCGAGGCTAGGCGCGCGTTGGTTAGCAGCGGGATGTTGAGGTCGATGGCAGCACGTCGTAGGCGGTAGCCGTTGGTGAGCTCGCCTGCGGTGAGGTTCTTGTTGATATTCACTACCATGTCGATCTTCTTCTCGTGCAGCAGGTCCAGTGCCTGGGGGTGCTTGCCCTCATCCGTTGGCCAGTAGACGAGCGTGGAGGGGATGCCGTTCTCAGCTAGCATGTCGTGCGTGCCCTGCGTCGCGTAGAGCTGATAGCCGCGAGCGTGCAGCAGCTGGGCAGCATCGAGCATGTCGACCTTCTGCTTGTAGCCTCCTGTGGAGAGCAGCACGCTGCGCTCGGGGATGCGGTAGCCGACAGAGAGCATGGACTTCAGCACCGCCTCGTTGGTATCGTCACCGAGGCAGCCGACTTCCCCCGTGCTCATCATATCGACCCCGAGGACGGGGTCTGCCTTCTGAAGGCGTGCGAAGGAGAACTGGGAGGCCTTGATCCCCACGTAGTCGAGGTCGAAGGCACTCTTATTGGGCTTCTCCACTCGCTGACCCAGCATGATGCGGGTCGCCAGCTCGATGAAGTTAATCTTGAGCACCTTGCTGACGAAGGGGAAGCTACGCGAGGCGCGCAGGTTACACTCGATGACCTTGATCTCATTGCCCTTGGCGAGGAACTGGATGTTGAAGGGACCCGAGATGTGCAGCGCCTCGGCGATCTGACGGCTGATGCGCTTGATGCGGCGCACCGTCTCGACGTAGAGCTTTTGCCCTGGGAACTGGATGGTGGCATCCCCCGAGTGTACCCCTGCGAACTCGATATGCTCGCTGATGGCGTAGGCGACGATCTCACCACGCTGGGCTACGGCGTCGATCTCGACCTCCTTAGCGTGCTCGATGAACTGGCTTACGACCACAGGGTGCTCCTTCGACACGTCGGCCGCGAGCTCGAGGAAGCGATAGAGCTCCTCCTGATTGGAGCAGACATTCATCGCCGCCCCCGAAAGGACGTAGCTCGGACGTACGAGTACGGGGAAGCCCACCTCCTCGATGAAGCTATCGATATCGGTGAGGCTGGTGAGCTCGCGCCAGCGGGGCTGGTCGATCCCGAGGCTGTCGAGCATGGCGGAGAACTTATGTCTGTCCTCGGCGTTGTCGATGTCCTCGGCCTGCGTCCCGAGGATGGGGATACGCTGGGAGTGGAGCTTGAGGGCAAGATTATTGGGGATCTGTCCGCCCGTCGAGAGAATGACGCCGCGCGGGGTCTCGAGGTCAAGGATGTCCAGGACGCGCTCGAAGGTCAGCTCGTCGAAGTAGAGCCTGTCGGTGATGTCGTAGTCCGTGCTGACGGTCTCGGGGTTATAGTTGATCATCACCGAGCGGAAGCCCTGCTGACGGATCGTCTGCAGCGCGTTGACACCGCACCAGTCGAACTCTACCGAGCTACCGATGCGGTAGGCGCCTGAGCCGAGGACGACGACCGAGCGCGCGTCTCCCTCATACTGGATGTCGTTCACCGTACCGCTATAGGTAAGGTAGAGGTAGTTGGTCTCGGCGGGGTATTCGGCTGCGAGGGTATCGATCTGCTTGACTACGGGCAGGATGCCGAGCTTCTTGCGCAGGGCGCGTACCTCGAGCGCCTCCTTATCTCGAGCCTTGATGCCCTGAGCCTCAAGGACGAAGCGGGCGATCTGGAAGTCCGAGAAGCCCTGGCGCTTGGCGTGGCGCAGCAGTTCCTTGGGTAGCGCGGCGATACTCCTCTGCTGGCGTAGTTCCTCTGAGGTGCGGACGATGCTCGCTAGCTTGTCGAGGAACCAGCAGTCGATCTTGGTCAGCTGATGGATCTGCTCCACGCTGTAGCCAGCACGCAGAGCCTGGCTGATGGCCACGATGCGGGTGTCGGTCGGGGACTTCAGCGCCTCGTCCAGCTCAGTGCCCGAGAGCTCCTTGGTGTTGTTTCCGACGAAGCCGTGCATGCCCTGGCCGATCATACGCAGCCCCTTCTGCATCGCTTCCTCGAAGGTGCGACCGATGGCCATCACTTCGCCGACGGACTTCATGCTACTGCCGAGCTCGCGGGAGACGCCGTGGAACTTACCGAGGTCCCAGCGGGGGATCTTGCACACCACATAGTCTAGGGCGGGCTCAAAGAAGGCAGGCGTGGTCTTGGTCACCGAGTTCTTCAGCTCGAAGAGCCCGTAGCCGAGGCCGAGCTTAGCGGCGACGAAGGCCAGCGGGTAGCCCGTAGCCTTGGACGCTAGAGCCGAGGAGCGCGAGAGGCGGGCGTTGACCTCGATGACGCGGTAGTCCTCACTATCGGGGTCGAGAGCGTACTGTACGTTGCACTCGCCGACGATGCCGATGTGGCGCACGATGCGGATGGCGATCTCGCGGAGCTTGTGGTACTCGTTGTTGGTCAGTGTCTGCGAGGGAGCGATGACGATGCTCTCCCCGGTGTGGATGCCGAGGGGGTCGAAGTTCTCCATATTGCAGACCGTGATGCAGTTGTCGTAGCGGTCACGGACGACCTCGTACTCGACCTCCTTCCAGCCCTTGAGGCTCTTCTCTACGAGCACCTGGGGGGAGAAGGCGAAGGCCTTGCTGCAGAGCTCATCCAGCTCCTGCTCGTTGTCGCAGAAGCCACTGCCGAGCCCCCCGAGAGCATAGGCGGCGCGGATGATGACGGGGTAGCCGAGGCTGGCCGCTGCCTGGCGTGCCTCCTCGAGCGTCTCCGCAGCATGGCTCTGGATGGTCTTGACTGAGATCTCGTCTAGCTTGCGGGCGAAGAGGTCTCTGTCCTCCGTGTTCATGATGGCCTCGACGGGGGTGCCGAGCACCTGTACCTGGTACTTGTCGAGGACGCCGCTCTGGTGCAGGGCGACGCCGCAGTTGAGTGCCGTCTGTCCGCCGAAGGCGAGGAGGATCCCCTGAGGGCGCTCCTTCTCGATGACCTTCTCGATGAAGAAAGGCGTCACGGGGAGGAAGTAGATCTCATCGGCTATACCCTCCGAGGTCTGTACGGTAGCGATATTGGGGTTCACGAGGACGGTGTGTATGCCCTCCTCACGCATGGCCTTCAGCGCCTGCGAGCCCGAGTAGTCGAACTCCCCAGCCTCACCTATCTTGAGTGCTCCAGAGCCGAGGAGCAGCACCTTCTGTATCTTGTTCTTGTCGCTCATATCCTGGGTAATCGTTTAGTCGTAGTGTCGTGCCTAGAGCAGCTGGAGGAACTCCTCGAAGATGAAGACCGTGTCGGTCGGGCCACTGCAGGCCTCGGGGTGGAACTGGGCTGAGAAGTAAGGGAGCGTCTCGTGGCAGATCCCCTCGTTGGTGCCGTCGTTGAGGTTGATGTACTTGGCGCGCCAGCCTGGGCCGAGCGTGGAGGCGTCCACCGCGTAGCCGTGATTCTGGCTGGTGATGTAGCAGCGCGTCGTGCCGACCTCCTGCACGGGCTGATTGTGACTGCGGTGGCCGTACTTCATCTTCGTTACCTTGGCACCAGCTGCTGCAGCGAGGAGCTGATTGCCCATGCAGATACCGCAGATGGGCTTCTTGCGCTCCAAGGCCTTGCGGATATGCTCGACGGTGATGCCGCACATATTGGGGTCGCCGGGTCCATTGGATAGGAAGAGGCCATCGTAGTCGATCTGGTTGAAGTCGTAGTCCCAGGGCACGCGGTAGAGGGTGATCTCGGGGCGGATGAGGTTGCGGATGATGTTGTTCTTGGCACCGCAGTCGACGAGGACGACCTTCTTGGGACCATTGCCGTAGACCTGTACCTCCTTGGGTGAGACCTCTGCTACGAGGTTGCGTGCGTTGGGATCGTCGAAGGGGATGTCAGGGCCTCCCTCGAGGATAATCTTACCCTTCATCGAGCCCTTCTCTCGGAGCGTCTTCGCTAGCTCGCGGGTGTCGATGCCCGTTAGGCCGAAGACCTGCTCGCTGCGTAGCCACTGGCCGAGCGAGCTCTGGGCGTTCCAGTGACTATGCTCCTCGGAGTAGTCGGAGACGATGATGCCGAGGGGATGGATCCTGTCACTCTCGCGGAAGTAGGCGATCCCGTGCTCGTCGAGCTGGGGGGAGGGTACGCCATAGTTACCTACTAGGGGGTAGGTCATCACGAGGATCTGCCCGCGGTAGCTCGGGTCGGTAAAGCTCTCGGTGTAGCCCGTCATAGCGGTGGTGAAGACGACTTCGCCTGCTACGGGGGCCTCGTGGCCGAATGCGTAGCCTTCGAAGCGGCTACCATCATCGAGGATCAGCGTGGCTCTTTTGTACTCTTGCATAGGACTTGTATATATGAAGGTAGATGAGTGACTACTGCGCTACCAGACCCCTAGATAAAGAAAAAGCCGCCTCGCAAGCAGTGCTTGACGAGCGGCCTCTGTATCTTGTCATGCTCTCAGGGAGCAAGGATCTAAGTATCATCGTATCGGTGTAGATTAGTGATAGCGGGGGAGGCTAAGCGCCTGCCCTTTCGGGCAAAGGTACGCAAAAAAGCCAAGATGGCAAGCCCCAGCGCGTCCTGCCCTAGCCTTTGGGAGCAGTGTACCCCCTAAAGCAGCGAGGCTCGCCTCAGAGGAGATCATCCTCCGAGGCGAGCCTCGTCAGCTCTAGCCGATACCCTAGGGCAGGCGGCTAGGCTAGGGCAAGCCTACTTGATGCGCTTGTAGCCGTAGACAGCCAGGTCACCGAGTTCCTCTTCGATACGGAGGAGCTGGTTATACTTAGCCATACGGTCGGTACGGCTGAGCGAACCGGTCTTGATCTGGCCAGAGTTCGTAGCGACAGCGATGTCAGCGATCGTAGCATCCTCGGTCTCACCAGAGCGGTGCGAGGTGACAGAGGTGAAGCCGTGGCGGTGAGCCATATCGATCGCGTCGAGGGTCTCGGTGAGCGTACCGATCTGGTTGACCTTGATGAGGATGGAGTTACCGCAGCCTTCAGCGATACCACGACGGAGGTACTCGACATTCGTCACGAAGAGGTCGTCACCTACGAGCTGGATCTTCTTGCCGAGCTTATCGGTGAGCTTCTTCCAGCCTTCCCAGTCGTTCTCAGCCATACCGTCCTCGATGGAGTCGATAGGATACTTCTCTACGAGCTCGCTGAGGAAGGCTACCTGCTCGTCGATGGTACGCTTGACACCGTGCTCACCTTCGAACTTGGTGTAGTCGTAGATACCATCCTTGAAGAACTCAGAGGAGGCGCAGTCCATAGCGATCGTGATGTCCTTGCCAGGTACGTAGCCAGCCTTCTCGACAGCCTTGAGGATAGACTCGATAGCGTCCTCTGTACCATTGAGGGCAGGGGCGAAGCCACCTTCGTCACCTACAGCCGTGCTCAGACCGCGGTCATGCAGTACCTTCTTGAGGGCGTGGAAGACCTCAGCACCCATGCGGAGACCTTCGCGGAAGCAGCATGCACCGACAGGGCGGATCATGAATTCCTGGAAGGCGATAGGAGCATCCGAGTGCGAGCCCCCGTTGATGATGTTCATCATGGGCACAGGCAGTACGTAGGTGTTGGTACCACCGATGTAGCGATAGAGGGGGATGTCGAGGTACTGAGCAGCAGCCTTAGCCACGGCGAGCGAGACGCCGAGAATAGCGTTAGCGCCGAGCTTGCTCTTGGTCTTGGTGCCGTCGAGGGCGATCATCTTGAGGTCGATCTCACGCTGGTTGAGGGCGCTCATACCATAGAGCTCAGGGGCGATGACGTTGTTGATGTTCTCAACAGCCTTGAGGACGCCCTTACCGAGGTAGCGGCCCTTGTCTCCGTCACGGAGCTCCAGAGCTTCGTTCTCCCC
>NZ_CALIXW010000025.1 GCF_938046015.1 uncultured Porphyromonas sp. | reverse complement strand
CGTGTAGCAGGTGCCGAGGCTGTAGGGCCAGTCCTACAGGGTATGGCTGCTCCTGTCAATGACCTGAGCCGTGGAGCTTCGGTCGAGGACATTTACAAGATGGCTGCCATCACCGCCAATCAGTCCATCGCCCTGAAGGCCAAGAAGGCCTAGCTCCGCCCCCTTAGTCTCACCATCCCAGGATAAACCTTATGAAGATCCTAGTCCTCAACTGTGGGAGCAGCTCGCTGAAGTTTGCCCTCATCGAGCTCCCGACCTACCGTGTCCTCACCTCGGGGAATGAAGAGCGTGTCGGTATCAACGACTCCTTCATCCGCTTCAAGCGTCCCGACGGCACCAAGGAGGAGCGCCACCTACCGATTCCAAACCATACGCGCGGTGTGGAGATCATCCTCGACATCCTCCGCGAGGAGCACTTCGTAGCCTCCTTCGATGAGATCGACGCCATCGGCCACCGCCTCGTACACGGAGGTGAGCGCTTTGCCTCCAGCGTCCGTATCAATGCTGAGGTCCTCGAGAAGCTCCGTGAGTGCGTGCCTCTGGCTCCGCTGCACAACCCTGCCAACATCCTCGGGATTGAGGCTGTGAGCAAGGTGCTGCCCAAGGTGCCTCAGGTGGGTGTCTTCGACACAGCCTTCCACCAGACGATGCCCGAGCATGCCTTCATGTACGCGCTGCCCTACGAGTTCTACTCGGAGTTCGGCATCCGTCGCTACGGCTTCCACGGTACGAGCCATCAGTACGTCAGTGAGGTAGGGGCTGAGCTGGCAGGCATTGACCTAGCGAACTCCAAGATCGTGACCGCCCACGTCGGTAGTGGTGCCTCCATGGCGGCTATCCTGAATGGCCACAGCATCGATACCTCCATGGGGCTGACTCCCAATGAAGGCCTCATGATGGGTACGCGTGCTGGGGACATCGACAGCGGGGTGCTGGACTTCCTCCTGGCGAAGAAGGACTACCGTCCTGAGTTCATCGCGCCTTACCTCAAGGATGAGAAGGAGGCTGGCAAGACCCAGCTGAGCCTGCAAGATCTGACGCACCTCCTGACCAAGAAGAGCGGTCTGGAGGGCATCAGTACCCAGGGCTCGGACATGCGCGACGTCGCTAAGGCCGCCGAATCGGGTAGCCACCGCGATCGTCTAGCCATCACCATGCACGCCTATCGAGTGAAGAAGTACATCGGCGCCTACGCTGCTGCGCTGGGAGGCCTAGACCTACTGATCTTCACCGCTGGAGTAGGGGAGAACCGCCCCCCGATGCGCACCGAGGTGTGCCAAGGGCTGGAGTTCCTCGGCATCAAGATCGATGAGGAGCTGAACCAGCAGGCCATGGGCCGCACGATGCTGATCAGCGCCCCCGATAGCCGCGTCAAGGTTGCTGTCGTGGCTACCGACGAGGAGTACATGATCGCCAAGGATACCTACCGCATCGTGAGCGAAGGCTAGCGACCACCTTCCTATATAAATAAGGAGAGGGGCAGAGAGCGTCTGTAGCACGTTCTCTGCCCCTCTCCTGTTTTTCTTTGCTTTTTCTTTACCTTTGCCCTAGGAGTCTTAGGGCTTCCCATCGTACACGATAACAAACTATGGCTATAATTATGGAGAACAAACAGGAACTTGACTGGAGCTCGCTCGGCTTCGGCTATCACCCCACCCACTACAATGTCCGCTGCTACTGGCGTGACGGTGCCTGGGGGGAGCTAGAGGTCTCTGACTCGGAGATGATCACGATCCCGATGGCGGCTACCTCGCTTCACTATGGACAGGAGGCCTTCGAGGGACTCAAGGCCTTCCGTGGTCGTGATGGCAAGGTACGCGTCTTCCGCCCTGAGGAGAACGCCGCACGCCTGCAGTCCACCTGCCGAGGCATCCTCATGCCCGAGCTACCTACGGAGCGCTTCCTCGAGGCGATTGACCGCGTCCTGGAGCTCAACAAGGACTTCATCCCTCCCTATGAGAGCGGAGCCTCATTGTATATCCGTCCCCTCTTGATTGGACTAGGGAAGCAGGTTGGGATCGCCCCTGCCAACGAATACCTCTTTCTCATCTTCGTCACCCCCGTAGGGGCGTACTTCAAGACGGGCTTCCGTCCCTCGCCCATGGCGATCATGCGCGGCTACGACCGTGCTGCGCCCCTTGGTACGGGTACCTATAAGGTAGGGGGGAACTATGCTGCGAGCCTCAAGTCCGGTGTCCTCGCCCACGAGCTGGGCTACTCTGCCGTCATCTACCTCGATGCCAAGGAGAAGCTCTACATCGATGAGTGCGGTCCTGCGAACTTCTTCGGCATCCGTGAGAATACCTACATCACCCCTAAGAGCAGCTCCATCCTACCCTCGGTGACCAACAAGAGTCTTATGCAGCTGGCTCAGGATATGGGACTCAAGGTAGAGCAACGCCCCGTGCATGTCGAGGAGCTAGCGACCTTCGAGGAGGCTGGCGCCTGCGGTACCGCTGCGGTCATCAGCCCTATCCTGCGTGTCGATGACCTCGATAAGCACAAGCAGTATATCATCAGCAAGGATGGCAACCCTGGCCCTATCTCGACGGCCCTCTATGAGCGTCTACGCGCCATCCAGTACGGCGACTACCCAGACGAACATGGGTGGGTACGCCTCTACGATTCGCTCTAGGCCTAGAGAAATATCCTCTAAGGCTGGGCCGTCGCAGGCCCAGCCTGCCTAAGGCGTCCCTAGTATCACCATTAAGACAAAGGAACAATGAAGAAAATCCTCATCCTCACCACACTCCTCACGCTGACCGCCTATACGGCTAGCTCCTGCGGCAGCAAGAATGATGAACCCAGCAAGGAAATCACCGAGCCCAACAAGGCTAAGCCCGAGGCATCCGCTACGACATCCTCCGTGCAGATCCGCCTCGCACCAGGTCAGCGCCTCGAAGTCTTCGCTCCCAGCACGGGACTGACGATCTCTGGAGCTACCCAGGAGGGGAATAGCTTCGTCGCGGGAGCCAGCGGCCTCGTTGGCATCGATGGGATCCGTGATACGCTGAGCATCCAGATCCCCGAGGCCACCGAGCTCGTCCTCGACCAGGAGCTCCCGAGACTGAAGAAGCTCCTCGTATCGGCTCCCGGCTCCAAGCTCGCCAAGCTCTCCTTCAAGGGGCTCCCGAATTTGGAGGACTTCACCCTCGTAGGGGCCAATACGCAGGAGACCCTAGACCTGTCGCACTTCGGCAAGCTCAAGCATCTGACCATCGGCCGACGTCCTACTACCGACATCGAGAAAGCCGACTTGAACTCGCTCCGCCGCTGGCTGAATGACAATATGAATGATGTCAGCACGACGCTAGGTAAGCTCGTATTGCCGCGCAGCCTTGAGACGCTCCTGCTGTATCGTCCCGTCTTCGCAGTCGAGGGCTGGGCGCAGCTTCCTGAGCTGAGAATGCTCGTCCTGCATACTCCCGATGCAGCCAAGCTAGGGGCGATCGATCTCGTCGAGAGCAAGAAGCTGCAGCGCTTTGGCTTCATGCATCTCTCAGGGACTGCGCCCTTGGCTCGCCTCGCGCTGAAGAACAAGCCCGAGCTGCGTGACCTCTTCTGGGGTCCCTCGATCGCTATGGATGTCGTCGAGGTAGATGGGGCTAATCCAAAGCTCGGCCCTATAGGACAGGCTCGCGTCCGAGACCTGCAGCTCCACCACCTGCAGCAGGAGACGATCCTCGGCCTTGTCGGGTATCTGACTCAGGGCCTACAGAGCCTAGACCTCCGAGAGAACCCTGATGTCACGGAGGCTCAGCTCGTACAGATCATCGAGAAGCTCCCTGCCTACAAGGCGGAGCTGGTGCTCTCTGGGGCCCAGGCTACCGAAGCCGTACGCAAGGCCCTCGCTAAGGCTACGACCTGGAGCCTCAGCGTGAAGTAGCAGCTCTCCACTCATCTATATATAGGTATCCCCCTAGCGCGAGACCACGAGGTCTAGGCTAGGGGGATACTTATCTTGATACCCATCGAAATGCTTATCTTTGCCTCAGCGCACACGAGTGCACGAGACATCGATATATAACTATTATACACATAAGACACATGGAGCAAAAGGATCTCCTCGCCCAAGTGCGAGCTAAAGCCAGTGCCTGGCTTGCCCCAGGCTATGACGCTGAGACACGTGCTGAGGTACAGCGTATGCTAGATAACCCTGATACTACAGAGCTAGTAGAGGCCTTCTACAAAGACCTAGAGTTCGGTACTGGTGGGCTGCGTGGGATTATGGGCGTGGGCTCTAATCGCATGAACCGCTACACGGTAGGGGCTGCGACGCAGGGACTAGCCAACTACCTCAAGCGCGAGTTCGCCTCGCTCCCTCAGATCGCCGTAGCTATAGGCCACGACTGCCGCAACAACAGCGATGTCTTCGCCCGCATCACGGCAGAGGTCTTCTCCGCCAATGGCATCAAGGTCTATCTCTTCGAGAGCCTACGCCCTACGCCTGAGGTCTCCTTCGCTATCCGCGAGCTGGGATGCCAGAGTGGGGTGATGATTACCGCCTCGCACAACCCCAAGGAGTACAACGGCTATAAGGCTTACTGGAACGATGGTGCCCAGATGATCGCCCCGCACGACCGCAATACGATCATCGAGGTGAACAAGGTGACCAAGGTCGAGGATATCCGCTTCGAGGCACGTCCCGAGCTGATCGAGCGTATCGGGGAGGCCTTTGATAAGAAGTTCATCGAGCGTGTGGCGAGCCTCTCCGCTCCCCAGCGCGAATCCATCGCACGCCACCACGACCTCAAGATCGTCTATACGCCCATCCACGGCACGGGCGTACGTATCATCCCTGAGACACTACGCGCCATCGGCTTCACCAACATCATCAATGTCCCTGGGCAGGATGTCGTCAGTGGCAACTTCCCCACAGTCTACTCACCCAACCCCGAGGAGCCCGCTGCACTGGAGCTCGCGATCCGTAAGGCTGAGGAAGTAGGGGCGGACCTCGTGCTAGCCTCTGACCCCGATGCTGACCGTATCGGTGTAGCCGTCCGCAACACAGAGGGCAAGATTGTCCTCATCAATGGGAACGAGATCTGCTCCCTGCTGGTCTACTATGCGATCATGAGCCGCAAGGAGTCTGGTCGCCTGCAGCCCCAAGACTACGTGGTAAAGACCATCGTCACGACCGAGCTGATCCGCGCTATCGCAGAGAAGAACGAAGTGACGCTCTTTGACTGCTACACGGGCTTCAAGTGGATCGCCGACGTCATCCGTCAGAACGAGGGCAAGCGCAACTACATCGGTGGCGGTGAGGAGAGCTACGGCTTCCTTCGCGAGGACTTCATCCGCGACAAGAGTTCGGTCTCGGCCTGCGCTATGTTCTGCGAGCTCGCAGCCTGGGCTCTGGATAAGGGTCTCTCGATCTACGAGCTGCTGCAGCAGGTCTTCCTTGAGTACGGGCTGTACAAGGAGCAGGGCGTAAGTGTCGTCCGCAAGGGCAAGAGCGGCGCCGAGGAGATCGAGGCTATGATGAAGAACTTCCGCGAGAACCCGCTGAAGACGCTTGCTGGGAGTCCCGTCGTCGAGGTGCTCGACTATGCCAAGCTCGAGGGCCGCTGGATCGACAAGGGAGAGGTCTTCACGCTCGACATGCCTACCACGAGTAACGTCCTCCAGTACAAGACGGCGGACGGTACCAAGGTCTCTATCCGCCCCTCGGGGACGGAGCCTAAGATCAAGTTCTACATCGGGGTGCGCGGCAAGCTCACCAAGATCGAGGAGCTAGCCGAGGCCGAGGCAGCGTGTCTAGACAAGATCGCCACCATCCGCCAGGAGCTAGGGATCTAAGGTGCCCAGGCTATATGTCGCGCCCTTATCCTCATTACCCTAGAGCTTAGGCTTCTTATATCAGAGCCTCCTGTATCCCCCGAGCGGGATGCAGGAGGCTCTTTAGCTATCTGCATGAACATCTATCTCTGTCCTTCCCCCGAACTCTATCCGCTCTATCATCGCTCAGGCTGCTGCGTGATCGTCGTCGATATCTTCCGCGCCAGTACGACCATGGTGACAGCGCTGGCCCACCGAGCCCGCAGCATCATCCCCGTGGCTAGTACCGAGGAGGCCGAGCGACTGGGGCAGTCCACAGACTGCCTCGTCGCAGCTGAGCGAGACACGCGCCGCTGCGCCTTCGCCCAGCTGGGCAATGACCCTGCCGAGTATAGCTGCGAGGCCGTCAGTGGCCGTGACATCGTCTTCACGACGACCAACGGCACCCGCTCCATCACCATCGCCCAGCAGCATGGGGCAGAGGAGCTCCTCGTCGGGGCCTTCATCAACCTCAGCTCGACCCTAGAGCATTGTGCTGCCGCGGGGCGCGACATCCTCGTCCTAGCTGCAGGCTGGCGCGGGCAAGCCTCTATGGAGGATATGCTCTACGCGGGAGCCTTGGCCGATCGAGCTGAGAAGCTCGGACTAGGCCAAGCGGCTGACGACGCTACCCGCATGATGCGCGACCTCTGGCGAGCACATTGTCTGAGCCTAGGGGAGCGTGTCCGCTACCTCAGCCAGAGCGAGCACTATCGGCGTCTCGTGGCCTCGGGCTTCGCTGACTCCGTCCCCTATTGCCTCAGCCTAGATCTGCATCCCTTGGTAGCTAGGATGCAGGACGATAGGCTCCTAGCACTGAACGAATACCCAGCTTATACCTAACTCATACCTATTTCATGATCCGATCTATCACGACATGTGCCCTAGGTCTCCTGCTCCTCACGGGGGGGCAGCTAGAGGCGCAGCAGCTGACTCGCGGTAAGCGCTATAGCGAGATCAGCCTAAGACGGCCTATGCTTATCGACTCGGTCAATGTGCAGAATCGTCCCTTCGACCTCCTGGGGCAGATCAAGCAGCCCTATGCCCTCAAGGAGCACAATGCCCAGCCCATCGCCGCCTCCACAAAGGGCGTCTTCTCTGTCCCCAAGGCTGCTAAGGGCGAAGCCGCGACGCTGAGCATCTACTCCTTCAACCTCGTCTCCCCAGGCTACACGCGTGGCAGCATCAAGCTGCATGGCCGTGGGCGCTATGCCCTCTACCTCGGTGAGCGCCTCCTGGGCTCCAACGAGCAGCGCCCCGCCTCCTCCGACTCCGTGCCCGCCCTCTCGCTGCCGCTGAGCCTCGAGGCGACCCACGGCACGCTTCAGGTGCGCGTCCTCGGGATGCCAAGCGATAGCGTCAGCGGAGACTTCCGCCTTGCCTATGAGCCCGAGGCGAAGTTCGCACCGCTTGACTCGGCTGCTAGCGCAGCTGGTACCCACTACATCGACTGGAACTATATCACGCATGGCAAGCAGCTCTACTCCGCTGCGGTGTCCCCCTCGGGGCGCTATGTCCTGGTGACCTACTCCGACCGAGCTCCCAAGAAGGGCGCCACCTATCAGGAGCTACGCGATGCCTCGGGCAAGATCATCCGCACCACGCAGCACCTCTCGGGGGCGCAGTGGATGCCCAAGCAGGATATGCTCGTGCTGCAGCGCTACAATGGGCTCTCGCAGCAGCTGCTCAAGATCAACCCCGCCACGGGGGAGAGCTCGGTGTGGGTAGATCAGCTCCCAGGCACCAGCTATGCAATCGGCCCCGACGAGCAGACCCTCTACATCTACCAGCAGGACAAGGGCCCAGAGAAGCACCCCATGGCCATACGCCGCCTCTCACCCAATGACCGTATGCCGGGCTGGCGCCATCGTACGAGCATCTACCGCTACGACATCCGCACAGGCGCCTACACGCCGCTCCTCTATGGTCTGCACTCGGCCTCCATCCAGGGGATAACAGAGGATGGCAAGCAGCTCCTCATCTCGGAGCACAAGACCAAGTGGACGGAGACGCCCTACAATCAGACGACGCTCTACCGCTACACGCCCGAGACGGGACGCATCGACACGATCCTGCGCGACCAGTTTAATATCGCGGGTGCCTCCTTCATTCCTGGCACCGACGACCTGCTTATCGAGGGCTCACCCGATGCCTTCGGTGGTATTGCCAACACGATAGGCCGTCCGGCCAACGGCTACGAGCGCGAGCTCTTCCGCCTGCATATCCCTACGGGTAAGGTGACGGCACTGACGCGCGACTTCGATCCCAACGTGGAGAGTGTCCACTACGTAGGGAAGCTCCACGCCTTCGTGTTCACGGCGGAGAACGGTAGCCGCAAGTCACTCTACAAGCTCGATGTCCGCAGCAATAAGATCAGCCAGATCCCGACCAGCGAAGAGGTCGTCCGTGCCCTCGGCGTAGCACGCTATGGTAGTGACCTCTGGTATATCGGACAGAGCCTCAACAACGCGAGCCGCCTCTACCGCATCGCAGGGGCTAGCAAGGAGCAGCTCATCTGGGACCTCTCGGCCGAGAAGCTGCGTGATGTACGCTTCACCGCTGCCAAGGACTTCTTCTACACCACGCCCGACGGTGTGAAGATCGATGGATGGTACTACCTGCCACCGAACTTCGACCCCAAGAAGAAGTATCCCATGATCGTCTACTACTATGGCGGCACCGTGCCGCTGACCCGTCAGCTGGAGACGACCTACAACCTCGCGATGTTCGCCGCCCAGGGCTATATCGCCTACTCACTGAACCCACGAGGCTGCACAGGCTACGGTCAGGCCTTCGCTGCCGACCATCTCAACGCCTGGGGGACGAAGACGGCAGACGATATCATCGGTGCAGTCAAGGCCTTCGCCGCGGAGCATCCCTATGTCGACATCAAGAAGATCGGCTGCTGTGGTGCTAGCTACGGCGGCTTCATGACGCAGTACCTGCAGACCAAGACGGACCTCTTCGCTGCTGCCATCAGCCACGCAGGGATCAGCTCCATCTCTAGCTACTGGGCTGGCGGCTACTGGGGGATAGGCTATAGCTCTGTAGCCTCAGCCTCCAGCTATCCCTGGAACAATCCTGAGCTGTATACCAAGCACAGCCCGCTCTTCAACGCCGACAAGATCCACACACCGCTCCTGCTGCTGCACGGTACCTCAGACGTCAATGTCCCCCCCAGCGAGAGCACCGCGCTCTACAATGCGCTGAAGATCCTCGGCCGCCCTGTCGAGCTGATTGAGTTCACGGGCGAAGACCATCACATCCTCGAGCCCGAGCGCCAGGACATCTGGATTCGCACCATCTGCGCCTGGTTCGCCAAGTACCTGCAGGATAAGCCCGAGTGGTGGGATATGCTCTACCCACGTACGCCCTACGATAAGTAGCAGCACCTCACACCCCTAAGTAGAGAGCGCCTCCTCCGATACTAGTGATCGGGGGAGGCGCTCTTGCTTTATCGTCTAGCCTCTGCCGCCCAGCGCTGCTTTAGTTGCCCTTTGTCGGCTTAGGTTCAAGGCAAATTGTTTCCTTCGTTTGCTTGGCCGTAGTCAACTAGGAAAGAGCGAGGCTAGTCAACAAAGGCTCGCAACATCATTACTTCCCTTCGGTGAATAGGGGAGGAGCGCCCCTTAGACTGCACAGCTGGGGCGGGCGTGAGGAGCAGACTTGTGCTACAGCTTACGCGCACCTAAGGGGGAGGGCCGCTGAGGGATACCCGTGAGGAAGCTGAGGGATACCCGTGAGGAAGCTGAGGGGCGTCCGTCACGAGCGCGAGGGATATCCGTCAGAAGGCCGAGGGCTATCCCTCAGGATGCTTAGGCTAGGCGATCGCCTCCTTACTTCGCTGAGCGCCCTCTGCTAGGACCGCTTGGGTGAGCCGCTCCAACTTATCTACTAGTTCGCTCTCCCGCCTCTGTACTTAGGGCTTTGCTTCGCAGTTCCTTTCGCTGGATCCAATGGGTTATCCTTCCTCGACCCGACGCAGATAATGTCTTGGACTTAGCTTGTAGGAAGGGTAGCCTAAGGCTTTGTCGTACCTTTGCAGCATGAATAAGACCGATAGACAGACCTTACTGGCGCACCTGAGTCTCCTTGGGGCTGCCTGTTGCTGGGGACTGATGGCACCGCTTGGGAAGGATGCGATGCAGCATGGGATCACGGGCTTCACCTTGGTAGCCTGCCGCTTACTCGGAGGAGCTGCTCTGTTTTGGATTGCTTCGCTCTTCGCCCCCAAGGAGCGCGTAGAGCGGAAGGATCGTTATCGCTTCATCCTCGCAGCGATCTTCGGGCTGCTGTGCAATCAGTGTTGCTTCACGCTCGGGCTGAGCCTCACGAGCCCCGTGAACGCAGGGATCGTCACGACGACAATGCCTATCTTCGCGATGATCCTCGCGGCACTGATCCTCGGCGAGCCCATAACGGGCAAGAAGGGACTAGGCGTCTTCCTAGGCTGCACGGGGGCGCTGCTCCTGGTCCTCGGCAGCTCTCGGGCAAGTGGTGCCACTCCTGGGGGGAACATCTGGGGCGACCTCCTTTGTATGGGCGGGCAAGTGAGCTACGCGCTCTACCTAGCGCTCTTCAGCAAGCTGGCACGGCGCTACTCTGTCTTCACGGTCAATAAATGGATGTTCCTCTGGGCCTCGATCATGGCGCTTCCGCTGACCGTGGGCGAGCTAAGCGCCACACCCTGGAGCTCCCTCAGCCTCAAGACGGGCCTAGAGGTAGGCTATGTCGTCTTCTTCGGCACCTTCGTCAGCTACCTCCTCATGATCAACGGACAGCGGAGCCTACGGCCGACGGTGGTGAGTATGTACAACTATGTACAGCCCATCGTGGCCGTGGTGGTCAGTGTGGTACTCGGGCTGGCCTCCTTCGGCTGGCTGCACCTCGGAGCCATCGCCCTCGTCTTCCTCGGGGTATGGCTCGTGACGATCTCCCGCGCCAAGGCCGAGGAGAAACGTGCCGCTTGAGGCTACCCGCAGCGCTCAGAGGAAGTACCCGCCCCATAGACTTCAGCGACTTACCTGGGAGGGGAGGAGCCTGAGAAGAGCAGACATTCAGCTCAAGACAAAGCCGCTCGAGCTACTCGCATAGCCCTGGGATAGCGAACTTTTTGGGCATCTGATAAGGCGATCCAAGCGGTGATATAAATAGAATCTATTGCCTCGGCGCACAATATCTCATTTATATGTTATCTTTGTGCAGTCAACATAGCAATAGGCGTACTTATTGAGGAAAGAATTCTTTTAATAGGAGGGCGCACTGAGAGGACTAAGGAGCGAAGGCTGTGGAGACAAGGAGCGGGCAGCCCTGAGGCTGGGCGCTCAGAGCGTAGAGATAAAGAGTATCAAACATTTATACAGTTATGGCAAAGCTTAAGAAAGAAGATCTGCTGGAGATGTACCGCAAGATGGAGGATATCCGCAACTTCGACAACAAGGTGAACCAGCTGGTGCGCCGAGGCGAAGTCCCTGGGATGACCCACTTCTCCGTAGGGGAGGAGGCCGCTAACGTCGGTGCTATCTGCGGGCTCGAGAAGGGTGACCTCATCACCTCCAACCACCGTGGTCACGGTCAGAGTATCGCTATGGGGATCGACCTCAATGGCATGATGGCGGAGATCATGGGTAAGGCCAATGGTGTCTGTAAGGGTAAGGGCGGCTCGATGCACATCGCAGACGTAGACGCTGGTAACCTCGGTGCCAATGGTATCGTCGGTGGTGGTATGGGTATCGCTATCGGTGCAGCCCTCACGCAGAAGATGAAGAAGACGGGCAAGATCGTCGTCTGCTGCTTTGGTGATGGGGCTACCAACGAAGGCTCCTTCCACGAGACCCTCAATATGGCAGCGATCTGGGATCTTCCTGTGATCTTCTACTGTATCAATAACGGCTACGGTATCTCTACGCCCATCAGCTCCGTGATGCGCACCAAGCACGTCTATGAGCGTGCAGCTGCCTACGGCGTCCCCGGGGTCTTCATCGAGGATGGTAACGATGTGATGGCTGTACGTGAGACCATGGACAAGGTGATCAAGGACGTACGTGCAGGCAAGGGTCCCGTGCTCGTCGAGGCTATCTCCTACCGCTGGTATGGCCACTCGACCTCCGACCCCGGTAAGTACCGCACCAAGGAAGAGGTAGACGAGTGGAAGAAGAAGGATCCTATCCTCAAGTTCCGCAACTATCTCGTCGACAAGAAGCTCGCCACGACCGAGGAACTCGATACCCTCGAGGCTGCTAGCCACGCAGCTGTTGACGTGGCAGTCGAGTTCGGCCGTAAGGGACCAGAGCCCGCTCCCGAGTCTGCCTTCGAGGATATCTTCACCGAATAGTATTCGGGCCTTCCATTAACCCCAAGCAAACAAGTAGACTATTATGATAGAAGGACAAGAAACAAAGGTGATGTCCGTGCGTGACGCCATCATCGAGGCTATGAGCGAAGAGATGCGCCGTGACGAGAACGTCTTCCTCATCGGTGAGGACGTCGGTGTCTATGGTGGTGACTTCGGTACCTCTGTAGGGATGCTGGAGGAGTTCGGTAGCGAGCGCGTCCGTGATACCCCCATCTCGGAGAATGCCATCTCGGGTGCTGCCGTAGGTGCAGCTCTGACGGGGATGCGCCCCATCGTGGATGTGACCTTCATGGACTTCATTGTCTATATGATGGACAACATCGTCAACCAGGCTGCCAAAACGCGCTATATGTACGGTGGTAAGGGCTCGGTACCCGTAGTCTTCCGCTGTGCTGCTGGCTCGGGCCTCGGCTCCGCTGCTCAGCACTCGCAGAGCCTGGAGGCGTGGTTCTGCCACATCCCTGGCCTCAAGGTCGTAGCCCCTGGTACCCCTGCTGATGTCAAGGGTATCCTCAAGGCTGCCATCCGTGACAACAACCCTGTGATCTTCCTCGAGTACAAGGCTCAGTACAACATGAAGGGCGAGGTACCTACCGATCCTGACTTCGTACTGCCCATCGGCAAGGCCGACCTCAAGCGTACCGGTAAGGACGTGACCGTCGTCACCTACGGCCGTATGCTGGAGCGTGTCCTCAAGGCTGCCGATATGGCCCTGGAGAAGGGCATCGAGGTAGAGGTCGTCGACCTGATGACGCTCATGCCTCTGGACAAGGAGGCGATCATCAACTCCGTGAAGAAGACGGGCCGCGTGCTACTGGTCAATGATGCGCACAAGACGGGCGGCTTCCTCGGTGAGATCGCAGCCGTGATCACCGAGAGCGATGCCTTCGACTACCTCGACAACCGCATCCTTCGCCTTGCTGCCGAGGATATCCCCACGCCTTACAACCACTCGCTGGAGGTCGCTATGCTCCCCGATGCCAACCGCATTCTCGAGTACATCGAGCGCCTCTACACCAAGCGCTAGTTCGCCAATCATGCAGATATCGTGTATAGCCCTCCCACACTGTGCGAGGGCTATGCACCTTAATGAATAATCTATATATGGGAAATGATAAACTAAGAGCCACACCTGCGGCTCGCTCACTGGCACACCGTATGGGGGTCGAGCTGAGCGAGATCGTCGGCTCTGGCTTCAAGGGACGCATCCACGCTGAGGATGTAGCTGACTTCAGCTACGAGCAGGGTGGGGGGATCACGCCCCTAGCAAAGAAGATCGCAGATGTCTTTGGCCTAGATACTTCCTCCATCAAGGGGACGGGCTTCCGTGGCAAGATCCGCCGTGCGGACGTAGCTGCGGCACTGGGTGATCGCTATACGACCAACCTTGAGCAGATCATCGATCCCTTCACGGCTACTCCCTCCGCTGCTAAGGCTGCTCCCGCGGCTGCTGCGCCCAAGGCCGAGGCTCCCGCTGCTCCTGCAGCTGCGGCGCCCGCAGCCCCCGAAGGTGGTGTCGAGATCGTACCGATGAATATGATGCGTCGCGTCATCGCCAAGCGCATGAGCGACAGCTACTTCTCCGCACCGACCTTCGTACTGAACTACGAGGTCGACATGTACGAGGCTACCAAGCTCCGTAAGCAGCTCCTCGAGCCCATCAAGGAGAAGACGGGGAAGAAGCTCACCGTCACGGACATTATCTCCATCGCCGTGGTACGCACGCTGATGAATCATCCCTATATCAACGCTTCGCTCTCGCCCGACGGCTCTCAGATCGAGCTGCACCACTACGTCAACCTCGCTATGGCTGTCGGTATGGACGAAGGGCTGCTGGTGCCCGTAGTACATGGCGCTGAGAAGCTGAGCCTCGTCGAGCTGATGCTCCGCCTCAAGGACATCACCGAGCGCGCCGTGGGCAAGAAGCTGACGCCCGCCGATCAGGAAGGCAGCACCTTCACCATCTCCAACCTCGGGATGTACGGCGTCGAGTCCTTCACCTCGATCATCAACCAGCCTAACTCGGCCATCCTCTCCATCGCAGGCACGAAGGAAATGCCTGTCGTACGCAACGGCGAGGTCGTCGTCCGTCCGATCATGAAGATGAGCCTCACCTCCGACCACCGCGTCATCAATGGGCTGGCTGCGGCTAAGTTCATGCAGGAGCTCAAGGCTACCCTGGAGTCACCACTGCCTCTCCTCGTTTAATCCCTCTCATACGAACCACAAAAGAAGATCCTAAATAGATATGGCAACAGAGATCATCATGCCCAAAACGGGCCTAGACATGACAGAAGGTGAGATCGTAAGCTGGCGCAAGAACGAGGGTGACCCCGTGCAGGCTGGTGAAGTCCTCCTAGAGATCATGACCGATAAGACGAGCATGGAGCTCGAGGCAGAGGCCTCCGGCGTCCTGCTCAAGATCACCCACCAGGCAGGCGAGACCGTGCCCATCGCTGAGGTCATCGGCTATATCGGTGAGGCAGGCGAGAGCCTCGACACCGTCCCCTCCAAGGATGAGATCATCCCTGAGAAGAAGGAAGGCCCCGCACACGAAGGTGCTCCCCAGCCCCTCATCCACCTCGACGGCTCCTATCACCTCTGCGTCATCGGTGGTGGCCCTGCTGGCTATGTAGCTGCTATCCGTGCTGCTCAGCTCGGTGCTAAGGTCGCTATCGTAGAGAAGGCAGAGTTCGGTGGTACCTGCCTCAATAAGGGCTGTATCCCTACTAAGACCTTCCTGCGCAACGCTGAGATCCTCGACGGGGTAGCTCAGGCAGCTGCTCGCGGGATCAACTTCGCAGACATGAGCTTCTCTGTCGATATGAAGAAGCTCGTCAAGTACAAGGATGGCGTCGTCAAGAAGCTCACCGGTGGGGTCTACTCGCTGCTCAAGAGCAATGGCGTAGAGGTCTTCCGCGGTGTCGGTAAGATCAATCGCGACAAGGACGTCGTCGTCGACGGTAAGGACATCATCAAGGCCGATAAGATCATCCTCGCTGGTGGCTCCAAGGTCGGCCGCATCAATATCCCTGGTATCGATCACCCTGCGGTACTGACCAGCGATGATATCCTCAGCCTCGAGGAGCGTCCTGATAGCCTGGTCGTCATCGGTGGCGGTGTCATCGGTGTCGAGATGGCTGAGGCTCTGGTTTCACTTGGGACGAAGGTCACCATCATCGAGATGGCAGACTACATCATCCCTGCTCTGGACAAGGAAGTATCGCAGACGCTGCGTGGCGAACTCGAGAAGCGCGGCGTGACGATCATCACGGGTGCCGCCATCGACAAGATCGAGGACCGCTCCGGCAAGCTCGCTGCTATCCTCAAGGATGGCCGTGCGATCGAGGGCGACAAGGCGCTGCTCTCCATCGGCCGTGTACCCGACCTCGAGGGTGTCGGCGAGATCGAGTTCGAGATCGAGCGTGGTCGCATCAAGGTCGATAAGTACATGGAGACGAGCGTCAAGGGTATCTATGCCCCTGGTGACGTCAACGGTCTGAAGATGCTTGCCCACACGGCCTTCCGCATGGGTGAAGTCGCTGCTGAGAACGCCCTGCACGGCAACGAGCGCGAGCTGAAGATGCTCTCTGCTCCCTCCGTCGTCTATACGCGTCCCGAGGTAGCTACCGTCGGTCTGACCGAGGAGCAGGCTCGCGAGCACTACGGTGATATCCGTGTCGGTAAGTTCCCCTTCGTGGCCAACGGCCGTGCCCTTGCCTCTGGTGAGACCGAAGGCTTCGTCAAGGTCATCCTCGACAACAAGTATGGCGAGATCCTCGGGATCCACATCATCGGCGCTATGGCTGCCGAGATGATCAGCCAGGCTTCGCTCATCATGGAGATGGAGGCTACCGCAGAGGAGGTCATCGCTACGATCTACGGGCACCCCACCTATTCGGAAGCCCTCTACGAAGCGATTGCTGACGCTCTTGGTCTGGCTATTCACCTGCCTGCTAAGAAGAAGTAGGCTTCGTCTAACCCCCCTTACGACGGCCGCCCGATCTACTCCAGCAGTAGGTCGGGCGGCTGCTTTTATGCTCGCTTCCTTTGTGGGCGCCTTCGGCTAGCCTCAGATGCCAGAGCTAGGACACAAGCCTTACTCCGCTGCTCATGATTTGCTCTGAGCTAAGGGACGAAGTCAGCCCAGCAGTTCACGAGCATAGGAATAGGGCCCTTGAGGGATATCAGTGGGAGCACTGAGGGACGTCCCTCACGAGCGTGTGGGCTATCAGTCA
>NZ_CALIXW010000024.1 GCF_938046015.1 uncultured Porphyromonas sp. | reverse complement strand
TGACATCAGCCCAACGGTCGTTGCAGGTGGTATGAAGGTCGCTCTGATCACGACCATCGGTGGTCTCGTCGTAGCCCTCATCCTCCAGATCTTCTACAACTACATCCTCTCCCTCGTAGAAGGCATCCTCAACCGCATGGAAGATGCCTCCATCACGCTGCTTGACCTCGTCGTTAAGTACAACGAGAAGCGCTAATACACTCACCCATACCCAGAATAAGCAATGGCTGTAACTAAGATACGTAAGGTATCCAGCTCTACGCTACTGGCTCTGTCTGTCATCAGCGTCATCATCTTCGCCGTCTTCTTCTTCGGAGGCGCTGAGATCGACGCTAAGGGCAACAAGGACTACGCGTACACGGGTCTCTTACTCTTCTGGACCTACGCACTGTTCCTGGTGACCTTCGCCGCTACGGCGATCTTCGCTGTGATCAACTTTGCGTCCAACAAAAAGGGCCTCGTGTCCTCCCTGGCGGGCTTCGGTGCCTTCGTGGCACTGCTCGTCATCACCTACGCTATCGGTGATGGTACCCCCATCGCTGGCCTTAATGAGGCTTCGCAGACCTACAATACGTCTGGCTGGCTCAAGGTCACCGATATGTGGCTCTACTCTATCTACGTCCTCTTCATCGTCACTCTGGGAGCTGCCCTCTGGGGTAGTGTCTCCAAGGCTCTGAAGCGATAAGGTCTGTAATCAATAACGAATAAAGCAGAAAGCACTATGGCAAAAAGAAAGACTCCCGGTATCAACGGGTCATCGTCCGCCGATATCGCTTTTATGTTGCTTATCTTCTTCTTGGTTACAACCTCAATGGATACTGATAAGGGGCTGAAGCGTCGTCTACCGCCGATCGCCCCTAAGCAAGAGCAGCAGCAGCAAGTGGAGATCAACGACCGCAACATCATGCGCTTGCTGGTCAACCGTTCCGATGAGATCGTGGTCTCTCGTAAGGACAATGCTGGCGTCGACCAGCTGATCCCTGTCAAGCTAGACCAGCTCAAGGACTACGCTGTTGAGTTCATCATGAACCCTGAGGAGAAGCCTTACCTCCCCGAGCTCGAGGTCCGCGAGATCGTCGGCCTAGGGAATCGTAAGGTCATCACCAGCGGCTACGCGATCTCGATCAAGAATGAGGTCGAGACCAGCTATCAGATGTACGTCAACGTGCAGAACGAGCTGATCAAGGCCTACAATGAAGTGTGGGATAAGTTCGCCAAGCAGAACTTCGGTAAGGGCTTTGAGGACCTCACGCCCGAGCAGAAGAAGTCCGTCACGGATGCATATCCTATGCACATCTCCGAGATGCCTCTGTCTAACCTCGTAAAGAAGTAAGAAGGAAATGGGAAAATTCAATAAATCAGGTGGGCGCGAGATGCCCGAGTTGAACACCTCTTCTCTCCCTGACTTGGTCTTCGCCTTCCTCTTCTTCATCATGATGGTGACGACGATCCGTGAGGTGACGCCTAAGGTGAGCTTCAGCAACCTGCCGAACGCTACCGAGCTGACCAAGCTCGAGGAGAAGTCGCTCGTAACCTTCATCTACGTCGGTAAGCCCAACAAGGAGTACCGCGCGATGTACGGGAGCAACTCCGCGATCCAGCTCAACGACCAGGTGACCTCCAATCCTACCGCTGTCTACAGCTACATCAAGCAGGCAGAGAGTAAGATCAAGGATGAGCGCCGCAAGCTGATGCAGGTATCCCTCAAGGCTGACCGCGAGACGAAGATGAACATCATCTCCCAGATCAAGGAAGAACTACGTCGTGCAGACGCGCTCAACCTGAGCTACTCGGCACGTCAGGCGAAGAAATAGTCCGCTAGTCTACGCCCTACAGCATAAGCAGCGCCCCGCAGGAGTCTCGACTCCCGCGGGGCGCTGTCCTTTTCTCGGATTCCCCCGACTATCCTTACCTTTGCAGCAAGACTCTATTTAGCAGCAGCAAGACCCTATAAGGCAATAGACTATGGCAGCATATCGACTAGGACTCGCCCTAAGTGGCGGCAGCATCAAGGGCTTCGCGCACCTCGGTGTCATGAGCTATATGGCAGAGGCGGGCATACAGCCCGAGATCATCGCGGGTACCAGTGCGGGCTCCATCATGGGCGCCTTCTACGCCTCGGGCTACGCCCCTCAGGAGATCTACGAGCTCTTCAGCAAGGTGGGCTTCCTCAAGGCAACGAGCCTGGCGCTCAGGGATGGCGGGCTCTTCCGTACGACCTCCTTCCATCGCCTGCTCAAGCGCAACCTCCCCTACAAGCGCCTCGAGCAGCTCCCGCTGCCTATGCGTATCGTGGCCACTGACCTGGATGCGGGGGTGGAGCACGTCTTCACGGAGGGGAGGCTGGCGGATATCATCCTCGCCTCCTGCACGGTGCCCATCCTCTTCACCCCCGTGGTCATCGACGGGCACACCTATGTCGACGGGGGGCTCTTCCGTAACTTCCCCGTGACGACGATACGCCAGGACTGCGATGAGGTCATCGGGGTGAACCTCGGTCCCGTGCAGCCCCACGAGGGCGAGCATACGATGCTCTCTGTGGCCAACCGCTCCTGGGAGCTCGTCTTCCGTCAGAATGCGATCCCGGACTGTGCAGCCTGTGACTACCTGCTGGAGAGTCCCGAGGTGACGCGCTATGGGATGTTTGAGGTCAGGGCTGCCGAGTCTCTCATGAAGATCGGCTACGAGCTGGCCAAGCAGGAGCTTGCGCCCCTCGTTCCCTCTACGAATAGTAATACAAAGCATGAAGAATAGCACTGCCAAGCCCTTTATCTATGCCGTCCTGCCCCGCCTCTGGGGCAATGACACGACCACACGCATCCCAGACGGTAGTCTGAAGGAGAATGGCGTCGGCCGCCTCTCCCGCTTCACGCCCGAGGCCCTAGCCTATATCCGTAGCCTAGGGGCTAGCCATGTATGGTATATCGGTCTGCTGGAGCATGCCACCCAGACCGACTACAGCGCCCACGGCATACGCCCCGACCACCCCGACACGGTCAAGGGGGTGGCGGGCTCGCCCTATGCCGTCAAGGACTACTACGATGTCGATCCAGATCTGGCGGAGCAGCCCGCTGAGCGTATGGCCGAGCTAGAGGCGCTCGTGGAGCGTACGCACGCTGCGGGGCTCGGCTTCCTCATGGACTTCATCCCCAATCATGTGGCGCGCAGCTACCATTCGGATGTCTGTCCCGAGGGGGTAGAGGATCTAGGGGCGGGCGACGATCCCGCGCTTGCCTTCAGCCTCAGCAATAACTTCTACTACCTTCCTGGCACCACGCTCGAGCTGCCGCGGCAGAGCCCCGAGCTCCCCCGCTATAGCGAACAGCCCGCCCGTGCTACGGGCAACGACTGCTTCAGCCCCTCGCCCAGCATCAACGACTGGTACGAGACTATCAAGCTCAACTACGGGGTCGACTACCTCGGCGCTACGGGACTGCACACCGAGCCCATCCCCTCGACCTGGCTCAAGATGCGCGACATCCTCCGCTACTGGGCGGCTAAGGGCGTGGACGGCTTCCGCTGCGACATGGCCGAGCTCGTGCCCGAGGCCTTCTGGGGCTGGTGCCTGCCGCAGCTCAAGGCCGAGTTCCCCCGCCTACTCTTCATCGCCGAGATCTACCAGCCGCATCGCTATGCCAGCTACCTGGCGGCGGGCTTCGACTACCTCTATGATAAGGTCGGCGTCTACGATAGGCTCATCGCTATAGGGCGTGGGGAGGCCGCGCCCGAGGACTTCACCGCCGTGCGCGATGCCGTGGGTGCGCTGCAGCCCGAGATGTGCTACTTCATGGAGAACCACGATGAGCAGCGCCTGGCCTCGGACTTTGTCTACGGCGACGCCCGTCGGGGCTTCCGCTCCTCGCTGGTGGCTGCGCTGAGCGGCACCAATCCCTGGATGCACTACTTCGCCCAGGAGCTGGGCGAGCGCGGGATGGATGCCGAGGGCTTCAGCGGACGTGATGGCCGTACGACCATCTTCGACTACTGGTCGCTGGACAAGCTCCAGCGGCTGGAGCGCGGCGGCTGGGGCACGCAGTACCTGAGCGAGGAGGAGGCGGAGCTACTCGGCGACTACCGCTGGCTCGGCGGCCTCCTCACCAGCCCACTCGTGCAGTCGGGCGGCTACTATGGCCTGCATCCGAGCGGTGAGGGTAGCCTCGCCTACCTGCGTCATCATGAGGGCGAGCTGCTGCTCTGCCTCGTGAGCTACGCTGCTGAGACGGGGACGGTGCAGCTCCCCCTCCCTGAGGATCTCTTTGCGCAGCTGGGCCTCTGCGAGGGAGCACTCTATCGCGCGGAGGACCTCCGTACGGGAGAGACGCAGCTCCTTAGCCTCAGCTCCTGGGCTGCACTTAGCCTCGCGCTCCCTGCCTGTGGCTACCGCGTCCTCGCGCTCCGTCCCTTAGAGGCCTAGGAAAGCAGAGCGAGGGGTCTCGCGAAGAAGTATCACACCTAGATATAGCATACGATGAACTGCAAGCAACATCCCCACACCCCTGCTGTAGCTCCCTGCCGCGGCTGTGGCGCAGGGCTCTGCACCAGCTGCCTCGCGGCGGATGCTCGCCAGCTCTGCCCCGACTGTCAGCGCCAGCAGCACGAGGCTTGGTGTCGCTATCAGCGGCAGCGCGCGCTGCACTATCTCCGCTGTCTCCTCATCTATGGCGTCCTCTACTGGGTCGGCTACGAGTGGAATATCGGCGGGCGGCCGCACGTCAGTGGCTATATGCTGGCGGCGATCCAGGCGGGCTACCAGTGGGGCATCAAGGGCGAGTACTATAGACTACGCTCCTGGCGTGGCGAGGAGACGATGATCATCGAGCGCCGCGGGGGCTGCTTCGAGCTCCTCTTCAATCTCGTCCTCGGGGTTGTCTTCTCGCCGCTGGTGCTGCTCAATAATGTCGTCCGTGCCGTCTATCACGGCTACCGCTACCTACGCTATCGCTAAGGAATATGAAGAAGAAAGAATATAGCGCAGCCAATAAGGCTTGGCTCACGGCCAAGAGCCGCGAGGCGGACGTGAAAGCCCTACCTAAGGGGATCTATTATAAGGTACTCACCGAGGCGAAGGCGGGGGCGAAGCAGCCCAATGCCCGCAGCATCATCACCGTGCACTATACGGGCTATACGATCGATGGGCAGTGCTTCGACAGCAGCCGCGAGGGTGTGGCGCCTGCCTTCCGCCTCAGCGAACTCATAGAGGGCTGGATCATCGCCCTGCAGCAGATGCACGAGGGCGAGCGCTGGGAGCTCTACCTGCCTGCCGAGCTGGCCTACGGCAAGTACGACCAGCCAGGCATCCCCGGGGGATCGACCCTCATCTTCGATATCGAGCTCCTTAGCGTGATGTAGCGGCGATGGAGGAATTTTACCGAGGCCTAGCCCTCATGCTCCTCTATGCGCTGGTGGGGCTGGTGACCTTCATCGTCTACGGAGTAGATAAGGGGCTGGCGGAGCGCGGCGGACGGCGGACACCCGAGTGGCTGCTGCTGACGCTAGCCGCGCTCGGCGGCAGTACGGGCGCGCTGCTGGGGATGGTCGTCTGGCACCACAAGACGGCGCACGCCAAGTTTCGCTACCTCGTCCCGCTCTTCTGGCTACTGCATAGCTGGCTCTTCTTCGCCTACCTAGTAGACTAGGGGCTGAGGGGAGAGGAGGCGAGCTAAATAGACCGCGGGTGCTGTGCCGCCCGTCGCTCGAGCCCTCCCCGCCTATTAGGGGAGGGTCGCTGAGGGATATCCCTTAGGAGGCTGACGGACGTCCCTCAGCAGCGTGATGGATATCCCTCAGTACCCCTGACTGATATCCCTCGCCGCGCTGCGACGAAGCTGTCCCCTCGCTGCGGCGAAGTTGTCCCCGCGTACCCTCTATAGCGCAGGCCGAGGTGAGGGCAGGCCGCAGCTGTGTGCTGGGCCTCAAGGAGCTGGGCTTAGGAGGCTCCGTGCCCAGCCTTGGCGAGCCCCTTAGCTCGCTTGCGCGTGCCTCGGATGTCTCATCGGCGGCGAGCTGTAGCGGACGCCTCAGCTTGCGAGAGTGCCTGCTGGCTCGGGGATAGGCGGGCTAAAATGTGTATCTTTGTTCTCATCATGGTGCTAGGACGGACGTCACTACGACCAGCACGAAGATCTACAGAGTAAATGCAGCAATATCTCGATCTACTACGTCATATACAGGCCGTGGGCCACGAGAAGGGCGATCGCACGGGGACGGGTACCTTGAGTACCTTCGGCTACCAGATGCGCTTCGACCTCAGTGAGGGCTTCCCCCTGCTGACGACCAAGAAGCTCCACCTCAAGAGCATCATCTACGAGCTGCTGTGGTTCCTCAAGGGCGATACCAACGTCCGCTATCTGCAGGAGCACGGCGTGCGTATATGGAATGAGTGGGCGGACGAGGCTGGCGAGCTGGGGCCTATCTATGGCTACCAGTGGCGCTCCTGGCCCGACTACAAGGGGGGGTATATCGACCAGATACGTGAGATCGTCGAGCAGCTGCAGCGCGACCCCGACAGCCGGCGTATGCTTGTCTCGGCGTGGAATGTGGCGCAGCTCGAGGAGATGGCCTTGGCACCCTGCCACTGCCTCATGCAGTTCTACGTCGCCGAGGGGCGCCTGAGCCTGCAGCTTTATCAGCGGAGCGCCGATGTCTTCCTCGGCGTACCCTTCAATATCGCCTCCTACGCGCTCCTGCTCATGATGATGGCGCAGGTGACGGGGCTCGAGGCGGGCGACTTCGTCCATACCTTCGGCGATGTCCATATCTACCGCAACCACATGGAGCAGGTAGCCGAGCAGCTCGGCCGCAGCCCGCGTGCGCTGCCGCGTATGCGGCTCAATCCCGAGGTGAAGCGCCTCGAGGACTTCTGCTACGAGGACTTCTGTCTCGAGGGTTACGACCCGCATCCGCACATCGCTGCACCCGTAGCTGTCTAAGTATCCCCTATAGAAGATCCCTCACTATGCGTACAACACTGGTAGCAGCGCTTGGCCTCGACCGAGCGATAGGCAAGGACGGAGACCTGCTGTGGCACTTGCCCGAGGACCTCAAGCGCTTCAAGGCGCTGACCACGGGGCATACCATCATCATGGGTCGTCGTACCTACGCCTCGCTCCCTAAAGGCGCGCTGCCGAATAGGCGCAATGTCGTCATCAGCCGCAGCCTCCGTAGCCTCCCCGACGCCGAGGTCTACCCTTCGCTCGAGGCCGCCTACGAGCAGCTGGAGCGTGAGGGCGTCGCCGAGGCCTTCGTCATCGGAGGGGGTGAGCTCTACGCCGCTGCCCTACCGCACTGCCAGGCCTTGCACCTGACGATCGTGGAGGCTCGTTTCCCCGAGGCCGACACCTTCTTCCCCGAGTGGCAGAGCGAGGACTGGGTCGAGCTGAGCCGTGCCTCCTATCCCCAAGACGAACGTAATCCATATCCTACCTACGTGCTCCAGCTAGAGCGTAGGGCCGCCCAGTAGCGCCCCTCCCCCTGGAGCTATCAGACAACAAGGCCTCGTGAGCTAGGCCGCTGAGTACAATGCAGAAACCAACACTTCCCAAGGGCATGCGCGACTTCGGTCCCGTAGAGATGGCCCGCCGCAACTACATCTTCGACACCATACGCTCGGTCTACGCCCTCTACGGCTATAGGCAGATCGAGACCCCGACGATGGAGCAGCTCTCCACGCTGATGGGCAAGTATGGGGAGGAAGGCGACCGCCTGCTCTTCAAGGTGCTCAACTCGGGCGACGCGCTGCGTGACCTGAGCGATGCCGAGCTGCTGGAGCGTAATGCCCTGCGCTTCGCCAATAAGGTCTGTGAGAAGGGACTTCGCTATGACCTCACCGTACCCTTTGCCCGCTATGTCGTCATGCACCGCGCGGAGCTGACGCTGCCCTTCCGCCGCTATCAGATCCAGCCCGTATGGCGTGCTGACCGCCCGCAGAAGGGCCGCTACCGCGAGTTCTACCAGTGTGATGCCGACGTCATCGGCTCCACCTCGCTGCTGAGCGAGGTCGAGCTGCTACAGATCATCGACGAGGTCTTCCGTCGCCTGGGGCTGCGCGTACGTATCCTGCTCAACAATCGCAAGGTGCTCGCGGGCATCGCTGAGGTCGCTGGGGTGGGGGACCGCCTCGTGGATGTGACGGTCGCCATCGACAAGCTGGACAAGATCGGGGAGGATAAGGTATTCGACGAGCTGCGTGCTAAGGGCCTCGCGGAGGACGCGCTGGAGCGCCTGCGCCCCTTCCTCAAGCTCAGCGGCAGCAATCGCGAGAAGCTCACCGCTCTGCGTACGCTCCTCGCCTCGAGCGCCGAGGGACTGCAGGGCATCGAGGAGCTGAGCTTCATCCTCGACCACGTCGAGCCGCTGGAGCTCGGGGCTGAACTGGTACTCGATCTAAGCCTGGCACGCGGGCTCTCCTATTATACGGGGGCTATTCTGGAGGTCAAGGCACTGGATGCCGCCATGGGTAGCATCTCGGGCGGAGGTCGCTACGACAACCTCACGGGGATCTTCGGTATGGATGGACTGAGTGGGGTCGGGATCTCCTTCGGCGCGGATCGCATCTACGACGTGCTAGCAGAGCTGGACCTCTTCCCAGAGGCTGCGAGTCAGGGCACACAGCTCCTCTTTGCGAATTTCGGTGCCGCGGAGGTCAGCTACCTCCTACCCATCATCGCTCGTCTGCGCCGCGCTGGGGTCGCTACCGAGCTCTATCCCGAGGCGGCGAAGATGAAGAAGCAGCTGGGCTACGCCGATAGCCTAGCCATCCCCTATGTCGTGCTGGTCGGTGAGGAGGAGCGTGCCGCAGGTCGCTTCACCGTCAAGGATATGCGCGCTGGCACACAGCTCCAGCTCTCAGAAGGAGAGCTCTTCGACCGCTTCGCTACTAAGTAGGCAAGGAATGGATACAGAGAGACAAGCACCGCTCACTGAGGACACTCAGGGCTATCCGCTGCTCGATACCATCGACAGCCCGGAGGCGCTTCGACGTCTCAGCCCCGAGCAGCTCCCTCAGCTCTGCGCCGAGATACGTCGCTATCTCCTAGAAGCGCTCTCGGTCAACCCCGGGCACCTCGGGGCGAACCTCGGGGTCGTAGAGATCACCGTAGCCCTACACTACGTCTACGACACGCCTGAGGATAGGATCGTCTGGGACGTGGGGCATCAGGCCTATGTGCACAAGCTGCTGACGGGACGCCGTGAGGACTTCCACACGCTGCGTACCTGGGGCGGGCTGGCTGGCTTCCCTATCCCCTCCGAGAGCCCCTATGATACCTTCGCCGCGGGGCATGCCTCCAACTCCATCTCCGCCGCGCTGGGGATGGCTGTCGGCGCTGAGCTGCAGCATGACGAGCGCCGTGTCGTCGCCCTCATCGGTGATGGTGCGATGAGCGGAGGCATGGCCTTCGAAGGCCTCAACAACGCCTCCTCCTTCCCCAACAACCTCTTGATCATCCTCAACGATAATAATATGTCTATCGACAAGAACGTCGGTGGGCTCAATCGTCATATGGTCAAGCTGCTCACCAGTCCCGCCTACAACAACGTCCGCTACCAGTCCTACCGCGTGCTGCGTAAGCTGCACCTGGTGGAGGAGCACCAGCGGCAGGGGCTGCTGCGCTTCAATAACCGCCTCAAGGCGCTCCTCTCGGGGCAGTCCAACTTCTTCGATAGCTTCAACATCCGCTACCTTGGGCCCGTCGATGGGCACGATGTGGTGGAGCTGGTGCAGATCCTGAGGGACATCAAGGATATGAAGGGCCCCCGTCTGCTGCATCTGGCGACGACCAAGGGCAAGGGCTATACGCCTGCCGAGGAGGAGCCTACGATATGGCACGCCCCGGGGAAGTTCGACCCTGCGACGGGCGAGCGCCTGAAGTCTAGTTCTACGAGACCCGAGCCGCCCAAGTTCCAAGACGTCTTCGGCCACACGCTCGTCGAGCTGGCCGAGCGGGATGAGCGCATCGTGGGCGTGACGCCTGCCATGCCTACGGGCTGCTCCATGACCTATATGATGGAGCGCTTCCCCGACCGTTCCTTCGATGTCGGCATCGCCGAGGAGCATGCCGTGACCTTCTCCTCGGGGCTAGCGCACGAGGGCTTCATCCCCGTGTGCAATATCTACTCCACCTTCATGCAGCGCGCCTACGACCAGCTGATCCACGATGTGGCGCTGACGGAGACGCATGTCGTCTTCTGCCTCGACCGCGCTGGGCTGGTGGGTGAGGATGGGGCCACGCACCAGGGCGCCTTTGACCTGGCCTATCTGCGTACCATCCCAGGCATGACGGTCTGCTCGCCCTACGATGAGGTGCAGCTGCGTCAGCTGATGTACTCGGCCTGCTTCGACTGGCAGGGGCCCATCGCCATACGCTACCCGCGCGGTGCTGGCTCGGTCGTCGACTGGAGGCAGCCCCTTAGCTCCTATCCCTACGCTCAGGCACGTAGCCTCCGTGAGGGCGGGCGTCAGCTCTGCTTCCTCACGATCGGCCCCATAGGCGTGTCGGTGACGGAGGTCGTCGACAGACTGCGCGGCGAGGGCTACGAAGTCGGGCAGATCGACCTCGTCTTTGCTAAGCCCCTCGATACGGCGCGCCTTGACGAGGTCTTTGCCGAGAGCGCTGCGCTCATCACGGTCGAGGAAGGCTGCCTCGCGGGAGGTGTCGGCTCGGCCGTCCTCCAGCTGGCTATGGAGTCGGGCTACCGCGGGCGGATCAAGACGCTCGGCCTGCCCGATGAGTTCATCGCCCACGGCAGTCCTGCACAGCAGCGCGCCTACTGTGGGCTCGATGCTGAGTCTATCTATCGGGCGGCACGCGAGCTGCTCCCCGACGACCGAGCTAAGGCAGAGTAACCATGAGGATTGTCATAGCAGGCGCTGGTGAGGTAGGGACGCATCTGGCGAAGATGCTCTCCAACGAGGAGCAGAACATCTACCTTATGGACGCCGACGCCAAGAAGCTGGAGCGCGCGGCTCACCACCTCGAGGTGCTCCCCGTCGAGGGCAGCCCCACACTACTGGAGGATCTCGAGCGCGCACACGTCGAGGGGGCGGATCTCTTCGTCGCGGTGACGCCCGACGAGTCGGCCAATATCATGGCCTCCATGCTCGCCAAGCGCGTCGGGGCCAAGCGCACCATCGCACGTATCAATAACTACTCTTATCTCGAGAGCGAATATAGCACGCTGATGGAGGAGCTCGGCGTCGACTGGCTCATCTATCCCGAGGAGCTGGCTGCTGAGGAGATCGCTGCCATCACCCGCTATCCCTGGGCACGGCAGTACGTGATGCTCTTCAACGGCGCGCTGGCACTCATCGGTGTCAAGGTACGTGCTGGGGCGCCCATCGTGGGGAAGCCGCTGCATAGCCTCCGCGAGCTGGAGCCAGGGGCGGAGAAGCACTACCACATCGTAGCCATACAGCGCGACTTCGAGACCATCATCCCTCGGGGCGATACGGAGATACAGCACAACGACCTCGTCTTCTTCACCTGCAGCATCGACCACGTAGACTACGTGCGTCAGCTGGCGGGCAAGCACGCTCCCACCGTCAGGCGTATGGTCATCATGGGCGCTAGCCCTGTGGCGCTGCGCACTATAGCCAAGGTCTCGCCCGACATAGAGATCGCCCTAATCGAGATCGACAAGGAGAAGTGCCTCAAGCTCTCCGAGCAGCTCCCCCCCAACGTAGAGATCTATCACGGTGATGGCCGTGACCCCGAGATCATCAAGGAGGTCAACCTCGAGGACGCGCAGGTCTTCGTCTCCCTGACGGAGAACTCCGAGACCAACGTCCTGGCCTGCCTCGCTGCTAAGCGCTACAAGGTCTACAAGACCGTAGCCAAGGAGGAGAACATCGACTACATCCCGCTGGCCTACCGCCTGGATATCGGGACGCTCATCAATAAGAAGCTCCTGGCGGCAGGCTATATCTATCGCATCCTGCTGGGACAGGAGACCGGGCAGGTCACCTGCCTCTCGCTCGTGAACAATGCTGAGGTCGTCGAGCTCGTCGCACGCCGCGACTCCAAGATCGTCGGCCGACGGATCTCGGAGCTCAAGCTCCCGCCCAATATCACCTTCGGCGGTATGGTGCGCAACGGCCAGCCCTGTATGGTCGAGGGCGATACCATCCTCGAGCCCTATGACCACGTCGTCATCTTCTACCACGACATCTCCATCAACGAGCTGCAGCGGCTCTTCTAGGAGCTACACCTCTATCCCGTGCGCGCTACTATCAACTTCCGCTTCATCAGTCGCATCCTTGGGATGATGTGCTTCGTCGAGGGGGCTATCCTCCTCTCGGTGATCCTCATGGCGCTCTACTACCACGAGTCGCTGATGCCTTGGCTGGTGACGCTGGCCGCCTTTGTCCTCTGTGGCAGTGGGCTCAGCTACCTCGGGCGTGAGCTGAAGCACAAGATGGCCTCGCGCCGTGAGGGCATGCTCACCGTCTCCTCCGTCTGGCTGCTGCTCTCGGTGCTGGGCATGATGCCCTACGCGCTCTCGCATGCGACGAGGCATGGGGTGGTGGATGCCTTCTTCGAGTCGATCTCAGGCTTCACGACCACGGGGGCGACTATTTTCTATCAGGTAGAGCACTTGGATAAGAGCCTCCTCTTCTGGCGCAGCCTCACGCAGTGGCAGGGGGGGATGGGGATCGTCGTCTTCACCATCGCGCTGATCCCCGTCTTCGGTGGCGGTGCGAGCCAGATCTACAATGCCGAGACCACGGGCATTACCCACGACCGCTTCCTGCCGCGCATCAGCGACGTAGCGCGCTGGCTGTGGGGCGTGTACCTGCTGGAGACTTCGCTGCTCTTCCTTCTGCTGTGGGTGGGGCCGATGAACTGCTTCGACGCCCTCTGCCACGCCATGACCTGTATCTCTACGGGGGGCTATTCGACGCGCGATGCTGGAGTGGCGGCCTACCACTCGCCCTATACGGAGTACGTGCTGTCGTCCTTCATGTTCGTCGGCAGCCTCAATATCACGCTCGTCTACTTCGCCCTCAAGGGGCAGCCGCGGCGCTTGCTGCGGGATGAGGAGTTCCGTTCCTACGCCTTCTTTATCGCGCTGATCACGCTCGTCTTGACGCTGTGGCTGGCGCTGCACTCCGAGTACGGCACACTGGAGGAGACCTTCCGCTCGGCACTCTTCATGACGACCTCGCTGGGCTCCTCGACGGGCTTCGTCACGCAGGACGTGACGGCCTGGGGTGGCTTTGCCTGGATGCTGGCCCTGCTCCTGATGTTCGTCAACGGCTGTGCGGGCTCCACCTCGGGCGGGCTCAAGATGTCGCGCTTCATCGTCTTGCTCAAGAATCTGTACAACGAGTTCAAGAAGCAGATCCACCCGCACCTGCTGACGCCCGTGCTGATGAATGGCCGGCAGCTCAGCGTCAGCGTCGTGCATCAGATCCTCGCCTTCTGCGTGCTCTATGTGCTCCTGCTGCTCTTCGGCGCACTGGTGCTGCTGGCCGATGGCAATGGCTTCATCTCGAGCCTCAGCTTGGCCTGCTCGGCGATCAGCAATTCGGGCCCTGGGATAGGCGAATTTGCCTTATCGCTGGGCTCGGCTACGGCGCTGACGAAGTTCACCCTCTGCTTCCTGATGCTCGCGGGACGCCTCGAGGTCTTCACCGTGATCGGCATCTTGACGCCTTACTTCTGGAAACACTAGCCTGCTCCCTGCCGCTTCCACCCTTCCTCTACCCTATGCTCCAGCGCAGCTGAGGGATATCCCTCGGCCTCCTGACTGAGATCCCTCAGCGTCGTGAGGGATAGCTCGCACGCGCCTGACTGATATCCCTGCCGCCTCGCTCCCTCACGGGGGCGGGGCGGCAACCTTTATAGGGAGCCTTGCACCGCCTTCGTCACGCCCCTGCCTCGATGGGGCTATCGCTCAGCTTATCCTTGTCTATTTTATCGTACCTTTACCCTGTCCTAGGGAGCTTAGGCTAAGCTCGGTAAGCGCCAACAAGCGCTGCCAGCCCTTACCCCACCTCCCTATGCGCCACGCACATCACTACTCATTTCTTTGGGCGAAGCAGGTCTTCGCGGCCCTCGCTCCAGTTATCACTTTAATCGATCAAGCTCATGAATTATCGTAACCTATGTCTCGGCGCTCTAGCGCTCGGCCTCGGTGTCCTCTCTTCCTGTAAGAAGGACGAGCCTCAGACTCCTTCCTCTTGGATTCAGGGGACGGTGTGGGAGAAGTATGAATTCTGGCCGCAGAAGGATAGTAATGGAGTGAAAGGCGAAGGCTCCCATCAGCGCCTTACCTTCTACTCTGCCGACAGTGCGGACTATGTGAAGCATGAGTACGAGGTGCTGAAGGGAGATGTCAAGAAGACACAGAGTAAGACGACGCTCAGACTACACTACAGCCTGCGTGAGGGTAATGAGGTAGCCTTCAAGCTCGATAACCCCAAGGATCCCAAGGATATCTATTACTTCAGGGGAGTACTGGAGGAAGAGAAGAAGCTCCTGAAGCTCGTCATCCCAGGCTCCGATAACCAGACGGTCTACCTCCAGCGCGTCTACTAGTCGAGGAGCGTCCCTTGCAGGATCACAAAGTTTGTGCTATCTTTGCAGCGCAAAAGGGCAATGAGCCCTCAGCGCGCTAGGCGGAAGTAGCTCAGTTGGTAGAGCATAACCTTGCCAAGGTTAGGGTCGCGGGTTCGAGTCCCGTCTTCCGCTCCACAGAAAAGCAAGCGCCCCACGATCAGATGATCGTGGGGCGCTTGCTTTATATACCTAAGGCTTCGGCTAAGGCCTAGCGAGAGGGCCGACTGCGCGGAGCTGGGAGCAGGGCGCGTACCTCCTCAGCCTGCTGCCGCTTCCCCGTTGCTTCGAGCCACTTGGCTGTACTGCGTAGATAGCCTTCGGCAGGGGTGAAGGGGTAGTGTAGGCGTCGGGAGAGCGCTTCGTAATGCTCCGTGATGGTGCTGGGGCGTAGCTCGATCTCCCTGCGATCGATGAAGAGCTCGGCGAAGAGACGGCGCATGAGGTCTATGTTGCCCCGCACCTGTACGCTCCCGTGATTCTCCTCGGGGTAGTGTGCGATGTAGATCTCGAGCTGTCTGAAGGCTCCCTCGGCAATCATCCGCTGCAGGGCAGAGATCGTCTGCTGGTGTCGCTGGCGCCCATTGTCACGCTCCTTCTGCCCTGAGTAGGATAGGTAGAGGATGCGCCCGCCGAAGTCGTGCTGGCGCTGTGCCTCTAGGAGGCGTAGGCCCGCATTATCCCCCCACCAGAGGCTCGGGTCGTGGGCGATGTAGGCCCTGAAGAGGTCGGGGCGCTCGCAGAGCGCGGTGATCACCGCTAGCCCCCCGAGGGAGTGCCCGACGAGGATGCGATAGTCGCTGCAGCGGTACTTACTCTGGAGCTGCGGGGTGAGTTCGTCTGCGACAAAGTCCCAGAAGGCTTTGCGCCCAGTGACGAAGTCCCGCTCCCGCTCGCGGCTCTCGATACCGACGACGATGAGCTCTGGGACGCTGGGGATGCCCTGGGCGAGCTTCTCCATCAGCGTCGTGAAGTAGCGGAAGTCTGCCCCTGCATCGAGGAGGTAGACGACAGGGTAGGCCTGGGGCTGGAGGCTCGGGTCGTGGTAAGAGGGAGGGAGGTAGATGTCTATGCTGCGTGTCTCGCCTAAGCGCTGTGAGGCGATGCTAAGGCGTTCGCCGAGCACGATGGGACTTTGCGCCACAGCGATAGTCGAGAGGAGCCAGAGGGCTAGGAGTACGGTCAGCTGCCTTATGATCCAGTGCATAGTAGTCTAGGGGTGACGGAGCTCGCCGAGGAGGAGGGCGGTGGCGATGGCTACATTGAGCGACTCGGTATGCGTGCTCGCCGTTGGGTAGGGCGGGATTGTCAGCCTGAGGTCGATGTAGGGAGCGAGGTCGGGGTGGATGCCTTGGCCTTCGTTGCCCATGATGAGGAGCGCGGGCTCGGAGGGGCTAGGGAGCGGCGCGGTATAGAGGTTCGTCCCGTCGAGGTAGGTGCCTAGGCGGCGCCCGGGGAAGTCGCGGACGAAGCTCACGCTATCCTCCACCTTATGAATACGCACGCGAGCCAGTGCGCCCATCGTAGCCTGTACGACCTTGGGGGCAAAGGGATCGGTGGTGCCAGAGGTGAGGTAGATATGCTCGATGCCGAACCAGTCCGCCGTCCTGAGGATCGTCCCCAGGTTGCCCGGATCCTGCACGCGGTCGAGGAGGAGGCAGAGGCCGTCGGGCTCCTCAGGGGCGCTGGGCTGGGGGAGGCGAAGGACGGCCAGCTGTGGCTGCGGCTGCTTGAGCCCGCTGATGCGTGTCCAGTCGAAGCTCTCGGGGACGAGCTCGAGCCGCTGCGGGGCTGTGCCTTGAGGCAGGCCTTTGAGGAGCGGCTCGAGCTCGGGGTAGCGGCGCTCGGGCAGGACGAGGAGCTCGCAGGCGAAGTGCCCCAGGAGCTCCTCGGTGAGCTTGAGCCCCTCGGCGACGAAGCAACCTTCGGCGGCACGAGCCTTACTCTCCTGCAGCGCCTTGATCCGCTTCTGATCGGCCTTACTCAGCATCGAAGCGTACTTCCTTGAAGGCGTAGGCGCGCTCCCAGCCATCCTCACGCTGGAGGACGAGGCGGCCTTCGGGGCTGACGTCCTTGATCTGCGCGCGGAACTGTCCCTGCACGTCTGTGAAGAGGTGGAAGCCCTCGCGGCGGTAGAGCTGACGCATGAAGGTGCGGTGCACGTCAGCGTAGTGGCCGAGGAGGAAGTCGGGTAGCAGCGGCGCGATCTGATCATGCAGGCGGATGAGGATCTCCATCGGCAGGAGGCTGTGCCCCGTGATCATGCGGAGTGAGATGGCGAAGGGGAGCTCGGGTGGGAAGCTCTCGTCATTGACGTTCATCCCGATGCCGACGACCGAGTAGTCCACGCGCTGACCCGTCAGGCTGTGTTCGATGAGGATGCCGGCGAGCTTGCGGTCGCCCCAGTAGATGTCGTTGGGCCACTTGATGGACAGCTGCTCGCGCTGCTCCTCAGTCATGAAGGAGGCGAAGGTGCGGCTGACGGCTACGGCGATGAGCTCGGAGACGGCGAACTGATCACGTCCCTGCAGCATGTCCGAGCGCAGGAGCAGTGAGCAGGTGACGCTGTCGCCCTGACGGGAGACCCAGCTATTACCGCGCATCCCTCGGCCTGCCGTCTGCTGACGGCCGACGACGGTGTGCAGCTGAGGGAGCCTACGCCCCGAGGCGATCTGCTCCATGAGGTAGGTGTTGGTGCTATCGACCTGGTCGATGAACTCTAGGAGTGAGGTGTCCATAGTGATGCTGGTGCTTAGAAGTGGGGTAGGTGGGATGCCAGATAGGCTAGAGGAGGGGGCTGTCGAGCTCCTCGTCCCAAGGGAGCGGAGGCAGCTGAGCGCGCTGGCTGCGGGTCAGGCCCGCCACGACGCGCCGATAGGAGTGGCGAAGAAGATGTAGGATGACTGCCGAGGGGAGGCCTCGGTCGAGGTAGACGCTATTCCAGTGCTGGCGGTTGAGGTGGCTGCGCGCTGGGGTGATGGCCTCGTAGTGGGCACGGAGCTGCAGGGCATACTCGGGCTCGCACTTGAGGTAGGCATCGAGGTCATCGCCTCTGAGGGAGACGAAGGCGAAGCACTTCCCCGCTACCTTGAGCGTCAGGACATCGTCCCCGAAGGGCATCTCCTCCACTGCTCCAGGTAGTGCTAGGCAGGCCTCACGGAAGCGCTCTATATCCATCTGTAAGCTATTTATCCTTATTTTTGCCTAAGTAAGCTGAGGCCTTGCAGCACCTTAGGTGGTGCCTGTGGGTGCGCTCAGTGACATGACTGAAGCAAATGTATGAAAAAACTAGTATTCGCCAGTAATAACCCCCACAAGCTCGAGGAGATACGCGCCATCCTCTCTGGGCAAGTCGAGGTCATCAGTCTCGCCGAGCTGGGCTGCCATGACGACATCGCCGAGACGGCCGATAGCCTAGAGGGTAACGCCCTGATCAAGGCACGCTACATCTGGGAGCATTACGGCTGCCATTGCTTCGCTGATGATACGGGCCTCGAGGTAGCGGCGCTGGACGGAGCCCCTGGAGTACGCTCGGCACGCTTTGCTGGTGATACGGCCAGCTCGGAGGACAATGTCTCCCTGCTGCTGGAGCGTCTAGGCGGCGTAGCGAGTCCCCGCCGTGCCCGCTTCCGCACCGTCATCGCGCTGATTGATGGCTACGGGACGCACTTCTTCGAGGGGGCGGTCGAGGGCGAGATCCTCACCGAGCGTCGCGGGACGCATGGCTTCGGCTACGACCCCGTCTTCCGTCCCGAGGGGAGTGAGCGGAGCTTCGCCGAGCTCAGCGAGGCCGAGAAGAACGCTCTGAGTCACCGAGGCCGCGCCGTAGCACGCCTAGCCACCTACCTCCGCGCCCTGAAGGACTGAGCTCATTGATCCCTATACTACACCAGTTCTAGACTATGCAAGTACGCACCCTCCTACGCCCGCTTTACCTCCTTTACTTCGTCTGTATCGGCGGCCCACTCCTTGTCCTGGCGACGATCCTGTGCTGCCTGGTCGTCATCCTCTCTGGGCTCCTCGGTGCTCCCGCCTCCTTCATCAGCTGGGCCACGAGTATCTGGTCACGCGTCTGCCTGGCCGTGAGCCTCTGCCCTGTCGAGCTGCGTGGACGCGAGAATCTGCCTAGCCCCGACGCGCCTTGTGTAGTCGTGGCCAATCATCAGGGCGCCTACGATATCTTCGCCCTCAATGGGCATATCGGCATCCCCTTCAAGTGGGTGCTGAAGGCCGAGCTGCGCAAGATGCCCTTTGTGGGTAAGGCCTGCGCTGCGGCGCACTATATCTTCGTCGACGAGACGAAGCCCTCCTCCATCGTCCACACGCTGGAGGATGCCAAGCGCGTGCTGGCCACGGGCAACTCCATCTTCATCTTCCCCGAAGGCAGCCGCACCGAGACGGGGCGCATGACGCGCTTCAAGAAGGGCGGCTTCGTCATCGCCTCCGAGCTGGATGTGCCCATCCTGCCCGTCAGTATCGACGGCGCCTACGACGTCCTGCCGCGTGGGCACTACCTCCCCTCCCCGCATAAGATCATCCTCACGATCCACCCCGCCTTCCGCATGAGCGAGCTGGCCGAGCCTCCCGCACATATCGCCGCCTCGGCACGCCACGCGCAGCAGACCATCGCCTCGGTGCTCCCTCGCGAGCGCAAGGACTAGCGCTGGAGGGCCCGCGCTCTGAGCTCTGGACTCGCCTCGGCTGAGGTGCTGACCCAATAAAAGACCTGCCGCGCGCGTTAGCTAGACGAGGCGGGACGGCTTCGCGGAGCTGCTCCGAGCTGCCTGCCCGCCCTTCGTGCTAGATGATCTACTTAGGCTCCTGCTTTACTATGACACGTCCCCGATTCGCCCTCCGTCCTTGCCTCCTCCTCATGGTACTGCTGTGCTGTGGGCTCGCTCCGCTGGTGGCGCAGACGCCTCTGCCGCGGCAGGCCATCGTGCGTACGGTCAATGACAGCCTCGTGGAGGTGGATCTGCCCGACGTCAATGTCTTCGCGCGGCACCGTGTACGCCCGCTGAGCCTAGAGGAGCGACGCGAGCTGTGGCGGCGTATCCGTGATGTCAAGAAGACCATGCCCTATGCCAAGTACGTCGCCGCGACCATCATCGAGACCTATGAATACATGCAGACACTGCCCGAGAAGCAGCAGGAGGCACACCTCAAGCTCGTGGAGAAGGAGCTGCGCCGCGATATGGAGCCCAAGATGCGCGACCTGACGCTCCGCCAGGGGCAGCTCCTGATCAAGCTCATCCACCGCCAGTGCGGCATGACGGGCTACGAGCTCGTCAAGGCCTTCCTCGGGGGCTTCCGCGCCTGGACCTGGCAGATCTTCTCTCGCGTGATGGGCGCTAGCCTCAAGGCGCCCTACGACCCCGAGCACAACCCCGACGATGCCGTCACCGAGCGCATCGTACAGCTCTACGAGCGCCACCTCCTATGACCTCCCTACTATAAATATGAAGCAAGCACTACGTCCCCTTCTCCTCGTGCTCGCCCTCGTGGGGCTCTCCCTCACGGGGCAGGCAGCCCGGCACAAAGGTAAGCCCCTACGCGTAGCCTGTATAGGTAATAGCATCACCTACGGCTACCTACTGCCTGATAGAGAGCAGCAAGCCTACCCTGCGCTCCTGCAGCGTATGCTGGGGGAGCGCTATGAGGTGGGCAACTTCGGTAAGTCAGGGGCGACCCTCCTGGAGCGCGGCCACCGCCCCTACGTCCAGCAGGATGAGTATCGGCAGGCGCTGGCCTATAAGGCGGATATCGCCGTCATCCACCTCGGGGTCAATGATACCGACCCGCGCAACTGGCCCAACTACCGGGACGAGTTCGTCCCCAACTACCGCCACCTCATTGACACTCTGCGCGCGATCAATCCCAAGGTGCGCATCCTCATCGCCCGCACTACGCCTATAGGGGCGGAGCACCCGCGCTTCGAGTCGGGCACGCGGGACTGGCAGACCGAGATCCAGCACGCCATCGATCAGGTAGCCCGTGGGGCGGGCGTCCAGCTCATCGACCTGCACGAGCCCCTCTATCCCTATCCCCATTACCTGCCCGACGCCATCCACCCCGACCCTGCGGGTGCGGCGATCCTGGCGCGCACCGTCTACGGTGCCATCACGGGCGATTATGGCGGCCTGCAGCTGCCCGCCGTCTATACCGACGGTATGGTATTGCAGCGCGATCGTCCCCTCACGCTGCGCGGTCGAGCCAATGCAGGTGAAGAGGTGCGCGTGAGCCTCAAGGGGCAGCGCTTCTCCACCCGCGCCGCCGACGACGGCCGCTGGACGCTCCAGCTGCCGCCCCATGCGGCAGGCGGACCCTACAGACTAGATATTGCGACCAAGACCAAGGCCCTCGCCCTACGAGATATCTACTTCGGCGAGGTGTGGCTCTGCTCGGGGCAGTCCAATATGGCGATGATGCTCCGCGAGACCGACACGCGCCAGCAGGCAGCCTCGGCCTCCGACAGCCTCCTACGCATCTATGATATGAAGCCCGCGCACGCTACCGACCCCGTGAGCTGGCCTGTGAGCTTCCTTGACTCGCTGAACCGCCTGGAGTACTACCTGCCTGCCCGCTGGCAGCGCACGACACCTGAGACGGCTGCCTCCCTCTCGGCCGTGGCCTACCACTTTGCCCGCGAGCTACGCGACAGCCTCAGGGTCCCCGTCGGCATCATCGTCAACGCCGTCGGAGGGGCGCCCACGGAGGCGTGGATCGACCGCGCGAGCCTCGAGGAGGAGCTCCCTGGGCTGCTGCGTCGCTGGCGGAGCAATGACTTCATCATGCCCTGGGTGCGGCAGCGTGCCTCGGAGAATGTCAAGCTGAAGGATAGCCCGCTGACGCGTCACCCCTACGCCCCGCACTACCTCTTCGACACGGGCATCCGTCCGCTGGAGCACTATGCCCTGCGCGGCGTCCTCTGGTATCAGGGTGAGTCGAACGCGCACAACATCGAGGTGCACGAGCGTCTCTTCCCCCTGCTGGTCAAGAGCTGGCGCAGCTACTTCGGTGCGCCGCTGCCCTTCTACTACGTGCAGCTCAGCTCCATCAACCGCCCCTCCTGGCCGCACTTCCGCGACAGCCAGCGCCGCATGCAGCGCCCCTCCGAGGGCCTCGAGATGATCGTCTCCAGCGACTACGGCGACCCCAAGGACGTCCATCCACGACAGAAGCAGCCGCTGGGGCATCGCCTGGCGCTGCTGGCTCTCTATAATGACTACGGCTACCGCAGCCTCGAGGCGCGTAGCCCCGAGGTGGCGCGCATCACGCGTCAGGGCGGCGAGCTCTTCCTGAGCTTCGTCCATACGAGCGCTCTGAGGACCTCAGACGGACAGCCGCTGCGAGGCTTCGAGCTCCTCACGGAGGATGGGCTCGTCTATCCCGTCGAGGCTAGAGTGCAGGGGGCTGAGCTGCGGCTGACCGTCCCCACGCAGCTGCAGGGCGGCCGCCTCACGGTACGCTACGCCTGGCGCCCCTATACCGATGCCAATCTCGTAGGCCGTACGGGGCTCCCTGTCTCGACCTTCTCCCTCAGCGAAGACTATGTGCGTCCCTAATGACAAGTTGTACTCCGATGAAGAAACTCCTTAGCCGCAGCCTCGGCGCCCTCGCTTTGCTCGTCCTCGCTAGTGCCTGCCGCTCCTCCTCCCTCCCCGAGCTCGAGACCAAGCTCGAGCGGCAGGGGGCAAGCGATACGCTGGCGCTCGTGACCTACATCGGCCAGCCGCAGTACACGGATAGCCTCCTGCACTACGACGCGGCGCTCAGCCTCAGCCCCGACACCAGCCGCTACCACGCCGTGCTCATCAGCCACGCGGGTGGGCAGCGCCTGCGCTACTACGAGCTGCGTGGAGGGCGCTGGCAGGAGCAGGAGCCGCCTCTAGCGGGCGTACAGCTCAGCCCCACGGCGGCGCTGCCCTTCGAGGGGCGTGACATCGAGGGGCGCGAGCGTAGCCTCTCCGAGCTCTATGCGCGCCATCCGCTGGTGCTGGTCTTCGCCTCGCCCGAGGGGGGACAGATCCTCTCGGCTGCCGAGCAGCGCCGTCTACGTGCCGCCGCTCGCCCCGATAGCCTCGGCTTCGTCTTCCTCCTTCCTACGCCCTCGGCGCGTGAGGCACGCCAGCAGCTGCGCCGCGATAGCCTCGAGGGCATCGCCTTCTGCGACAGCCTGGGGCTGGTCACCGAGCTACGCCGCAGCTACGGCCTGACGGGGACCGCCGCCACCCGCCTCTTCCATATCGACACACTAGGTAAGGTCAAGTAGCCCTCGGGCACTTGACCTTAGCTTTTTCCCTCCCTTAATCTAGGGGCGACACCTCGGCGGTGTCGCCCCGCTCCTATACCTTATATACCATGCTCGTACGCACCTTTGCCGCCGCCCTGCAGAGTATCCAGGCGCGGACGGTGACGATCGAAGTCAACTGCACGCCCGGCTGCTACTTCCAGCTCGTCGGGCTCCCCGATGCCGCCATCAAGGAGAGTCAAGACCGCATCATCTCCGCCATCGAGTCCAGCGGCTATAAGTTCCCCGGCAAGCGCCTCGTGATCAACATGAGCCCTGCCGATCTCAGGAAGGAGGGCTCGGCCTATGACCTGCCGCTGGCCCTCGGCATCCTCGCCGCCGATGGGCAGATCCCAGCGGAGGGCCTCGAGCGCTACATGATCATGGGTGAGCTGTCGCTGGACGGATCGCTCCGCCCGATCCGCGGTGCGCTGCCCATAGCCATACAGGCGCGGGCAGAGCACTTCGAGGGCTTCATTCTCCCCGAGGATAATGCGCGCGAGGCCGCGGTGGTCAATCAGCTCAAGGTCTATGGCGCCCCCACGCTCCGCTCCGTCATCGATATGCTCACGGGGCAGGCGGAGCTCCCCGAGGTAGAGGTCGATACGCGTCGTACCTTCTACGAGGCACGCGAGGAGCTGGCGCTGGACTTCGCCGAGGTGCGTGGGCAGGAGCGGGTCAAGCGCGCCCTCGAGGTCGCCGCCGCTGGCGGGCACAATATCCTGATGATAGGTGCTCCAGGGAGCGGCAAGTCGATGATGGCCAAGCGTCTGCCGAGCATCCTGCCGCCCTTCACCCTCGGCGAGTCCCTTGAGACGACGAAGATCTACTCCGTCTCGGGGAAGCTAGGGCGTGATGTGACACTGATGACGACGCGCCCCTTCCGCGCGCCGCATCACTCCATCTCGCCCGTGGCGCTGGTGGGGGGCGGTGCCAGCCCGCAGCCGGGGGAGATCAGCCTGGCGCATAATGGGGTGCTCTTCCTGGACGAGCTGCCCGAGTTCAGCCGCAGCGTGCTGGAGGTCATGCGTCAGCCGCTGGAGGAGCGGCAGGTGACGGTGGCACGAGCGCGCTACTCGGTGGACTACCCCGCGGGCTTCATGCTCGTGGCGGCGATGAATCCCTGCCCCTGCGGCTACTACAATCACCCCACGCGGCACTGCGAGTGCACGCCGCAGCAGGTGCAGCACTATCTGGGCAAGGTCTCAGGCCCGCTGCTGGATCGCATAGACCTGCAGGTGGAGATCGCTCCCGTACCCTTCGAGAAGCTCTCCGCCACGGAGCCCGGGGAGGGGAGTGCTGCCATCCGCGAGCGGGTGCTGCGGGCGCGCGAGCTGCAGATCCAGCGCTTCGCAGACTGCCCTGGGGTGCACTGCAATGCTCAGATGACGGCGGCGCTGACGCAGCGCCTGGCGCGTCCCGATGCCGAGGGGCTGGAGCGGCTGCGTGTCGCTATGGAGCGCCTCGACCTCTCGGCCCGCGCCTACGACCGCATCCTCAAGGTGGCGCGCACCATCGCCGACCTCGCGGGTGAGGAGACCATAGGCAAGGAGCACATCAGCGAGGCCATCAGCTACCGCAAGCTCGACCGCAGCAGCTGGGGGCGCTAGCTATAGACCTCCTGCTGAGGGCTGGGGCGGTGCTACCTTTGCCCTCAGTTTGTCCACCCCTTAGCCCCCGCCTTCCTGACCCATACCCCTCAGCCTCCCGACTGCTATCCCTCACGGCGCTGACTGACGTCCCTCAGAGCGCTGACCGCTATCCCTCGAGACAGCCCCCCCCTTGGCATCCACTGCGCTGCCCTGAGGGGGGCTGTCTTTTTGCTTAGGAAGGGGGAGGAGCGGCTCCAGGGAGGCTGATTTCGGGGAGAATTTGGCAAAAAGACGCCTTTCCCTAGGCTTGGATAAAAGTTATTTGTCTTCCTAAGCGCTGTCCTGACGGGTGGGGAAGCGGTGCTGAGTGTAGCGTATTGACACATTTTACTCCTGTAGCGGCTTCGATAAATAATTATGTATGTCTTTCTAATATATTTGCTTAAATAGAGCTTGCATTCTATGGGAGGAGTGTGTACTTTTGCTACGAACAAAGGAAAGACTAGGCTACCGAGACGCCGTAGCACGGATAGGAAGATACCACACGAGAGAGGGACGGCGCAGCACGACACGAGACGGATCAACACAAGAGTTCGCTAGCGGCATATCAGGATGCCCACTAGGACAAGGAAACACTATCGATCACTTCAAATACACGCGTCTTATGAGAAGAAGTTTACTCACTCTCCTGGCCTTGCTCCTCTTCACAGGAGTCAGCTGGGCGCAGAAGAAGCAGATCACCGTCACAGGGGTGGTCATCGCCTCCAACGACAAGGAGCCCATCATCGCGGCCAGTGTCGTATGTGCTGAATTCCCCTCCACAGGGGTGCTCACCGATATCCAAGGGCGCTTTACCCTCAAGCTGCCCGAGCAAGCCAAGACGCTGACGATCAGCAGTATTGGCTACCTCACGCAGAAGGTGCCCCTCACGGGTAAGCCTCTGAAGATCATCCTGAAGGCCGAGGAGCGCATCACCGATGACGTCGTCATCGTCGCCTACGGGACGCAGAAGCGTCAGAGCCTGGTCGGGGCACAGGCCTCGCTCGGGGCCAAGCAGCTGGAGTCCCGCCCCGTGGCCAACATCACCACGACGCTGGCGGGGGCTGCACCTGGCCTGCAGGTCGTCTCGCCCTCAGGGCAGCCAGGGGAAGGTGCCGATATTCGTATCCGCGGCTTCGGCTCGATCAATGCCTCCTCCGCTCCGCTCTATGTCGTCGACGGCGCTGTCTATAATGGTAACCTCTCCGACTTCCCCGCCTCCGACATCCTCAACGTGTCTATCCTCAAGGACGCTGCCTCTACCGCCCTCTACGGCTCGAGCGCAGGGAATGGGGTCATCCTCGTCACCACGCGCCGCGGCGCGAGCGGCGCGAGCAAGGGCGAGCCCAGCTTCAGCTTCTCGATGAACCAGGGCTTTACCCAGCGCGGGATCCCCAGCTACGACCGTATCGGCGCCATGGACTACTACAAGGTGCACTGGCAGCAGTGGTACAATGACTACCGCCTCAACTACCGCAAGCCTGCAGGCATGAGCGATGCCGACTGGGATACGTCGATTAAGCAGCAGGCTGCCATCGATGTCTACAATGACCTCAAGTACAACCCCTACGCAGGGATCAAGCGCTACTACACGCCTGACGCCTCTGGGGAATACCAGCTGGGGACTACCTACGATCCCAAGAAGGGCTCCATCCCCGCTGTCATGCTCCCCGACGGGACGATGAACCCCGAGATCACGGGCCTCAAGTGGGGCGATGACCTCGACTGGGATAAGGCCCTCTTCGGTCACGGACACCGCCAGGAGTACAGCGTCAGCGGGGGGCTCAATACCGAGAAGATGCGCTCCTTCCTCTCGCTCGGCTACCTCGATGAGACGGGCTTCCTGAAGAATACCAACTTCCGCCGCTACTCGGGGCGTGTCAACCTCAGCTACGACCTGCGCCGCTACCTCACCCTCGGGGGGAGCCTCTCCTTCGCCCGTAGCGAGCAGGATGCTCCAGGGACGCTGGGGGCCTACTCCTCCAATATGCCCTCCTTCGTCAACGGCATCGCCCCCATCTACCCCATGCACCTGCGTGATCGTCATACGGGCGAGCTGATCCTCGATGAGAACGGCCGTCCGCAGTGGGACCACAGCGAGGATCGTCCGTACCTAGGGAGGTTCAACGCCCTCGAGACCGCACAGCGTGACCTCCGTACGACGCGCAAGGATGTCGTCACCACCCGTACCACCGTCGACATCAAGCCTATGGATGGGCTCAAGCTGCAGCTCAACCTCTCCTACGACGTGAACAACGAGAAGGCCATCCACCGCTATAACCACATCATGGGTGACCAGTCGTCCAATAAGGGGCTGCTCAACTACGACCAGATACGCCTGACGACGATGACCTTCAACCAGCTCCTCTCCTGGGACAAGGACTACGGCAAGCACAGCCTCAGCGCGCTGCTCGGGCATGAGAGCTACAGCTACGACTACGACTACCTCCATGGGTCGAAGAAGGGACTGAAGTTCCTCGTCATCGACCAGCTATCCAACTATACCAAGGTCTCTGGCCTCACCTCTGACCTCACGCGCTACCGCAAGGAGGGCTACTTCGCTCGTCTCAACTACACCTACGACCAGCGCTACAACTTCTCTGCCTCCTTCCGCCGCGATGGCTCCTCACGCTTCGCTCCCGATGCCCGCTGGGGGAACTTCTGGTCGCTGGGTGCGGGCTGGATCCTCTCCAAGGAATCCTTCCTCCAGCGCTACGACTGGATCAATGAGCTGAAGCTACGCGCCTCCATAGGGGGGACGGGGAATGACGGCCTCCTCGACTCGGAGGGCCACTCGGTCTACTACCCCTATCAGACGCTCTACAGCATGTCCAGCGAGAACGACCAGCAGCCTGGCCTGCGCATGGCAGTACTGGGGAATCCTAGCCTTGTCTGGGAGTCGCAGATGAATACGGATATCGCCCTGGAGTTCGTCCTCCTGCGCAGCCGCCTCAAGGGGACGATCGAGTTCTTCAACAAGGAGTCGCGCAATCTGCTCTTCGCCTACTCGCTGCCTGCCTCCTCTGGGATGGGCTCACAGGATAGGAATATCGGTAAGGTGCGCAACTATGGGCTGGAGCTCGAGCTGCACGGCACCCTGCTCCGCACCAAGGACTTCGAGTGGAGCCTCGGGGCTAATGCCACCTTCCTGACCAACCGCATCGTCCGTCTGCCTGATGCCAACCGCAAGGACGGGATCGAGCACAAGTACACTAAGTTCGTCGAGGGCGGGAGCATCTACGACTTCTACCTCAACGAGTACCTCGGGGTAGACCCTGCCGATGGCCGCCCAATGTTCCGCCTCGACAAGGAGCGCTACCCTGATCAGAAGGGGCTCAACGATACGGACAAGGCTACCTATACCAAGGATGGGAACTTCGCCCGCCGTCACTTCTGCGGCAGCTCGATCCCCGACGTCACAGGGGGCTTCTCTACGAACCTGAACTGGCGCCGTCTCTCGCTCGGCATCAACTTCGCCTATCAGCTCGGGGGTAAGACCTACGACAAGGTCTACGCTGATCTGATGTCCCGCAGCCTCAATGGAGGACGTGCCAAGCACGCCGATCTCCTGAAGGCGTGGAAGAACCCTGGTGACGTCACTGATGTCCCCGCCCTCACGGCCTCGGGGAAGGACTACTCCACGCTGCAGTCCGACCGCTTCCTCATCTCTAGCTCCGCTCTGGCGCTGAAGAACATCGCACTGAACTACAATATCGAGGACAAGCTCGTCAAGAAGCTCGGGCTCAAGGGTGCCGCCATAGGCGTCATGGCCGAGAACCTCTTCGTCCTCTCGGCACGCCGAGGGATGAACCCGATGCAGAGCTACTCTGGGGTGATCTCTGTAGCAGGCTACGCCCAGCCACGCACCTTCTCTACGTCGCTCAAGGTAAGTTTCTAACTCCTCATCGCTACGACAATGAAACTCACGAAGTATATACTCCTAGGCGGCCTCGGGCTCCTCTCGCTGGCCTCCTGCAATAAGGACTTCCTCAACGTCACGCCGACCGCGAACCTCAGTAATAAGGATGCCGAGGCTACCGAGCCTGGTATCGTGGGGCTCGTCAACGGCCTGCACAATATGATGTATATGTACAACTTCGGGCAGGTCTTCTCCTACGGCTTCCCCTCGATGAATGTACAGCTGGATATGCTCGGGGATGATGTCATCAATACCAAGCCCGCCGTCCACATGGCGGTCTACCGCTGGCAGGATCACCGCGATCGTACCGACACGGACAAGACCCTCACCTACAAGGCATGGGACGGCTACTACACGCTGATCCTGCACGCCAATAAGGCGATCGCGGGCTACCGCACCATCCTGCCCGAGGAGGAGCGTAAGCATGTCGCCACGCGCTACGCCTATGGCGAGGCCCTGGCCATCCGCGCCTACGCCTACCACCAGCTGGTGCAGCTCTTTGCCAAGCGCTACCGTGCAGCTACCGCTGCCACCGACCTCGGGGTCATCCTCAGGACGGATAAGGATCAGTCCAAGCAGTTCGAGCCCATGGAGCGCTCCACGGTCGCTGAGACCTACAAGCAGATCGAGGAGGACCTCAAGGAGTCCCTCGACGTGCTCAAGGGGCTGGAGCAGGCCACCGACCGCAACCACCTGCGCTACTCCACCGTCTGCGGTATCGCAGCGCGTGTAGCCCTGTGCAAGGAGGACTGGGCTGCGGCAGAGGACTACGCTACGCAGGCGATCCAGAAGTCCAACTCGCGTCTAGCGAAGGGTGAGGAGCTCATCGACGGCTTCAACAACTACAAGGCACCTGAGTGGATGTGGGGCTATCACCAGAGCGATACCCAGGATACAGGCTGGGGGAGCTTCTCCATAGCCTACTCCTATAATGTCGCTGGACACAACAAGTACCTGCGCTACGCCATCAACCGCGACATCTACGATCAGCTCGGCTCGGGCGACGTACGCCGCAAGTGGTGGGTCTGTCTCGACCAGGGTGACCAGGTGCCCAAGGATGCCTACAGCGTCTACTTCGCGATGAACGGTGATGTGCCTCAGTGGGAGATCACGGGGCAGTGCATCAAGTTCCGCTCCAAGGCTCAGGGCTCTACCTTCATGGACCTGGTGATGATGCGTGTGGCTGAGATGTACTACATCAAGGCCGAGGCTGAGGCCCGTCAGGGCAAGGAGGCCGCCGCACGCCAGACGCTCCTCGACATCGTCAGTACGCGTGATGCTGCCTTCACCCTGCCCACCGAGTCGGGGGATGCGCTGATCGACAAGATCTTTGCCCACAAGCGTATCGACCTCTACATGGAGGGCGTCCGCTTCCTCGACCTCAAGCGTCTGGCGAAGGCCTTCGACCGCAGCAAGGCCTCCAACTTCACCATCCTACTCAACTATCAGGGCCTCGGTGGAGGTAAGAACGCCTACACTGTGGGGCTGAACCGCAATACGGGTAACCTCGCCAAGGAGATCCCGACCACGGCGGACGACAACCGCTGGCAGTTCGTCATCCCCTACCAAGAACTCAAGGGGAACAAGCTCTGCCAGGACAACCCCTAGCCGCATAAGATCCTAGAGCATATTGATCTTAATTAGTTAGTACAATCCGTAGAAGCCTCTTGCCCGGGTAGGGTAGGGGGCTTCGCCCTTTTGGTCGCGGTCGCTAGGGGCACTCCTCATATATGTATATATATATGTATAGCCTCCCCGCAGGGCTGCCCCTCTCCCCCCACACATACTCTCTCTCTTGCACGCCCCGCCTCCTTTGCCCCGCCTCCTCCACTGCAGCTATTGTGCGGCTTGGGTAGCCGCGCTTACCTCATATATAGGTATAGCCTCCCCGTGGGGCTGCCCCTCATGCACGCTCGCCGTCCCGCCTCCTTTGGCACGGCTATTGTTTGGCTTGGGTAGCTACAGCTGTCTAGGGTAGCACTCAGGTAGCGCGCTCTGCGCCTTGGTCACTGCCTAGCCCCAGCTGAGCGCCCAGCCCCCGCGAGCCAGCGCCCGCGAGCTGGGCGCGGCTCGGGTAGGATGGGGGTAGGATGGGGCTGCGGGCAGGCTCGGAAGGAGGCCCTACCTATTTATAAGGGAGGGCCTTGGGCGAATATCCCCACATATAGGTATTCCGCCGCGTGGCGGACTGGCGTACTTTTGCAGCAGCCTATAGTCCTAGCTCTATGGCGCTATAGCTAGGGGGCTCGGGGCACCGCTCCGCCTCCTCACTGTAGGGACAATGAACTACCTTATTAGATACGTATGAGTGCTACCAAGCTCAGGGATCTGCTCCGCCGTCGCGGACTGATCGCCCTCCTCCTAGCCTGTCTCCTCGTCGGGATAGGGGGCTACCTTCTATGGGGACACTACGGTGCCCCGACGCGCATCGCTCTGGTCAACTTCCCAGGCTATATGTCCTCGGGCATCATCCGCTCCAATGATAGCCGGCACATCAGCTATGACGAGCTCGAGCAGACGGAGCTGGATAAGCTGGAGGACTACGACTGCGTCCTGACCTTTGGCATGGGGCTGAAGTGGACAGCGGAGGATCGGGCTAAGATCGCCGAGCAGGGTAAGCACGGGGCCAAGCACCTCGTCCTCTTCGCCACCACCGACGAGAACAATATCAACACCCTCGGCAGCAAGGAGGGCAAGCGCATCAGCGAGTACTTCGGCAGTGGCAATAAGGCCAACTACCGCTCACTAGCCCGCTACATCCGCCGCTACGTGGATGCCAAGCGCTGGTTCGCCCCCGAGCCCGACAGCGTAGCTCCCAGCGCCACCGATGTCTACTACCACGTAGATGAGTCCGTGGCCTTCGCCAAGCTGAGCGACTACGAGGCCTACCTCAAGCAGCAGGGCTACTACCACCCAGGGGCCAAGAAGGTCATGCTCGTCGGCGGGCTCAATGACCCCTTCGGCGGCAACAAGCAGAACCTCGACAGCATCATCATGAGCCTGACGCGCTCGGGGCTCAACGTCTATCCTGTGACGAGCTTCAGCCAGCGCCTGCGCTTCCTCAAGGAGGTCTCCCCCGATCTCCTCGTCCACTTCCCCCACGGCCGTATCTCGATGACGGGTGGGGATGAGGTCGTGGCTTACCTCAAGGAGCGCAACATCCCCGTGCTCGCTCCGCTCACCCTCATGGCAGGGCGCCAGGAGTGGGAGTCCGATCCCCAGGGGATGATGGGCAGCTTCCTCTCCCAGACGATAGGCATGCCCGAGCTCGACGGCGCCGTCTACCCCTACGTGCTCTCCACCGAGGAGCGCGATGAGGAGGGGCTGGTGATGCTGCGGGCTATCCCCGAGCGCCTCGCCCGCTTCACCACGCTGGTACATAAGTTCCTCACGCTCCAGCAGAAGCCTAATAGCGAGAAGCGCCTAGCGATCTATTACTTCAAGGGCCCTGGGCAGGAGACGCTCGCCGCACAGGGGCTGGAGGTCGTCCCCTCGCTCTATCGCTTCCTGCGTCACCTGCAGTCCGTAGGCTACGACCTCACGGGGCTTCCCGAGACCCAGGAGGCCTTCGCCCAGCAGCTGATGCGTGAGGGCCCCGTCATCCAGAAGGTCTCGGGCGGCATGATGGCCGACTACCTCCAGCACGGCCACCCCGCCTGGGTCAAGCGCGCCGAGCTGGATCAGTGGATGCAGGCCGACCTCAGCGCCCAGCAGCTAGCCGAGCTCAAGGAGAAGTACGGCCCTGCCCCCGGCAGCTACATGACGCAGCAGCGCTCGGGGGACACCGAGCTGGCGGTCACGCGCATTCAGTACGGTAAGGTCGCCCTCCTCCCTCAGCCCATGGCGGGCCTCGGCGAGGATAGCTTCGCCATCATCCACGGCGCAGGCGCTCCGCCCCCTTACCCCTATGTGGCCTCCTACCTCTGGGCACGCCACGCCTTCGCCGCAGATGCCCTACTGCACTTCGGCACGCATGGCAGCCTCGAGTTCACCCCGCGCAAGCAGGTCGCCCTCTCCTCCAGTGACTGGGGGGAGGCGCTCGTCGCCCCGCTGCCGCACTTCTACTACTATACTATAGGGAATGTCGGGGAGAGCATGATGGCCAAGCGCCGCTCTTACGCGAGCGTCGTCTCCTACATCACGCCGCCCTTTGATGAGAGCCGCACACGCCATATCTTCACCGAGCTGCAGCAGGCCATCGAGAAGTACTACGAGCTCAAGGAGCCCGCGGCCAAGGAGCAGCAGTCGCTGGTTGTCAAGCGCCTCGCCGTAGGTCTCGGCGTACACCGCGACCTACGCCTCGATTCTGTCCTTACACGTCCCTACGAGTCCAAGGACATCGAGCGCATCGATAACTTCGCCGAGGAGATCGCCTCGGAGAAGATCACGGGGCAGCTCTACACGACGGGCGTCAGCTATACGCCAGCCAAGCTGCAGTCGACCGTCATCGCTATGTGCTCCGACCCGATTGCCTATGCCAAGGCGCGTCTGGATCGCCTGCGCTCACCTCATCCGCTGGACAACACGAGCGACAAGCGCCGCTTCGGCCAGCGCTACCTCCAGCCCGCGCAGCAGCTGGTGCGCCAGATCTTCAGTGCTGGCCGTGTGGATGAGGTACAGGTCGCACGCTTCGCTGAGCTCAGCCCCGCTGAGATCGCCGAGGCACGCCGCCTCACCAAGCCGCAGGACACCGAGGCGATGCGAGCCCGCATGATGGCCTCCCGCACTCAGGCTGGCAAGCAGTCCGCAGCCCTCACCGCGAGCGCTTCGGCTGCTCAGCCCAAGGCCGCTGCTACTCAGGCGAAGCCTTCCGCCTCTTCTTCCCAGCACGCCGCTACGGCGGCCCCCTCTTCCCAGCAGCCTCAGGGCACGGCCAAGGTCATGCACCAGATGCCTGTGCACAGCACCCCTGCAGCCAGTGTGAGCAAGGAGCAGCGTGAGCGTGCCGAGGTGATCATGGAGCTGGTGAAGGCCATCGAGTCCGTCCCCCGCTACCATCAGGCGATCGTCGCCAGCCCCCGCCTCGAGCTGGACGCTCTGGTCAATGCCCTCGCGGGTGGCTTCACTGCCCCCAGCCCTGGGGGGGACGTCGTGGCCAATCCGCAGACCGTCCCCACAGGGCGCAACCTCTACTCTGTCCGTGCCGAGAGCACGCCCTCGCAGCGTGCCTGGAGCCGCGGCGTCCAGCTGGCACAGCAGACGCTCAAGGCCTACCGCGAGCAGCATGGCAAGTATCCCACCAAGGTCAGCTATACCTTCTGGAGCAGCGAGTTCGTCGAGACCGAGGGCGTGACCATCGCCCAGGTGCTCTACATGCTCGGGGTGGAGCCCGTGCGTAGCCAGTTCGGCACCGTGGAGGACATCCGTCTCATCCCTGCCAGCGAGCTGGGCCGTCCCCGCATCGACGTCGTGGTCCAGACCTCGGGCCAGTTCCGCGACCTGGCGGCCTCACGTCTGGCGCTCATCACCAAGGCCATTGAGCTCGTCGCAGCGCAGGGCAAGGAGGAGCAGCCGAACTATGTCGCCGAGGGCTCTGTGGCCACTGAGAAGGAGCTCGTCGAGCAGGGACTCTCGCCCAAGGAAGCCCGCGAGCTCGCCAATGTCCGCATCTTCGGCGGCATCAACGGTATGTACGGCACGGGCATTCAGGAGATGGTCACGGCAGGGGACAAGTGGGACAGCGAGCGCGAGATCGCCGAGGTCTACCTTAATAATATGGGGGCGGCCTATACGGGCAAGAAGGAGGACTGGGGGCGCTTCGTCAAGCCCCTTTTCCGTGCCGCCCTGCGCAATACCGACGTCGTCGTCCAGCCGCGACAGAATAATACCTGGGGTGCCCTCAGCCTTGACCACGTCTACGAGTTCATGGGCGGGCTGACGCTCTCCGTACGTCAGGTCACGGGCAAGGACCCCGATACCTACCTAGCGGACTACCGCAACCATGCCAACATGCACATGCAGGATCTCAAGGAGGCCATAGGCGTCGAGAGCCGTAGCACCGTCCTCAATCCCGCCTACGTCAAGGAAGCCCTCTCGGGCGGCGCCAATAGCGTGGCCAACATCGCCGAGGTCGTCACCAATACCTACGGCTGGAATGTCATGAAGCCCGAGGTCATCGACAAGGAGCTCTGGGATCAGCTCTACGATATGTACGTGCGGGATGTCCATCAGCTCGGTGTGGCTAGGAGCTTCGAGCAGAAGAGCCCTGCCGCCCTCGAGGACCTCACGGCCGTGATGCTCGAGACCATCCGTAAGGGCATGTGGAAGGCGAGCCCCGAGCAGGTGGCGACGCTGGCGCAGCGCCATACGGAGCTGGTGGCCAAGTACGGCCCCTCCGGGGGAAGCATGACGGCGGATAACCGCAAGCTGCGTAGCTTCATCGCCCAGCACGTCGACGCCGAGGCTGCCAAGGCCTTTGACAAGAGCATGCAGCAGCTCGACGAGTCGGGCACAGCTACGGGCCCCGACTCTAAGAGCGGCATGGTGATGAAGAAGGAGACCGTCCGCGACCAGTACGCTGCCTCCGAGTCTAGGAGCTTCAGCGGGCTCTACGTCGTGGCTGGGGTAGCTGTCCTCTTCGTCGGCCTGCTGGTGCTGCTGCGCTACCGCCGTCGTCGCGACCAAGACGCCGCCTAAGCCTCGCCGCACTATGGAACTGCTCGTACAGATCCTCATGCTCTTCGTGGTGCTGGCCACAGCACTACGCCTCTCCTTCTCCTCGCGAGGCTACGCGCTGGTCTATGCGCTCCTCCTCGGGGGCTTCGTCTATCTCTCCTCACCCTATGCGATCGAGCAGACGAAGACCGGACTGGCCGCCTACATCGCTGATCGCTCACTACGGGAGTACGCGGCGATCTTCATCTCCCTAGAGGTGGCCCTCTTCGTTGGCTATAGCTTCTCCCGCCTGGAGCGTCCGTGCTCTCGGCGGGGGCAGCTGCTAGCCCTAGCGCTGGCAGCCTATCCTGGGCTCCTGCTCTTCCCCGTCCTTTTCTATCTACAGAGTACGCTGCTCTTCGCCCTACCAGGCGTTAGCTTCAGCCTGCTGGCCTTCCTGCTGGCGGTGGCTAGCGCCCTTGCCGTTTACGGTCTGGGGCGCGCGCTGAGGTGGCTCGTGCCCGAGGAGGAGCTGCGGCTAGAGGTCTTCTTCCTCGTGCAGCTCTTCACCTTCATCCTCGGCATCATCGCCTCAGTGGACGAGACGGTACGTACGGCACCCTCCAGCCCCATCGCTTGGCGTGGCCTCGCCCTCAGTGCGGGGATCTCCATCCTCTGCTTCGGCCTCGGCTACCTCATCCCTCGTATCAAGCAATCCCTTAGACACAAAGCATAAATCCCTTATGGATCAGATCTCCAAGCTCCTCTTCCTCATCGCCAACAGTCTGCTCATTCCAGACATCCTCTTCCTCATCCTCCTCTTCCTACGCTCGCTGATGCTGGTGGGGAGCTTCTACAATGCCTTCATGCAGCGTCGCCACACGACGCGCCTCATCGGGGACGTCCGCAGCCTGACGCCCGAGACGCTCGCCGAGCTGCAGGCTCGTCTGCCGAAGACGCGCCGCTCGGCCTTCGTAGAGCACCTCGATGACCTACTGCAGCGGGAAGGGCTGACGGAGGACTATGTCAACTACCAGCTCAGCAGCTACGAGCACGTAGCGGAGAAGGACCTCACCCTCTCCAAGCTCCTGACCAAGATCGGCCCTGTACTCGGGCTCGTCGGGACGCTCATCGCGATGAGCCCCGCGCTGGTGGGGCTTTCCTCGGGCGACATCGCGGCTATGGCCTATAATATGCAAGTCGTCTTCGCCACGACGGTCGTGGGGCTGGTGATCAGCCTCGTCGGCCTCATCACCCTGCAGTACAAGCAGCGCTGGTACACGCGTGACGTCAGCATCCTCGAGTATGTCTCCTCCCTCCTGCTGGAGGCCCAAGCTAAGAAGTAAGTATGGCACGCAAGCCCCGCCGCCCGAGCAAGCTGATGCAGGGCGAGGATACCGACCCGCTGACGGTCGTGGTCAACCTCTTCGACGTTGCTATGGTCTTCGCCGTCTCGCTGATGGTGGCCATGGTGATGAATATGAATATGACGGAGGTCTTCACCCAGGAGGACTTCTCTGTGGTCAAGAACCCAGGGAAGGACAACATGGAGATCATCACCAAGAAGGGCGGCAAGATCGAGCGCTACACCCCCAGCAAGGATGCCCAGGACAGCAAGCAGGGCAGCCGTGGGCGCAAGGTCGGCGTCGCCTACGAGATGGAGGACGGCCAGGTCTACTACGTCCCCGAGGACTAGCCCCACGGGCTAAGTCCCTAGCCGAAGCGCCG
>NZ_CALIXW010000023.1 GCF_938046015.1 uncultured Porphyromonas sp. | reverse complement strand
CTGAGGGATATCCCTCGCGGAGCTTAGAGCGGTAAGTCCCTTTACTGAGACTCTAAGCTGCTTGTTTAGACCCTCCTAGGCGATCGCTGTTAATTTTGCAACTTAGCTGTCCCTATAAGGGCTCAAGACGGCTTTCTCTAGCAGCATGGAGTGCCATAGAGGTCTTTGCCCCCCGAGCTGGGATACAAAGGGAAAGGTCTCTATAAACTAAAAAAGCAAAGCCCCGAGCAGTATCAGTGCTCGAGGCTTTGTCTTTAGGGAAATAGGGTGGAGCTGCTCTAGGGCAAGGTAGGACGCGGAACTACGTACTCTAGACTTGCGTTCGGGATCCAGCCATGACGCCCATCGGGTAGGGTGATAGGGATGCGCTGCAGTGCCGTAGAAGGCTCACCCTTGATGCGAATGAGCGTCCCCTCGTGCAGGCTAAAGAGCGCCTCAGCAACCGTGTCTCCCGAGGCAAATACCGATACCTCGGGATGGACAATGACCGCTCGATGGCGGGCCTCACGTTGCTCGTGCACCCAGTGAAGGATCAGAGCCAGCGTGAAAAGGCTTAAGGCTAGCGAGCCCAGCCCCGTGTAGAAGCTCCAGCGGCGAGCGCTGCGCCGCCTCACGAGGAAGAAACGGACGAAGGCTGCTGCAGCTAGTGCGAAGAGCAGCAGGCTAAGGGCTATCAATAAGGGCAAGGGTAGGGCATAGGCCATCTGCTCCCCAGTACGCTCTACCCAGCCTTTGCCGTCAGCTAGGCGGTCGATACTTTTGGCTCGGATGAGCTGACGATTGGACTGGGCTGCTTCGTCTCTGGGATCAAGCTGTAGGCTACGCTCTATATAGAGACGTGCGTGCCCTAGATCTCCGAGCTGATAGTAGCAGGAGGCGAGGTTATAGTAGATGCCAGCACGTGGCCCCTCCTGCTGGAGAAGCTGCTCATAGCGAGTGATGGCTTGCTTGTAGTCTTTGCCTTCGTAGAGGCTAGCTGCCTGATCCCAGAGCTTGGGCTCGGCGGCAGAGGCCGAGACACTGCCCACGGATAGGGTCAGGGCGAGTAGAAGAACATGAAGTCGCTGTGACATGGGTGGGATCTCTATCGGCTGAGGTGATGACTATCCATTTGACTGATGAGGCGTGCCGTATCGTCGTAGAGCTGCTGCATATCGCCCTCCTGGGCAGGTGCGTAGCGGGCGAAGTCGGCTGCGTCAAGTAGGTTGGTGAGCTGTGCGATCAGTTCATCAGGCAGCTGACGCTCGCGTAGGAGATCGGAGATACTGCTGCGGCTAAGCTCGGAGAGGGGCAGACGGAGCTTATCGCCGAGGTAGCCCCACAAGGCCTTGGTTAGCTCTTCGTAGAAGGCCTCACGCTTCCCAGCTGTAAGGAGCTCGTGCGCCGTACGTAGGCGACGTGTCGCGACCTTACTTGCCTTGCTCGCACGATAGCCTACACTGTCAGCCAGCAGCGCACGGCGTCGGCGCAGCAGGACGTAGCCGAGGAGTGCCGCCAGAGCGATGAAGACGAAGGAGAGGTAGTAGACGAAGCTCTGCACGAAGCCGAGACCAGGGATGGCACGGGCTCCCAGCTCTTGCTTGAGTGGCGCGAGGCTGAGGAGCTGCTGATCAGCGCTGACGACCTCGTCCTGGGGGGCATTCTTCCCCTGGGCTATATCGAGGCGGAAGGATTGGCTGCGGATCGTCTCGTAGTGCTGTGTCTGCGGGTTGAAGTAGCTGAAGCTGACAGCCGGGATCGTCACGATCCCGACGCGCTTGGGGATGGCGTAGTAGTCGATCACCTTATGCCCCTGGACATTGTTCGCCCCGACCTTCTGCTCGTAGCTTTCCTTAGGGTCATAGACCTCGAAGGTATCGGGGAACTTGACCTCGGGGGCCTTCGCGAGCTTCAGGTTACCTTGCCCCTGTAGGGTGATGCGTAGGGTGAGTGCCTCATTGGTCTTGAGCTTCTTGCTCAGGAGCTCTGCCTTCATCGTGAAGGCACCCACAGCACCGGAGAAGTCTGCGGGGCGCCCCTCGGTAGGGAGTGGCTTGACCGTGATTGTCACAGGGGCGGAGCTCACCGTACGCTCCATGACACTGGCAGCCCCGATGAAGAAGTCATCTTCGTCCTGGGCTATAGGCGCTGGGACACGCAGCCCGATCTCGCTGGCAGGGATGGTCAGCTGACCACTGCGCTGGGGGAAAAGGACCTCCTGACGCATGACGACGGTACGCCAGTTGCGCCCTTGATAGCTCTCGAGGACAAGCTGTCGGCGCCCATCATCGGGCTCCATCTGCGAGAGGAAGCCCTCGTACTCGGGGGCCTTGAGCGAGGCGATCTCAAACTCCGTGGAGGCATACAGCTTGTACTGCATCGGGATGGCCTCCTGCTCGTAGACTGAGCTGCGTCCAGGGATAGCGCGGTAGAGGTAGTGTCCCACGCTGCTAGCCTGAGCAGCCTGCTGCCCTTGCTCGCCTGGGAGGACCTTGATACTCGCGCCGCGTACCTGGACTTGGCGCCCCCCGACGACAGCCGTCGTGGGGGGGATGGAGACCGTACCTACCTTATCGGCTAGGAGGGTATAGGTAAGCTGTGTGGAGACGGAGCTGGTAGTCCTACCGTTGACGCTGCTGAAGGAGCTGGAGGTCTGACGCGCTGGGCCGTAGAGGAGATTGAGCCCCGAGAGCTTGGGTGCGTCGAGGCGCTCAAGCTCAGCCGAGCCCTGCAGTAGATATACGAGCTGAAAAGGGCGTCCCTTGATAACGGTCGCTGGCACCTCGACCTTGATGGTCTGAGCTGCCAGGGAGACTAAACCTAGGAAGGTCGCCGTACCGAGTAGGACAGTACGACGAAGAGGTGTGCGAGATATGCTTACCATCGCTTCTTGTTCTTGTTGCTATTCTGACTCTGCTCTTCACGCTGGCGCTGCTCTACGCGTCGGCGCGTCTGCTCGTCATCGGAGCGGAAGGAGTTGAGGAGCTGCTCAGCTTGCTCCTTGGACATCTGTCCAGGGCGAGGCTCTGCGGGCTTCCCGCCCTGCTGCTTGTTGTCCTGCTTCTGCTGAGCATTCTGCTGCTGATCCTGCTTCTTCGGATCCTGCTTGTCCTTCTGCTTGTCTTGCTGTTGTTGCTGTTGCTGGTCCTGCTTATTCTGCTGCTGCTTGTTGTCCTTCTGCTGCTGCTCCTGCTGCTTCAACAGACGCTGCGCTAGGACTAGGTTGTAGCGCGTACCCTCGTTCTGAGGGTTGCGTATCAGCGCTTCCTCATAGGCCTCGACAGCCGCACGGTAGTCCTTCTGCTTCATCGCTACGTTGCCTAGATTGTGTAGGACGTCAGCCTGCTGACGCTGAGGAAGCTGCTCATTCGCCGCAAGACGCTCTAGATAGCTCTTGGCCTGATCATAGTGTCCCTCCTGGTAGGCGGAGTTAGCTAGGCCGAAGCTAGCCTTAGCATAGAGGCTGTCCTTGAGTATAGCGCGTCGATATTCGGCTGAGGCCGCAGCATAATTCCCCTTCTTGTAGAGCTTGCCCGCACGGCGGACGTCACTCTTGATCCACTGGGCTGAGCTGCTGCCGTAGGCGAAGGCCGTGAGGCAAAGGATATAGATGAGCTTACTTCTCATGACCGAAGATATTGTAGCGGATGAGGAACTTGTTGCGGCGCCCCATGATACAGAACTCTAGGACGAGGAGGATGAAGGCTGCCCACAGCCATGACTCGTAGTCCTCTATAGCGCTGCTATCGGAGCCGCCCGAGACGCTGCCCTTAGGCAGCTCGTCGAGCTGCTTCTTCAGCTCCTTGACGACGCTGGCCTGCGAGGCCGAGCTGACGAAGACGCCAGCCCCTACGGAGGCCAGCGACTGGCACATCTCGGGATTGAAGCGCGTGACGACCATGTTGCCCGTCTCATCGGTCAGGGGCCCTCCGCTCGTGGGGATGTTGCCGCCCTCGCTGGTGCCGACCCCCACCACATTGATGCGGATGCCAGCCTCCTTAGCCGCCTTGGCTGCCTCGAGGGCATTATCCTCGAAGTCCTCACCGTCCGTCAGCACGATGATGGCCTTCCCTAGGTCCTTACGGTCAGAGAAGGACTGGCGTGCGAGGTCGATGGCTGCGCCAATAGCCGTACCTTGGTCGGAGATCATGTTCGGGGAGATGTCCCCGAGGAACTCCTGGGCGGTGCTTAGGTCGGTGGTAATGGGGAGCTGGACGAAGGAGCTACCAGCAAAGACGATGAGCCCCACGCGGTCGCTCTTCATCTCGCCCAGCAGCTTGGATATTGTCCGCTTGGCGAACTCGAGTCTATTCGGGGCAATGTCCTCGCAGAGCATCGAGTTGGAGATGTCGAGGCAGATCATTGCCTCGATCCCCTTGTTGTCCTCGCTAGCGCCCGCAGTACGCCCCGCGATCTGAGGACGTGCCAGCACGATGAGCAGCAGCGCTCCCGCTAGGAGGATCATCAGGTCCCTCAGGAGCAGCTTGCGTCCCGTAGCCAGCGGCATGATGAGCTGCTGCATCTCAGGGCTAGCATAGCGGGCAAGCTGCCTGCGGCGCTGGAAGAAGCGCCACACAGCCCAGCCCAGGAGGGGCAAGAGCCCCAAGAGGAAGCTGAGATACTCGGGGGACTGGAAGTGTATGTTCATACCCTAGGGATTGAGTCGGAAGATGGTAGAGCGCAGCAGCCACTCCAGGAGCAGGCATAGTGCTGCGATGAGGACGAAGAAGGCGAACTGCTCGTAGACCTTGTGGTAGCTGCGGGTCGAGAGCTTGGTCTTCTCTAGACGGTCGATCTCCTTGTAGATCTTGGCTAGGGACTGATTATCCGTAGCGCGGAAGTACTCCCCGCCCGAGATTTCCGCGATCTGACGCATCGTGGGCTCGTCGAGGTCCACGGGCATATTACGCACCACGGTACCTACAGGTGTCTCTATAGGGTAGGGAGCTTCGCCTGAGCCTGAGCCCACACCGATCGTATAGACCGATATGCCTAGCGTCTTGGCTAGCTCTGCGGCCATGGAGGGGGAGATATTGCCCGTGTTGTTCGCACCGTCAGTCAGGAGGATGACGACCTTGCTCTTGGTCTTGCTGTCCTTGAGGCGGCTGATGGCCGTAGCCAGCCCGGAGCCAATGGCCGTCTGATCCTCGATGATCCCGGGTTTCATTTGGCTCAGCCTATTGACAAGCGTCGCGTGGTCCTGTGTGAGCGGACAAGCGGTGAAGCTCTCCCCTGCAAAGACCACAAGACCGATATTATCATTAGGGCGATTGGCGATGAAGCGCATGGCGACCTCCTTGGCCGCCTCTACGCGGTTGGGCTCGAAGTCCATAGCGAGCATGCTCGTGGAGATGTCCATCGTGAGCATGATATCGATGCCCTCTACCTGGCTCTCTGTCCAGCTCGTCGAGCTCTGAGGACGAGCCAGTGCAATGATGATGGCCGAGAGCCCCAGCAGACGTAGGACGGGGACGAGGTGCCGTAGACGGACGCGCCAGCCAGCACCTGCCCCCTGGAGTAGCTGTAGGGAGGGGGTCCGCAGCGTGGCCTGCTGCTTGCGCTGCCAGAGGATATAGAAGAGGACTAGCGCAGGTATGAGAAGCAGTAGCCACAGGACGTGAGGATGGAGGAAGGTCATGCCGTCACCTCCTTTCTGTCTGAGGCTTCAGCACGCTCTGCCGTATAGAGCTCATCCGCCAGCTCTAGGGCTAGACGGCAGGACTCGTGGGCTTCGCTTGGCATCGGAAGGCTCTTGGCGAACTTCACGAAGTCCGCTTGGGCGAAGATCCCTTCCAGGTGCCGTAGTATGCGCGGATTGACCTGGCGACTGCTCAGGGCTGCGATGAGCTCCGAGCTCGTCAGCTCGAGGGCCTCGATCCCCCATAGCTCAAGGAAATAGTGACGCAGTCCCTCAGTGAGCAGTGAGTAATAGGCCTTGAAGTCCTGCTGCGTCTCCAGCGGAGCCTTCGCAAGCGGGGCGAGCCGCTTCTGCAACTGCTCCAGCGGTGTATAGGTACGGACTGGGACAGGCTTCGTGGGCTGCATATACCGCGCCCTCCTCTTGTACTCGTATATGAGGATTGCGACAAGGAGCAGGCCTGCTAGGACGTAGCTGATCCAGCTCGTCCAAAGGATGAGGAAGAGATCCAACAGGGTATAGGGCTCCTCCCAGGGATCCATGATGGGCTTGAACTCGTCGGGCTTGGAGACATCGACCTGTGGGGCGATGACATTTAGAGCTAGGGCCTTGGAGCTTGCCTGCCCAGAGGGCGTCTCGACGATAATGGGGGGGAGGTTGACGAGCGTCGAGTCGAAGGAGGTCACGATCATACGCGCCTTGATCTCCTTGACCCCGTTCCCTATGTCGAGGGTATCGAGAGCACCGAACTCAAGGACACGGAAGCGCGCATTGCCCGTACTGTCCTCGCTAAGCCAAAAGCGTGTCTGGGGTAGGTTGTCCGTGCGGATAATCATATCTATAGCCGCGGGCTCCCCGATGCGTATCTCGGGGCGATCCAGACGCGTCTGTATAGAGACGTTCTGCCCCGAGGCTAGATGGACAGCCCCCAGCATCAAGATACCGGCTAAGCTATAGCGTCTTGTCTGTAGTGACATAGTGTTAGGATCTGCGTCCGAAGAGGCGTAGGAGCTCGGGTGTATAGTCTCGGCCTGCTGCGAGCTCGATGTGGTCGACTCCCGAACGGAGGCAATTTTGATGGAAGGCCGCGAGCTGGGCCTCTAGCTGCTGCTCATAGGCCTCCCGTAGGCTACGGGAAGAGGTGTCTACCCAGCGGCAGCGCCCAGACTCAGCATCCTGGAGCTGCACCAGCCCAAGCCGTGGCAGCTGCATCGCCCCCGCGTCATAGGTGCGGATGGCGACTAGGTCATGACGCCGAGCAGCGAGGCTGAGCGAGGTACGATAGTCCGCCCCCCAATGGAGGAAGTCAGAGATCAGGAAGGCCGTACAGCGTCGCTTGATGACCTGATTGAGGTAGCTCAGAGGAACGTTGAGGTCCGTCCCTTGGCTCTTGGGCTCGAAGGACAGCAGCTCGCGGATCAGGTAGAGGATATGCTTGCGCCCACTACGTGCGGGGATGAAGAGCTCTATCTGATCGGTGAAGAAGATAGCCCCTACCTTGTCGTTGTTCTGTATCGCGGAGAAGGCCAGCGTAGCCGCTAGCTCGGTATTGAGCTCACGTATGCTCTCGCTCTGCGTCCCGAAGGCAGTGCTCCCCGTCATATCTACGAGGAGCATGACCGTCAGCTCGCGCTCTTCCTCGAAGACCTTCACAAAGGGATGCGCATAGCGTGCCGTGACATTCCAGTCGATATCGCGTACGTCATCACCGATCTGATAGTTGCGCACCTCGCTGAAGGCCATACCACGCCCCCTAAAGGCTGAGTGGTACTGCCCAGCAAAGACCTGCTCGGAAAGCCCCCTTGCCTTGATCTCAATGCGGCGAACTTTCTTGAGTAGCTCTGTGGCTTCTTGCTTCGATTTCATCTATACCTCTTTCCTTCTCCGATCTTACTTGTCCAGTGTCCTAGTGAGCGACTCCCACTAGGGTACCTCTACCTTGTTAAGGATCTCCTTGATAAGCTCATCGGCCGAGAGATTATTGGCTTCGGCTTCGTAGGAGAGGCCTATGCGGTGGCGCAGGACATCGTAACAGATGGCGCGCACATCCTCGGGGATGACGTAGCCGCGGCGCTTGAGTAGCGCGTAGGAGCGGGCCGCCAGAGCTAGGTTGATCGAGGCACGGGGCGAGGCGCCGAAGGAGATGTAGTTCTTGAAGTCCGCCAGCCCGTACTCCTCAGGGCGACGCGTGGCGTAGACGATATCGACGATGTAGCGCTCTATCTTCTCGTCAATGTAGACCTCAGAGGCCGTAGCACGCAGGTCGAGGATATCCGCGATGCTGACGACGGGCTTGACCTCGACGGGCTCAGGGCGTATCTGCTGACGCACGATGAGCGCCTCCTCTTCCTTACGTGGGTAGGAGATGAGCACCTTGAGCATGAAGCGGTCTACCTGTGCCTCGGGTAAGGGATAGGTACCCTCCTGCTCGATGGGGTTCTGCGTCGCCATGACGAGGAAGGGGTTGGGGAGCTTGAAGGTCTGCTCACCCACCGTCACCTGATGCTCCTGCATGGCCTCGAGCAGGGCACTCTGCACCTTGGCTGGAGCTCGGTTGATCTCGTCGGCAAGGATGAAGTTGGAGAAGATCGGCCCCTTCTTCACCTGGAAGTCCTCGTGCTTCTGGCTGTACATCATCGTTCCGATGACGTCGGCAGGTAGCAGGTCGGGGGTGAACTGGATACGCTTGTAGTCGGCCTGTATCAGCTGCGCCAGCGTCTTGATCGCGAGCGTCTTGGCAAGGCCAGGTAGCCCCTCAAGAAGGATATGCCCACCCGAGAGCAGGCTGATGAGGAGCGAATCTACGAGGTGTTCCTGCCCTACGATCGCCTGACGCATCCCCGTGCGGAGGGCATCGACGATGTGACTCTTGCGCTCAATCTCGGCCGTGAGCATGCGTATGTCTACTGATTCCATATATGTCTAATGTCTAGTGCGTGCTATGATTTTACTTCTTATTCCAAAGGTTACGCTGTAGTACTAACGCACGCCGCACCGAATTCGTATCAAGGGCGTTGATACGGTATTTGGAGGCAGCGGGCAGCGTGATACGCTTCCCGAGTGGGAGCTTATCAGGGTCCTGTAGCTTCGCCTCGTTCTCCTGATAGATGTAGACCCAAAAGGCCTTGTGCCCATACTTCTGATAGGCAAGGCGTGTCAGGCGATCCCCTGGGCGCAGTACACGCGTCTCCGTGCTGTCCCCTCGAAGCCTGGGCTCTAGGGCTCGGGCTAAGCTATCCCGACGAGCACTGTCTAGCCGCAGCTGAGTGCTATCGAGCTGGGCGGGCTGCGTAGGACGTGATGGAGGGGGAGTGGGGAGTGCAGGCTGAGCTTTCTTGGGCGCGAGCGGAGCCGAAGACTGGGTGCTCAGATGCGCATTATAGAGGTAGTAGCCCCCAAGCCCGAGGAGCAAGCCAGCGAGCAGCCCAAGTAGGAGTAATGCCCACGAGTAAGGGCGGGGCTTTGCGCCCTCTGCTTCAGGGACGATCGGCACAGCAGGCTGTGAGCCTTCTCCCACCAGTGTGTGAACCTCCTGACTGACGTCAGTGACGGCCTTGACTGGTAAGGGGGAGCTAGGCTCTTCCAATACCGGGGATACTTCTTCCTTAGATGAGGCTTCCTCCACCACTGGGGTCGGGGCTTCTTGTGCAAGGGCAACTTCCTCAGAGAGGACAATGGGTTCCTCTGCCGCGGGTTCAGCTTGACGAGCCGCGTAGCGAAGGGTCGTATAGAGGCTGGCTAGGGATTCAAGGGAGGCCAAGGGACGCTGCTCCAAATCTCCTTGGGAACGGCAGTCGGGGGCCAGTCGCACGGGGACGAACATCGCGAAGGGCTTATTAAGTCCCTCGGCGAAGCTGGAGCTTAGCTGTAAGGTGTAGCCTTCAGAATCCCTTCGGAAGACACCCAGCCCAGGCCAATGCAGGAGCTGATGCTGCTCCAGGAAGGCCGCCCAATGTCGAGGCAGCAGCTCCAGCCAAGCAGACACGAGGCCGAGCCCAAGTTTGCTGGCTTCAGCTAGGGCGGTGGCTAGAGCTGGGAGAGCAATACTTCCCCCTTCTGACGCCTCTGCGCTGAGCTCCAGATGCAGCTGCGGGGGGATGAGCCACAGCTCTCCCTCGGGGAGCTCTGCGATCCATTCGGTCTCGGTGGCTAGGCTCCAGCAGCCCAGCTCCCGTAGGTCTAGCGTCTGCCCCGCCAGGAGGCGCTGCTCGAGCTGAGCACCCAGCGCCTGCAGCAGCGACTCTACCGTCGTCAACTGCAGACCAGCGTGCTCAGCTAGACGCAGTACCCAAAGTTCCTCCTGCAGCATCTTAGCTAAGCCTTGAATTGTCCGTAGAGATCAAAGGTATCGGCGGAGGTGATCTCGATGGGGTAGAAGTTCCCCACCGTGAGCTCGGTCTCCTTAGTGATCAGGACCTCCTGATCGACCTCGGGGGAGTCGTACTCGGTGCGCCCGATGTAGTATTCGTCCTCAGCTCTATCGATGAGTACCTTGAAGGTCTTGCCCACCTTCGCTGCATTGAGCTCGGTGGCGATCTCCTCCTGAGTGCTCATCAGCCGATCCATACGCTCCTGCTTCACAGCAAGGGGGATATCATCCTCGTACTTGTCATAGGCGAAGGTCCCCGTCTCGTGTGAGTAGACGAAGGCGCCCATACGATCGAAGCGAATGTCACGGACGAACTGCAGGAGCTCCTCGAAGTCCTGCTCCGTCTCCCCAGGGTGTCCCGTCATCAGCGTCGTACGCAGGTGCAGGCCAGGGACGGACTCGCGCATATCGCCGAGCAGCTCGTAGGTCTCCGCCTTCGTCACGCGGCGACGCATCTGTCGCAGCATGGGGTCACTGATGTGCTGTAGGGCTATGTCGAGGTAGTTGCAGATGTTCTCACGCTCCCGCATCACGCTGAGAATCTCCCGAGGGAAGTCTGCGGGATAGGCGTAGTGCAGGCGTAGCCACTCGAGCCCCTTGACATCAGAGAGCCGCTGCAGGAGCTCGGCGAGGCTATTCTTCTTGTAGCGGTCGAGGCCATAGAAGGTAAGGTCCTGGGCGATGAGCTGGATCTCCTTAACACCCGAGGCTACGAGGGACTCGGCCTCAGAGACCAGCTCCTCCATGGGGCGAGACTGATGCTTGCCCGTGATGAGCGGGATAGCACAGTAGGAGCAGCTGCGGTTGCAGCCCTCCGAGATCTTCATATAGGCGTAGTGGGATGGGGTCGTGATGCTACGATTGCCCCCGAGTGGGTCGTGGTGGTACGCCTTCCCGAGGTCGGTGAGGAGGTTCTTCCAGTTGAACTTGCCATAGTAGCCATCGACCTCGGGGATCTCTACCTTGAGCTCGTCCATGAAGCGCTCCGTGAGGCAGCCCATGACATAGACCTGCCCGATGCGCCCCTGCTTCTTGGCCTCGACCATGCTGAGGATCATGTTGATGGATTCCTCCTGGGCATCGCCGATGAAGCCGCAGGTATTGAGGACTACGATCTCTCCGTTGACTGTGGGCGAATTGTGCTGTACCTTGTAACCGTTCGCCAGGAACTGGCGGATGAGCTGCTCCGAGTCCACGAGGTTCTTGGAGCAGCCTAGAGTGATAACGTCGACTTTGTTCTTTCTCATTCTCCGAATAAGGAGTCTACAAATGCTTTCTTACGGAAGAGCTGAAGGTCGTCAATGCCTTCTCCTAGTCCGATGTACTTGACAGGGATCTTGAACTGATCCGAGATACCGATGACGACACCGCCCTTGGCCGTGCCGTCGAGCTTGGTGACCGCCAGAGCGTTGACCTCGGTGGCTGCGGTGAACTGCTTGGCCTGCTCGAAGGCATTCTGCCCCGTGGAGCCATCGAGGACGAGGAGTACCTCGTGTGGAGCATCGGGGACGACCTTCTGCATCACGCGGCGGATCTTGGTCAGCTCGTTCATCAGCCCAACCTTGTTGTGCAGGCGGCCTGCCGTGTCGATGATGACCACGTCACTGCCTGCCTTGACTGCAGCGCTGAGCGTGTCGAAGGCCACCGAGGCAGGGTCGGCGGACATGTGCTGCTTGATGATGGGCACGCCTACACGCTGCGCCCAGATGTCGAGCTGCTCAATCGCTGCCGCGCGGAAGGTGTCTCCCGCCCCAAGCATCACGGAGTAGCCCTGAGCCTTGAACTGATGGGCGAGCTTACCTATGGTCGTAGTCTTACCCACGCCATTGACACCGACAACCATGATGACGTAGGGCTTCTTCCCCTCAGGGTGGGCAAAGCTCTCTCCATCCTCCGAGCCACTCTCCAGCAGGAGCTGGGCGATCTCGTCACGAAGGAGGGCGCTCAGCTCGCTTGTGGAGACGTACTTGTCTCGGGCTACACGTTCCTCTATTCGCTTGATGATCTTGAGGGTCGTCTCGACCCCGACATCACTCGTCACGAGGATATCCTCTAGATCATCCAGCACGGAGTCATCAATGGTACTGCGCCCAGCCACTGCTCGGGCGATCTTACTGAAGACGCTCTCCTTGCTCTTGGCGAGCCCCTCATTAAGCTCTTCCTTCTTCTTACGGGAGAAGAGTCCAAATAGTCCCATGATCCTTGCTTTAGTTGATAAATCGATGATGCGGGCAGTCTCCACTCCCCATGCGGTAGGGTAGTGGAGACTGTCCTTCGGTGACTAAGCCTCGCAGCTGGTGCAGGTCACCAGGTTGGTGATCATATCCTTGGAGACACTATTGCTGCGCTGATAGTAGAGCCCCTTCACCCCGAGCTTCCAGGCCTCGATGATGAGGCGGTTGAGGTCCTTGATCGGCATCTCGGGCGGGATGTTGAGGTTGAGGCTCTGTGACTGGTCGATATACTTCTGACGGATGGAGGCCTGCACGATGATGTCCTTCTGAGAGATCTCACGGAAGGTCTTGAAGACCTCCTTCTCGTGGTCACTCAGGAAGTCGAGGTGCTGCACGGAGCCTGCATTCATCATGATCTCACGCCATACCTCATAGGTATCCTTGCCCTTGCTCTCGAGGAGCTCACGCAGGTAGCGGTTCTTGCGAATGAAGTTGCCCTTGGCTAGCCCTACCTTATAGTAGTTGCTTGAGTAGGGCTCGATGCCGGGGCTGACCTGGCCGAGGATGGAGGACGAGGAGGTCGTCGGGGCGACGGCTAGGCGCGTTGTATTGCGGTACTTGACGCCCTGATAGCCGCCTTCCTCGAAGATAGGCGCTGGTCCTAGGAGCTCCGCCAGGCGTAGGCTCTCGGCTGTGGTCTTCTCCTGGAGCTGCTTGAAGATCTCAGCCGTCAGCTGGTTGGCCTGGAGCGACCCGAAGGGGATCATCTTGCTCTGCAGGTAGGAGTGCCAGCCGAGGACACCGATGCCTATAGCGCGGTGGCGCTTGGCGAAGTTAGCCGCGTACTTAAGGAACTTCTTACCCTCGGTCTTGGCGATGTACTCGGAGAGAATACCGTCAAGGAACATCACCGCTAGCTCGGGTAGGTCGCTGTCGCGCCACTCGTCATAGAGGGCGAGGTTGAGCGAACAGAGGCAGCAGATGAAGGTCTCCTTATCCGAGTCGGGTAGGGCGATCTCGCTGCAGAGGTTGCTGTGCGTGATGTTGCAGCCGAGGTACTGGTAGATCTCGGGCTTGTTGATATTATTCGTGTCGCTGAACCAGATGTAGGGGAGTCCCTTCTCTCGGCGCGACTCAAGGACGCGTGCCCAGATCTTGCGCTTGGCCTCATCGCCCTCGATCATCTCGACCATCCAGTAGTCGGGGACGCATACGGCGTAGAAGATATTCTGCAGCTCATTACCGATGTCCTTGATGGCAAGGAACTCCTCGATGTCGGGATGGTCAATATCGAGGTAAGCGGCGAAGGAGCCTCGGCGCGAGCCCTGTGTGACGACGGTCATCACCGTGTCAAAGAGCTTCATGAAGGATACGGCACCCGTGGACTTGCCATTGTTGGCGATCGATGCCCCGCGCCCGCGGAGCGAACCGAAGTAGGCGGAGGTCCCCGCACCCATCTTGGTGTGCATCATCACCTCGCCGAGCTTGGTCGTGATGTCGGCGATGCTATCCCCGATATAGCAGCCCTGGCAGGAGATGGGCAGCCCACGCGAGGTGCCAGCATTGGTCCAGATAGGGGAGGAGAGGGATAGCCATCCCTTGTAAATGGCGTCCTTGAATCGCTCCTGCAGCTCGGGCGTCCCGAGTTCGCCCAGGTGCTGGCACACCGAGGCCGTGATGCGGTCTATGGCATCGTGTATGGTCTCCCCATTGAGGAGGTAGCCACGATCGAGTACCGCACGGGACTCATCGTTGTACCACCAGGGTTCTTGTCTTGTTTGGCTCATCTTGTCTCTAGGCTAGGGGCTAGAATAGGTCGTTAGCGGTGACGGGTTTGTCGTGCTTGGTGTAGGCGTTGATATTCCCCCCGCAGCTAG
>NZ_CALIXW010000022.1 GCF_938046015.1 uncultured Porphyromonas sp. | reverse complement strand
ATGGGTCGACGAGGAGAGCGAAGAAGGGAAGAACCTCAATGAGGAGCCCATGATCCAGACACTCCTCCAGCGCTACCGAAAGAACTATTCGTTCTCTTACAACAAGGTCTAAGAAGCCCGCTTCGGCGAGCGTCTCCTCGGCAGTCTCAATAGTCTCAAGCAGTATCCGCTGAACGTCATCGTCCTTAACTTCGTCGATATGCTCTCGCATGCACGTACCGAGAGCAAGATGATCCGAGAGCTAGCCAACACAGAGGCTGCCTACCGCTCGCTGACGAAGAGTTGGTTCCGCCACTCCACAACCTATAACCTCTTCAAGCATATCGCAGAGATGGGCTATCGAGTCATCCTCACGACCGACCATGGTACCATCCGAGTGAACAACCCAGTGAAGATCATCGGAGACAAGAACACGAACACCAACCTCAGATACAAGGTAGGCAAGTCCCTATCGTATAATCCCAAGGAGGTATATGAAATCGCAGTACCTGCTAAGATTGGCTTACCCCAAGTAAACCTCTCTGACAAGTATGTCTTCTCCTATGGGAACGATTTCTTTGCCTACCCCAACAACTACAACTACTACGTGCAGTACTATCGTGATACCTTCCAGCACGGTGGCATCTCGCTCGAGGAGATGCTCGTGCCGCTGATTACGATGAGCCCCAAGTAGTAGCCCCTATACTCATTATTTATCTAGATGATCAAGAACATAGTATTAGACCTCGGTGGCGTGCTCTTCTACCTCGATCGCGAGGAGGCTCTGCGCCGCTTCGATGCCCTAGGCGTGCCTAATGTGGCCGAGATGCTCGACCCCTACCTACAGAGTGGCTACTTCCTCCAGGTGGAGGATGGGCGCATGACGGAGCCTGAGTTCCGCGCCGCCCTGAGCCGTAGTGCGGGCCGCGAGCTGAGCTACGAGGAGATCGCGCACGCCTACTTCGGCTTCCTGCGCGAGGTCGATGCCTACAAGTTCGACTTCGTGGAGGAGGAGCTCGGTGACTACCGGATCTTCATCCTGTCGAATACCAATCCCTACGTTATGGACTTCTGTGAGAGCGACCGCTTCCTACCCAATGGACGTACCCTATCGTCCTATTGCGTCAAGAAGTTCGCCTCCTGCGAGATGGGGATGGTCAAGCCTGACCGTCGTATCTTCGAGACGATGCTGCGCGAGGGCGATATGAAGCCCGAGGAGACACTCTTCCTCGACGACGGCCCCGCCAATGTGGCCATGGCGGCAGAGTTCGGTATCCACACCTACTGCCCCAAGAACGGCGAAGACTGGCGCGAGCCCGTCCGCAAGCTCCTCGCCGAGCTCAACGCGCGCGGCTAAGAATGGCTATCTTTGTAGCCGCAAGCACATGCAAGCAGATTATTAGTTCACTATAAGTATCAATATCACATCATGAAGAGAATCGTACTGATCCGTCACGGCGAGAGCGTGTGGAATAAGGAAAACCGCTTCACGGGCTGGACGAACGTCGACCTGTCTGAGAAGGGCGTAGAGGAAGCAAAGAAGGCTGGGGCTCTGCTTAAGGAGAACGGCTTCCACTTCACTAAGGCCTATACCTCCTACCTCAAGCGCGCCATCAAGACGCTCAACCAGATCCTCGACGTCATGGACCTCGACTGGATCCCCGTATCCAAGAGCTGGCGCCTCAATGAGAAGCACTACGGCATGCTGCAGGGGCTGAACAAGGCTGAGACGGCAGAGAAGTATGGCGATGCTCAGGTCAAGATCTGGCGCCGTAGCTACGACGTGCCCCCCACGCCTCTGGCGATCACGGATGAGCGCGCACCTCAGGCTGACCCCCGCTACGCAGGTGTCGTACCTGCCTACCTCCCTCTGACGGAGGCGCTCTGCCACACGGTAGCGCGTACGCTGCCTTATTGGGAGGGTGAGATCTTCCCCTCGCTGATGGAGCATGACGACGTCCTCGTCGCTGCACACGGCAATAGCCTGCGCGGTATCATCAAGGTCCTCAAGGGGATCTCGGATGAGGGGATCATCGAGCTGAACCTGCCCACGGCTGTACCCTACGTCTTCGAGTTTGACGATCAGCTCAACCTCGTCAAGGACTACTTCCTCGGCGATCCAGAGGAGATCAAGAAGCTCATGGAGGCTGTTGCCAACCAGGGTAAGAAGGCCTAAGATCCTTTCGGTGGCTTAGCCTCACCCTTTAGGGACCGAGTTCTATAAAGCAAGCGAGCGCGCCAGCATCCCGATCGGGATGCTGGCGCGCTCTGCTTTT
>NZ_CALIXW010000021.1 GCF_938046015.1 uncultured Porphyromonas sp. | reverse complement strand
CTTTAAGAAGAAGTTTCGACCAGTCTACGTTGGGGTAGAAGTCGGGGTCTAGTCCTCGAGAAGAGCGTCTGGAGCTTCAGCCACCTCGCCCTCGGCGTCGTCGCCATCTTCATGTACGTAGGGGTAGAGGTCGCTGTCGGGAACAACATCAACCTCTATGGCCAGAGCCTCGGCTTCCAGCCCCAGGACGCTGCCCTCCTGGCTACAATCTACTGGGGCCTGATGCTCGTCGGTCGTCTCTGTGGTAGCTTCCTCAGCAGCATCAGCGCCAACAAGCAGCTCACCATCACCGCTAGCGGCGCTGGCCTCCTCGTCCTCGGAGGTATGCTCCTGGACAATCCCTACCTCCTCGTCGGTGCTGGGCTCTTCCACTCCGTCATGTGGGGAGCTATCTTCTCACTGGCGATCGACAAGCTGGGTAAGTACACCTCGGCTGGCTCTGGCGCGCTGATGATGGGTATCGTCGGTGGTGCTATCCTACCTTTCGCACAGGGTATCCTCGCCGATAGCCTCGGTGGCTGGCAGTGGACCTGGATCATCGTCGTAGTGGCAGAGGCCTATCTCCTCTTCTACGCGCTGAGTGGTCACAAGGTCAAGCAGCTCCCCTAAGCACGCTACTAAGCATCACTCCCCATGCTCCTCGGCGCCACACGCGCTCCTGGAGCATGGGGAGTCTCCTCTACACACACATATCAATACACAGACACAAGACATGGACACGACACAGATCCGCAGCAAGTTCGCCGAGCTCTATGGCGAGCCTGGCATCCTCTTCACCTCCCCTGGACGTATCAACCTCATCGGGGAGCACACCGACTACAACGGTGCCTTCGTCTTCCCCGGTGCGGTAGACAAGGCCATGGTCGCTGAGATCCGCCTCAACGGCACCGACCGCGTACGCGCCTATGCCCTTGACCTGGGCGAGAGCGCAGAGTTCGGTCTCAGAGAGGAGGACGCTCCTGAGCAGTCCTGGGCTCGCTATATCTTCGGCGTCTGCCGCGAGATCCAGAAGCGCGGCGGCAAGATCGGTGGCTTCGACACGGTCTTTGCTGGCGACGTGCCTCTGGGTGCTGGGATGTCTTCTTCGGCTGCGCTGGAGAGCACCTTCGCCTTCGCGCTGAACGACCTCTTCCACCTCGGCATCGAGAAGATGGAGCTGGCCAAGATCGGCCAGGCTACTGAGCACAATTACATCGGGGTCAAGTGTGGCATCATGGACCAGTTTGCCTCGGTCTTCGGCCAGGCAGGCAAGCTCATCCGTCTCGACTGTAAGAGCATGGAGTACGAGTACCACCCCTTCGATCCTAAGGGCTATCGTCTGCTGCTCGTAGACTCCGTCGTCAAGCACGAGCTCGCTAGCTCGGCCTACAACAAGCGCCGCGAGAGCTGCGAGGCTGCCGTCGCTGCTATCGCTAAGCGTCACCCCGAGGTCAAGTTCCTCCGTGACGCCTCCTTCGCCATGCTCGACGAGGTGAAGGCTGAGATCAGCGAAGAGGACTACAAGCGTGCCTCCTACGTCATCGGCGAGGTAGACCGCGTACTGGCTGTCTGCGATGCCCTCGACAAGGGCGACTACGAGACCGTAGGGCAGAAGATGTACGAGACGCACCACGGCATGAGCAAGCTCTATGAAGTAAGCTGCGAAGAGCTGGACTTCCTCAACGACCTAGCCAAGGAGCTGGGCATCACGGGCTCGCGCGTCATGGGCGGCGGCTTCGGTGGCTGCACCATCAATCTCATCAAGGACGAGCTCTATGACCGCTTCGTCGCTGAGGCTAAGAGCCGCTACGAAGCTAAGTACGGCCGTACGCCTAAGTTCTACGACGTAGTCATCTCCGACGGCTCGCGTCGTCTCTAGGAGCGACTCCACCTATATCCAATGTGGCAGGCCGCTGCTCCTCACGCGAGGGGCAGCGGCCTGTCCTATTCGGCGACGTCCTAGAGCCTACGCTACTGACTGGTATCAGTGAGCGCGCTGAGGGGCGTCCATCAGCGCGCTCACTGCCGTCCCTCAGCTTCCTGACTGACACCCGTCAGAGCGCTCCGACTATAGCCTAAAGAAAGGCCTCCCAGCATCCGCCCGCGGGGAGTCCTTCCCCGAAGCACCCCCACGAGCTTGGAGTAGCCCTTTGTAAGGCTAATTAGGACCTCTTCCCCCGCCGTGAATTGGGCTGTGCCCTAGCTACACGCATCTTGCTGCCCCTAGGGTGATTAAGGCTAAAAACGTATCTTTGTAGCACTTTTGAGACCAGAGCGAGGCAAGAGCGCCGCGTGCGTGCACCCTCTGAGACAATTAGACCTAAATAGAATAGATACGCTATATGAGCTTCAAATTCCCTGAATACGAGGGGCTCAACCTCTCGGGAATCAACAAGTCCGTGCTACAGCGTTGGCAGGACGAGCACCTCTTTGACCGTAGCCTCCAGCTCCGTGAGGGAGCCCCTTCCTTCGTCTTCTACGAAGGACCTCCCTCGGCTAATGGGATGCCTGGCATCCACCACGTCATGGCGCGCTCGATCAAGGATATCTTCTGCCGCTACAAGACGATGAAGGGCTATCGCGTAGATCGCAAGGCGGGCTGGGATACCCACGGCCTGCCCGTAGAGCTAGGCGTAGAGAAGGCCCTCGGTATCACCAAGGAGGACATCGGGAAGAAGATCAGCGTAGACGAATATAATGCCGCCTGCCGCCGCGAGGTGATGAAGTACACGCAGGAGTGGGAGGAGCTGACCCGCCAGATGGGCTACTGGGTCGACATGGAGCACCCCTACATCACCTACGACAACCGCTACATCGAGACCCTATGGTGGCTGCTGGGCGAGATCTATCAGAAGGGGCTCCTCTACAAGGGCTTCACCATACAGCCCTACTCCCCTGCTGCAGGTACGGGCCTTAGCTCGCACGAGCTGAACCAGCCAGGCGCCTACCGCGATGTCAAGGATACGACCTGCGTGGCGCTCTTCAGCATCCTCGACCCGAAGGCTGAGCTCCTCGGGCACGGCGCGCCCTACTTCATGGCCTGGACGACCACGCCCTGGACGCTGCCCTCCAATACCGCCCTCTGCGTCGGCCCCGAGATCGACTACGTAGCCGTACGCACCTTCAATCCCTACAGCGGCGAGCCCATCACGGTCGTCCTCGCCGAGCAGCTGCTCCACAGCTTCGTCTCCTCCGAGCACGAGGGAGAGGAAGCGCTAGCCGCCTACCAGCCTGGAGACAAGAAGCTCCCCTACCTCATCGTAGCCCGCTACAAGGGGCAGGAGCTCGTCGGCACCCGCTACGAGCAGCTCCTCCCCTGGATGCGTCCCGACGGTGAGGCCTTCCGCGTGATCGCTGGCGACTTCGTCAGCACGACCGATGGTACAGGGATTGTACACATCGCCCCCACCTTCGGGGCCGACGACAGCAAGGTGGCTAAGGCCGCTGGCATCGCTGGGCTCACAGTGCTGGACCGCGAGGGCAACATTCGCCCCATGGTCGACATGCAGGGGCGCCTCTACCCGCTGGAGCACCTAGACGAGCAGTTCGTCCGTGACTTCGTGAACGTAGATCTATATAAGGAATACGCTGGGCGCTTCGTCAAGAATGCCTACGACGATACGCTGGGGGATGACGATGAGACGCTCGACGTCACGATCGCCCTCCTACTAAAGGGGCAGGGCAAGGTCTTCCGCATCGAGAAGCACGTGCACTCCTACCCCCACTGCTGGCGCACGGACAAGCCCGTCCTCTACTATCCGCTGGATAGCTGGTTCATCCGCTCCACGGCTTGCCGCGAGGAGATGATGCGCCTGAATGAGACCATCAATTGGAAGCCTGAGAGCACGGGTACGGGCCGCTTCGGCAAGTGGCTGGAGAACCTCCAGGACTGGAACCTCTCCCGTAGCCGCTACTGGGGCACACCGCTCCCGATCTGGCGCACCGAGGATGGTAAGGAAGAGCGCTGCATCACCTCCGTCGCCGAGCTCTATGCCGGCATCGAGGAGGCGGTAGCTGCGGGCTTCATGGCCGAGAATCCCTGGAAGGACTTCGAGCCTGGGGTCTACACCGAGGAGAACTATCAGAAGATCGACCTCCACCGCCCCTATGTGGACGACATCATCCTCGTCTCCCCCTCGGGCAAGCCTATGCGTCGAGAGAGCGACCTCATCGACGTGTGGTTCGACTCAGGTGCTATGCCCTACGCTCAGGTGCACTATCCCTTCGAGAACAAGGAGCTGCTGGACAGCGGCCGCGTCTTCCCCGCAGACTTCATCGCTGAGGGCGTAGACCAGACGCGCGGTTGGTTCTTCACCCTGCACGCCATCGCTACGATGGTCTCGGGGACGAACTCCTACAAGGCCGTCATCTCCAACGGGCTCGTGCTGGACAAGAACGGCAACAAGATGAGCAAGCGTCTCGGCAATGCCGTCGACCCCTTCGCGACGATCGAGCAGTACGGCTCCGACCCGCTGCGCTGGTATATGATCAGCAACTCCTCGCCTTGGGACAACCTCAAGTTCGACCTTGAGGGCATCGACGAGGTGCGCCGCAAGTTCTTCGCCACGCTCTACAACACCTATCAGTTCTTCGCGCTGTATGCCAACCTCGATGGCTTCGACACCGAGGCGCCACAGGTAGCCCTGAGCGAGCGCGCCGAGATCGACCGCTGGATCCTCTCCAGCCTCAACAGCCTCATCCTCGAGGTAGACGGCGACCTCAACGACTACGAGCCCACGCGTGCCGCCCGTGCTATCAGCGACTTTGTATCCGAGCAGCTGAGCAACTGGTACGTGCGCCTCTCGCGCCGCCGCTTCTGGGCTGGGGAGATGACCACGGACAAGCTCGCCGCCTATCAGACGCTCTACAGCTGTCTCGTGACGGTCGCCAAGCTCATGGCCCCCATCGCGCCCTTCTACGCTGACCAGCTCTACCGCGACCTCGTCTCGGGCCGTGCAGATGCTACCGAGAGCTCGGTACACCTAGCGGACTTCCCCGTAGCGGATCGCAGCTGCATCAACAGCTCGCTGGAGCGTAGCATGGCCCTCGCCCAGTCCATCTGCTCGATGGTGCTCGCCCTGCGCCGCAAGGTCAGCATCAAGGTACGCCAGCCCCTACAGCACCTACTCATCCCCATCGTCAACGAGGAGGACAAGCTCGCCATCGAGCCCGTCGTACCGCTGATCCTGAGCGAGGTGAACGTCAAGGAGCTCAAGTTCGTCTCCGACGGCGACGGCGTCCTGGTCAAGAAGATACGCCCTGACTTCAAGCGCCTCGGCCCACGCTACGGCAAGATCATGAAGGCCATCGCGGCCACCGTCGCCGAGCTGAGCCAGGAGCAGATCTCCACGATCGAGCGTACGGGCTCCCTCCAGCTGACGATCGCCGACACGCCCGTCGTCATCGAGCGCGAGGACGTAGACATCTACTCTGAGGACATCCCTGGCTGGCTCGTAGCCAACGAGGGGACGCTCACCATAGCCCTAGACATCACGCTCACCGAGGAACTTCGCCTCGAGGGCACGGCGCGCGAGCTGATCAACCGCATACAGAACCTGCGCAAGCAGAGCGGCTACGAGGTCAGCGACCGCATCACGATCGTGCTCCCCGAGGACGATGAGCTCACGCGTGTGCTCGCTGTATATGCCTCCTACATAGCCAAGGAGGTACAGGCCGACAGCATCACCCAGAGCGCTAGCCTCAAGCCCACAGCAGAGCTAGAGCTAGACGACAAGCAGCTACCTATAGCTATCCAACGAGTCAATTAACCGTACTTCGTCCCACCATCCAGCCTCTCGGGGCCGTATGGTGGGACTTACTCCACTACCCCTATCCTATGAGTATCGAAAAGACTGCGTACACTGAGGAAGAACTTCAGGAATTCCGCGAACTCATCGAGGCCAAGCTCGAGCAGGCCATCCGTGACTACGAGCAGCTGCGTGAGAGCGCTACTAATTCCTCTGAGAATGACGTCGCAGACACCCTCCCGACGTTCAAGGCCGTGCACGAAGGTGCTGCCTCCCTCTCCAAGGGCGAGGCAGGGCGCATGGCCGAGCGTCTGCTCAAGTTCATTCATAACCTACAGGCCGCACTGCGCCGCATCGAGAACCGTACCTACGGCGTTTGCCGTCAGACGGGGAAGCTCATCCCCAAGGAGCGCCTACGTGCTGTCCCCCACGCGACGCTGAGCATCGAGGCCAAGCTCAACGAGAAGAAGTAACATGACATCAAGCAAGGGCACTAGCAAGGCTCTAGTCCTATGTAGCGGGCTCATCCTCCTACTCCTCATCATCGACCAGGCCTCCAAGATCTGGGTCAAGACCTCTATGGTAGAGGGCGAGATGATCGAGATCGCCTCGTGGTTCAAGCTCTACTTCGTGGAGAACGAAGGCATGGCCTATGGCATCACGATAGGGAGCAAGCTGCTACTGACGCTCTTCCGCATCATCGCGATGAGCGCTGGGCTATACTACCTCATCCGCATCATACGGATGCAGCGCTTCTCGCTGGGCTTCTTGCTCACCCTATCGCTGGTCATCGCCGGAGGCTTCGGCAACATCATCGACTGCCTCTTCTACGGCGAGATCTTCAGCTCCAGCAGAGGCGCCGTGGCGCAGCTGGTACCCTGGGGCTCTGGCTACGGGGACTTCCTCCACGGCAAGGTCGTAGACATGCTCTACTTCCCCATCATCCGCACCACCTATCCCGAGTGGAGCCCGGTGCACGCGGGGGAGCCCTTCATCTTCTTCAGCCCGATCTTCAACTTCGCTGACGCCTGTATCTCTGTCGGGGTAGTACTCCTGCTGCTCTTCTACAGACGCAGCTTCTCGCTCGCCCTAGAGCTCCTCTCGCCCCAGCGCACTGAGGAGACAGACAGCACAGCCCAGTAGTATGGCTCGTCCCTCGCGTCACGTATCCTCCCTAGCGCTAGGCTGCGGCCTCGTGCTGAGCCTCAGTCTCCTCTCGAGCTGCGGCTCCAAGCCCTGGAAGCGGCTTGGGGTCAAGACGATGCAGGAGCTGCTACCAGAGATGGTCATCGCCGAGCAGAACTTCGCGGAGCGTAGCCTCCCCGACAGCCTGCGCCTAGTGGGCTATGCGGCTATCCTTGGCCGCCACGATGCTACGCTCGCCGACTGGGACAGCTCACTCGTATGGTACAGCCAGCATGACCTCGAGAGCTACAAGGACATCTACGACGCAGCGCACAAGGAGCTCGAGCAGCGGCGGCAGCTCCTGCAGGCTCGTAGCGACAGCCTCTCCGCCATCCAGGCCAAGCTCTGGCAGTGGCAGGCGGGCAACGTCGACTCCGTGAACCTACTGCGGGATAGCGTCAGCTTCCACGCGGGGAAGGCCTACCTGGAGCGGAGCTTCAGCTACACGCCCGACCAAAGCTACGCTGGGGGCACGGAGCTGGCCTTCGTCCTGCGTCTCTCGGGGCAGCCTGCGCAGGCCAAGCGGCCGCTACGTATGCAACTCAGCCTATGCTGTACGGACTCTACGGTGGTACGCAAGACGCTTGAGCTCAAGGCCCCAGGCAAGCTCTACCGCATCAGCCTCCGCGTCCCTGAGGGCAAGCAGATGCGCTCCTCCTTCGGCCGCGTCGTAGGCTACGTCCCCCAGCTCCCCAAGCGCGGCTTCTGGGCGATCGACAGCTTCAGCTTCGTTCGCTACTCTACGGCAGCGCTCGCGGCACCACCTCCCAGCCTAGAGCGTGCAGATACCCTGCGGGATGCCCCTCCTCTAGGCAATGACGTCCCCCCACCTCCGACGACGGCGGATACGGAGAGCAGCTTCTAGTACGTTGGTATGATGCCCTCTCCTCCCCCTAGCTACGTGAGCCACTACCTACAGGTAGGCTCCCTACTCTGCCCCATGGTGCTGGTACGTCCGCTCGAGTATGGAGGCTTCGAGCTCGAGCCCTTCACTGGCGAGTGTGCTCGTACCGTCTTCCTCGAGGGGACGCTCCGACTGGAGGCTCCGACCTGCCCCTTGGCTACCGAGCCTCGTCGCGCCCCACTCGCCGAGCTGCAGCAGCTCCTCGCCGAGCATAGCGGCTGGCAGCTCCTCCGACCCTCCGTCCAGTAATCACTTACGGTCCCACACATCTAACACCTCATTACCGATGACTAATAGAAAGGTACGCGTACGCTTCGCCCCCAGCCCTACGGGAGCGCTCCACATCGGCGGCGTGCGCACAGCACTATATAACTACCTCTTCGCTAAGCGCCACGGCGGCGAGCTCCTGCTGCGCATCGAGGATACCGACAGCCAGCGCTTCGTCCCTGGGGCGGAGGCCTACATCATCGAGGCCCTCCAGTGGCTCGGGATCCACTTTGACGAAGGAGTAAGCTATGGCGGCGACTGCGGCCCCTACCGCCAGAGCGAGCGCCGAGATATCTACCGCAAGTACGTGCAGCAGCTCCTCGATGCAGGCAAGGCCTACATCGCCTTCGACACGCCCGAGGAACTCGAGGCGCAGCGCAAGGCGCAGGCCAACTTCCAGTACGACGCTACGACGCGCGGCTCGATGCGCAACTCCCTGACGCTCCCTGCTGAGGAGGTCGAGCGCCTCATCGCAGCAGGCCAGCAGTACGTGGTACGCTTCCTCGTCGAGCCCAATGTGGAGGTCGAGGTCGACGATATGATCCGCGGGCGCGTCAGCTTCAACAGCTCGGTGCTCGACGACAAGGTCCTCTACAAGAGTGCTGATGACCTGCCCACCTACCACCTGGCCAACATCGTGGACGACCATCTGATGGACATCTCCCATGTCATCCGCGGCGAGGAATGGCTGCCCAGCTCCCCGCTGCACGTGCTCCTCTACCGTGCCTTCGGCTGGGAGGACACGATGCCCCGCTTCGCCCACCTAGCGCTCCTGCTCAAGCCCGAGGGCAATGGCAAGCTGAGCAAGCGTGATGGCGACCGCCTTGGCTTCCCTGTCTTCCCCCTGCGCTGGATCGATCCCAAGACGGGGGACGTCTCCTCAGGCTACCGCGAGAGCGGCTACCTGCCCGAGGCCGTGGTGAACTTCGTCGCGCTCCTAGGCTGGAATCCCGGTATGGAGCACAGCGAGGTCATGAGCATGGAGGAGCTGATCCAGTACTTCAACATAGAGAAGTGCAGTAAGGCTGGGGCTAAGTTCGACTACGAGAAGGGCAAGTGGTTCAACCACCACTACATCCAGGAGGCGTGCAACGAGCGCCTAGCGGAGCTGCTCCGTCCGCGCTTCGAGGAAGAAGGCATCAGCTACGATCAGGCCTTCGTCGCTAAGGTCATCGCGCTCGTCAAGGAGCGTGCTCAGACGCTGCCCGAGCTCTTCGATCAAGCCCTCTTCTTCTTCGTCGCGCCTATGGAGTACGACCCCAAGACGGTCTCCAAGCGCTGGAAGGAAGATAGCGCCGCCCAGATGCGTGCCCTTGCGGAGCTGCTGGCAGGGCTCGAGCCCGAGCTCCCCGCAGACAGCACTGAGGAGCAGGTCAAGGCCTGGATCGAGCGTGAGGGCTACGGCCTCGGGGCAGTGATGAACTGCTTCCGTCTCGCTCTGGTAGGTGCTGCCAAGGGCCCCCACCTCTTCGACATCACAGCGCTCCTCGGCAGGGAGGAGACCCTGCGTCGCCTCGAGCGCGCGATTAACCAGCTAGGCTAAGTCACCGAGTTTGAAGAATCCGCTCTATAGCTTCGCAGGTATCCTTGCCTCGGCAGGGCTACACCTAGCGGCACGCTTCAGTCCCAAGGCACGCCTCATCATCGAGGGGCGCAAGGACACACCGCTGCGCCTCGGGCGACTGGACGCGACACGTCCCGTCGTATGGTTCCACGCCTCCTCGCTCGGCGAATTCGAGCAGGGGCGTCCCCTCATGGAGGCTGTGCGCCGCACGCATCCCGAGTATCAGATCCTGCTGAGCTTCTTCAGCCCCTCGGGCTACACTGTACGTCAGGACTACGCGGGGGCCGATGTGGTCGTCTATCTACCCTCCGACCGCAGCTCCTCCGTCCGTCGATTCCTTGACCTAGCGCGCCCGTCCAAGGCCATCTTCATCAAGTACGACTTCTGGCCGACGATGCTCTACGAGCTGCGGGAGCGTGGGATACCGACCTATCTGATCTCGGCGATCTTCCGCCCCGACCAGCTCTTCTTCCGCCCCTGGGGCAAATGGTACCTGCGCCTGTTGACGCTCTTCGAGCGGCTCTATGTACAGGATGAGGACTCACGCCAGCTGCTCCAGCGACACGGCATCACGGCCGTCTCTGTGGCGGGGGACACGCGCTTCGACCGCGTCATCGAGATCGCCAGCACAGCCCGAGCGATCCCCGAGGCAGCTGCCCTAGAGGGCAAGGTACTCGTCGCGGGCAGCACTTGGCCTGAGGACGAAGCGATCCTACTCCCCTACTTCAACCGCCTGGGCAAGGAATACAAGCTCATCATCGCGCCTCACGAGATCCACGAGGAGCACCTCCAGGCCATTGAGGCACAGCTTACCCGCCCCTCCATACGCTACAGCCAGCTGCAGGCGGGAGCGACAGGGGACTACGACTGCCTCATCATCGACTGCTTCGGGCTGCTCTCCTCCATCTACCGCTACGGGCGCTACGCCTGGGTCGGAGGAGGCTTCGGCAAGAGCGTGCACAATACGCTGGAGGCAGCCGTCTACGGCATCCCCGTCTTCTTCGGGCCCGAGGTGCACAAGCATCGTGAGGTGCGTGAGCTCATCCAGCGCGGCCTCGGCTTCGTACTTCATAGCGAGGAGGACTTCGCTGCCCTACTGCAGCGCTTCGACGACGAGGCCGCTTGCCGCGAGGTCGCCCAGCAGCTTGAGCACTTCTTCGCCGAGCAGCGCGGAGCCACCGAGCAGCTCCTCAGCGAACTCTTCTAGGATAAGTCCTATATAAAAGCGAAGCCCCCGCATCTGAGGAGATGCGGGGGCTTCGCTTTTTAGATCGCTGAGATCCCGAGGCTAGTAGACGGCCTTATAGCGGCTAGGGGTAAGGCTGGGATCGAAGAACCACAGCTGTAGGTCCAGTAGGTCCAGCACCAGCTGAGGCTGTAGTTCAGCGCGCAGCTGCTCGAGCTGTCGGCCGAAGCGGGGCCGCGGCAGATGGACGAAAAGCATCAACTCGGGGCTCTGCTGACACAGCTCCTGGAGCTGGGACGTCAGCTCGTCCAGCTCCGTACCCTCCGTGGGCCAGCTCTCGAGGATGAGGCAGCTCCGCGGGGCGAGCTCCTGCGTCTGAGACTCCAGCTCGAGGCAAGGCAAGCCCGACTGCTCTAGGTAGCACGGCAGCATGCTCACGGCAGCTGCTCGGTAGGCAACCTCACTAGGGCGAAGCTCCTGCAGGAGGCGGTAGATGAGCTCCAGCGCCGTAGGGCTACGCAGCGCCTCCTGCGAGAGGCTACGCGCACGGACTCGGAGCTCCTCACGCAGCGGAGCGAAGCAGTAATAGGGACGGCGATTACGTATCACGCGATGGATCAGCCCGAAGGCAAAGGGCGAGTGCACGCCGTCGCCACGCTGATTCAGCAGCAGGCGCTTAGCTCGCTTGAGGCCTTGCCCGAGCTGCAGCTTCGCCCCTAGTCGCGGCAGGCGGCGACGTAGGCGCGTGAGGCTAGGCCTGCGCACCTTCTACTGCATGAGGCACGCCCTCAGCGCGCAGATAATAATAGAGCTGGGCAAAGTAGAGCCGCAGCACCGGATAGGAGATATAGATGCCGAGGACGAAGCTCGAGGCGAGGAAGCTAAGCCCCAGCGCAAGCCCCAAGGCCGCGAGCTGGAGGTAGAAGTGCCCCTCCGTCAGACGCCACGAGGCACGCAGTGCGGCCCCTAGCCCAAGGCCTTGGTCTACACTCAGGTTAGGAGCAAAGCTGAAGCGCAAGAGGAGGTAGGCACCAGGCACGAGCATGAGGCTACCCCCGACAAGGAAGACCAGCTGGAGTACCAAGGCTAGGCCCATATAGGGCAGCCAGCGGCGTAGCGCCTCCTTCCAGGGCAGGCGGTAGCTGCGGTCTCCCGTCTTGATCATCCCGAGCGTCGTCTGGGTCAGCCTGAGGTCAAGGAGCTGAGTGAGGCACCACCAGAGGAGGATGGGGAGGATGTAGCCCAGTAGCGATAGCCAACTATTCCCCTGCTCTAGGCCCAGCAGCAACTTATCTAGAGGAAGGATGCTCCATACCCAGAAGCTGGCTAGGCAGAAGATATAGAGGAAGGTCAACCATACGAGCCCCCGACGGCGCGTCAGGAGCAGCCAACTGTGCCGCAGCGCACGCCGATGCTCGAATGGTGGGAGAGGATGCTGTATCATAATGGAATAAGTTAATCGAGATTGACTCAAAAGCAACAGGACAAAGATACGGAATAAGGCTCCTTAGCGCAAGCAAACGCCGCTTCCCTGCTGGAGCTAAGGCCCCATACCGCCCGCTTAGCCCTTAGCCTAGCTTACGGAGAGACGAGCCAGCACCTCAGCCCCAGCAGCGCTCGGCTATGGGGGAGCGCCCGTGAGGGATATCAGCCAGCTCGCTGAGAGACGTCCCTGACGAGCGCGAGGAATATCAGCCAGGAGTCTAAGGGATATCCATCACAGCGCTGTGGCAAGGATGTCGGCGCACTGAGCCTCAGCTCGGGCCGCACTAAGGGCCTACTTAGAGGCCCTTTAGCGTTCTAAAAAACAATAGCTTAGCAGGAAATATCGAGAAGGCAGAGGTTGCTTCGCCTACCTCAGTAGCCTAGCCTGAGGAGCGGTGATCGCTTAGGGCTAGTAGCCTCGCTCAAAGGACGAAGTGCAAGCCTTCCCCAGCCCTTAGAGCAGCGCGCTCGAGGCGAGGTGGCAGTCAGTAGGCTTCGTGTGCGCTCTATGTGCGGTAGTATCAGATAGTTTTTATACCTTTGTGGCACTTTTCACCCGCCCATCTGCGCGGCGACTCTACACGAGGGGCATGGCAGGGGCGGACGAGAGGTAACTCGTGTGTAATAATTAGTATGTTTAACTCAATGGAAAATTTGAACGCTATCAAGCCACTCCAGGACTTCAACTGGGATGAGTTTGAGCAGGGAGAAGTCTTTGGCACTGGCTCGCGCCAGGAGCAGGAAGCAGCCTACGAAAGCACCCTCAACAAGGTGAAGAACCAGGAGGTTGTAGTAGGTACAGTCACGTCTATCAACAAGCGCGAAGTAACGGTCAACATCGGCTTCAAGAGCGAGGGGACGATCAGTGCCTCCGAGTTCCGCTACAACCCTGAGCTGCAGGTAGGCGACAAGGTAGAAGTCTTCATCGAATCGCAAGAAGATAAGAAGGGCCAGCTCGTGCTCTCGCACCGACAGGCTCGCATCGCACGCAGCTGGGATCGTATCAACGAAGCCCTCGAGAAGGACGAAGTGGTACGAGGCTACGTCAAGAGCCGTACGAAGGGCGGTATGATCGTCGACATCTTCGGTATCGAAGCCTTCCTCCCAGGTTCACAGATCGACGTACGTCCTATCCGTGACTACGATGCCTATGTAGACAAGACCATGGAGTTCAAGATCGTCAAGATC